>JAGORR010000002.1 GCA_018062765.1 Minisyncoccota bacterium | reverse complement strand
AAGCGTCCATAGCGACGGCGGAGTTCGGCACCTCGATGTCGGCTCACCTTAGCGCGGGGCTGGAGAAGGTCCCAAGCGTTTGGCTGTTCGCCAATTAAAAAGGTACGCGAGCTGGGTTCAAACCGTGCAGCATCTTTAGACGAGGCAACACCTCGTCTAGGAGATTGCACGGTTTGAACCCCGAGGAAGTGTTAGCTGCGTGAGACGCAGTGTGCGAATGACAAAATCACGGCGGCTTCTTATAGGAATATAAGGAGACAAATCAACTGATATCGGTGGAACCCATAATGCAATGGGCAATACCGAGGGAAGTTTGTGAGCTGTAATAAGGAATCAGGTGGGAGTATTCGCTTTGAAAGCTGCGTTATGCGCAGGACAAAACTAAAAAGCGGAGAACATGTCGGAGTCCAAACCTCCAACCACCAGCCCTTAGCGATGGAAACATCGCTCCTTATTACAGCTCACGAATACCCGTAGAGACTGAATGTTGATATTCCAGAACGGAATAAGTTACAGTCCGATCCTTCCGGTAACGGAAGTAAACTAGATGCGTGAGACAGGTTGGTCTCCTATCTACTACAGGCGTTGAGTATTGAGGAGGGTCGTCCCTAGTACGAGAGGACCGGGATGAACTGACCTCTGGTCTACGAGCTGTCCTGCCAAGGGCACCGCTCGGTAGCTATGTCGGGTTGCGATAACCGCTGAAAGCATATAAGCGGGAAGCGTGCTTCAAGATTAGTACTCGTTATGAGACTCCTAGAAGACTACTAGGTTGATAGGCACTAGGTGTAAGTCCCGCGAGGGATTGAGCCGAGGTGTACTAATAAGTCCAGTCTCTTGTGCGGAACCGTGAGTATCACAATCTTACGGTGGAAATGCTTCAAAATTCTTTGCGTATTCGTTTGTCTGCGAAATAATCGCGGACAGGAACTTCGAGGGCTGCGTTCTGGTGACTTGGCGTTGTGGCCACACCCGTTCTCATTCCGAACACGGCAGTTAAGCGCAATTGCGGCGATGGTACTCCTATGGGGGAGAGTAGCTAGTCGCCAGAACGCAGCCCTCGAATTCCTTTCCGATACATGAAAACCGCCCCGTGAGGGGCGGTTTTCACATTGCGTATCTGGCTAGCCGCGCACAGCTAAACGCTATAAGCTGTATACATGTCCTGGAGCTCTCGCCGCAAAACCATCTTCATTCTCATCGTGAGCGCCGTGTTCCTCACGATTGTCGCGCTCACCCTAGTAGCGACCCTCTATGAGGCGCCATCGTGCGCGGATGGGAAACAGAATCAGGATGAGCGTGGTATCGATTGCGGCGGTTCCTGTAAATTCCTGTGCATTGCCGACGTACGCGAGCCGTCAGTGCGCTTCGTGCGCTACCTTACCAACACCCCTGGACGCATCGACGCGATCGCCTATATCGATAACCCAAATCCGCGCGAGGCCGTACGTGATGCTCGCTTTACGGTGACTATCTATGACGCAAACGGAGAGATAGGAAAGCAAGAAGGTATTGCCGACCTGCCTCCAGCAATGACGGTGCCCGTATTCTTCCCAGGTGTCGCGCGAACGAGCGCAGTACCGATTCGTGCGTTCCTTTCGTTCGATGGGTCATCATTGAAATGGTTCCGCATGGTGCCGGAAGCGACACCACTTGCGGTACTTGATACCCGGATTACGGAAGCCGAGGATGGTTCCCGTATAACTGCACGTGTACGCAACATGGGCGTCACTGATTATTACGATGTAGACATAATCGCGACCGTCTTCGACGCGGAGAATAACGCAATCGCCGCAAGCGCCTCGGTTGTCGACGTGCCGGCTGGCGGCGAGACGCCTCTCGTGTTCACTTGGAGTACGCCTTTCGTAGTTCCTCCCGCGCGCGCAGAGATACTCCCGTTCATTACGCTTCCCATAAGCGCGGGCCGTGAGTGATGTCTAGGCTCCCGACATTTCTCTGGTCGTCCCTCCTCTCGGAGTGGCCTCTTTTGCTGCCCGCCTTAGCGCTTTCCTTGCTCGGGCTTCTGACTATGCATACGTTTGGATCGGACTCCTTGGCGCCGCGCCAGGCGTTGTGGGTCATGCTCGGCGTAACGGTCTTCTTCGTGCTCTCCGTTATGGATCTGCGCTTCTTGCGCCGGACGCCGGTGCTTATCACAGGCTACCTGATAGCGCTCGGCTTGCTCATACTGCTCCTGGTGGCAGCTGCACCGGTCCAAGGAGCCCAAAGCTGGTTCAATCTCGGCCCTGTCTCATTTCAGCCTGCTGACCTCGTAAAGCTCATCATCATCGCACTTTTGGCAAAGTATCTTTCGCGACGCCACACCGAGATGGGGAACGTGCGACACATTCTCGTGTCTGGTCTCTATGCTGCGGTGCCAATCATCCTCATCCTCGTCCAGCCGGACCTTGGTACCGCAGCGATACTCGGTGCCGTATGGCTTGGGATGGTGCTCATTTCAGGTATACCAAAGCGCCACCTTATCGCGGTCACTTTGCTCGGTATTGTCGCAGCGCTCACGCTCTGGTTCGGTGGACTCCATGACTACCAGAGGACGCGCATCCTCGCATTCCTCAACCCGGCGGCAGACATCCGCGGAGCGGGGTACAACGCGTACCAGGCGACGGTTGCTGTAGGAAGCGGCGAGTGGCTTGGAAAGGGTGTCGGGTACGGCACACAATCGAAACTACGGTTTCTTCCGGAGTATCAGACCGATTTCATCTTTGCTGCGTACGCGGAGGAGTGGGGGTTCGTCGGGGTGCTGCTCGCGCTTACGCTCTATGGCCTTTTGCTGGCGCGTCTCCTTGAGATTGCACGAAAGGCCGCGACCAACTTCGATGCTTTCTTCACTATCGGTGTTGCGATTGTTATCACTGCGCACGTTGCTATACACGCAGGCATCAACGTGGGACTTTTGCCGGTCACCGGTACCACCATTCCGTTTATGAGCTACGGCGGCTCGCACCTCCTCATGGAATTCGCGGCGCTCGGCATCGTCGCAAGTCTTGCGGCCTACGGCCGTACCGCGTCTCGAGTCCAGGGTACGCAGGAGTTCGTCGGCTAGTAATAGTTCGCAGTCTCTTTAATCATGCGGGGAAGGGAGACAAGCACGTTCATACGGGCCGCAAGCGCTGTGCCATGCTCCTTGGCCTTCTCGGCGTGCTCAAGATAGCGCGCTATCGCGCGTGCGATAGCGTGCGGATTGTTCCTCGTTATGAGCGTACCTGATACATCGTGCTTGATGAGTTCAGGAATGCCGCCGACGGAGGTAGCGATTACGGGAAGACCGGCGAATCCAGCCTCCGCAACCGCAAATCCGAAGGACTCTGAACGTGATGTATGAAGGAAAAGGTCGAACGCGTTGAGGTACTGACTCGCCTCCGGAATAAAACCGAGGAATCTGACCCGATGGGCGAGCTCTAGCCGCGTTGAGAGGCTCTCGAGTTTCTGACGCTCCTCGCCCTCCCCGAGGACGACGAGAATGGCCTCCGGATGTCGCTGAGTAAGGAGTGCAATAGCTTGAAGAGCGTCCTCCACGCGCTTGGTGGGATGTAGTTCGGAGATCATCCCGATACAGGGCCCCGCAACATCCTCAATTCCAAGACTTTTTTTGGCAGTAGTGCGATCGAGGAACGAGGGTGCCGCGATGGCATTCTTCACTACGACGAGCTTGCCGGAAGCAAACGGCATCCAATCGGCGTCGCGACGCATGGCGCTTGAAACGCATATGGTGCGGTGGGAGAGTAAGACCGTAATCCAGGTAAGTAGGCGAAAAAGGACACGCACAGGAAGAGATCGATCCTCGTTCCATGGCCATCCGTGTGCTGTAAATATAATTTTCTCTATGCGCGCTTTGCGAGCCGCCAACCCGCCGACCAACCCAGCTTTCGAGCTATTAAGGTGTACGACACGCGGACGCTCCTGCTTTAAAAGAGTAGTGAGCACGCCAAATGCAACGAGGTCCTTCCCGATACGTACATCGCGTCCGAGTGCTGGTACTGCAATTGTGCGGATACCGGCTGTTTCGAGCTTATCTACTAGCAGACCTGGTTCCCCGTATGCGACCGCGACTTCTCGCCCTGCGGCTCTCATCGCGGAGGCAATATCAAGGACGTAGCGCTGAGCACCACCCCAGGAGGCCTTCGTTATGACATAGAGGATATCGGGTCTAGGGGGCATCAAAAGGGTAGAACCCGCGGTCGCTCCGGGAGGTTATATAGTGTATAAGCTAGCATACGCATGACTATTGGCGGACGAAAGGCCTCCGTGCTTCTCTTTGCGGGCGATATCATCGCTTTCGCCTTTTCGCTGTGGGCCACCCTCCTTATTCGGTACCGCGAAATTCCGAGCCAGGATCTGCTTTCAGCGCACGCAGGACCGTTCGCCTTCCTTTTTCTAGTCTGGACGCTCGTATTCTTCATGAGCGGGCTTTACGAAAAGCAGGTCGTTTTTGTGAAGCGGGATCTCTCAGGACGCATCCTCCGGACGCACGTCGCGAATATTGTTATCGCTGCGTTGCTGTTCTTCTTTGTTGCGCCGCTTGGGATAACGCCAAAGACCATCCTTGCGATATATCTTGCGATTTCCTTGGTGACGGTTTTCGTGTGGCGACTCGTATTCTTCCCGCGTATCTCGCGTCCGCGAGCCGCAACCCGCGCCGTCTTCATAGGTAGCCGACCCGAGGAGCTGGAGCTCGCCAAAGAACTCTCCGGGAATCCGCGCTACGGACTCTCGGTGGACGACCCGATAGACCCCGCGAAGACAAGTCCTGATGAGCTTGCGCGGATGCTGTCGGACGGGCGCGATTTTCGTTTCCTGATACTCGATTCGCGCGATCCCGCGCTTCGCCCATTTCTACCTGCCCTTTATCAGCACGCATTTGAAAGCGAACGCTACCAGGTGGTTGATTTCCTCGCGTTGTATGAGGAGGTGTTCGATCGCGTCCCTCTTTCTCTGCTTGGCTACGAATGGTTCTTCCGGAATGCCGTCCGGCGCGCCTCCGGCTTCTACCTTTTTTCCAAGCGCGCGATTGATATCATTGGCGGCATCTTGATGGGTATCGTCACCGTTATCGCCTATCCTTTAATCGCACTCGCGCTCCGGATAGAAGGCCCAGGCCCGGTGCTAATCAGGCAGGATCGTATGGGTGAGCGGGGAGCTACAATGCGCGCGTACAAGTTCCGAAGCATGCGCTTCTCGGACTCTGGGATGTGGCCAGGTGAGGGGGAGAATCGCGTCACGCGGGTAGGCGCGTTCCTCCGTAAGACGTCACTCGACGAGTTCCCCCAGTTCTGGAACGTGCTCGCTGGAGAGGTCTCTTTGGTGGGTCCGCGGAACGATCTTGTGCCGCTTGGCGAGCGCCTCGCTGAGGCACTGCCGTACTATCGCGTCCGCTACCGCGTGCGTCCTGGCATCACTGGATGGGCGCAAGTCAATCAGCAGTACGAACAGGGCAACATCAGTCCGCAGTCGGTTGAAGAAACCAAGCTCCGACTAGCGTATGATTTCTATTACCTAAAGCATCGATCGCTCGTGCTCGATGTCACGATTGCGCTCAAAACTATCAAGCGAATGTTTTTTAGGTTCGCATCCTGATCGAGCGTCTCACAGTTTATATTCCTATGGATACAAAGAAAACGATTCTCATTACGGGCGCTGCAGGCTACGTCGGCGCGATGCTGGTCAACGAGTTCGCCAAACGCGATGACGTCGGTAAGATCATCGGAATCGATAAGGAGGCTGCTCCGGAACTTATCCGGGATAACCCGAAGCTGACGTATATAGAACAGAACCTAGCGGATAATGGCTGGGAGAAAAAAGCGCGTGCCCTTGCACCTGACATCGTCATCCACACGGCTTGGCATATCCGTGAGATTTATGGGAACCACGCACTCACCTGGAAATGGAATATCGAGGCGTCCGATCGGGTATTCGATTTCGCGTTTACGGAACCGTCCGTCACCCGTCTTATCCATTTCTCGACCGTAGCAAGTTACGGTGCGTTTGCCAGTAACGAAATCGATTTCCGGTATACGGAGGAAGATTCCTTTCGTAAAACCGATTACTTGTACGCAGAGGAGAAGAGGATTGCGGAAGAGCACCTTCGTAAGCGGTTTGCGAGGCGTACCAATCAGGAGGTCGCAGTCGCAGTCGTGCGTCCAGCAGCCATTACTGGCCCTCGAGGGAGGTTCGATCGCATCAGATTCGGACTCCAGTCAGCGCTCTCAGGCTCTCTCTCAGGTGAAAAGTCGTTTGCCTACCGAGTCGTTTCGCTCCTTGTCTCGCGTATACCCGCAACACCCAAGTGGTTGCGCCAATTCATCCACGAGGATGATGTGGTCGGTATCACTGAACGGCTCGTGTTTGGCGAGCTCCCCGGCACGTACGAAGTATTTAATATCTGTCCGCCGGGGCCAGCCGTACGCGCAGGCGATATGGCGCGCGCCGTAGGGAAGAAAGTGCTTCCTATCGCGCCTTGGATGATGCGGGTAGGAAACTTCTTTGCGTGGCACCTTTCACACGGGAAGATTCCTACGGGGAAGGGGTCTTGGAAGAGTTACTCGTATCCCATCGCCGTTGACGGCTCAAAGGTCACGAAAGTGCTCGGGTATCAGTACCGATTTTCGAGCCTCGATGCGTTTGAGTTTACTGACGGGCGCTATGAATCATGTGTGCCGGAGGAGGCGCGCAAACACAAATGATTATCGACGGGAAAAAGATAGCGGCCGAAATACTTGCCAAAACGCGTACACGGATTAGTGGGCTCGGCCGTACGCCTGTCGTGCTTGCGATCACGGTAGCGCCGAATGCCGCGACCGAGTCTTACCTTAAGATCAAGTCGGCGCGCGCTCACGAGGCCGGGATGATTCTTGCGGTCGCGCGCTACCCTGATTCTGTTACGGAAGAGGAGCTTATCGCGCGCATCGACAGCGCTACAGAGGATGCCATCATCGTGCAGCTTCCACTACCTCCCGCACTCGATGCTAAGCGCGTGCTCGATGCCATTCCGCGAAGCAAGGATGCCGATGTGCTAGGGAAGAACGCTCGCGACGCGTTTGCATCAGACGACGCGAATACATACATGCCGCCTGTCGTAGGTGCAGTCGCGCACATACTGACATCTGCGAGTGTCGATCCGCGAGGGATGCGCGCCGTCGTGGTAGGCGAAGGTTGGCTCGTGGGGAATCCGGTCGCTTCGTGGCTGCGCGCAAAGGGCGCTACCGTAACGGTTGCTAATCAGGAATCCGAATCGATGCTCCCGGAGATGCTTGCGGACGCGGACGTGGTGGTATCTGGCGCGGGTCATGCGGGGCTCATTACAAACGATATGGTGAAAGAGGGTGCCATACTCATCGATGCCGGGACATCGGAATCCGGCGGGCAGCTCGTGGGGGATATGGACCCTAGGTGCGCCGAGGTGGCCTCGGTCTTTACCCCGGTCCCAGGCGGGGTGGGACCCATCGCCGTAGCCTGTCTTTTCGCAAACGTAGCATGGCTTGTCCTCCTTAAGCCCTCCGGCGTATACTGACCGCGATGCTTTCGGCACGTCTATCCGCGCTCGGCGCCCTAATCCTAGGGTGCCTTCTCCTTTGGTTTCTGGTGGCGACCCATGGCACAGAGACTCGCTACCCAATACGTCTTGGCCTCGATCTTGCCGGCGGTACAGAGCTCATCTACCGGGCGGATACTGCAAATCTCGCCACTGACAAGGAAGGCGCCTTGGAGTCCTTGAGGGATGTCATCGAACGGCGTATCAACGCGTTTGGCGTCGGCGAGCCTTTGATACAGCTTGAGAAATCAAGCATCGTCGCAGGAGCGACCGAGGACAGGCTTCTCGTAGAACTTCCAGGCGTCACTGATGTGAAGGCCGCCGTGGACGCTATCGGAAAGACACCGGTACTCGAATTTAAACTTGCGGAGGGTAACGTGGGTGATGTAGACGAGGATGGTGTACTCACGGTCAATCAGTCATATTCAGACACCGGGCTCACCGGTCGCTATCTCAAGAACGCTGAGCTGCAGTTTGGTGGCGGACAAGGAGGAGTCGCTCTTAACGAGCCTATCGTGCTCATTCATTTTAATGACGAGGGTACGGAGCTGTTCGCAGATATTACCGAGAACAACGTCGGCCGACAGCTCGCGATATTCCTCGATGGCGCAATAATCTCCGCACCGGTAATCCAGGAATCAATCACGGGAGGTACTGCATCTATTACCGGAGGGTTTACGCCAACCGAGGCACGCGAGCTCGTTCGGAACCTTAACTTCGGCGCCTTGCCAGTCCCCATCGAGCTTGTCGGAAGCAATACCGTTGGACCTACCTTGGGCGCAGATGCGTACCAGGCAGGGCTCATGGCAGGAGTCGTCGGGTTCGTACTGGTGGCGATTTTCATGATCGTTTGGTACCGCTTCGCGGGACTCGTGGCATCAATCGCACTGGTTCTCTATGTCATCATCACGATTGCTATCGTGAAATTCATCCCGATTACGCTTACTGCCTCGGGCATCGCTGGACTCATTCTCTCTATTGGTATGGCGGTCGACGCGAACGTACTCATCTTCGAGCGCACCAAGGAAGAGCTTCGTGCCGGCAAGAAGATGCGGGAGGCCGTCGATACTGGTTTCGCGCGCGCATGGACTGCGATACGAGATGGTCACTTTACGATGATCATCTCTTCCGTGATCCTGTTCTGGCTTGGCACCGGCCTCGTAAAGGGCTTTGCGCTCGTCTTCGGACTCGGTGTCATCGTCTCTCTCTTCACGGCGATAACGGTAACGCGCGCGTTCCTGCTTGCAGTCGTGCCCGAGCACGGCGGTAAAACGTGGCGCACCCTTATGAGTAGCGGGCTCCGCCTCCATTAGTCATATGTTTATTGTTAAACACCGCGCGTTCTTCTTCTGGCTCATCGGCGTCGTCGTCGCGGCGTCAGTCGTTTCTATATTCGCGTTCGGGCTACCACGTTCTATTGATTTTGCGGGTGGCTCACTGATGGAGATATCCTACGCAGGTGAGCGACCTACGCTTGAGACCGTGCGCGCCAAAGTGGAAGGTATCGCGATAGGGGGTGTCTCGATACGTGAGAGCGGCACCGCAGGGTTTGTCATCCGCACCCCGCTACTTTCACCGGAGGCACATGATGCGGTGATTGCTGCGGTTTCCGTACCGGAAGCAGGAGCTCTGACCGAGCTCAGGTTTAACTCAATTGGTCCCGCGCTTGGGGCCGAGCTTGCAGCAAAAGCTGCGTGGGCACTAGCGGCGGTCATCCTGACGATTGTCCTCTATATCGCATGGACCTTCAGGAAGGTCTCGAAGCCGGTGCCGTCCTGGGGCTATGGTCTCATCGCGATTGCGATGCTCGTGCTCGACATTTTGGTGCCGACCGGATTCTATGCGGCGTACGGGCACTTTACGGGTGCTGAAGTTGACGCCCTGTTCGTCGTCGCCCTGTTGGCGCTCCTTGGATACTGTGTGAATGACGTCATCGTCATCTTCGACCGCGTGCGCGAGCATCTGAAGCGGAACGAGGAAGAGGAGATTGACGAGCCGTTTGAAACGACCGTCGGGAAGTCCATAGACGAGACGATGGGACGCTCAATCAATACGGGGCTTACAGTGGTGCTTGCGCTCCTCGCACTCGCATTTCTTGGAGGTGAGGCGACGCAGCACTTTGCGATAGTCATGATTGTTGGAGTCGCAGCGGGTACCTTCTCATCCATTACGCGCTCGGCACCGCTCTTGATTCCTATCGCTGCTTGGCTCTCAAAGAAGAAGGTGGCGAAGTAGCCTATGATTTTAGGGATAGCCGGCACCATTGGAGCAGGAAAGGGCACGGTGGTCGACTATCTCAAAGAGAAAGGGTTCAAGCACTATTCGAGCTCTGATACGCTCCGCAAGATCCTAAAAGAAAGAGGCGAGCCGGATACGCGACTTGCGATGTCTACCTTAGCGGACGAACTCATGAATGAGTATCCGGGTGGTGTCCTCACCATGTCCTATGAACGAGCCATGGCGGATGGCGCGCAGGATTTCATACTGGAAGCGATACATCGCGAGACCGAGGCCGCATATGTGCGGAGCGTCGGAGGAAGGATTCTTGGTGTCGACGCTGGACTTAAGACCCGCTACGAACGTACGGTAAAGCGAGGCGATGGCGGGAAGGACGCCGTTACCTTCGAAGAGTTCGTAGAGAACTCCAAGCGTGAGGATGAAGGGCAGGGGTCGACCGGCGCAAACATTCGCGCTGTCATCGCTTCTGCGGACGCGACGGTCACTAATGATGGAACGCTTGAGGATCTTCGGACGAGCCTAGGAACTGCGCTCGCAAAACTCGGCTAAGAGATTACGGTACCGACGAACGGTTTACCTTCGAGGTAGTCCGCGAAGCGCGAGAGATCGCTCCCATTCATCACAACGACCTCTAGCCCCAAAGATTCCGCTTCCTTTGCGGCAACCGGATCGAACGGGGAAGAGAGGCCAGGGTTCCACTCGTCCGGTATGAGCTTACGGAAATCGGCCCATGACGTCTTCTCGATTTTCACCGCGTCACTGTCTGTGCGCGGGTCGGCGGTATAGACGTAATCGATATTAGAAAGATTGACGAGCTTTTTCGCACCAGTCGCTTTCGCCGCAAGCACGGCGCAGTAATCGGTCGACCAGCCTGGCGCGAGTCCACCGGCGATGACGATAGGGGAGGTGGACGTAATTGGCTCACGAACATCGAGGATTATCGAAGGAATGTCATATCCGGCGAAGATGCTGCGAACCAATTCCGCATTCGTCCTGGTCGCTGCGATACCCACGTAGTCCATCTGCTCGTTGCTAACCTCAGGATTAATCGCAAGCGCCGCATCTCGCCACTCGCGCGAGAGCTTCCCTCCGCCCGTGATGATATAAAAAGAAAAACCCTCGTTAACCTTTTGGGTTACGAGGTCGCGAAGGCGAATGAGAAAGCCGGTATCAACCCCTCCGGGGACTATAAGCGAGCCTCCGACCGAGACGATAATTCTCTCCTGGGGGGTATCCATGAGTAAGGCAAGGGTTGACGGCTAGTAGCAATCATACGCCCTCATCACTCACTCGCAATGTTGACAATCCATTTCGCGAGGTCGGGGTGATGCGATGTCGAGGATCGACGCAAGCGCGGCCACAAGGGGGGCACCTGAGACACACGCTGATACAAGGTCTGGAGACGAATCGGTCGACAGCCTTTCTCGGCGCACCAGTTGGCTCGACGGGTGGCTTGAGAAGGGCTTACGTAAGCCCTTCTACAGCGCTTCCCGCCCGCTTGACGACCCCCCGAGGGGAGGGTAGGATATGCCTACTGTCGCAGGGGCGGCGGTTTTCTTTGGTCTCTTTGACAACTGAATATCTGCAACAACCCAGCACTCACAATGAGTGCTGGGAGAAAGATGTGTTTTGTTTTGTTCCGCCTATTCTTAATGAGAGTTTGATCCTAGCTCAGGATGAATGCTGGCTGTATGGATAAGGCATGCAAGTCAAGGGGGCCGCAAGGCAACCGGCAGACGAGGTAGTAACACGTAGGTACATACCGGAGAGTCGGGCATAGCCAGGCGAAAGCCTGGGTAATTCCCGATAGTCCCGCAAGGGTAAAGGTTTTTCGCTCTCTGAGTGGCCTGCGCAATATCAGCTAGTTGGTGAGGTAATGGCTCACCAAGGCTACGACGTTTAGGGGAGCTGAGAGGCTGACCCCCACCGATGGGACTGAGAGACGGCCCATACTCCTACGGGAGGCCGCAGTCGAGAATCTTCCGCAATGGGCGAAAGCCTGACGGAGCGATACAGCGTGATGGACGAAGTGCTTCGGTACGTAAACATCTTTTATGGGGGATGAAATTATTGACAGTACCTCATGAATAAGGGGCTCCTAACTCTGTGCCAGCAGGAGCGGTAATACAGAGGCCCCAAGCATTATCCGGAATTACTGGGCGTAAAGGGTGTCAAGGCGGTCATGTTAGTCGTTCGTGAAATCCGCGGGCTCAACCTGCGGCGTGCGAGCGAAACGGCATGACTCGAGGTCGGGAGAGGTACATGGAACTCATGGTGTAGGGGTGAAATCCGTTGATATCATGGGGAACACCAAAGGCGAAGGCAGTGTACTGGCCCGAATCTGACGCTCACACACGAAAGCCAGGGTAGCGAACGGGATTAGATACCCCGGTAGTCCTGGCCCTAAACGTTGCTCGCTCGCTCTAGGGAGTATCGACCCTCTCTGGGGCTAAGCTAACGCGGTAAGCGAGCCGCCTGGGTAGTACGATCGCAAGATTAAAACTCAAAGGAATAGACGGGGACTCGCACAAGCAGTGGATTATGCGGCTTAATTCGTCGGCAAGCGAAGAACCTTACCAAGATTAGAAATGCTACTGCATCCCACCCGAAAGGGAGGGAGCCTTCGAGGGTGTAGCACAGGTGATGCATGGTCGTCGTCAGTTCGTGGTTTGAACTGTTCCCTTCAGTGGGGTAACGAACGCAACCCCCGTTGTCTGTTAAATGTTCCAGGCGAGACTGCCCTCTCACGAGGGAGGAAGGTGGGGATGACGCCAGATCAGCATGTCCCTCTGATATCTTGGGCCGCACGCATAATACAATGGTCGGTACAAAAGGATGCAAGACCGCAAGGTGGAGCAAATCCCAAAAACCGTCCTCAGTACGGATTGAGGTCTGCAACCGACCTCATGAAGCTGGAATTGCTAGTAATCCTGGGTCAGCCATACCAGGGTGAATACGTTCTCGAGTCTTGTACTCACCGCCCGTCAACTCAAGGGAGCTGGGGGTACCCAAAACGCCGCTTTACGCGGCGCTACGGTAAATTCAGTAACAGGGAGTAAGTCGTAACAAGGCACGGGTAGCGGAAGCTGCTCGTGGATCATATCCGAAAGGAATCGATAGAGCCCGAAAGGCCTATCATGTCGATACAGTTCTTCGGAACTGTGAGAAATGACACTTCATCTCCGAATGGGTGTTCGATCGCCGGAAAAACGTTACCGGTGTCTGAGTCGGAGCGCTCAATTGACGCTCCGACAATGGCGAATAGGCGGAACAAAAGAAGACAAATCTTTGCAGATTTTCAGAACGACTAAACAGAAACCGCGCCAAAGGGCGCGGTTTCTGTTGTTTCTGAGAGGATGAGCGAGAGCTCGAATTTCTTTACGGCTCGTCGCCATATTCGCTTCTTGTTGCGGTGCCTTCGCCATTTAGCGACCGGGGTGGAGACCGTCCTTGCTGCTAAGGACTTGGCTTCTCGGGGCCGGGAGCCTCGGTACACCATCTATACTCGCAGTATAGGGCTCACGAGACGACCCGGTGGAAGGACCTGGGGATTTCTGGTAGTATCCGGGAGTTAGCCAGCGCACGCGGCTCAGAAGGCCTGAGCTCAGCCGGTTCCCGCGTTCTGTCCTGTGTGCACGCGTAGCTCAGTTGGTAGAGCACTCGACTGATACTCGAGCGGTCCCAAGTTCGAATCTTGGCGCGTGCACACAGGACATAACAGGCTGAGCTCAGCTCGACTGATACCGGCGGTCCCGTAGCTCCGGCCTTCACTACTATGGACGCTTCCTCTCACTTCCGGGGCAAGAAGGTAACCTTGATGGGACTCGGGCTTCTTGGGCGTGGGGTAGGGGACGCTAAATATCTTGCTGAGTGTGGGGCAGAGCTCATCGTTACTGACCTCAAGACCAAGGAGCAACTTGCTGAGTCGGTCGACGCTCTGAGCTCCTTTTCAAACATAACTTTTATACTTGGCGAGCATCGGCTAGAGGATTTTAGGGCTCGCGATATGGTTCTTAAGGCGGCAGGCGTGCCGTTTGATTCCATATATATAGAGGAGGCACGCAAGAACAATATTCCAGTGCGCATGAGCGCTGATCTTTTTATGGAGCTATCCGGCGTCACCACTGTTGGTATTACGGGTACACGCGGAAAGTCGACAACGACCCATATGATTGCTGCAATCCTCAAAGAGGCCGGCAAAAAGGTTCTTCTCGGTGGGAATGTTCGTGGTGTTTCCACCCTCGCACTTTTGCCCCAGATAACAGGTAGCGAGGTTGCCGTCCTCGAGCTCGATTCATGGCAGTGCCAGGGACTCGGCGATGCGACGATCTCGCCGTCAGTGGCAGTGTTCACCACCTTGTACGAGGATCATCTTAATTACTACAAGAACGACATGCGGGCGTACCTCGCGGATAAGGCCAATATATTCCTCAATCAGAAGCCAGAAGATACGCTGGTCCTTGGAAGCCAATGTGCAGAACTCATACAGGAATCATATGGTGGAGATATTCGGAGTCACGTCACTGTGGTTGGTGACCATGACCTTCGCGCAGACTGGAAACTCGCCATCCCAGGCGAGCATAACCGATATGACGCGGCGCTTGCGGTTGAGGCGGCAAGAGCGCTCGGCATCCCTGATGAGTCTATTGAAAAGGCGCTCGCAACCTTCCCGGGCGTGCCCGGCCGGCTCGAGTTTATCCGGGAGGTGAATGGGGTGAGGGTTTACAACGACACCACCGCAACGACGCCGGAGGCAACGGTCGTCGCGCTTCGTGCGCTTGCCGGGGAGAAACCCAACATTATTCTCATCATGGGCGGGGCCGACAAAGGTCTTGTCATGAACGCGCTTTTCGATGAGCTCCCGAATGTCGTGAAGCACGTGGTACTCCTTGCGGGCACGGGAACTGATCGCATCCGCTCGAAGCTCCCGGCTGCGACCATATACGCGACTCTTGATAAAGCCGTCGATGCTGCGTTTCGGGAGGCAGAGGCGGGCGATACTATCCTCATGTCCCCGGCGTTCGCCTCGTTTGGCATGTTTAAGAATGAGTATGATCGAGGTGACCAATTCAATGCACTCGTAAAAAATCATGCATAAGAAGATGTACATGGTTGGCATTGGAGGCATCGGGATGTCCGGCCTCGCGCAGCTCCTGAAGGATCACGGAAACGATGTCAGCGGATCCGACCGTGAGGCAAGCCCCGTAACGGAACTGCTTGAATCAAAAGCTATCTCCGTTCTTATCGGGCAAAAGGTAGAGAACGTTCCTCCGGACGCGGAGCTCGTTATCTATAGCGAGGCAGTTTGGGAGGATAACCCCGAGCGTGTCCGTGCGAAGGAACTCGGTATACAGCAGATTTCGTATTTCCAGGGACTTGGAGATATCTCGAAGGGAATGAAGACCGTTGCGGTCTCGGGTACGCACGGAAAAACCACCACAACCGGAATGCTTGCTCACATTCTCCGGGACGCGGGCGCGTCGCCTACGGCGATTGTAGGGAGTCTCGTGAAGGATTTTGGATCGAATTATCTCAAGGGTGACTCGAACATATTCGTCGTCGAAGCCTGCGAATATAAGCGCGACTTCCTCACACTCTCACCCCATATTCTTGTTATCACGAACGTTGAGTGGGATCACACGGACTACTACAAGGACCTGGCGGACTTCCAGTCCGCATTCAGAACGCTTGCCGAGAAGGTGCCGGCAGACGGCGCTATCGTGACGAACCCGGCGCATCCGAATATCGCCCCGATAGTGGCAGGCCTTTCCGTGCGTATCATCGATTACACCAAGGAGCCCGCGTATGCGACGAAGCTTCCGGGCGAATTTAACGTCATGAACGCACGCGCGGCAGCCGCAGCAGCAAAAGAGACATACGCCGCCGTAAAATCACCCGTCATAGCTGATTCGCTTGCGTCATTCGAAGGCACGTGGCGACGATTTGAATATAAAGGGAAGACCGCTAAGGGTGCGGATGTGTACGATGACTACGCACATCATCCGACCGCAATAAAGGGAACGCTCGCCGAGATACGGAAGAAGACGACAGGGAAGGTTATCGTCGCGTTCCATCCGCACCTCTATAGCCGCACGCGCGACCTTATCGATGGATTCTCGTCGGCTTTTGCCGACGCCGACGAAGTCGTTATAGCGCCTATATACGCCGCGCGCGAGGTCGATGATGGGACGGTTTCCAATCGCTCGCTCGCCGAGTTGATATCGAAGAATGGGGTCGCAGCTTCGGCAATCGATTCGTTCGATGATATTGGAAAGCACCTGGACGCGCATGCAGCAGAGCGCGATACTATCGTCCTTATGGGCGCTGGCGATATATACAAGGTAGCGAGCTCGCTTGTCGCGATATGAAAGACATCGGCGTATTGTCGGTTGTCGCGACTCCCATCGGTAACTTAGGGGATATTACGCTACGCGCTATCGAAACCCTGAAGCAGGCAGACGCGATAGCGTGCGAAGACACGCGGGTGACTTCTAAACTCCTCTCACGTTTCGATATTCAGAAGCCGCTCCTGGTCTACCATGCACGGAGCGGCCGGCTCGCCGCAGACAAGGTTCTGACGCTGCTTGGTGCAGGGAAGCGCGTTGCGCTCGTTACGGACGCCGGGACACCGGGAATATCAGATCCCGGCAACGAGCTCGTGCGGCTCGCGTACGAGCGGCTCGGGAGCGATGTGAAAGTGGAGGCGATACCGGGACCCTCAGCGCTCGCGGCTGCGCTTTCAATCGCCGGACTTCACACGCACGATTTTGTTTTCTTAGGGTTCCTTCCACACAAGAAGGGAAGAGAGACGTTGTTCAAAGAAATCGCGTCTTCAGAACGTGCGGTCGTCTTCTATGAATCTACGCACCGGATAGAGAAGGCGCTCGAGTCCTTGGAGAAAGTGCTCGACGAGAAGCGCGAGATTGCGGTTGCACGCGAGATAACCAAGTTTCATGAATCCCTGGTGCGGGGAAGTGCTACGGAAGTGCGCGCGTATTTCACGGAGCACGCGGACGAGGTCCGTGGGGAATTCGTCGTTATCGTGGGTCCGTAGCTATTTTTGCTTCCCAGACTTGTTTGCGCGATACTAAAGCTATGTCAAAGGAAGGAATGGTCGTTCTCCTAGGCGCGCTTGTCCTTATTCTGCCGTTCTCAGGTATCCCTAGTGCCTGGCTCAGCTTCGTATATCCGATTCTAGGACTTGCCATAACCGCGCTTGCGCTCATGTTGCTTCGCTTGCGCAGGGATGCCCGTGCTCGCAGAGAGTCTGCGGCTCCTGCGTATGAACCCCGTTAGAACTCGGTGCGGCGCGCAGCATCTTCTGTAATACATGCGAAAGATTTCTAATGGAGTGAAGCATCTGCGCAGACTAGGTACGATTCCGACGGCGATAGGCGCCTTTGTACTCATATTCCTGCTCGGGGCATTTGTACTGCCGTACGCCATGCGCACAAGCGCGACCCTTGCCGAGGTGTCTCATGAAGAATCCTTTTTGGGAAAGATTCTGGAGCCGGAGCCACCGAAATTCGACAAGGCGGCATATGACGAGAAGATGCTCGCACTTGCGCATATCAGCCTTGCGTCGACCACCCGGGACACGTCTACTACGACTCCTCCGGGAATGACGCTCATACGAAATCAGGACGAATCGACCAGTGTGTCTGCCGCGGGAGAGCTCTGGCCGGTCGCGGGTCCTTACCCAATTCCAGGTGCCCTCCTGCCCGAGAAGCGTATCGTGGCGTACTACGGCAACTTCTACTCCACGAAGATGGGAATATTGGGCGAGTTCGACGAGGGCACGGTATTGGCGAAATTGAAAAGCGAGAAAGCGGCGTGGGAGGCCGCGGATCCCTCAACCCCTGTTGTCATGGGTATCGACTACATCGCGGTAACCGCGCAAGGCACCGCACAAGCGGACGGTACGTATAAGCTCCGCATGCCGGGAGAGCACATACAGCGTGCTATTGATATGGCTAATAAAGTGGAGGGTATCGTCATCCTTGAGATACAGGTGGGTCTCTCAACCTTTGAGAAAGAGATACCGCTTCTTGAGGAGTACCTGAAGCTTCCGAATGTACATCTCGCGATCGACCCCGAGTTCTCGATGAAGAGCGGGGATGTGCCTGGAGACGTTATCGGTACGGTCTCTTCGGCAGATATAAATTACGCGACGAAGTATCTGGCTGACCTCGTCAAGGCGAATAACTTGCCGCCGAAAATCCTCGTCATACACCGGTTCACCGAGAATATGGTGACCGGCCATAAGAACATCACGCTACGTCCCGAGGTGCAGGTGGTGATGGTTATGGATGGCTGGGGCTTCGGCGCTAAGAAGATCAACACCTACAACCAGGTCATCCATCCTGAGCCCGTGCAGTTCACGGGGTTCAAACTCTTTTACAAAAACGACCTGAAGCCTCCTTCTACCCGGCTTTTGACGCCTGCCGAAATCCTCAAGCTGACCCCCTCGCCGTCCTTCATCCAGTATCAGTAAATCGGCCCAGAATCCTGGAGCTATAGCAAAGCACACCGATTGATCCTTGTAAGAAGGGGACAAGAAGCACGTCCTTCGTTATACTGCGATTACATGTCTGAACACGCGCCTCATACGGATGCTGCCTCACGCCGCAAGGCGGTTTTGCGCATCGGGGGGACGGTCCTTGCGGGTCTCGTGGCAGCGCTCCTGGTTGCCGGAGCCGGGTTCCTCTATGCCCGCCATAGCGATGCCGCGTACACGTTTACCCTGCCTGATGGCGGCACCGCGAAGCTTGCATACGGCTCCTGGCCGGCGCTCTCGAACCCGGAGTTCTACCAGACGGTGAAGGAGAAATTCGTCACTGAGAAGTCCGACTTCGTCTCAGCAGACCTCTCTGCGATGGAGATCACCGTTTATAAGGATGGGGTCGCGACTCTGACGGTGCCCATACTCGCGAAGGGACGCGAAGGCTCTTGGTGGGAGACTCCGACGGGGATTTACAGCATCCTCACCAAGGAGGAAGATCATTTCTCCTCCTTCGGCAAGGTGCATCAGCCCTACAGCCTCAACTTCCAAGGAAACTTCTTCATCCACGGCTGGCCATATTACCCTGACGGCACGCCCGTCTCGAAATCCTACTCAGGCGGCTGCATCAGGCTCTCGACTGAGGATGCGAAGAAAGTGTACGAGGCTACCGAAAAAGGCATGCCGCTCATCGTGTACGAGCGCCCTGACCCTGAGGACGACTTCTCCTACGAGCTCGATGTCTCCGGCGTTACTGCCTCCTCATACCTTGTGGCGGACCTTAAGAACGGAACCGTGCTCGCAAGCAAGGATCCAGCGATGAAGCAGAAAATCGCTTCCGTGACGAAACTCATGACCGCACTCATCGTTACCGAGTACATCAATCTCGATAAGCCGATGACAGTGCCCCAGAGCGCCCTCGTCTACACCTCGAAGCCGCGTCTTACGGCGGGAGCGTCGGTCTCGACCTACGACCTGCTCCACCTTCTCCTTACGGAGTCTTCAAACGAAGCAGCTGAGACCCTCGCCTCAGGACTCGGGAAGGGCTATTTCGTGAATCTCATGAACACGAAGTCGAAGACCATCGGTCTCACGAATACTTCCTTCTCGGACACGTCGGGCGCGTCGGATGCGAACGTCTCGACCGCCGAGGATCTGTTCGCCATCTCACGCTACATATACGAGAACCGGAAATTCATATTCGATATCACGAGCGATCGACAGACCAATAGCGCGTACGGGCCAGTCTCTTTCGGTCCCTTGGAGAACTACAACCGCGTTCCTGGCGTCCCAAATAACTTTATTGGCGGGAAGATAGGGAAGACGACCGCGGCAGGCGAGACCTATGCTGGAGTATTCATGCTCTCAGCGCGAGGTGAGGAGCGTCCGGTCGTAGTGGTCGCCCTTAACTCTCGAGATGTATATGCCGATGTATCTGCCCTTATGCGTGCTATTGGCGCTGCGTATGCCGTGGCTCCAGCGCCAACATTCTCCATAGCCGAGTAGAGCGCAAGGGTCGCTACATGAAAACCCGCGCGAATGCGCGGGTTTTCGCTTATACTAGGGAGCATGGAAAACCCGGAACGGGTGACATATTTCGGCGCTACGGACGCGCGTGGCAAGAAGGTGCCCTTTGGCATAAAGGCGAAAGACCGCGAGCGACACACGTACATCATCGGTAAGACGGGTATGGGTAAGTCGACCCTCTTGGAGAACATGGCGATACAGGATATCCGGAATGGAGAAGGCATTGCCTTCATCGACCCGCACGGTGGCACCGCAGAAAAACTTCTCGAATACATTCCGCCTGAGCGGGTTGGCGATGTCGTCTATTTCGCGCCGTTCGATATGGAGAACCCGATTGCCTTCAATATCATGGAGGACGTCGGGTATGACCGGCGCCACCTTGTCGTCTCCGGTCTCATGTCAGCGTTCAAAAAGCTTTGGGTCGATGCGTGGTCAGCACGTATGGAGTACATCCTCACGAATACCTTGCTCGCACTGCTCGAATACCCGGACTCGACACTCCTCTCCGTCAATCGGATGTACACCGACAAAGCGTACCGGAAGAAGGTCGTCGAGAATGTGAAGGACCCGGTGGTGAAGGATTTCTGGGTTAAGGAATTCGCTGGGTACGGCGACCGGTACACGCAGGAAGCAACTCCTGCTATACAAAACAAGATAGGACAGTTCACGGGCAACCCTCTCATTCGTAATATCATCGGGCAGCCGAAGTCCTCGTTCGACATCCGCGAGATGATGGATAAGAAGAAGATTCTCATCATCAACCTATCGAAGGGACTCGTCGGAGAAACGAACATGCAGCTTTTGGGCTCCATGCTCACGACACGCATCTTCCTTGCTGCCATGAGCCGCGCAAACCTGCCGCATGCTGAGCTCGACGCTGCGCCAAAGTGTTACTTCTACGTGGACGAATTTCAGAACTTCGCGAACGAGACGTTTGCGGGCATTTTGTCCGAGGCTCGTAAATACAAACTCGCGCTCACAATCGCGCACCAGTATGTCGAACAGATGGAGGAGGAAGTACGTGACGCCGTATTCGGGAACGTCGGGACCACGATCGCGTTCCGAGTGGGACCCTTCGATGCAGAGACGCTTGAAACTGTGTTCATGCCGGAGTTCACTAAGGAAGACCTGGTGAATCTCGGTCTTCGTCAAATCTACCTTTCGCTCATGATTGATGGGATAGGTTCGCGCCCGTTTTCCGCGGTTACGCTCCCGCCTATCGAACCGCCGCCGCGCATTTATAAGGATGAAGTGGTCGCCTCCTCGCGCGCGCAGTTTGGCGCGAAGCGCTCACTCGTTGAGGCGAAGATCAGCGAAGAACTTGCTGAT
This sequence comes from Minisyncoccota bacterium, assembly GCA_018062765.1. GTDB lineage: Bacteria > Patescibacteriota > Minisyncoccia > Phycocordibacterales > Phycocordibacteraceae > C7867-001. Next base: position 38,726 of record JAGORR010000002.1, on the reverse strand, counting down.
GTCGATACGGAGTATGTCGAGCCAGCGCCAAAACCCAAGCGCCCGTATACGAAGAGCACTCCTTCTTCATCGCTCCCGACACGCGACGGCGTCTACGTTCCGCAGAGCGAGAGGCCGCGGCCAGTCGTACGGGCTACGGAGCCGGCTCCCCGCGTCGACCGCCTCGAGCATAAGGAGGAGCGTGTGTCTGTCCCGCGCGACAACGCCCGTCCCCATGCGCGACGTGAAGAGAGTCGGTCGCAGTCGCGTCGCGAGGAGCGACCAGCTCCAGTGGCCGCAAGTAAGAGTCCGGATGATTTGCGAGCCATATTGAAGCGTATGACCGAGGGACAGCAAAAGAAGGAGGAGCCCCAGACGACGCTCAAGGAAACGCTCGGTGCCGTAGTGCCCAAGCAGCCAAATCCCGTGCCGACTCCTGCACCAAATCCGATGCGTGAAAGCCAGTCCAGGCCGCAACAGGCGACAGCGCAGAAGCCCTACGAGGTTCCGGAAGACGAACTTCGCAAAATCCTCAAGGACGGGGTATAACCCCTCATATGGCGTCACCGCAGAAACTCATACTCGTTACCGGCGGAGCCGGGTTTGTGGGCTCGCATTTATGCGAGCGTCTCAGCGCTGATGGGCATCGAGTCATTTCGCTCGACGACTATTCGGTAGGGAGCAAGGATAATCACGTTGCGGGCGTCGAATACCGAGAAGGGCATACAAAGGACATCGCTACACTCGTTCCTGAGACTCCCGATCTCATCTATCACCTTGGTGAGTACTCGCGCGTTCACCAAAGTCTCGTGGAGCCCGACAAGGTCTTTAAGTCGAATACGGAAGGCACGATTGCAGTTCTCGAGTTCTGGCGCGAAAAAAAGTGCAAGCTTATCTACGCAGCTTCCTCCACGAAGTCCGAAATCAGTAAACCAGCTACAGGTGGTGAAGGTCGAGACCTTGCTCCCTATACCTTCACTAAAGCGATGAACGTCGATCTCATTGGGAACTACGGACGCTGGTACGTACTTCCGTACGCGATTGTCTATTTTTACAACGTATATGGTCCGCGCGAGCGCACGTGGGGAAATATGGGGACCGTGATCGCAACGTTCCTTGAGAACGTGCGGCTTGGAAAGCCGCATCTGGTTAACGCGCCTGGAACTCAGACGCGGAGCTTCACCCATGTGCTTGATACGGTCGATGGAATCGTGCGCGCAGGTGAAGCTGGTGAGGGTGACGGGTACGCGATTAGCGCAGATGACGTACACTCCATACTCGAGGTCGCACAGATGTGCGGGGGAGACATAGAGATGCAGACACAGACGGCGACTTCGCGCTCATCTGGCAAAGACGATACTTCAAAGATTGAAGCACTCGGTTGGACCCAAAGGCACTATCTTAAGGAATACATCGCGAACGCGAAGCAATCATGAGAAAAGTCCTCATTTTCTCGCTGGCGTATTACCCAAGCTTCGTGTCGGGCGCAGAGGCCGCGATAAAGGAGATTACTGATCGCATCGATGCTACAGATATCGAGTTCCATCTCATCACCCTCCTTTTTGATTCATCTGCACCACGAGAGGAGATGATAGGGAATACGCGTGTGTATCGAGTGGGCTGGGGCGGTGCGTATCTCTCGAAGATACTTTTCATACCGCTCGCCGCGCTCAAGGCGCGCTCGCTTCATCGCGTCCACCGTTTTGACGCCGTATGGTCAATGATGACCTACATGCTGCTGCCTGCCGTACTCGCACAGATGCTTGGCGTACGAGCCCCGCGTATCCTTACTTTGCAGGACGGAGATCCGTACGAGAAGGTATTCCATCGCTGGTTCATTCGACCGCTTCTTCCTCTCATAGACTATGGGTTCCAAACGACACGTATCGTGCAGGCTATATCTGCATATCTCGCTACCTGGCCGGGACTGCGGGGATACAAAGGAGAGGTTGTGCTAGTTCATAACGGTGCCAACCCGAAGGATCTTCACCAATCCGTTCCTGATTCAGAGGTTGAAGCTCTCAAGGTAACGCTCGGAAAGAAAGAGGGAGACGTATGGCTCGTGAACACCGCGCGCCTCGTCCACCAGAAGGGAAACGATACAACCCTCCGTGCGCTCGCGCTTCTTCCGGCTGAGTACAAGTTTCTGATAGTTGGTGGCGGACCTGATGAGACGATGCTTAAAGGACTCGCCAACGAACTCGATATCGCGGACCGTGTGATATTCACGGGGCCTGTCGAACGCGCGGACGTAACAAAGTATCGGCTGGCCTCCGATATATTTGTCGGACCTTCTCGGTCTGAAGGGCTCGGGAACGCGTTTCTCTCGGCGATGGCCTCAAGGCTCCCTGTGGTGACAACGCGGGAGGGTGGACTCGCAGAATTCGCATTCGACGCACGTCATAATCCGGACCAGAAGCCTACCGCCTGGGTTGTGTCGCCCGACGCACCTGAGGAGATACGGGACGCGGTGCTTTCTATCCGGACTGATACCGAAGCCGTGCGTCGTGTCACGGATGAGGCTCGTCGTATGGTGCTTGAAAAATACGACTGGGACATCATCGCGCGAGAGATGCGCGAGCGTGTGTTCGCGGTAGCATTTGCATAACACACAATGGCTTCCATCATAGAAAACGCCGTTCTTCTCGCGCTAAAGGGGCATGCGGGACAGACGAGGAAGGACGACAAGGAAACGCCCTATGTTGTGCATCCCTATATGGTCGCTCTATTGCTGCGCGAGCACGGATTTTCGGACGCGGTCATCGCTGCCGCACTCTGTCATGACGTCCTTGAGGACACGCCGATACCGGCTGACGACCTACGCGCGGCCATCGGCGAGGAGGCCTTTTCCATAGTTGAGGCGGTGACGAACGACGACGCGCTCTCCTGGAAGGAGAAGAAGCTCAAGTACATAGAGACGGTGCGCAATGGTCCGGAGGGGGCGAAGGCGGTTGCGCTCGCAGATAAAATCCATAACGGCGAGAGTCTGCTTGAGGCACATGCCGAGCTTGGAAGCGCGCTCTGGACTCGATTCAATACCGGAAGAGAGGAAAAACTCTGGTTCGAGGAAGCGATGCTGTCGATGCTCAAGGAGACGTGGAGTCACCCGCTCATCGAACGGTACGAGGCGCTTATCGAGAAGATGCGCGCGCTCTCCTAGTGAAGCCCCTGCTGACGGACTTTCTCTTCAGGACTCCTGAGTCTGTCGCGCGTCGCCTGGTATTCTACGACAGTTTCGGGAGCAACTTCACTACCGTCCATCACCGCGTCGAGCACCTCCCCCCAGAACGCGATGCGCGCCTCGTTCAATGCGCGAAGGTCCCCTTCGGAGCGGGAAAGGGTGCGCACGTAATAGCAGAGAATCTCCATGAGTCGGTAGATGCGCATAAGCTGGAATGCCTCTGCTTCCTCAGGGGTCCGGTTATTGCGGACATAAGCGACGAGCGCGGACGCGAGCGCGGGATGGTAGAGCGCCATGAAGTTTGTGAAGCGCGCCCACCCTTCGTATTTGTTGGCAAACCTGAAGGAGGAATGGTCAAGGAGGTAGAGCGTCCCATCCTTGATTCGGAAGTTATGCGGCACGAAATCGGTATGCGTGAGAAATCCCCCGTACTGGTCGATGCGGCGCTTGCCGGCCTTTAACAGGCTCTCTGCACGAGATAAGCGTTCTTCATAGCTCGGGAACGCGCTCACAACGCATGCGAAGAAATGCTTCACCGATGAGAAATAATCATTCACGCCATGCGAACCAAATACTCCGCGGACCTTTGCGCGGTGACCGTATGTCGTTGCGTGCGCGCTTTCTTGCGCCTTGAGAGCTGCAAGCGCGATATGGAATTGCTCCTCAGGTGGGCGCGCAAGAAAAGCCGAGGACTGCTCAATATACTCCTGAATGAATATGAGTCGGTCGTCTCGCTCCTCCCACAGAAGTTCCGCAGGAGAGTGGAAGGGTTGGTATGCGAAATCGATGTCGGCAAGGAAGCGCCGGCATGCACGCTCATGGCCGATCTCCTTCTTCCCGCCTACGTCTGATGTCGCTTTGACCACCGCACGTTGTCCATCAGAACTTCTTGACGCTAGGAGGATGAGCTTACGGCCCGCAGCGGTCGTAACAGCCTGCATAAGATAGCGTTCCCCGGCGATATGCGGCTGGTTCTCGTCGAGCGTGTAGCCGAGCGAGGTAAGGCGTGGACGAAGCCATGCAAGCTCCGACTCTCTATATGCGTCCCATGTGTCAATATCCTTTTTCATGCTGAAATCGCAGATTCAATCCCAATGAGGTGCTCGGTCCAGGCGCGCTCGTACGCTTCCATCTCTTGCGTGGGGTACGGGGCATAGGGAAGAATCTCAGGGCGCGCCGGTGGGAATGTAGAAATAACTTTCCGTGCCTGCTTTGCAGTACGTTCCTCAATACCGCGGCGACGCTTGTGCTTTGAGGCCCAAGTATGCGCCGCCTCGTCGCTTACGAGGAAGATGAGCGGCCGACCCGTAAGCTTTGCGACCATCGACGCCGGCAGTTCGACCGAAGCCCCGTTATGCGCCACTATTGCGTCCGCAAATAGCGCACGCCAAAGGAGCGCGAGCGAGAATAAGGGAAGACGTATCGCTATTGGATAGCGTTTGGATACCGGCACGATTGAAACTCCTTCCAATTCTTCCGGGAGGCGGCCATAGGCGATGACTGAGACTTCATGCGACTGCGCAAGCCGATGCGCAAGCTCCTTCGCATATGCGGCCGAGGGCGCAGTATCTGGCGGATATAGCGGCGTCGCGATGACGATTTTCACGGACTCAATCTAGCACGGATGCCTTGAGTCTAGGCCATTTTAGAGCTATGGTTCCGCTATGCGCGTGTGCCTCGCGACACCTCTCTATCCTCCCGAAAGCGGCGGCCCGGCGACCTTTGCAAAGGCCCTTGAGAAGGGTCTTGCGCGGCACGGCTGGAGTGGGGAGACAGTGCGCTTTGCAAGTGTCCGCCACCTTCCTCCGCTCATACGGCACACAGTCTATGGCTGGCACGTCTTTTGGGTCGCTCGGCGCTCGGATCTCGTTCTCGCCCTGGACCCGGTCTCCACAGGATTCCCTGCCTTGATTGCTGCGCGACTTGCGCGCCGACCGTTCTATCTGCGCGTCGCGGGTGATTACGCATGGGAGCAAGGTACCGCGCGCTACGGGGTCACGGATTCGCTCGACGTGTTTGTCGCCAAGCGACGGTATCCGATACGCGTGCGCGCCCTGAAAGCACTACAAGGATTTGTCGCGGAGAGCGCATACCGCATCATCGTTCCGAGCCGGTACCTCGCACGCGTCGTCCATCTCTGGGATATTCCGCGGCGGCGTATCCACGTCGCGTATAACGCAGCACCGGAGCTGCCTGCCGCAAAGACGAAATCACCGATCGATGGCGCGTACCTCGTATCGATAGGACGCCTGGTTAAGTGGAAGGGTATGCGTGCGACTATCGACGCATTCGCGTCTCTCGAGGATTCATCCCTAACGCTCGTCATCGTCGGGGATGGGCCGGAACGAGAGACGCTCGAGGCGCATGTGAAAGAGCAAGGACTGGAGGGCAGGGTCCGTTTCGTCGGCCAAGTATCGCGAGACGAGGTGCTCGGCTACCTCGCACACGCGCGCGGCTTCATCCTCAATACGCGGTACGAAGGTCTCTCGCATCTCATTCTCGAGGCTTTCTCGCTTGGAACGCCAGTCGCGACCACCCCGGTGGGAGGTAATCCGGAATTGGTCCGCGAGGGAGAAACGGGACTCATCTTTTCTCCAGATGATGTGCGCGGTATTACGGAGTCCATGCGAGAGATTATGGGGAATACGAAACTCACTGCGAAACTCTCAAAAGCGGCAAAGGCGCATGCCGCAGAATTTACGGATGAGCGCATGATCGATGAGGTCGTACGCGCGCTCGCCCTTCCTGAGGCATGATCGCGCTCTTCATCTCAAACGACCCGTCGATATTTATGCGCGACAGCGCGGCGCGCGAGCGCATGCGCAGGTATGCCGAAGCGATAGGTGAACTCCATGTGGTCTCAAGCGCGCCGCGGGGAGCCGAGCGTACGCGCGAAGGGGGGCTCACGCTCTACCCGATTGCGCCAGGAGCCTTCAGGCTCGTCAGGCAGCTCAGGGTCGCGCGCCGTGTCGCGCGCGAGTGCCGGGCAGAGGTCGTGTCGAGTCAGGACCCATTCGAACACGGGCTCATTGCGCGTATTGTTGCGCGAGCGTGCCGCGCCGGCTTCCATGTGCAAGTGCATACGGATTTTTTATCGCCTCATTTTTTGGCTGGCTCCATCAAAAATCGCATTCGCGCGCTTATCGCAGATCGTATCCTTATTCGGGCAGACGCGATACGCGTTGTATCTCTGCGCATAGCTAAGGACCTGGTCGCGCGCTATGGCAGGCGCATCAAAGAGCCGTCCGTGCTCCCGATTGCGCCTGGCATCCACCCTGATGCGCCAGTCGCGTTACCGCCCCATGAGTTTTCGTTCGTCTGCCTTTACGTAGGACGACTTGAGCGTGAAAAGCGCGCTCAGGATGTGGTGGAAGCGGTCAAAGAAGCGCGCAAAAAGCACTCATCAGTCGGGCTCTTTATCGCAGGTCTCGGAAGGGAGGAAAGACGCTTGAGGGCGCTTGTGCGTCGCGAACACCTTACGGACGTGGTTATCTTTCTTGGCGAACGACCGGACGTGCTCGGACTTATGAGAAGCGCGCACGCTTTGGTACAAGCAAGCGCGTATGAGGGATACGGGCGCACGCTGCTTGAGGCTGCGATCGCGCGTCTCCCCATAATTTCTACCGAGGTCGGCGTCATCGGGAGCGTCCTCATGCCTGAACGGGAAGTACTCGCGGCTCCTGTCGCGGACACCTACTCGCTCGCTCGGCAGCTACTTCGACTCGTCGAAGACGAACAGTTGCGAAGAGCGCTTATTGTGAATGCCGAGGCCGCGGCGCTTGCCCATTTGGCACCCCTTCAGTCATTACCCGAGCTTGTCGCAGAGGACCTCCTGCGTGCGCTTGGGGCGCCTGGTAACCAGGGCGGGGTGGGGTAAGGTTTACATACATATGGCCAAGATAGTGACTATTGGGGGAGGAACCGGCACCTTCGTGGTCCTTTCGGGGCTACGGCGTCTGCCGGGCGTTTCGTTGTCCGCTATCGTAACGATGGCAGATGATGGCGGATCAACAGGACACTTGCGCGACGCGTACGGAATTCTCCCGCCCGGGGACGCGCGACAGGCACTCGTTGCTTTGGCTGAAGATGGCAACGTGCTTCGTGATTTGTTCGCTTACCGTTTTACGAAAAGCGACATCAAAGGGCACAATCTGGGGAATCTGTTTATCACCGCACTCACTGACCTCTTGGGATCAGATGCTGCGGCGCTCGAGGAAGCATCGCGCATCTTGCGCGTCTGCGGCACCGTCATCCCGGCAACCGCAACGCCCGGTGTATTGGTTGCTACTCTAAAGGACGGATCCGAGCTCAGGAACGAACATGTCATATCCATTCATGAGCAGGGGCGCTCTCCTATCGAGAAGTTCGCGCTCGATGGAAATCCGCCTCTGACGGAGAAAGCGAAAGACGCTATCGAGGCTGCCGACCTCATCATTCTCGGTCCAGGGCACCTCTACAGTTCCTCTATAGCCGCGCTTCTGCCTGACGGTATGAAGGAGTCTATCGCGGCGTCCAAAGCGAGGTTGGTCTACATACTCAATCTGTTCACGATAAGTGGACAGACAGAAGGATTCACGGCGCGTAAGCACGTTGCCGAGATTGCGAAGTATGCGGGGCGTGAACCGGACGTCATACTCATGAACGATAACGGTATGCGCAAGGAGGTCCTCGAGCATTATGCGGCGAGCGGAGAATATCCGCCCGAGGATGATTTTCTTCCCGCTGACGCACGCGTGCGTCGTCTCCCACTGGTATCTACATACACGGTCGCACCCATTGCGAACGATCCGTTACAGCGGTCGTTCATCCGACACGACTCTGCGAAGATAGCTGCAGCGATACAAAGTCTCCTTGCATGATTCGCTTCCTCGATTTTGATCGGACCCTGTTTGATACAGATGCGTATCTCGCGAGTTTGCCGGACGAGCCTGCATGCGCGCCATTCCGCGAGGAGCTTCTGCAGACGCTTGCGAGCAAGCGTGAGGAGAGCGTCTCGGGTGGCGAAGCGCGTATAGCGGTATGGGACAAGGTGAGCGAAGCTATACGTTCGGGAGCGCTTTCGTTCGCTCCGGGATATCTTTCCCGATTCCTCTACGCGGATACGCTCGAGACTCTTCGTGCCTACGGAAACGAAGCCATCATCGTGAGCTACGGCGAGAAGGAACGTCAGCGAGTGAAGATCGAGAGCGCCTTAGCAGGCGTGGTACGACTTACCGTTCTGTATACCGGTATGGAGTCCAAGGCCGAGTTCCTTTCCAAGTGGCCAGGGTACTACGGCGCGTCAGCTGTTCTTGTAGACGATAGGCCAAGCGAGCTTGAAGCGCTCGCAAGTGCGCTTCCCGCACTCTCTCTCTACGAGATGAGACGCGACAACGGAAAGGGTGATGGCCGGTGGCCGGTCATACATACGCTCGCGGATTTGCCATGAAGTTGCTTATCGTCACGCAGACGGTCGATGATGGGGACCCGGTACTCGGGTTCTTTACGCGCTGGATAGAAAAGCTCGCGTCTGACTTCGAACGGATCGAGGTCATCTGTCTTTCTGAAGGGAAGCACATGCTGCCAGAAAATGTCCGGGTGCACACGCTCGGAAAGGAAAATACGGGAGGCGGGAAGCGGAAGATAGGAAAGAGGGTGCGCTACGTATTGCGGTTCATCACGCTCGCATGGAAGCTGAGACGCGAGTACGACACTGTATTCGTCCATATGAATCAGGAGTACGTACTCATAGGGGCTCTGCTCTGGAAGCTTCTCAGCAAACGCATATATATGTGGAGGAACCACGGCTCGGGCTCCTGGCCGACGCATCTCGCTGCTCTCTGGTGTCGCCGGGTCTTCTATACGTCGAGTGCATCCTATACGGCACGTTTCCGAAACGCTCTGCGCATGCCGGTCGGCGTCGACCTTGAGCGGTTCTCCGCGCCAGCCGGTGCCAGCCGATTGCCAGGCAGCATCCTCATGGCCGGACGCGTCTCGCCGAAGAAGCACGTGCGCGAGGTCGTCGAAGCCTTACTTGCGCTCCAGCGTGACGGCACGCAGGCGGCCCTAACGCTCGCAGGACCCATGGATGATGCCGCGTATCGCGATAAGGTCGTCGGTCTCGCGAACTCGGGGAACATCGGCCTTTCGGTACGCGGTGCCGTCCCGCATGCGGAGCTTTCGCGTATCTACGCGGAGCATGACATCGTGGTAAATATAAGCGCGCCAGGCATGTTCGATAAGACGATGCTCGAAGCCCTTGCTTCCGGCTGTCTGCTGCTTACGCGGCACGAGGACCTCTCTGGCGTGCTCGATCCCCGTCTCTCTACCTCGGGCGAGGTACCGGATATCGCTCAAAAGATTCGTACGCTCCTGCGGCTATCGCAGGAAGAGAAGGATGCCTTGCGCGAAGAGGGGAAGCGGGTCGCGCGCGCACACGACCTGAATACGCTCGTAGCGCAGCTCGCGAAAGAATTGTACGCTTGAACGGATATGGACGCTCTACGAAACACAGACATCAAGGAGTACTACGACCGCCAGACCGGCGGACTCAACGGTGCGTACGAGGAAGATCGCTGGCACGCGACGCCCGTGAAGCGGTTCGAATACCGACAGACAATGCGCTCCTTGAAGCGTGCGCTCGGAAGCCGCAAATACGAGCGTGCTATTGAGGTGGGACCTGGAGACGCAGTATGGACGCCCTTAATCCGCGAGCGTGTTACGGGACCTATACATCTCATCGAGCAATCAGAAGCAATGCTCGAGAGCGCGCGGAAGAAGCTCGCGGCGATGCCATCAATCTCGTACGAGCAGAGTGATTTCGAAGCATCCGTGCCACCGTTTAAGGCGGATCTCATCGTGCTATCGCGCTGCTTTGAATATTTTGCAAACAAGGATCAAGCGATGGCGCACATTGCTGACATGCTCGCACCCGGGGGTCGCGTGGTAATCATCACGAAGAATCCGCGCATGGTGACAAGCCGATCGGTGCAGGGGCGTGCGATGCATAGTGGGCAAGTAACGCCGGGAAAGCTGCGCCAGCTCGCGGAGGCTGCGGGGCTCGCAGTCGAGCTCGCATTCCCTGCAGTTGTGAGATGGAAAGCAGGATGGGCTCCTATGCGCGCGTTGTTTGACGCTATCCATAAGCTTGCGATTTTTGTCGGCACCTCGCCTCTTCCTGGGCTCACGTTTGCCACCGAGAGCTACGCATACGTGCTTTTGCGAAAGGATGAGGAGTCGTCGGGTCCGGACAAGGCTAAAACGAGGAAGAACTCAGTCATCGTAGACCATGCGCCCAAAAAGGGTAGTGCACCCTCCGTCGTCATCACTGGTGGGCTAGGGTTCATTTTTTCCCATGTAACGGAGCACTTTGTGCGCAAAGGTTGGCGAGTGGTTGTCATCGATAATCTTTCAGAAGGCTCGAACCCGGATCTCATCGACGGGTCGTTCGTACACCTAGACCTCCACATGGCGAATCCGGATGTCGTCGACACTATAGTTAATGAGAAACCGGACTACCTTATCCATGCTGCTGCGATAACGGACGTCGATTACTCTATACGCGAACCGTACCGCACGTTCCGCAAAAATCTGCTTGGAACCCTCCATGCCTTTGAGGCTTCACGGCGCCTTCCCGGCCTTAAGAAATTTATGTATATCGGCACTGACGAGGTGTACGGAGAATGCGAACACCCGATGAGGGAGGATGAGGTGCTTCTGCCGAGAAGCCCGTATTCTGCCTCGAAGGCCGCAGGGTCCCTCATGCGCACCGCCTACGACAACACGTACCCAACGCTTTCAGGCAAGATTGTGGACGTTCGTATGTGCAACATCTTCGGACCGCGCCAGGATACCCGCAAAATCATGCCGCAGATACGTGAAAGCCTCGCTTCTGGGCACTCTATCCCGCTTCATAACGGCGGCACCGGATTTCGCGAGTATCTCTATGTGAAGAACGTTCCGCCCGCAATAGAACTGATGCTGCGCGAGGGCGAAGGTACCTACAACGTCACCGCAGGCGACGGGCTTACGGTCAGGGAGCTTATCGCACGCGCAGAAGCGGTAACAGGCAAGAAGGTCACAACCCACGACTCCATGCGGCCCGGTATGGACCTCAAGTATCAGGTCGACGCGTCGCGCGTTCGCGCGCTTGGATGGAAGCCGGAGTATTCGTTTGATGAGGGACTCAAGGAATATCTAGGCTCATGACCGACAGCAAGATTCGCGTCCTTATCGGGGCGAACGATCTCGTTCTCGCCGGCGTGCAGCGGCTTGTCATCGAGCAGCTTCAAGGTCTCGATCGTAGCCGCTTCGACGTAGCGCTCGTCATTCTACGGCAGTTTCCTGGAAAAGAGACATTCGATGATCTTATTCCGGCCGATGTACGAGTCTACCGTCTCGATTTCGGACGGCTCCTCGACGTGTCCGAGTGGATAAAGCTCATCGGGATACTCAGGCGTGAGCGACCGCGTGTTGTGAAGACGGCCACATTTTTCAGTAATGCGCTGTTCCTTACACTCCGTCCGTTGTTTGGTTACCGCGTCATCGCGGCAGAACACAACACGGTGGCGATGAAGCCTCGTTGGCAGCGGGCAGCTGACCGATGGTTGTTCGCGCGAGCGTTCACTATTGTCGCGGATTCGAAGCAGGTGGCGGACTTCGTGGCGGAAAGTGAGGGAATCCCCCGCGAGAAGTTCTCCGTCGTCTATAACGGTGTAGATCTTGCACGCATCGAGGAGGCTAAAGCGAAATATGCGCCCATGCGCGCATCTATACGCAAGGAGCACGACGTACCGGAAGACGCGTTCGTATTCTTTACAGTGGCACGACTTGTAAAGCAAAAAAATCACGTACTTATGGTCGAGGCGTTTGCGCGCGTAAGAGAAGCGCATCCGGAGGCGTTCCTTGTGATTGCAGGCGACGGGGCACTCCGGCAGGAGATTGAGGCGCGCGCTGCGGAGCTTGGTGTTAAAAACGCGGTGGTCATGCTCGGTGAACAGAAGAATATATACCGCTATTACGCGGCTTCGGACGCATTCCTCCTTACCTCACGCCACGAGGGGTTCTGTATCGCCGCGATGGAGGGGCTTGCGTTTGGCATGCCGCTCATCTCAACAAAGGTGGCGGGCGTCTCGGAGTACCTCAAGGACAGTGTAAACGGTTACTTTACCGAGCATAACGCTGTAGACATTGCGGAGAAAATGACAAAGGTTCTCTTGATGAGTGATGAGGAAGTCGCGTCGTTCTCTCGCGCAGGGATAGAGACAGCAGGAGAATATTCGATTGAGCGTTACCGGAGTGGAGTGAACGAGCTTTTATTGAGCGCTGCACGCTAGCGCGTAAGCGCTTCGAGTACGCGTGCGCTGCTATTGCCGTCCTGGTGCGTGTGATACAGGTCACGGACGCGCGCACGGTGCATAGCGTGGTTGTCCTTCTCGAGCGTTGATTTGAGTACCGAAAGAAGCTCGCTAGGCGACGAGGCTTTTGGTCCAGGCGTATATTCATCATAATTTTCAAACGACAGGCCTTCTCTCTCTTTATAGGTTTCAAGGTCGTATGCGTAGAAGACAATCGGTCGGTCAAGGAGGAGATAGTCGGTGAAGAGGGAAGAGTAGTCGGTAATCATGAGGTCGATGAGGGGCAGGAGCGGGTAGATGTCGGACTCCTCGATGAAATAGACGTTCGGATAGCTGAGTCCCCGCGCCTGCGAACGGTATTTCGGATGGAGGCTCATGAGGAGCAGGTTTTGGCTCTCTATCGCCCACGCTGAAAGCGCGGAGAGATCCAAGACTTCCTCTAGGTCGAGTTTTTCTAGACCGCGACGGAACGTCGGTGCGTATAGTATCCGTTTTTTGTAGCTCGAATCACTCAGTACTTTCTTAGCGTGCATATCAATACTTATGTCTGCGCCCTTTATTTCCTTAAAGAAAATGTCAGCGCGCGGGTATCCGGCAACCTTGATAGGGGAGTCTTCTACGAATCGCGGCGGCAGCATCGAAGAGACAAATGGAGACGTGCTGAAAATAATGTCCTGCGCTTGGCGTGGTTTTTCGTTGTACCCACCCTTTTTCATTCCTTTGCCGTGAAGGAGCTGCACAAGGCGCGAGCCGCCGGAAAAGCGGTAGTTCTCGGGCTGGAGGAATGCGTCTATGACCGTGGTACCGGAGGTCAGTGCGTGCCAGATGCCCGAAAAACTCTTCTCGTAATACGCTTCAAAACCCTTCTTACGGAGGAGCTTGGCAAAGCCACGGTCTTTGGCAAGCCAGATGGGGCGGATGTCGCCTTTTGCGTTTGCGATATACAAATACAAGTATTTGGCATTATCTGCAAAAATCTCCATAGCCTTACCTCGGTGCCAGCCGGAGAAGACCCACTTACTTTTCGCGCGCGGGAATATGCAGGATATTCCGTGGAGCGTTGTATCAAATGCCTCACGCAGGCGTGAGGAAAAGGTAGGAGTGCCTTTTATGCTCGCTCCTGCCATACCTTTTTCGCGTTCTCGTAATCTTCCGGCGTGTCTATTTCCAACACGACCCCATCATAAGGAAGTCCTACTACATGAACACGCTGGTCCTGCACTACCTCGTTAAAAGCATCTATCGTAAACCCGTCTCTGTTTTCGGCGACTCTTGTTTCCAGCACCTCTATGAGCCGCTTACGAAAATCCGGACCGAATTTCGCTATCTGCAAGTACTCACCACTCGCGCGCGCTTGTTCGACGTGCTTCCCACACTCGCGGACAAAGTGCGTATCAGGCTCAACGATTATTTTCCCAGCCTCCGCGTCCCATACGTCGGGGCGGTACAGCATGACCGATTCTTCCGGATGCTCGAGTACTGCAGCAAGTGCCGGTGCATCAAATAACACATCACAGTGGAAGAAGACGATGGGCTCTGTGAGATGATCTTTTGCGCGAGCAAGCCCGCCAAGTATTGGTCCTGTCGTTGAGAAGTCGTCGTTCACGATATAGGTGATCTTTATCGGGTACGCCTTATTCGCCAGATGCTCCTGTATGAGTTCCTTGAAACAACCGACGACAATAACCAGGTCAGTTACCTTGTTTGCGACGAGTGCCTCCATCTGGTGATCAAGCAACGTCTTGTCGTCTATGAGAAGCAGATTCTTCGGCTTTTCTTGGGTTAGGGGGTAGAGCCGCTTGGATTGTCCTGCCGAAAGGAGGATGGCTTTCATGCGATGCGGTTCTTCACGACTTCGCCCTTAAGGTGAGCGATAACGTTCTCGGCCGCGGTCATAGAGATCCGCCGCCACGCCTCGTGGGTTGAACCGCCTATGTGGGGTGTTGCGATTACGCATGGCATTTCAATGAGCTTTCTCGACATGCCCTGATGCACGCCGTTCGGCTCATCATGGAAGACGTCCATGGCAACACGCTTCACTTTGCCAGCCTTTAAGGCCTCGATAAGATCCGGCTCGTTGATGATGATGGCTCGTGCGGTGTTCACAATGAAGACCCCGTCTTTCATTTGTGCAAATGCCTCTGCATTCAGTTTGCCTTCGGTTTCCGGAGTTCTCGGCGCGTGTATGGAAATAAGATCTGATCGTTTGCAGAACTCCTCAAACGAGACCAACTCAACACCTTCTTCTTTTGCTTTTTCCGGCGTGGCGTACGGGTCATGCGCAATGACGTTGACGCGGAATGCTTTTAAGCGACGCGCAACCAAGGTTGCTATACGTCCGAACCCAAAGAGACCAACCGTTTTATTTGCGAGTTCGTTACCCACTAAAAACTTCTTATCCCACCGCCCCTCCTTCATGCTTTCGTATGCCTGATAGAAATCACCGAGCACTGAAAGGATAAGGAGCATAGTGTGCTCTGCGGTTGAGACGAAGTTCCCGTCTTTCTCGGGGTCTATCTCATGATTCATGGCAGGAAGGCCTAATATTGCGACGCCGCGCCGTTTCGCTTCCTCTGTGTCTATTCGGTCGTAGCCGGTTGAGGCAATCGCGACCGCTTTAAGATTTGGCGCATTCGCGAACACATCACTGTCGCAGGTGGTTGAGGTGCGGCAGACCATGGCGTGGTAGGGCGCTATGAAGTCCTTGAGGCGGTCCCGCGCTCCGTCTTCGAGCTCCGTGACCGAATACCCCTCCTCCTTAAGGCGGGTGATGGAATCCGGATGCACCGGGTCGGTGACGAGCACTTTCATTTCCATGGGTTCGTGTATGAGTTATACCACTGCCTCACGGCCGCTGGGGTACTGATGAGAACCAGCGCATAAGGCTTCCGGTTACGCTCTACTAATGGTAGCCCGCGAGCGATAGCAGGCGTTTGTCGGCATACTTGAAATCAGGGTCGAGGGTCGCGACGACGTATATATGAGGCGCTATCAGGTTCATGCACCAGTCGAGGAAAGGGTTCGAGAAATAGAAGAGCCGGGCTTCTTTGACCTGCCAGCCCGCAGCTCGCGTCGTCTCGATAATGGTGCGTCGTGTGAAGAAGTTCACATGGGAGACGGCGAACGCGCCCCGGAATTTCTTGAAGCGCGTGAGGAATGAGAGCCATGGGATTACGGGCACTCCGAGAATGAGCACACCGTCAGAAGTAACACACTCGCGCATTTTCATAAGGAACGGGTGAGGGGACTCAAGATGTTCAAAAAGGTTGTTCGCCCATATCGCGTCAAACTTCTTATTGAGTGAGAATGCCGAATCCTCAACGTTCGCGAGCATAACATCAAGCCCGCGCCGCTTCGCTTCATCTCTATGCTCTGGAATGATGGTGAGGCCGAGACTCCCTTTCCCAAACGCAACGAGATGATGACCTTCGGAACAGCCGACATCAAGAACGGTCCTCTGGTTAAGCGACAAATGACGCACAATGCGCGCGAACGTCTTAGAGCGCTTCGTCATGTCGAATATGGCATCTCCTTCGGTCATTACAGCTCAAGTATACCTACGGGGCGCGTATCGTATACTGCCCGCATGACGCGGCTGCGCGACTTCTTCTGGTACTGGGGCTTCAAGGCGTTCTGCGAAGTGAAGCATCCCCGGATATGGCCTCTCAGGAAGCTACGCTCCTTTGTACGACTCCTAAAAGGAAGTAAGCCTGCGCCGCAGGTCTGGGGTGCACCGCAGGAGACCCCGAAAATCATCTGGATGTTCTGGGCCCAGGGGTGGGAAGGGGCGCCGGTACTTGTTAAGGCGTGTAGAGACTCCTGGATAGCGCGCAACCCCGACTGGGAGGTGCGAGTCCTCGATTCAAAGAGCATCGAAGGAAAGATGGAATTCGACTACCCGCTTACTGGGAAGACGTTGACTCCCACCAATTACGCGAACGTGCTCCGGCTCACGCTCTTATCAAAAGAGGGTGGGGTATGGGTTGATGCAACGACCTACTGCAACACGCCGCTTGATGCATGGCTCCCAGCAAAACTTATCTCGGGCGCGTTCGTGTATGAAAAGCCGAAGACGACTGTGGCTGATTGGCTTGTTGCGGCGAAGCCTAACCACCCCCTTATAAACGGTTGGAAGGCGTACGAGTACCGGTATTGGCGCTATGCAAAGAATCAGTGGCGCTACTTCTGGCCCCACTACCTATTTGAATACCTCATCTTCCTCTCGCCTTCGATGGTTCGCGAGTACCGGAACATGCCGCGCGTCTCATCCGATCCTGTGTATGCTGCGCAGTGGTATTTCAAGAAGGGCGGAAGAGAGGCAGAAACGTTTATGCAGCATCTCACAAACGACAACGCGCCGTTGTCCAAACTCGACTGGCGAATGGAGTTGCCTCCTGACATGCTCGGCCGCATGCGCGAGTCATTTGAGCGATAGCTAGGTAGCGGGTATCGTAAGGATATGAAGGGACTCCTCAAACGGCTCATCCCGCACGCTCTGTGGGAAGGCGCGCGACATGCCTTTTCCTACACCCGCCGATTTCTCCTAGACTTCGCGGCCTGTCGGTATCTGAATCCTCTACGGTGGGTTTCCGTCTTCTCACTCGTTCGACTGGTGCGTCCGCGCTACAGCATGGTAGCGGCGCGGCGTCTCAGGCTCTTATACGACCTTGCGCGCCGTATCGAGCGCGAGGACGTGCCGGGCGCCATTGTAGAATGCGGCGTCTATAACGGCGGGAGCGCTGCTATCATGGCGTACGCCACAGAGGCAGGGGCGCGTCCGGTATGGCTTTTTGATTCTTTTGAAGGATTGCCGGAGCCTACAGAAAACGACGGTGAGTACGAGCGCGAACATTACTATGAAGGTTGGTGCCTAGGCGCCAAGGATATGGTGCATGAGATATTTGAACGTATGCATATCGCTGAATCGCGCCTCCAAATTGTCGAAGGATGGTTCGATAAGACATTTCCGACAGCAGTACCTAAGGTAGGCGATATCGCACTTCTCCATATCGACGCGGACTGGTACGAGTCTGTGAAGATATGCCTCGAGCACCTCTACCCCAAGGTTGTTCCGGGAGGGTACATCGTGCTCGACGACTATGGCGCTTTTCCTGGTTGCCGTAAGGCGTTGCACGAATATCTCGATACTCACGGTATCAAGGCAGAGCTACTCACGAATGATGGGGCGGGACGGCACTTCCGTAAGCCTCTCCTATGACCGCACGCACCAAAAGACGCGGGATACGAGGCTGGATAGATAAACAGGCGTTCGACCCTGATATCCTTGGTGTTTTCATAAACCCAATCTACCTAGTGCGTCGAGGCTTACAGAAGCAGCTCTCTTTGTGGTCCCCAAGTATTGGCGGCCGGTTGCTTGATATCGGGTGCGGCAATAAGCCGTACCAGGGGATTTTCCCGAATGTCACGGAACATATCGGCATGGAGCACGAGGCCCTCAAAGAGCGATTCGGTGGTGCAGCTGATGTGTTTTATGACGGTAAGACCTTCCCGTTTCCTGATGCGCATTTCGATTCGATTCTTGCGACTGAGGTGCTAGAGCACGTATTTAATCCAGACGAGTTCCTAGCAGAGACTAATCGTGTGCTGAAGCCTGGAGGCTCCATCATCGTTACCTGCCCGTTTATGTGGATGGAGCACCAGCAACCGCATGACTTTGCACGGTACTCTTCTTTCGGAGTGCGACATCTCCTTACTAGCCACGGATTCGAAATTATCGAAGCTAGGAAGTCAGTGCGTGGCGTTACGGCGCTATTTCAAGTACTCGGCAGTTATCTCCGATCAGTCATACCGTTCCGGAATTACTATCTGCGCGTACTCGCTTACGTGATATTCATCGCGCCCTTCACCCTGCTTGGTATTCTCTTTTCGCCTTTCGCCTCTACCGATACGCCGCTTTACGTAGACAACCTTATCCTTGCACGGAAACAGTAGTCTGCTCTTTGTGCGAATAGAAGAGGATAAGAAGTATGATGCACCAGTATAAGGTGGAGATGAGGATGGCTGCCGCTGCGCCCCAAAGCCCAAATATCGGCAGGAGGATAAAAAGGAGTACGAGCTTGAGCAGCGATACGCTTATCTGCACGAAATGTTGGATCTTCTTCATGCCATGGGCTGCGAAGGCCTGGGCGTACAGCGTGAAAGGTTTTGCAAGCACCGCGAGTATTAACACTTGCGATACGATAACCGCCTCCGGGTAGGCGGGGAAGACGGCATTAAATATGAATGGAGCCAGCGCTATGTACGCCACAACCGCGATACCGGTAGCGAACGAATAGAGCGCAAGTTTAGAACCGATCCCTTCACGGATTTCGTGCCAGGTGCGGGTAGCGTACTTTGGGAACACCAAGCTTCCTCCAAGACCGAACGTTTTCAGTGTGTGAATGAGTGGCAGCTGCGCGAGCGCATATATCGCCAAGGGTGCTGCGCCAAGATAATGGAAGACGAGCACGTTATCTAGGTTATTGGCGACCAGTCCTACAATGCTCATCACGGAGAGATGCTTCCCGTAAGAAAGTATCTCCGGATGTTCTTCCTTAGGCTCCGCGTATTTGCGTACGGTTGAAAGGTACAGGAGCCCCATCGAAAGCGTATGCGACACGAAGTAGACGAGCACCAAAAGGATTGGGTCATCAGTAAGATAGAGCGCTGCCGCAATCGCAATAAGCGGTACGGGTCTGCGCCACGCTCCGAGGAGCGTGCTGTCGCGAAACAGCTTGCGACCCTCAAGGTATGGTCGGTACAGGCTAAACGCGCCAAGGAGGGGAGCGCAGGCGCCGACGATAAGGAATGCAGAAGCAAGCTCAATGTTGCCGTTTATGAAGTAGTAGAGCGCAACGCCGAAGCTTGCAATCACGATGCCAAAGCCCCAGACGAGCTGGAGTCTAAACGCATAGGGAAGCGCACCCTTGGCACCCCTTGCGACTGCACGCATGAGCGCGGTACCTATACCAGTGAGCGTCAGTCCCGAGAGAATGGCGCTCATCGATATGATGAATTGGTATGTGCCGTACGCTTCCCTGGGAAGCCAGTTAGCAAGGAGAATGGCGATCGCGATGCCGCTCGCAAGTTGAAAGGCGTAGCCAAGGCCGAGCCAGAAGCCGCCGCCCGCAAGGTAGACCATGTCCGTACGGGTGAAGCGCTCGCTCCAGCGCAAGAAGGCATACACTGCTGCTTTAGCGCGCATCATGAGGTTCTATACTATAGTGACACAAATACGGGTCCCCTCCATATGATTATTGAACTCGCTGGCGTACCGGGAGGTGGCAAGACGCATCTTTCGCGTGGATTTGAGGCCGCTTATCCCGGCCAGGCCTCCCTTGTAACGCTCTCAATGACCGATAGGCTCGAGGAAGCACGTTATGTGCTCCTCTTCCTTCTTCGGCACCCCGCATCCTTCCTGAGCATCGTGACGTTCGTCGCAAGGCACCATGTACGCGGGCTATTCTTCTATTCGCTTCATCTTGCGCTGCGCGCTGCAGGCAAATACGCAAAAGCAAAACGCATGCGTGGCGCGGTTATCATAGATGAAGGGCTCGTACATCTTTGTGTGGTCATACCAGCACGCGCGCTTACTGAGGACGAAGCCCGTCGATTGATAGACGCTCTGCCACAGCCGGACGCGCTTATGATTGCTTCTGAAGGCTCGTTCCATCGATTTCATCGTGACGATGAAAATATCCACCCACGCATTGCTCAAGGAGATGCGTCTCTTGGTGCGTGGGAAGCTGCGGTCAGAAAGAACGCCGCGACTGTTGCCCGCGTGCTTCCGAATGCACGGGCCATAGGTGAGGGTGGAGTCTCTGTTCTCAAAGGGATTGTCGATGAGGATAAAGAGAACAGGCGGAACACGACTCATCTTGCGGTTGTTATCGGGGCCTTCGCACTCTTCGCGCTTATCGGCATAGGCTGGAGTCTCACGACGCCATATATAAAGAGTATCGATGAGCAGGTATACCTGACCGGAGCGTTGCAGGCGCGGGAAGGAACGCTTGCTGACCCTGATATGCTCCTTGGCTACGAATACTGGCCGTACCTGTATCCCGAGGTGCTGTTTGCGTTCTATGAACCTTTGGGTCACGGCGGATTCAAAAGCGCGTACTTGTTTGCTCTCATCATGGGGACCGGTCTCGCATCCTACGCTGCCTTACGGATGCTCTATCTCGCATGGGTACCCGCACTCCTCTATTCTCTTGTAGCGCTCATGCCGCGCGCGGCGGCGGGAACGGAACTTTTTGGCGCGTTTACCTTTCGGGAAGCCATCGGCAGGGAAGCAGCACTACCGCTGTTCTGGCTTGCGAGTGCGTTCATGCTTCGTCGCATCATCGACAAGCGCTCCTTATGGCCGGTGTTCCTTTTTATTGGAGCAGGCATCTTTCTGCATCCGGTCACGGTGACGCTCTTCGCACTCGCCTCGCTCGTGGCCTCAGGAGTCGCACTTCTTCTGCGTGGTATGTCTTGGTGGCGCACGCTCCAGGAACTTATCATCGCTGGCTTCGCATTCATGCTCGCTGGCTCATATTTCTTCGGGAAGGTTTTTGAACGGCTCGCTCCTTCGGCCGCAGAAGGAGCAGTGTCTTCCGTCGCGTATGTCGACGCGATTCTCTACCGGAATACCTGGGAGTTTCCCACGGCGACTCTGGATTGGTATGTTCATATGCTCATTGTGAGTTTCGTGTTCCTCCTTGTCTTACTTGCATATCACTTTGCGCCACTGTTACGCCGGCTGCGTGCTCGCTATCCATTCCCGCATGGACGCACCTTCCTTATTTGGGGTTTCTCGCTTGCGACAATATCGCTCACGCTAGCAGTTATTGTGCCTGGCTTAAATCTTTACGCGATGCAGGAATGGGGGGCTCCCTACGCGTTCCAGCAATGGAGCCGTATTTCTAAATTCTACTACCTTGGTCTTTTCGTCATGCTTATCCCCGCGGCAGCACTTCTCTATGCGTGGTATCTCGACAGTGCATATCGGATGAAGCGCGCTTTCCTTACGCTCGTGGTTCTCAGCGGGCTTGCCTCGTCCACGTTCGGGTTCGAGCTTTTCCAGTTTGTTGCCGGTTACGCAAACTATGAGCGTGCGTACGTGCCGCAAGCGCTCTCGGGTGTACCAGACGATACGCGACCGAAGGATTATCACGAATTGTGCAGGACGCTTGAGATGCTTGGTATTAGTTCCGCGGAAGAGGTGGTCTCAAACGACTTCGGGATGCGCTACTACTGCCGCTCGAATTTGTACATCACCCATGAGGAAGGCGCAGCCTACACGTATAGACCCCGCGCGGAGCTTGTCGACTGGCATGCGCGGTACCTGGCGCAGCGCGATACGCTCAGAAGCTTTGATTTGGAAGCGATACAGGCATACGCGCGGTCGGTTGGTGCGCGAGTGGTGGTGTTGACGCGAAACGAGAATAGCGAGGCCATGCGAGGCGCGCTCCGGACCAGCCGTTTTGTCATATTGCCGATCCCGTACTAGCCGCTTCCCTCAAGCGCATGAAAGGTATAGTGTCCGTATAACGCCATGGAAAAGCTCATCAGCGTCGTCGTGCCGGTATATAACGAGGCAGGGAATGTACGTGCGGTAGCGCTTGCGGTCTCGCGCGCGCTCGCGGGGAAGCGCTATGAGCTCGTATTTGTCGATGATGGCAGCACCGATGCCTCTAGCGTAGAGCTTGCCTCGCTCGCGGCCGAGGATGAGCATGTTCGGTTGGTCGCGCTCACACGTAATTTCGGTAAGGAGGCCGCGCTTTCAGCTGGCATTGCCGCAAGCAAGGGCGACGCGGTCGCGCTTATGGACGCCGATCTCCAGCATCCGCCAGAGCTCCTGCCTAAGCTTCTTGCCGAGTGGAAGGCTGGGGCAGATGTTGTCGTCGGAGTGCGCCAGCGTAATCCCGATGAGGGTATTGTACGGCGATTCGCCTCGAGGGCTTTTTCCATCGTGATGCGCAACATCAGTGACGTGCCTTCGGTATCGGGAGCAACCGATTTCCGCGTCATCGACCGTGTGGTGGCCGACGAATTCAATCGGTTTACTGAACGCGGGCGCATTACGCGCGGCCTCATCGACTGGCTTGGGTACCGACGTGCCTATGTTCCGTTCGATGCCGGAAAGCGGCATTCGGGGACGGCACAGTACGGTTTCAGGAAGCTCGTAGCGCTCGGTATCTCTGCATTTCTGTCCCACAGCCTTCTGCCGCTTCGTGTTGCCGGATACCTAGGCATCCCCATAACACTCTTCTCCGGCGGACTCGGACTTTTCATTATTATCGAACAATTCATGCTTGGTGATCCACTCGGCATGGATATATCACCTATCGGCATGAGTGCCGTGATGATTCTTTTTCTTAACGGTATCGTCCTTATCTGTCTGGGGCTCGTGTCGCTCTATGTCGCGCGCATACATGCGGAGACTGTGAATCGTCCGCTTTACGTCGTCCGCAAGGACCGTGCACGCTAATATGCATCGCACTGTCTTCGTCACCGCTGATGACTTTGGACTCACTAAGTGCGCCACAGATTCTATCCTTGACGCGGTAGATCATGGACTGGTTAATCAGGTAAGCGTTATCGCAAACGGATACGCGGCCGACTATGCTCTTTCCGAGTGGCTCACGCGGCGCGAGAGGCTTGCGCTCTCCTTACATCTTAATCTGACCGAAGGGAAGGTGATGTCTCCTCCGGGGCTCTTACGCATCATCGCGCATGCGGACGGTACGTTTCGTTACTCTGCGCTCGGCCTGCTGTTACGTTCGTACCTCCCCTGGAAAAATAGAGCGTTCCGGGAGGAGCTTTTGATTGAGTCTATGGCGCAGCTTGCGTTTGTACGCGAAAGAGTCGGGAGCGTACCTGTTTCCATAGATGGCCACCAGCACATTCAGATGATTCCTGCGGTGATGCGCGTTATAGAGACGCTCCACGCGCGGAATCCGTTTTCGCGCGTACGCATACCACGCGAGCCGTTCTTTATTCCTGAATCGGGTTTGCTCGCATACGTCGGTATGCGTGGCGTGCGTCATGTCGGACTCAATATGCTTTCTTTGCTCTCGCCACGGCGGCTTCCGACCACTGGCTATTTCCTCGGTTCGCTTCTCTCTGGTGAACAGACGCTTGCGTCGGTTTCGCGAGCGCTCGCTCGCTCCCACAGCCCGCGCGTCCTTTCGCTTGAGATAGGGCTCCATCCTGGCGTCGCGCATGAGGAAGAAGTCGCTCAGTGGGAGGGGGACCGCGCCTGGCATACATCTCGGTGGCGAAGCCGCGAACTCTTGCTTGCGAAGGATCCGGGTTTCGCTCGGCTCGTATCTACGTTTGCGGATGGGACGTTTTCTAGTTCCGTGCGCGGACTCGGTTCTGTGATGAAGTTCCTTATTGCCGGCACCATCGCAACCGGAACCAATCTCGGCCTGCTTTACGTACTTACGGACGTTGCAGGCCTCTGGTATCTCGCGTCCATGGTCATCGCGTACACGCTTGCGACGGTGGTGGGTTTTATCTTGCAGAAGTTCTGGGCCTTCTCGCACCATTCCCTAGAGCGCACGCGATCTGAAATCGCGGTATTTGTTGCGAATAATGCGCTCGGGGTCGCGTTCGACGCGGTCGGTCTCTATGTCCTCGTGGAATACGCGGGTCTCTGGTACATGACGGCACAATTCCTGCTGCTTGCGCTTATCGCGCTCTGGAACTTCTTCGTGTATCGGTTCCTTTTTTCAGAACGAACAACCGTATGAGCATAGGTTGGAAAGAATTCTGGAATCGCGAGCACCGCATCTACGTGTCGGACGCGCATACGCGCGCGCACTACGCCGCGCTTGCACATGATGTAGCGGAGCATCTACCGCAAAAACGTCCGCTTACGCTCCTTGACTGGGGGTGCGGGGAAGCCCTTCTGGCGCCCACACTTTCAGAAACCGGGGTATCTGTTCTTCTGTATGATCCGGTACGTCGTGCCTATGAACGCGCGAAAGCACGGTACGAGGGTAGGGAATCCATCACCGTGCTCGATGATGCTGAGTATGAAAGTCTCAAACCTGGTTCCGTCGACGTCATTCTCATACATTCGGTGTTGCAGTATCTTTCGAAGCCTGACTTCGAAGCCGTTCTACCGAAACTGCGTACGCTTTTAGCGTCAGATGGGGTACTCATCCTCGGAGACCTCGTACCTCCGGACCTCTCGATGTGGGGCGATGCTTCTGACCTGCTTCTGGCCGGTATGCGTCACGGCTTTTTCTTTGCGGCCGTGGGAGGACTCTTTTCGACTCTCTTTTCCGATTACCGCGGAATCCGGAAGGCGAATGGGTTCTCTATGTACTCTGCTCCCGAGATGGTCACTCTTTTGGCGAAACACGGCCTTTTGGCGCAGAAAGAGCAGCGTAATCTGGGGCTCTGCTACCATCGCGTCCTCGTGACCGCCCGGAAGACGGAAAGGGCGGAGCCGGTATACTGATTCCTATCGTGAAAGACATCGCACGCTATATCACTCTCGGGGCGCTGTTTTTGATCCCGTTTATCCCTCTCTATGTGGCGAACAGTCTGTTTTTCCCGTTCATTACCGGCAAGGGTTTCCTGTTTCGCATTCTTGTCGAAGCGGCTCTCGCAGGCTATGTCCTTCTTGCATTCGCGGACGCACGGTATCGTCCGCGGTTCTCGTGGATACTCGCTTCGTACGCGGCGTTTGCTGCTTGGCTATTCATAGCGGACTTGTTCGGAGAGAATCCAATGAAAGCGGTCTGGTCCAATTACGAACGCATGGATGGTTTCGTCACCCTCATCCATGTTTTTGCCTTTTTCGTAGTCGCGGCTACGGTCCTTGCTGCAGACGGGCTCTGGAGGCGCTGGTGGCTCACCTTCCTTGCGGCATCCGGCCTCGTGACTTTGTATTCCCTGATGCAGGTCGCATGCGCCCCTGATGGGTGCACGCTTGGCGGGGGCCCAGCATTCGTCATTAATCAAGGAGGCGTGCGTGTCGACGGGACCCTTGGGAACGCCGCGTACCTTGCGGGGTACATGCTTTTTGCGATAGGAATTGCACTCTTGCAGGCGATAGAGTCGCGTGGGTTCCTCCGTTACGCGCTCGCAACACTCGCTGCGTTATCTGCCGTCGTACTTTTTTACACGGCAACTCGTAGCGCGCTGCTTGCGCTGGTGGCTGCCGCATCGTTTGGGGTGGTTCTCGGCGTCATCGCGCTACGCGGCACGGCGCGGCGCTACACACTTATAGCGCTCGCGCTCGTTATCCTTCTAATAGGTGGTTTTATTGCGCTCCGGGATACGGAGTTAGTACGCAGTGACCCGACTCTCGCACGCCTCGCTTCGCTGTCTTTGGCTGATGGAGCGACTCGGTTCACCATATGGGGCGTCGCGTGGGAGGGGGTGAAGGAGCGTCCCGTGCTCGGCTGGGGACAAGAAGGATTCAATCACGTATTTAACCGATGGTACGAGCCTAAGCTTTACTATCAGGAGCCTTGGTTCGACCGCGCACATAATATATACATCGATTGGCTCGTAGCGGGCGGTTTCCCGGCGCTCTTCCTCTTCCTCGGTATTCTTGGCGCAAGTGCGTGGTACCTCTACCGGAGCAGGTCATTCACCGTGCCTGAGCGGGTGATGTTCGCGAGCATCATCGCTGCGTATGCTGTAAATGCACTCTTTATATTTGATAACCTGTGGAGCTACGTGCCACTTGCAGCCGTACTTGCGTATCTCCACGCCAAGGCGGGGAAGCCGGTCGCGAAAATAGACGCACTCCCAAAGCTCGCAGAGCCAGGACTTACCACCATTGCCACCCCGGTCGTCCTCGTCACGACACTCGTCCTCATGTGGTGGGTAAACGTACCATCGATACTTGCGGCCGGAAGGTTAGTGGCAGGTATCTCATCGCAGGACGTGCTGCGCGGGGTTGCTCTCGTGCGCGAGGCCGACAGTATAGGCGGCTTTGGTTCGCAAGAGATAGCAGAACAGGCGGTCGCATACGCGGGCATGGTCGTAGCATCGCCTGGTGTTCCTGCCGGTATAAAGCAGGAGGCGGGAGCGCTCTCGGTGGAGCTTATGGAGAAGGCCATTCTCCGCCAGCCTGCGGATGCACGGCTTCGCATACAGTTCGCGAGCGCATACCGGGCGGCGGGGGACTACGCAAGCGCGATGCGAGAGATGGAGACCGCGATCGCACTCTCGCCGAAGAAACAGGCGACGTACCTACAGGCAGGCGTTCTCGAGTGGGAACGAGGTGAGAAGGCACGAGCGCTCAACTACTTCGAACAAGCGTACGGAATCGATACTCGCTTTGAGGAGATTGCTGCGTACGTTGCGGCAGGGCATATCATCACTGGGAATCGTGCGGAAGCGGATAGCATCCTTGCCGAAGCCTTTGGCACGAAGGATATCGACCGCGCCATCCTCCTCTATGCGTTTGCTACTGAGGGACTACACATGGATGTGGTGCGTATTTGGCAGATGCGCGCGAAGGAGGGAGGAGCGAACGAGCAGTATCAGCTCGCGCTCGCGTACAAGGCGGCAGGAAACAGGAACGATGCGCGCGCTACCGCAGAGGCAGCAATGAAGACATATCCTGAGACCGCACCGCTTGGTGTGCAGGTGCTCGCTGAAATAAACAAGCCATGATCGAGCACGCTCAGGTTCCGCTCGCTTCGCTCACTACGCTCCGTATCGGTGGGCCTGCCTCGCGCGTGGTGTACGTGAAGGATGAGAGCGAGGTGCGCGAAGCGCTTAAGACAGCATCTGCTGAAGGATTGTCCTGGTATGTGCTTGGCGGAGGCTCTAACGTACTTGCACCTGACGCCGGTTACTCGGGCATGGTAATCGTCATGCAGCTTCCGCGAATGTCTTTTGATGACGACGAGGAGGGAGTACTCGCTATCGCTGAGGCAGGCGTCCCCTGGGACGACTTCGTGCGCGAGGCTGCTTCGCGCCATGTATGGGGCCTTGAGAACCTGGCTGGAATCCCTGGCTCAGTAGGCGCTGCGCCCGTACAGAACATCGGCGCCTACGGCACAGAAATCGCAGACACCCTCCTCTGGGTGGACGCGCTTGATCCCGATACTGGAGAAGTCGTGCGGCTTGAGAGAGACGCGTGCGAGCTCGGGTATCGGGACAGTCGCTTTAAGAGGAACCCGGGACTGATCATCTTGCGCGTCGCGTTTCGTTTGCGCCGCGACGGCGCCGCGAAGCTTTCATATAAGGATCTTCAAAAGGTGCTTCATGACGGCGTCCCGCTTGCGACTCCTGCGGAGATTGGGAATGCGGTGCGCGCCATACGCGCAAAGAAATTTCCGGACCTGCGTGTAGAGGGAACTGCCGGCTCGTTTTTTAAGAACCCGGTCGTCTCCGAAGAAACGTACGGGACACTCGCCGCGAAGCATCAGGGGCTCCCAGGATTCCCGGGGAAGAGTGGAGTCAAGCTTTCGCTAGCTTGGATACTCGACAACGTGCTTGGCTTGAAGGGTCTTTCCGTAGGTGGTGCGCGTCTCTATGAGGCGCAGCCCTTGGTCATCGCAACTTCGCAGGGCGCTACCGCGCGAGAGGTTAATGAGCTTGCAGAAGAGGTCGCTGCGCGCGTCAAGGAAGCGGTCAACATCGATATCGAACGCGAAGTCCGTGCACTCGTCTAGCGTTCACTCTCGCTGCCTAATACTCCTTACGCACGAGAGGAATCGAAAATTTTTCCAAAAAACTTTTCGATGAGAGCAATGAAATTTAAAGTTATCCACATGCGAATGTTTTTTCGTACAAAAAAATTAATTGCGCGCGATAATAACGCATAGAACATTCGAGCGAAACATTTTTACAAATTTCTCGCACGGATGGGTCGAAGATATTAGCCACCACAACGATATCGATACCATGGCAAAAAAGAAGAAGGCCGCAAAGAAGTCGAAGGCCAAGAAGACCTCGAAGAAGAAGCGCGCGTAAGCCCGCTTTAACGAAAAGACCTCCCTCCGGAGGTCTTTTCGTTTATCGTATGGAATCAGCCAATGTAGCCAGAAGACCAGCAAAATGGTACCGTTTGTCGCGATGGCGGGCTTCCTCTCCGGGCTTTTCAACAAGAATCAATCGGCCGGCTTCGTCCGGTCTGCGGCGCCAGTACTTGAGGTTGCTGCGAATCTAGAAGCAGAACTTACGCCGCTTTCTGAGGAGGCGATTCGCGCGCGCTTACTCTCGGTGCGCGAGCGCACTGGCGGGATGCCGGAGCGCGACGCGGATATCGCAGAGGTGTTCGCACTGGTGCGCGAGGCGTCGCGACGTACGCTCGGTCAGCGACACTACGACGTTCAACTCGTTGGCGGGTTGGCACTTGCGCGCGGGAGAATCGCCGAGATGCGTACGGGCGAGGGAAAGACCCTGGTTGCAACACTTGCGGTAGTGCTGCGAGCCTTGGCCGGCAAGGGTGTCCACGTGGTCACGGTAAATGACTTCCTCGCTCGTCGCGATACTGCTTGGATGGGGCAGATTTACCAGTACCTTGGACTCTCTACCGGTGTGGTCACCTCCTCGGGCTCCTTTATATACGATCCTGCGCACGTGGCGCCTACAGAGGATGCGGATCGTGACGAAGCCGGTTCGTTCAAGGTCTTCCAGGATTACCTGCGTCCCGTTTCAAAGAAGGAGGCGTACGCCGCGGATATCACCTATGCCACTAATAACGAGCTCGGGTTCGATTATCTCCGCGATAACACCTCGTTCGAGGTGTCGCAGCTTGTGCAGCGCGGGCATCACTACGCGATTGTCGACGAGATTGACTCAATCCTTATTGACGAGGCGCGTACGCCGCTTATCATCTCGGGCCCTGCTGCCGACGCTGAGGGACTCTACGAGCGATTCGCATCTATCGCCGAAAGACTGAAAGAGGAGGAGGATTATACACTCGACGAGAAGCAGCGTGCGGTACAGATAACGGAAGGCGGTATCAATAAGGCCGAGAAGGCGCTCGGCATTGAAAACCTCTACACCGAGGGTGGGATGAAGTACGCTCACCACCTAGAAACCGCGGTGCGTGCCAAGGCGCTTTTCCATAAGAATAAGGAATATGTCGTACAGGGTGAGGAAATAGTCATCGTTGACGAGTTCACCGGCCGCATGCAGCCCGGACGCCGATGGTCGGAGGGGCTCCATCAGGCGATAGAGGCTAAAGAGCGCGTTCCCATAAAGAAGGAGACGCGCACATACGCGAGCGTCACATTTCAAAACTATTTCCGCATGTACGAGCAGCTTGCCGGCATGACTGGTACTGCGCTCTCTTCTGAGGAAGAGTTCTACACAGTCTACAAACTCGAGGTGGTGGCGATACCGACTCATAAGCCAGTCTTGCGGAAGGACCACGACGATCTTATCTTCCAGACCGCACGCGGAAAATACATGGCGGTCGCGCGTGAAGTGAAGGCGCTCCAAGAGAAGGGGCAACCCGTTCTTATCGGTACGGTCTCTATCGAGGACAACGAAGTGGTGAGCCAGTTCCTCGAGAAGGAGGGCGTTGTGCACGAAGTCCTTAACGCGAAGAACCACGAGCGCGAGGGCGAGATTATTGCGCAGGCGGGGCGTAAGGGACAGGTTACGGTTGCCACGAACCTCGCGGGCCGCGGCGTCGACATTAAGCTCGGTGGCATCCCCGCGACGCCTGAAAGCTATGAGGAGATAGTGCGTATTGGCGGCCTCGCAGTCATAGGTACAGAACGACATGAGGCGCGCCGTATAGACAACCAGCTCCGAGGCCGTTCAGGCCGACAGGGAGACCCTGGAGAGACACGTTTCTTCGTATCCCTTGAGGACCGTCTCATGCGCGTTTTTGCGGCCGACACCATGAAGAAGGTCATGGGAACGTTCGGACTCAAGGAGGATGAGCCTCTTGAAAGCCGCATGATTAGCCGAAGCCTTGAGGCTGCGCAGAAGCGCATCGAAGGCTTCAACTTCGATTCTCGAAAGAATACGCTCGCGTACGACGACGTCCTCAACACGCAACGCCTGTCAGTGTATGCAAAGCGGCGCACCGCAGTTACCGGAAGCGTGGAGGAAGTAGAGGCCTACGTCACGAGCCTTCTTACTGAAGAAGAGCGTGCCGTCTATGAGGCAAAAAAGGCAAAGATAGGCGCAGAGCCATTCGTAGCGGTATTGCGCCGCATTATCCTGCAGGTGACCGATACCTTCTGGCTCGAGCAGCTTGAGAGCATGGATTACCTAAGGCGCTCAGTAGGACTCCGCGCCTACGGACAGCGTGATCCTCTCATTGAGTATCGAAAGGAGGGGCTCGCACGGTTCCGTCAGATGGAAGCCGGCATCGCACAGGGTATCGCAGAGACCATCCCTCGTATCGAGGTCATCGATGAGTCGAAAATTCGTGCGGATGAGGAGAAGACTCGAGCGAAACTCGTCACCGCGGGTGCTGCCGACGATGGTGTGAAGGCGCCCATACTGAAAGCGAATACCCCAAACCGCAACGATACGGTTACCATCCGGAAAGGAGAGGAGACGCGCGAGATGAAATATAAAAAAGCGGAACCACTCCTTTCTGAAGGATGGGAGCTTGTGTAGCCATGCTTGCAGCGAAGCTCGCGCAAGTAGGGTCGAGAAGTTTTTGCCCGATAGCGATAGTGGTGCGCGACGGGAAGGTGCTCAAAGGGCATCGCCACTACGACGCGAAGACATGGAAGGATATTTCCGTATGGACAGTGCCCGGCGGAAGGTGTGAGGAGGGTGAGACGCTCGAAGCTGCGCTACGGCGCGAGACCTTTGAGGAGACAGGCATCGACGACCTCGATATCCTCGATTTTATCGCAGAGGTTCCGGGCGCTAAGGAAGGTGACATAGTCCCCATTTTCTATGCGACTTCGAGTCAGCAGCCGAAGTTAATGGAGCCGGAGAAATTCTCGGAGTGGCGCTGGATACCGCTTTCTGATGAATATGCAGAAGGTGCTGTCGCAAGTTACAACCAGAACGCGCTCAACGTCGTCGCCTCCTATTTTAGAGAGCAAGGCATCGTCTGAGCCTACAGGAGCTTTCCATCGCGCTTTCTGGTAGGGTGGAAAGACTATGGCATTCGTCGATCAGATAACGGTAGGTGCGAAAGCGGGCAAGGGAGGTGACGGCGTCATCCGTTGGCTTCGCACCAAAGAGACCGCTATGGGCGGGCCTTCTGGTGGTGACGGTGGGCGAGGCGGAGATGTAATTGTGGTCGGCGTGCATGACCTTGCTGCCCTCGCTAATTTTCAATACGAAAAGAAGTTTCGCGCCCGCGATGGCGAGCCTGGCGATAATTTCAACCGGCACGGCAAGGACGGCGCGCCAGTGATTCTCCATGTCCCTGTGGGTACGTTGGTCGAGAACCTTGCTACGGGCGATTCCTTTGAGATAAACGAGCCAGGGCAGAGTGTGGTCGCGTTTGAAGGGGGTTCTGGTGGTCGCGGAAACATCAATTTCAAGAGCTCCACCAACCAGAACCCGTTCCAGAAGACGGACGGCAAGCCTGGTGGGGAGGGGGAGCTCCGCCTAACTCTGAAGCTCATCGCAGAGGCGGGCTTTATCGGGTTTCCAAACGCGGGGAAGTCCTCGCTTCTAAACGCACTTACCCGCGCGAAGTCTCGGATAGGGGCATATCCCTTCACCACGCTCGACCCCCATCTCGGGGACTTCTACGGCCGTATACTCGCTGACATCCCTGGGCTTATCGAGGGCGCCTCGGCAGGAAAAGGTCTAGGTTCGAAATTTCTGAAGCACGTTGAGCGAACCAAGATGCTTGTGCATCTCGTCTCGGCTGAACAAGATGATGTGGCAACAGCCTATAGGGCAGTACGCAAAGAGCTCGAGGCCTTTGGCCACGGGTTGCCTCAGAAGCGTGAATTGGTGGTCCTCTCCAAGGTGGACCTGCTTACAGACGTCGAACGGGAAAACCGCCTAAAGGAGCTTGGGGAAGTGGCAGGGAAGGGAGCCGTAACGGTGTCGGTCGAGGACCCAGAGGTGCTAAAGGCATTCTCAGACCTCCTTGCGAAGGAGCTTGAAGCTAGTGGCAAGTAGCTACGAGCTGCTGCCCGTGGCAGGTGCATTCTAGGCATTTCTGGTCGAAAGCTATAAGCTAGTAGCTAACAGCTTATAGCTATGTCATTCCGTCCCACGATAGGCCTTGAGATTCACGCCGAGCTCGACACAGAAACTAAGATGTTCTGTGAGTCTAAAAACGACCCCGACGAGACGCGGCCGAACGTGAACGTATGCCCAGTCTGCACCGCACACCCAGGCACACTCCCGGTTCCAAACAAAGAAGCAATTAGGCACGTCCTCCGCGTCGGAGCGGCGGTAGGAGGAACACTTGCTGATTTTGCCGAGTTCGACCGTAAGTCTTATTTCTATCCAGATATACCGAAGGGGTATCAGATCAGCCAGTACGAGCACCCTTTGGTCGCGGGCGGTGAGCTCGCGGGAGTCAAACTAACGCGCATTCACCTTGAGGAGGATACTGCGCGCTCTACGCATGCGGGAGGAGAGTCCCTCGTCGACTTCAATCGTGCGGGAATTCCGCTCATGGAGCTTGTTACAGAGCCGGTCATTCATGACGCGGCTACTGCGGGGAAGTTCGCGCGCGAGCTACAGCTCCTGCTACGCACTCTCGGCGCGTCTGAGGCAAATCTCGAGAAGGGGGAGATGCGCATTGAGGCAAATATCTCTGTTTCCAAAGACGATATGTTCGGCACGAAAGTCGAAGTAAAGAATTTAAACTCGTTCCGTTCCGTTGAGCGCGCCATCGAGTTCGAGATTGAACGCCAATCGAAACTGCTCATTGATGGCGGGAAAGTGGTTCAGGAGACGCGAGGGTGGGACGAAGATAAGGGAACTACGTTCTCACAGCGTGTCAAAGAGGGGAGCGCCGACTACCGGTACTTCCCGGAGCCCGACATCCCCAAGCTCCTCCTCTCGGAGGTTCCGGAATTCTCGATTGAGAACCTCCGGGCAAGCCTGCCTGAGCTTCCGGCAGCAAAGCGCGTACGGCTCCTTGCGCGCGGCATACCGCAAGAAGCTACAGAGATATTGGTAAGTGATGAGGCGTACGGCGGTGTTTACGCGCGCGAAATTGAAAGCATCGTGGATGATAGAGCACATCTTGCCGCAGTTAATATTCTTGTCGGAGAAGTACGTGCGCATAATCCGTCCGTGCACTCACTTACGAATAATCTTTCCGGCGTGTTCAGAAGCGTTGCAAAGCATATTGTTGAAGGAACGCTATCATCGACCAATGCTAAGGCCGCAATCGCAGGAGTCCTTGAAACGGGCGGAGATGTCGAAGCCTATATTCGCGATAACGCGTTGCTCCAGGTCAGTGATACCAGTGCCATACAGGCTGCTGTGAACGCCGTCGTGACCCGAGAGGTGAAGGTAGTTGAAGAATACCGGGGAGGGAAGGAGGCGGTCATAGGCTACCTCGTTGGAGCAGTGATGAAGGAGATGAAGGGAGCCGGGAATCCCGGGCTCATACGTGAGATTCTTTTTGCGACACTAAAGGCATAGAGTAGGCGGTCGAAGAAAGGCGGGATTAATCCCGCCTTTCTTCGTAGATCTCCAGAAAAATTAGGCTGTTATTCGCATCCCTTTGACCCGAGACGAGAAAGCCTTACAATTCAAGGCATGGATGAACTATCTTTTGATGGAAAGACATATGTCTCGTCTAAGCAAGCGGCAAAGATTTCTGGGTATGCGAAGGACTATATCGGCCAGCTTTGCCGTGAAGGCCGTATCGAAGCACGTCTTGTGGGGCGTAACTGGTACGTGTCCGAGGAAGCTCTATCTTCCCACCGGTTCGGAGAAGGAAAGTCCAGGGATAAGGTGAAGGTGGTTGATAGCGAGGAGCGACGTCCTATCGCGGCACCTGAGGCAGTAAGTCCGGTGTGGGAAAAGTCACGATATATCTTGTATTCAGGCTCTGAAATCCCGCAACTCTCATACCGAATACCTGTTAACGCGCTTCGCACTGAGGTAGCGCAAGATTCGCATGCACATCTAATTACTGAGATGCAGGATGCTTGGCAGGAATGGTTCACTCGCAAGGAAGGGGAATCCAAAGCTGAGGAGGACAAGGCCACAGACGAGGTGCTAGAGGACAGTTTAGAAGAGGAGGAAGCTGCGGTTCCGATGGAATTGGGCGTGGTTGAGACTTCTCTTGATGTGCGTCATGCAGACGAGCTAGAGACTATCGGGGAGCCAGAGACGGAAATTGAGTCTGAGGACGCAGAGGCAGAAGTTCAGACCGTCCCTATTGTGCGCATAACAGAGACTAAGGTCACTAGAAGGGAAGATCGCAAACCTTTGCCGCAAGTAGGAAAGGAGGGGTTGTCTCCGCTCGCTGTACTCGGGTATCGCACGGCACTCATCGGTGTTAGCGCACTCTTCGCGCTTCTGGCGCTTATCGGTACGGGACTACTCACACATGTGGGAGGTACGTTAGTCACGGAAATCCCAGTTCTGAGGAATGTTGCAGGAATTGCAGCCATAGAAGCAAGTAAATAAAACATTTCTCGTCTCGGATAGACTTGTACAGATATTTGGACTTAGGAAATTCTCAGTAGTCAATTTATAGGGAGCGCCTGTTAAGGCGCTCCCTATCTCCGTGGGGTAGGGAATCATCCTCGAGGTGGGATTCGGTAGGTTATGTGACCCTAATTACAGATTAGTACTCGAAGTTCCGTATGATTTTAATTTGCACGATCAGACGTCTCGTATACTGATACGAGTAGCCTGACGGAATTTGTAGAGAATTCGTCGGCGAAATACCTAGCATGTATCCAACAGCAGATTCTACGCTCCTGACTACGCATGAGGCGGCGACCTTGCTTGGCTATACGCACGACTATGTCGCGCGCATGTGCCGGGAAAGGCGTATGCGAGGTGAACGTAGAGGTCCTCAATGGATGGTTGAACGTGAGGAGCTCGAACGATTTGCGAGAGAACATGATGCGCGGCTCGCAGAGACTAGGGCTGCCGTTTCGGCTACTAGACGGCACGAGCGTGAGGAGAGACAGATTGTTCGTAAGGAGACCGTAGCGCCCTTGTACGAGACGAGGAGCGTGTCTCGTGTAAGGTCAGCGTACGCCGCACGCATCCGAAATGAGGTAGTGGCGGTAGGGATTGCGCTCGCAGTAACTGGGGCTTCCATAACTATGTCGGAAAGCCAATTGCTTGCCGTTGTATCGATGAGGGCGGCGGATACGACGATGCAGGCCGCGAACGGGGCAAGACAGATGGTTTATGCATACGCAGATAACCTACGTGCGAAGGCCGGTGCCGAAGAGCAAGTTTCTGTCGCTCTCACGCTGACGGACACTGGCTATGAGCCCCTGATACTTCCGCCCTTGCCGGAGCTACCACCAAGTGAAGCTTTTACTTTTTTTGGGGCTACAGAAAGTGCCGCAGCGGGAGCCAGCGTCGCCGCCAATTTAAGAAGTGCCGTTGCCATTCCCTCTATCGGTGAGGCGGGTCTAGCAGTGGGGACCTACGTGCGTGATTCTGCCAAGCTAGTCCCTGCTGCGGCGTATAGGACTGGAGTGGAAATCGGCGCGTTTTTTGTGGACGTACCAAAGCGTGCTCTGTCTCTCCATTTGGCAGTGATACAGGGCTTTGTAGAGCTCCCGGGACCTATTTCGCGTCTTGTGATTGGTTCACTATTGTCTGTCGGTGATGCAGCGCGAACTCTGGCAGCTTCCGTACCGGCTACTGCCGTAGGTGTCTATGGAGGTAGTACGAAAGCCCTTGCTGAGCTCGGTCCACGAACCCTTACTTACGGCGTCCGTGCGGAAATTGCGCTCGGAGAGGCTCTTAGTGCTGCTAGCCACGCTACGTCACGTATGGCGCTTGAGCCAATCGTGCGCGTTGCCGCGTTCGCTCCTTACTTAGGGGAGGGTGCAGTACATCTAGGGGAGCAGGCTCAGGAGATTGTTCGATTGGGTGATACGCTCGCTCACTATGCGCGAGCAGGTTCTGATGCTGTTTTGGCTTTGAATACAGAATCTCTCGTTGCTTCGGTGTTTACGAGTACCTATGAGCCTCTCGCACACGCGCTAGGCTCCGTTCAAGCAGCACTTGGTGTCCTTTCTCACACTGCGCTTCCGGAAGGTTCTACGAGTCAAACAGAGCCTTACACAGCGTCTGGGAGTGCTTCATCGTCAGGTGCAGAGGTAGACGCGAGCAAGTTCATCACTGCGCTGCGCGGTGGTGAATACCTATGGGCCGGGACGGTTACTGAATCTGCATCGATAGTCCGAGAGCGGCTTGGAGTGCAAGAGTTGGAGCGCGCGGTAGAAAATGGAGCGTTCCTGAGGCGATTTGATGGCAGCGAACTGCAAATTGATCCGCTCGCGCCTCTACTCGAGGAGGCTCCGCAGACCGGTACTCGCTCGTCCTCGTGGATAGCGGATACCGTCGACCGAATCACCGGAGCCATGGATGAGGAGAATGCGGAACGCATCTGCATAGAGGATCGCTGCTATACGAAAGAGGATGTCATACGACTTTTGAATGAATCTGGGGCGCAGGGGAGTACGCCATAAGTCGCTTTTCATGCGAAATAGACGCGACTCTACTATCGCATCTGGGGATAACTCAGAGCACAAAAACACGTGCACCTGCGTAGGACAGAGGCACGTTCAAGTGACGTGTGATTACGTATGATCCATCGCGCATGCCACAAGGAGTAGCTCAGTGCCAGCGTCAGCAAATGTCGACTGAGCCAGGATAGGACCGCTCGCACCCGAGACGTGCTAAAAAATCGCCTATTTACTATGTATTCAATCTCGGCTAAGCGAGATTCAAGATACTCACATAAAAGCGAATACAGAAATAGCGATCACTCCGAAAATCGACGACACAGCTCAAGTTCGCGCTATTTTCAATCTCATGCGTCGCACAATAGAAATATGCGACTTTTTACGACACTCCTTCTATATGGTGATTACAAGTAACGCGCTGCGAGGCAAAATTTTGACCGTGGAGCTCTTTCGGATTGAGTGCGCCGAGAGTTCATTCAGATCGAAATTTCTCTTTCCTGTGACCGATTCCTATGTATTTCTAAGGGAAGATGAGGCAACGGCGCCTAACTGTAAGAGCAAGAAAGTTAAGTAGCGATGATTGAGTTCCTTTGCGTACATCTTTACTACATTTTATCCACAGATATTCGTGACGGTATTCCGGAAAAGCTAGGTAAACTCTAGTTAGTACGGTCATACGACATGGATCCCCTCCGATCAAAAAATTTAATCTCCACGAAGGACGCATCGGAGTTATCTGGATACTCTTCCGACTACCTTTCACGACTCGCACGTGCGGGTAAGATTGCTGGCGCGCAGGTTGGACGCACGTGGGTTGTCGATGAAAAGTCTCTGCTGCGATTTATGGCGGCACAGGAGAAGCACAAGAAGGAACTTGCTGTCGCGCTCGCGCGCGCGCGAGCTAGTGAATATAAGCTCGCGACGAAAGCTGAGACGCCGGCGCTCGTTGCTGCGGCGCTCCCTGTGGTTACCGCTCCAGCGAACGAGTTTATTACGACGAGGGCTGCTTCAGAACGGAGCGGATACAGCGCAGATTACCTTGCGAAGCTCGCGCGTGAAGGAAAAATTCGTGGCGAGCAGATTGGACGACAGTGGTTTGTGCATGAGGGCACGCTCACGGCGTTTATCGAGAGCGCAGACGAGCGCAAGGCAGAAATCGCGCGAGAGCTAGCACGTGAACGCGTGCGTGACTTGCATGAGGCTTCGCGCCCATCTTTTACGGCGTTGCCGTTCCTGCGTTCGCGAGCTGTGATGACTACGATGCTTCTCGTTATCGTGTTTGCGAGCGCATACGGAGTACCGGCGTTGTTCTCTCCGACTTCGGTGGGCGCTGCGGCGCGCGCAT
Organism: Minisyncoccota bacterium; assembly: GCA_018062765.1. Lineage (GTDB taxonomy): Bacteria > Patescibacteriota > Minisyncoccia > Phycocordibacterales > Phycocordibacteraceae > C7867-001. The sequence goes on along the minus strand of JAGORR010000002.1, from coordinate 341 downwards.
CGGGTGCGCAGAATGGGTTCGAAGAAATTGCTCTCAAAACATACACGACGCTCCACTCCTGGTTCATGGAAGTACGCGTCCGCACCTTCGCATACTGGAAGCCATCTGGTCGCGTAATTGTCGTATCGATGCCCGGCTTCGGTCCGACTACTTTCACGCAACCAGCTCCGCAGGCCACTACCACAGCACCGATTGCGGCTGCGACGACTGTGGACGGTGTCACAAAAGCGTATCTTTCTGATCGGCTTGTCGCGCTCCGTGCCAGTCTCATCTCGGAACTCTCGGGTTCTTCCGTGACGACTATCAATAACAACTACTTCGACATTCGCCGCACGTCGTAC
>JAGORR010000001.1 GCA_018062765.1 Minisyncoccota bacterium | reverse complement strand
CGTCACCCCCGCGAAGGCAGAGGCCGTCATCGTTACGCCTCCGTCATGCGTACCACCGCCCCCCCCCCCCCCACCGCCCCCACCCCCACCTCCTCCGCCACCCCCACCTCCACCACCACCGCCCCCACCTCCTCCACCCCCACCTCCTCCACCACCACCACCTGCGCAGTGTGATTTCCTTCGCGCTGACCGCACTACCGTTCCTCACAGCGGCGGCAATGTTGTCCTTACCTGGGGCACTACGAATGCTGACGATGTGACCCTCAACGGCGTCGCAGTCGCAGAAGACGGCTCTAAGACCGTATTCGTATCTTCGAACACGACCTTCACGCTCACTGCAGAAGGTTTCGGCGAGGACGACTGTCGTGTCACTGTCACAGTCACACCTCCCCCGCAGCCGCCGGCTTCCTGTGACTTCCTTAACGCAAGCCGCACCTCGGTGCCTAACGGCGGCGGTGATGTGACCCTTACCTGGGGCACCACGAACGCAACGGCAGTAACCCTTAACGGTGCTGCGGTTGCCGCAGACGGCACTCGCTCGGTCCGCGTCAACACGAACACCACCTACACGATTCGTGCATCGAACGTTTCGGGCACCGACGACTGCACCGTCTCAGTCGTGGTAAATCCTCCGAACGCTCCATCTTGCGACTTCCTTAACGCAAGCCGCACCTCGGTGCCTAACGGCGGCGGTGATGTGACCCTTACGTGGGGTACTACTGGCGCAACCTCGGTAAAGCTTAACGGCGCTCTCGTAGACGCTGACGGCACTAAGACGGTCCGCGTCAACACGAACACCACCTACACCATCCGGGCGACGAATGCTGCCGGCAATGACGACTGCGTTGTCTCCGTCACGGTAGCGCCTCCGGTAATCGCAGCGTGTGAGTACTTGCGCGCATCCCCAACCTCCTTGGAGGAGGGAGGTGGCACCACGCGTCTTTCGTGGGACACCACGAACGCTCGCAACGTCCGCATCAGCGGAGTTGGGGCGGTTGGTGCTGACGGCTCTCGTGATGTAGACATCACCCGCACTACCACCTTCGTACTTACCGCGGATAATCTTTCCGCTGACGAAGACTGCCGCGTGACGGTCATCGTCGAGCACGACCAGCCTGAGCCTATCTGCGTGCTCACCATCGACGATTCTTCGATTGATGAGGATGAGTCCACTACGCTTCGTTGGGAAACCCGCTACGTCGATCGTTTCGAGATCAACGAGGGTATCGGCTCCGTTACACCAGTGCGTGCGGGTTCCGAGCGTGTATCGCCTAACGACGACACTGAATACGTTGGTCGAGGTACGGGCCGCTACGGTTCCGTAGTCTGCGATGTCGACGTGAATGTGCGCCCCGATCGCGACACGCCGAGCCATCATCACGACGATGACCCGGATATCACCATCGAGTCCGATATCGACAAGCAGCCGTTGTCATACGTGTACCTCTCTCAGGTTCCGTACACCGGTCTTGAGCTCGGTCCCCTTGGCACCTTCTTCTACTGGCTCGCGTTCTCTATATGGACTGCCGCAGCCGCGTACCTCTTGGTGTTCAAGGTCTACTTCCCGATGATCGGCCGCACGGTTCGCGGTAACGGTCACGGAGGTAGCTACGGCGCAGATCACGGTGCGCACACCGCGCCGCATTATCCGCCCGCAGCGCCCGCATCATTCGTCTCTGAGACGCGTGTCCAGGCTCCGTACCCTGACGCAGCGCACGACCTCGTAACGGCGCACTATTCGCCAAACGTCGACCAGCTCACGGTTGAGCCAGTCAGGAAGACGGCGACTGATGTTCGCGGCTTCGCTGCCTACGCAAGCGAGGGTACGCTCACCATCGACGACATCGTGAAGGGTCTGTCTCGCGAGACTGGCTACGAGGTCGCAGTGAGTGCTCCTGCAGCTCCCGTTGCCGCTCACTACACGCACGAGGCTCCGGCACCGGCAGCTCCTGCTATGGAAGCATCGCGCCCAGTGTCTCGCTCGACGAACACGTTCGTCTACGCGATATTCGCCGGCGACCAGGCATCAGCGCTTGAGACTCTGCGCTCTGTCGCACGTGAAGGCGGAAACGTCACCGCGTTCATGACTTCAGCCGTACAGGCTGTCGACGACGCATACCGCGCACGACTTGAAGGCGCCGCAGCTGACGCCGAGATTGTCCGCGTGACTTCAAACGTCGCGGATGAGGGACTCGAGCGCGTCATCTCTGCGCTCTCAACTGCAATCGACGCAAGCTACACGAACGCGATGACTGCAGCGAAGCTCGCTGTCACTCGCGCCGTAAGCGCCCTCCACGCCTAAATCAGCGGATAGCTGGCAGCGTACAAAAGAACCCTCCGTAAGGAGGGTTCTTTTGTTATTACTAGACGCTGTACGCTAATCGCTTTAGGCTCTAGTTTTGATTCTCTCAGCCAGTTCCGTCACGAATTCAGAAAGGGGAGCGGTACGCTTCTCGCCGTCGCGGCCCTCGACGGATATCGTTTTCTCCGCAGCTTCCTTATCGCCGACGACAAGCAAGTAGGGAAGCTTCTCATTCTTGCCGTTTCGGATGCGCTTCCCTAAGGAGTCATCCGCGTCCGTCTCGACACGCATGCCGCGAGCCTTCAAGGCTTCCGCAACCTCTTTTGCGTATTCCGCGTGCTTTTCACCAACCGGCAGAATGCGCGCGTGAACCGGTGAGAGCCAGAGTGGAAAGGCGCCTGCATATTTCTCGATGAGGAACGCCATAATGCGCTCGATAGCGCCTATCGAGGAGCGATGAACGACGAACGCTCGCTTCTTGGTACCGTCGCTCGCTACGTAGGTGAGATCGAATCGTTCCGGCATGCAGAAGTCGTACTGAACGGTGAAGGCAGTGTTCTCCTTGCCGTTCACGTTCTTCATCTGGATGTCTATCTTAGGGCCGTAGAACGCGGCTTCCTTCTCTGCCTCTACAAACTTTCCGCCACGCTTTGTAAGAAGCTCGCGCAGAAGTGCCTCTCCCTTTTCCCATGCCTCGTCGTTCTTGAAATACTTCTCACTGTCTGCGCGGTCGCCGAGTGATAGGCGATACCAGTAGTCCTCGCCTTGTGTGAGACCAAAGGTGGAAGCAACGTATTCGATAAGGTCGAGGGCGCCACCGACCTCTTCGACCGCCTGCTCTTCAGATGCGCATACGATGTGCGCATCTGCGAGGCAGAACGTGCGCACGCGTTCGAGTCCAGCTAATTCGCCTGACTGCTCGTAGCGATATAGCTGCGCCAATTCCGCGATTCGCATCGGAAGCTCTCGGTAGCTTGCGGGCTTTCGAAGGTAAAGTTCAAAATGGTGCGGACACGTCATCGGGCGGAGCATGAACTTCTCCTCGTCTATCTGTATAGGAGCATACATCGAGTCCTTGTAATGCGGGTAGTGACCCGACTTCTCATACAGAGCGAGCTTCGCGATATCCGGCGTATTTACATGCAGATAGCCACGGCGAATTTCTTCATCGACAATGAAGCGCTCGAGTTCTCGACGCATAGTTGCGCCCTTCGGGGTGAAAAGGGGAAGTCCTTTGCCGACGACGTCCGAGAAAACAAATAAATCGAGCTCTTTCCCAAGCTTCTTATGGTCGCGTGCGAGCGCCTCTTCACGCTGAGCCTGGTACGCCTCGAGCTCCTCTTTGCCCTCGAAAGCGAGACCGTAGATGCGCGTAAGCATCGCGTTCTTCTCGTCCCCGCGCCAATAGGCGCCTGCGATGCGGTCGAGGACGAACGAGTCGGCAGGGATGTCATGCTTCGGCGTCTCCGAGTGCCCGCCGCGGCAGAGGTCCGTGAATCCGGCTGCGGTGTAGAGCGTTACCGGCTCTCCCTTAGCGGAAATCTCCTCGATGAGCTCGAGCTTATATGCGTTGCTCTTGAACCGGTCGCGCGCGTCTTCAAGAGACACTTCCGTCCCGTGCATCGACTCCCACGCAGCGAGCATCTCGCGCATGGCAGAAGTAAGGGACTCTAGGTCCGCGTCTCCCGGTTTTTCTCCGGCGCTGAAATCAAAGTCGTAATAGAAGCCGTTATCAATAGCGGGCCCGATAGTCGCTTTGGCGTGGGGGAACCGTTCAAGGACGGCAGCCGCGAGGAGGTGGGCGAGCGTGTGTCGCTTTTCGGGAAGTGAGGCCATGTAGGAAGGAGGATAGCATAAACGCCGGCCGGGATTCCGGTCGGCGTTCTGGAGTATCTAGGGATTGAGGCGTCGCGGGCGTCCGTACATAGGCGTACGAAGCGGCGTGAACGAGCGTCTTCGGGTACCGTCCCCACCGTGCTTCAGCTCCGCAGCGTGGCGCCGCAGGTCCTCGCGAAGCCGGTTGTGGACTGGCTTCCCGTAGTGCGGCTCGGCGTCCAGTATCGAGAGATTCTTCTCCCGGATAAGACGGCCCAATAAAGCGTCGAAGTGGCCGCTATCGGTCACGCCGAGCCGACGCTTCAGATGTTTGAGCTTCTGTTTGGCAGTCATCGGGCGCTTACCCATCGGCGTGCCCTCCGGGTTTGGTGAAGTTGGGGCCGAGGCCTACCGATGGTGTATACGGGCCTTCGAGGACCGCATCAGTGAGCTCCGTGAGCCGCTTCATCGGGCCGTGGGTCATGCGGATGGTTGCGATCCGCTGCTCCAGATTTCCAAGTACACGGATAACGTGAGGGTCGAGGACCTGTGCGTCCTCAAAATTTTTGAGCGCGTTGCTCATATCGCGCAGGGCCTCTTTCTCCATACTCAAAGGCCTTCCGAGCGCTTCCATAAGACTCTCGAATTCTGCGTTGGCCATGGGGCCTCCTATTTGTATGAGTGAGCCTCTAGACTCGCTTTCCGTGTGTACGCTATCACAGCGCCTTTAGGTTATCGAGCGCCAAGGATATCTCGCCGTTTCGCTCCGAAACATTCGCTTTTATGAGGAGACAGTTACCAGGGGTAAGGAGTTCCGAACGTTCCTTGTAGAGCTTGGGGAACAGTACCGCTTCGATGGAGCCGCTCTTGTCCTCGAATCGTACGAACGCCATCTTCTCGCCCTTCTTCGTGAGCACGGTGCGAACTTCGCCAACCAGTACAGGAAGGATGACAGGGAATCCCTTCTTTGGATTCTCTTGTATGCCGCCGATAGTGGTCGCAGCTTTGCTTACTTTCTCCTCATGCGCGTCCAACGGGTGCCCTGAGACGTAAATACCAAGGAGCTCCTTTTCCGAAACTAGCTGTTCGGAAAGGGTAATAGGGACACCAGGCGTGAGCGTAAGAGAGGGCGGCGGCATAGCGCCAAACAGAGAGTCCTGCGCTTTTCCTGATGCCGATGCCTCACGATGATATGCCAAAAGATGATCGATATTCTGCAAGAGGGTTCCGCGCCCGCCTTCCTCGGGTGCGAAGCGATCTAGGGCACCCGCCTTGATGAGGGATTCGAGGGATTTCTTATTGAGATTTCGAGAGGCGACACGTGCAAGGAAGTCTGCCAAAGATGCATACGGGCCGTTTGCGACGCGCTCTTCGAGTATCGCCTCTGAGATACCTTCGCCAAAGTTCTTAATTGAGGAGAGACCGAACCGTATCGCATCGTGCGCGTCCCCGACAACCGTGAATACGCTGCCGCTCTCATTAACGTCCGGCGGAAGGATGGGGATGTGGAGCCGTTCAGACTCGGCGACGAGTATGGCGATGGATTCCGTGTCGCCCGCGTCAGCGGTGAGGAGCGCCGCCATGTATTCCACGGGATAATTGGCCTTCATGTAGGCGGTCTGGTACGCGACTTTACCGTAGCTTGCGGCATGCGCCTTATTGAATCCGTAGGCAGCGAACGGCTCGATTAGTTTCCATATGCGCTCTGCCTTCGCGTCCGAGATTTTTCCGTAGGTCTTAAACCCGTCGAGTAGCTTCTGCTTCTGCGCCTCCATTTCTGCCGGAATCTTCTTACCCATCGCCTTACGCAAGGTATCGGCCTCAAGCCACGAATAGCCGCCGAGAGTTATGGCAGTGAGAAGCACGTCGTCCTGGTAGACCAGAAGCCCGTAGGATGCGTCGAGGTATTCCTTCATGCGCTCATCTATATAGGTGATGAGACGAGGGTTCGATTTGCGCTCGATGTACTGCGGGATGGTTTCCATCGGGCCCGGGCGGTACAAGGCCACCATCGCGTTAATGTCATGAATAGTGGTTGGCTTCAGCTCCTTCAAGTACCGCGTCATCCCCGAGCCGTTTAACTGGAACGTGCCTTCCGTCTCTCCGCGCGCGAGCATCGAGAAGGTGGCAGGATCATCGAGCGGAATCGTCTCGATATCGATAACCATTCCTTTGGTCTCACGAACGCGCGCGACTGCGTCCGCCAGTATCGATAGGTTCTTGATACCGAGGAAGTCGAACTTCAGAAGTCCGGCCTCCTCTATGGCGTGCATGTCGTACTGCGTAATGAGCTTTCCGGTCTTAGGATCGACCTGCAGCGGGGTCCATTCTGTAAGCGGGGTAGGTGCAATCACCACGCCTGCGGCATGCACGCCGGTGTGACGAGCGCATCCTTCGATGCGCTTGGCGAGATCGATAATCTCACGTGCATCCTCGTCTTCTCCGTAGAGGGCCTTGAGGTCCGGTTCCATCTCGAGTGCACGCTCTATCGTCATAGGGAATCCCTGGCTCCCTAGTGGTATGAGCTTCGCAATACGGTCACCAGTGCCGTAAGAGTGTCCCAAGGCTCGCGAGATATCGCGCACCGCCGCGCGCGCGAGCATCGTGCCGAATGTGCCAATCTGCGCTACCTTCTCGGCGCCATACCGATCCTTCGCGTACTGAATCATCTCGTCGCGCCGATTATCGGCGTAGTCCATGTCGACGTCCGGCGCTTTTGGGCGCTCGGGGTTAAGGAATCGTTCGAACGGGAGTTTGTACGCAAGGGGGTCGACGTTGGTGATGCCGGACGCGTAAGAAACCAAGGAGCCTGCGGCAGAGCCGCGCGTCGTTGTGAGAATCCCCGCGCGTCGCGCGAACGCGAGCAGGTCCGCGACCACGAGGAAGTACGGCGCAAAGCCTTTGTCGATGATGACCTTAAGCTCGTACTCGAGACGGTCGGTGACTTCCTTGGTTGGCTCCAAGCCGCGCGCAGAAAGTCCCGCGTACGCTTTTTCGCGGAGCATATCAGCATGCGTCTTCCCGGGCTCGGTGGGGAACTGAGGGAACACCCAGCTTCCTAAGGTGAGCTCCACCTGGCAGCGCTCCGCAATCTCGCCTGAACGCGCAACTGCGTCCGGCATATCGGAAAACCACTTCAGCATTTCTTTCTCGGAGACGAATGAAAAGTCCTCTTCCTCGTTGCGGCCCTCACCCCCGTGCTGGATACGACGCATGACTTCTGTCGCCTCGCTATCATCCGGTGAAAGGTAATAAACGTCGTGCTGCGCGACCAAAGGGACACCGGATTTCTTTCCGAGCGCGGCAACCATTTTCATCTTCTCCGCATGCCCCTCCACCTTTGGATGGTGCGTGACTTCGAGGAACAGATTGTCTTTTCCGAAGATGCTCTGGTACTCCGCGAGTGCTGCTCCGGCCGCCTCCTCGTTTCCGGAAGCGAGAAGTCGGCCGATGTCGCTTGCAAACGATGGTAAAAGCGCGATGAGCCCTTTCGCGTGTGCACGCAGTATCTCGCGGTCCATCAAGGGGCGCTCGAAATAGCCCTCGGTAAACGAGAGCGTAATGAGCTTCATCAGGTTTTGATACCCATCGTTATTCTCCGCAAGAAGCACGATACGCGAGCGCTTCGCGGGGTCTTCGCGGTCGAGTCTGGAGCCGTCAGCAAGATACGCGTCGACACCAAGCACGGGATGTATTCCGGCCTTTTTGGCGTCCTTATAGAAATCGATTGCCCCATGCATGTTCCCGGCGTCGGTGAGCCCGAGCGCAGTCATCCCTTCCTTTTTCGCCTTTTTTACCAGGTCCGGCACCTTGGGGAGCGCCTGCAGGAAGGAGTAGTGAGAGTGGGTGTGAAGATGCGTGTACCCGTGTGCCATCAAAGGTAAGTATACTTTCCGGATGAGTTTCCTGCTCGGTGTCGACGAAGCCGGACGCGGTCCCCTGGCGGGGCCCGTCGCGGTCGGGCTCGTCATAGTAGAGGAGGGGTTTGACGTAGCGCTTGAGTTTCCGGGTGTCGCGGATTCCAAGGCGATTTCAGAGAGTAAGCGGGAGAAGCTATTCACGCTCCTTGAGGAACGCGCGCGAAGGGGCGACGTGCGGTTCGTCGTCGAGTACGGCGAAGCCGCGGAGATAGACGAGCGCGGCATCGTACCAGCAATCCGCAGCGCGGTTGCGCGCGGCGTGCGTTTCCTGGCCCCCGAGCTTTCAGGTGTACGCATATTGCTTGATGGCTCGCTCTCCGCTCCCGAAGGATATGCGCAGGAAACCATCGTGCGCGGGGACGCGACCGTGCCCTTGATATCACTCGCGTCGATAGCGGCGAAAGTTCGTCGGGATAGGCTCATGCTCGAGCTCGCGAACGCGTACCCGGAGTACGGATTCGAAAAGCACAAAGGCTACGGCACGAAAGCGCACTATGAAGCACTCAGGATGCATGGACCCTCGGTTATTCACCGTCGGTCATTCCTAGGACTCATCAAAAATTAATAGGGTGCTATACTCGCCCCCGGGTCCAAGGCACGGTGTCTTGGATAAGAACAAAAGGGGGTTACATGGCCGCGTTAGCTTTAGCTAGGCCAGACCAGGAAGAACCGTCTATTAAGGACTTGCTCGCTCGAGCGAAATTGCCTAATTGCATACGGTGTCCCCACTCGGGGCGCCCCTGCATGAGCGACAGGCTCGCATTCTGCGATCTCGACCCCGCAAGCTGGGTGCCCTTCGGAAGGGCACGATCCTGCAATCGCGGGGCTAAATCCTCATCATGAGACGCTACAGCGCCGCAAAAATGCGGCGCTTGGCTTTTTCATGCTCCATGAGAGTATTCGGCAAGGTGAAGCGGTAGGGAGTGAAAGCTATGGACGACGACACAGCGCGGTGCAATCCAGCCTACGGAGAATCCCTCCGTCGCCATGTGCGGCAGGAGGTTGCCGATATCGCGCGGGCGCTTTTTAAGGACGCGCCGTCCGATTGCGAGACAGTCGTATTCTCGGGCGAAGGGACCAGGACATTCCGTCCTCCGGCCCCCTGATATCGCTCACGCCGCCCTCCTGGGGCGGCGTTGCTTTTTGCCTTTAGAATGCTAAAATCCCTCCATGTCAGTCCGAATGCGCCATACGCGGTCCCACACCAAGAACCGCCGTTCCCACCATGCTCTTACGAACATGGCTATCGTCACCGATAAGGAATCGGGCGCACTTCGCCTTCCACACCGCCTCGACGAGTCGACCGGAATGTACCGCGGCAAGCAGCTTTTCACCCCTAAGGTAAAGAAGGTTAAGGATAAGAAGGTGCATGGCGTCGAGGGTGAGCTTCCAAAATTTGATGAGCACGCAGAGCATGAGCATGTGGAGCAGACGACTGTAAAGAAGGGACTTATCGGAAAGCTTACGGGAGCGGGGAAGCCAAAGGCACGTTCCGGAATGGGCGGCGGCGCGTAAGTCGCGCATTCTAAAATCTCCAGGCGCATTGTTGCGGACACCTACGTGTCCGCTTCGTCGTATTCCTATACGTCTCAGCGGCCCCGTTTTCCGCGCCTCGCTCCTGAAGATTTTCGAGATGCGCTCGACGATGTACACATGTAGGGATTTCATTTCGGTTACCGATTTGGAAGAAGTGCTATCGTAGATAGCAGAGATTCATATGGCCAACCGGCACCTTGCGCGCTCGATAGTCTTACAGACCCTTTTCGAATGGGACACTATCGCCGCGTCCGCAGGCGACGCAGCATCGATGCTCACACGCAACATCGATGAGTTTGGTGGAGACACCACGGACCGCGCATTTATGGACACGCTCCTCTCCGGAGTGCTCGCAAAAAAAGACGACATCGATTTAATAATCGCGAAAGCAGCGCCTGACTGGCCGCTTGAGAAGATCGCGCCGGTCGATCGCAACATCCTCCGGATCGGGCTTTACGAGCTTCTGTTCTCCGACCGGGCGCAGGTACCGGCGAAGGTAGCTATCAACGAGGCCATCGAGCTCGCGAAGACGTTTGGCGGCGAGTCCTCGAGCCGGTTCGTGAACGGCGTACTCGGTGCGGTCTATAAGGAGATAGGGGAGCCCGGGAAGGACGAGGTCGGCAAAAAGAAGATGGTACGACGCGAGGATCTGCCCTTGGAGATGCTCGGCGGCGCGGTCGTCTACGCGAAGCATCAGGGACAGTACTATCTTGCGCTCGTGCATGACGTGTTCGGGCACTGGACTTTGTCCAAGGGAAAGATCGCGCCGGGAGAGGAGCTTATCGACGGCACCATTCGCGGGCTTAAGGAGGAGATGGGGCTTACGGTAAAGCTCGGCAGCAAGGTGGGTGAGAACGAATATGTCGCGTCGCACCCCGAGAAGGGGAAGATTAGGAAGCGCGTTACGTATTTCCTCGCGGAAAGTCCGTACGAGGAAATAGTTCTCGAGCAGAAGGGCGGACTCGACGATGCGCGGTGGTTCAAATTGAGTGACATCCTCGACCTCAATTTCTATGACGACATGCTGCCGATCGTGACTGCCGCTGTGCAGGAAATACTAGACGCATCCCAGGCTGGTGCGGCAAAGTAGCGCTCTCATACGCCTTGCGTTAAGGTGACCCCATGGATTTCAAGGAATCAGCAAATCGGCTCGGATTCTCCTTCAATAACATCGACCTCTTCAAGGAGGCGGTGACGCATCGCTCGTACCTCAATGAGAACCGCGCGGTCGCAACATCCCACAACGAGCGTCTTGAGTTTTTGGGCGACGCCGTCCTCGAGCTCGCGGCCACTCGCTTCCTATTTGATCGCTATCCCAACAAGCCGGAGGGAGACCTCACGGCGTACCGCGCCGCGCTCGTGAATACCTACTCTCTTGCGGCGGTCGCAGAGGCACTCGGCGTCAATGACATGCTCCTCCTGTCGAAGGGCGAGGCGAAGGACACGGGCCGCGCGCGCCAGATAATTCTTGCGAATGCGTTCGAGGCAATTCTTGGCGCTGTCTATCTGGATCAGGGGTACGAGGTCGCGGAAGCGTTCCTCGCGAAGCACCTATTCCCGAAGATTGACGCGGTCATCGAGAAGCGCGCGTACCAGGACGCGAAGAGCCGTTTCCAAGAAATTGCGCAGGACAAGAACGGAGTCACGCCTTCCTACAAGACCTTGGGCGAGGAAGGGCCCGATCACGATAAGAAATTCACCGTCGCGGTGTATGTGGGCGAACGCGAGGTGGCGCGCGGCGAAGGGAAGTCGAAGCAGGAGGCGGAGCAGGCAGCTGCGCAAGCTGCGCTCGATAAGTAGAAAGGCCGCGCTAGTGCGCGGCCTTGATGTCGTAGAGGGCGACGTGCAGGAACGAGATATGGATCTCCGGTGGATTCGGTATCTTCCATGCGTCCCCGAAGGCGGAGAAGATGACCGGATTCATGCATCCGTCGAGCATCACGGAGACTTCCTTCACGACATCCGCAGCGCTCGCGGTCCAGCTCACGACGCCGGGATAGGCGATCTCGCTGCCATTCCCTGCAAGCGCGTTCCAGAACGCGGTAGTGTCCTTGGGCTCTCCGGAGTCTGTATCGGTGCCCTTGGTGAGCAGTAAGGGACCGGCTGGTGGTATCCGCGGCTTCACGATTATTTTTTGTCCTGACTCGAACATGGCTTCTTCCTCCGGCCCCTCCATGGGGCGTACCTAGGCACCGTTATACCCGGTTCTGAGTTATTCACAACCCGAGTAGCGGGGTATTGACGGCTTTTGGGGCCTGCGATAAAGTAGCTCCTGTACTCATTCGCCGCGGTGTGGAGGACCTCTCGGGGTCCTCCACACCGCGGCGAATCCTTTGTTCAGGACTCCGTGCGGGCGTACCCCACAAGAAGAAGGAGTGAGTCAGTGCCGATACAGTTCCAGGATAGGCGCATAGAAGATGAAGAGTGCCGAAAAGCGCAAATGCAGGAAGCCGAGTCTTTTGATGTTTTCTACGAGGGCATCGAAATCGGGCCGCAGCATATGCCGCAGCCTCAAGAAGAAGCCGCATAGCGGCCAACAGACCCCAGCCACACATGTGTGGATGGGGTCTTCGTTTTTAACGTGCTTCGAGCGCCATCGCCGAAAGCGGCGCGTGCGAACTGTGCGCACTGTCTACGATGACAGGGACAGAAAGCATGTACCACGTGAGGACGAGGAGCCCGATAACGGCGAAAAGCGGGATTAGGTACGCGTGTGCTTGCATGCACGCATGATGCGATACAGGTAGTGAAAACAATATGAGTGAAGAAGCTTCATATTCGAAGCCTCCTCGGCATCTGCTACTATTTACCCATACATGCTTAAGCGGCTCGAGATAGCCGGGTTCAAATCGTTCGCGCGGAAAACCGTGCTCGATTTCTCGTCGTCCGTTACGGCTATCGTTGGCCCCAATGGTTCCGGAAAATCGAATGTAGCAGAAGCTTTCCGCTTTGCGCTCGGCGAGCAATCGATGAAATCGATGCGCGGAAAGCGTAGCGAAGATCTCATCTTCGCGGGTTCGCAATCAACAGGACGCCAGAACCGCGCTTCGGTCGCGGTAGTGTTCGATAATTCCCGGAAGCAGTTCAAGCTGGACTTCGAGGAGATACAGATAGAGCGCGCGGTCTTCCGCGACGGCTCCTCCGAGTACTCCATCAACGGCTCCAAAGCGCGCCTGCGCGATATTCAGGAACTACTCGCATCCTCCAATATCGGCGAGACCGGGCACCACATCATTTCTCAGGGCGAGGCAGACCGTATCCTTCTTGCGAATACTCGTGAGCGCCGCGAGATGCTTGAGGATGCGCTCGGTCTCACTTCCTATGAGTTCCGGAAAGAGGAGAGCTCGCGGAAACTGGAAAAGACCGAAGAGAATATTCGACAGGTCGAGGCGCTTCGACGCGAACTCTCACCGCATCTCAAGTTCCTTTCGAGTCAGGTGCAGAAGCTAGAGCGCGCTGACGAATTGCGGAAATCGCTCGAGTCTATGGCAGCGGAGTACCTGGCTATCGAGGAAGGGTATCTCGCGGAGGAGAAAGGAAAGATGGAGGGTGCTGCGAAAGCCGGCGAAGAGCGGCTCAAGGCAGTTGCTCATGAGCTTGCGTCTCTTGGAGAGGGTAGCGAGATAGAGAAAGAAGGCATACGTAAGGCGGAGAAGGTGCGCGAAACGGAGCGCGAAGTAGACCGCATCCTTTCGGAGCGCTCCGCGCTTTCGCGCGAGCTCGGGAAAATAGAGGGTGCGCTTGAAAGTGCGAAGCGTCGCAGCCAGGCGGCGGCGCGCGATCCCTACGCGAAGATTCCACGCGATGAACTCGTCGTACTCCGGGACGAGATAGATAAGCGCTCAAAGGAGGGAGGTGACTCGGTTGAGGGGCTTCGCGCTGCGCTCGGCGCGGTCGCAGGTGCTATTCGCGCTTTCTTCGAGCGCTATGCGGTCGGAGGCGATGCGTACCTTCATGACGAGGAACAGGCGGCGCTCGCGCTTGCGGGCGACCACGAGCGCCTTATCGCCAAGGACAAGCAACTCGGTGAGGCGCTTGAAGAGGCGCGCATGCGCCTTGCCAAAGCGCGCGAGGCATCGGTCGCGTTTGAGGAGGGCGCGCGCGAGGGTACGCACCGTATGGTGGAGCTCGCGCAGGAGAAGGCAAAATTAGAGGGCGAAGTGGAGCGCGCACACGGCCGCATCCGCGAGCTCGCACTCCTTGCTGATGAACTTGACCGCGATCGCGCTGAAATCGCGGTGCTTGTCGGAAAAGTCATCTCGTATGTCCCAGCAGCTGCCGCGCACGAGGAGCGCAGCGCGCAAGAAGCGCGCAAGAAGGCGCTGGAGCGCGCAAAGATTCGTCTTGAGGAGGCTGGCGGCACCGGCGAGGATGTGCGTCATGAGTTTAAGGAGGCAACCGAGCGCGAGCAGTTCCTTTCTCGTGAGCTTGAGGACCTCTCGCGCTCTGCAGAAGGATTGAAGCAACTCATTAAGGAGCTCGACGTGGAGCTCGCGAAGAATTTCACCGAGGGACTCAAGAAGGTGAATGATTCCTTCGGTGAGTTCTTCGCGCTCATGTTCGGCGGCGGCTCGGCAAAGCTCGTCCTCGAAGAGCCGAATCAGGAGACTGATGACGAAGACGAAGAGAATGAGGGCGCACCGCGCGTAAAGAGAGACGCGAAGGCTGGTGTCGATATCGCGGTGCATCTCCCCAAGAAACGCGTACAGGCCCTCATGCAGCTATCAGGCGGCGAGCGCGCGCTTACCTCTATCGCTCTTATCTTCGCGATGAGTCAGGTGAATCCGCCGCCATTTTTGATACTCGACGAAACGGACGCGGCGCTGGACGAAGCGAACAGCCGCCGATATGGCGACATGATTGAGAGCCTAGCAAAGCGTTCTCAACTTATCGTCATTACGCACAACCGCGAGACGATGAGCCGCGCGGGAATTCTCTATGGCGTCACGATGGGCGGGGACGGCATCTCGAAACTTCTCTCGGTGAAGTTCGACGAAGCAGCCGCGGTCGCTAAATAGGGATGAGATTTCTTAACATCGCGCTCATCCTCCTCCTCCTCGTACTGTGTGTCGCGTATGGTCTTCTTACCTACTTTCGCAGTTATGAGAGCAGGGCAGGATTCTGCTTTGAGAATTGCGCCTACGAGGTGTGTCATGGCGTGAGCCTCCCGCATCCGATGAATCCAATTGAGATGTCCGTATTAGACGGCGGGTGGTCGCGCGTCTGCGTAGGTTCAATCGAAAAGAGGACGTACGATATGCAGCGACCACCAATACCAGCGCATAATGATTAACCACATGGAGACAAGAAAAGGAGGATGCCACTGCGGGAAAGTCAGGTACGAGGTTGAGATAGACCTTACTAAGGCCGTCATCGAATGCAACTGCTCATACTGCGAGAAGCAGGGAACGCTTCTATCAGCGGTTGATGGAGAGAAGCTCGAGGTTGCGGGAGAGGAGGATCTAGCGAAGTATCATTTCAACACTGGGAAAATTGAACATTCGTTCTGCAAGCATTGCGGCGTCCAATGCTTCGGCCGCGCGGACATGGGAGGGGAAAAGGGTGCGATGGTGAATGTCCGCACCATAGATGATATCGACCTCGCCAAAATTGAGCGGATGCCGTACGACGGCCGCTCGCGCTAGGAAAAGGTAAAGGGCCCGCGTTTACGCGAGCCCTTACAGAGCGGCAGAGGCCAGGAGCAAGAACAATCCGAAGAGGAGCGCACTGCGCGCTACGCGGAAGCGCTCGAATTCCTCGAGCGTAATGTGCGCAAGGAAATGCTCGAGCCCGTTCTCCTTGAAGAGCCCTCGGCTTGCGGCATATGCGAAGAACGAGCCGACAAGGAGGAGTCCGAATAGGAAGACGAAGCCGGGGGTGGTCATCGGCACATGTCGTACCGGAAGACGTCGGTCTCGTACTCCTTGAAACCAAGCCCGAGGTACATAGGTATAGCGGCCGCATGTTTCTCGCTGCACGTCAGCTCGATGCGCTTCACCCCATACCGTTCGGCATAGGACATGAGCATGCGCATGACGTACGTGCCTATATAGTGACCTCGAGCGCGAGGATCGGTGACGATGTCGTCAATCTTCGCGAAGCGACCGCGTCCGATCTGCACGATGTTCACGATGCCGCACGCGACCATCTCGCCCGCGACGACGCCGTCGAACTCGTCGTTACCCTCAGTAGTAACGACGACCAGAAGGCCGCGATTCCCCTGGAGGAGCGCGTAGTCGTCCTGGGTGAAGGGGACGGCTACTTCGTCCTCGTCGAGGTACCGGAGCAGCATCGAAAGCTGCGTAAGACCGGCTTTGTCGAGTTGTGGATTCTGTTCAAGGCGCAAGGAATCCTCCCTAGTAAGAGCAATTGTCTGCCCCGAGCCTACGCGAGCTGTGGCGGGAGTCAATTGTCCCCATTTGCCGCTTTCCGCTTGGCGCGTATCCTTCCCTGTACGCTATCCGCTCTAACCTGTACGCTTCCTCTCTATGGCTGCTTTCGACCATTTCAAATACCACACTGCCAAAGCCGCCTATCTCCTTGGTTGGGGAGAGGATGAGCTTGAGACGTTTACAAAACCCAATCACATCGTGAAGGCAGACCTGACTATTGTCATGGACGCGGGTGGCACGGCAACGTTCCCTGCCTATCGCATCGAGTTCAACAACGCGCGCGGCCCCTATAAGGGCGGCATACGCTTTCATCCGGACGCAGATGAGGATGAAGTCTCGGCACTCGCGGCGATGATGGCGATAAAGTGCGCGGTCGTGGATATTCCGTTCGGAGGTGGAAAAGGCGGCGTCGCAGTCGACCCAAAGAAACTTTCGCCGGGGGAGATTTTCGCGCTCTCGCGCGAATACGTGAAGGCGTTCGCAGATAACCTGGGTCCTGATACGGACGTGCCGGCACCTGATGTCTACACGAACTCAGAGATCATGGACGTGATGCTCGAGGAGTACGAGCGCATCGTCGGACACAAAGCTCCTGCGATGATTACCGGAAAGTCATTGGGGAAGGGAGGAATCGTAGGGCGGGACACCGCGACCGCAGACGGCGCCATCATCGTTCTCTCCTCGCTCCTTCAAGACCAGAACCGCAATCCGGAGAAACTCCGTGCTGCGGTGCAGGGAGCAGGGAACGCAGGCGCGCAGGCAGCGCACCTCCTTTCTGATATGGGTGTCACGGTCGTCGCGCTTGCGGACTCCAAAGGGACAGTTGCAAACTCTAATGGGCTCGACGTCGAGGCGGTCCTTCGTGCGAAAGAGGAGAAGGGTTCCGTGCATGACGCGGAGGGCGCACACGGAGACGCGGACGACGTCATCACGGCAGGCTGCGACATACTCGTGCCTGCTGCGCTCGAGGAACAGATACGGGCTGATAACGCAGAGTCGGTTGTTGCGGATGTCATACTCGAAATTGCGAATGGTCCGACGACTCCCGACGCAGACGAGCTACTCGCGAAGCGCGGCGTTGCGATACTCCCAGACGTGCTTGCAAACGCGGGCGGTGTCACCGTCTCCTACTTCGAGTGGCTCCAGAACAAGTCCGGAGAAACCTGGGACAAGGCGCGCGTCACCGATAAACTCGACGAAATTATGAAGGACGCATACCGCGACGTCGCTGACTTCGCGACGACCCGAAACGTGAGCTTGCGCGAAGCTGCATACGCACTCGCATTGACTCGAATCAGAGATTGATAGACAGGAAGTGAAAGGGCCCATGCTTTTGGCATGGGCCCTCCGTAGTATCGTTCAGAATCGTCCAAGGCATTGTTCAAGACGCGCCTTCATACGCATCACGTGTCCGCGCGCCTGATTCTTTTGGTCAGGCGTGAGTGCTTTACGTTCCTCGGCAATCCGGTCCACCAGGCGCTCGGCGCTTGCAAGTAGGTTCAAAATTGAAACCGATGCCTGCTGCGCCGGTTGTTTGAACGGCTTGTGCATCTGCGGACCCTTGTACTTCGTGCGGCCGGTGATGTGCCGAGATGCGTCATGGTTTGGCAGATGCGCAGCCTCAGTCGCAAGTTGACGCTGAAGCGCCGGGTCCTTCACTCGCCCAAGCCGCTGCGCGGTAGGAGCTGTGAGTCTCTGATTTGGTGGCGTCGAACGCAGGAACCGCCAGTGCAGGCTCTCGTCGAGATTGAGGATGGAAAGACGCTCCGTCGCCCAACTCTCCGATCGGTGCATGCGCGCGCCAGCTTCTGCGGCGCTCAGACCGTGGTCCATGAAAAATTTCACGGACCTCGCTTCATCAAGCGGCGTGAGGTTATCCCGCTGCACGTTCTCAGCGACCGCCTCCTCGAAGCGCTCTAAGTCGCTCATGGGAGGGCGGAGCACTGCAGGAATCGGGAACTTCGGACTAATCTGGGAAGCTTGTCTCCAACGACGCTCGCCAAAGGAGAGCGTGTATGTGCCGTCGCCGTTATCGGTCACGCCGACCGGCTCCAGAACGCCGCGCTTGCGTATGTCCGCCTGAAGTTCAGCGTCGAGAACAGGGTCGAATGTTTTCCGGGGCTGTTGTTTGGCCGCACGGATTAGATTGCACGGAATCACGAGCTTCGTTCCCGTGACATCCTGCACGAGGTGGATGTCGGGCTTAGTGCTTGCTTGCGCTGTCACTGCGTGTCCTTTCAAGATCGTTACTCTAGGGTCGAAAGTAGCACCGGGCCAGTCGTTGTCAATTTTTAACGGGCACGCTAGGCTCCGTACGAAGTGCTTCGTACCTTAGGGGCTTTTAGAGAGAGAAGGGACAAGTCATGCATCTGCTCGGATACGACCTACCAAAGGCGACCTTGCATGCGCTCGAAGAGCGCGGTTGCGTTTTCTTTCCGGTACTCGGCGCTGATGACCTTTCGGACGCCATCCACTTGTTGCCTAAGAGCGGCAACGGCGCAGGAGAGAGCGTCATGGATATCGATGCCATTATCATTGGTGTCGACGGCGACGCGGACGAGATAACGCTTCGCGAGATACGTCATGCGAAATATCTGGGCCCGGTGGTGGTGCTCACGGCAAAATCTATCGGACATCAGACAACCTTGCTCGCACACGGTGCGACGATGACGATGAACACGTACGCCGACCCGATGCTCATATATGCCCAGCTCGAGGCACTCATCCGCTTTGGAGGTCGTGCGCCCGTTGGTGTCAGGCATGTGTCTGGGCTCATCTTCGATATGCATCGGAAAATTGTGGTTCACGAAAACGGAGAACCTGTACACCTGACCGGCAAGGAATACGAAGTGCTCGAGCTCCTTATGCTGCGCCGCGGGATGGTGATATCGAAGGAGCAGTTCTTAAACCACTTGTACGGCGGCATCGACGAGCCGGAACTGAAAATTGTAGATGTCTTTATCTGCAAACTCCGCAAGAAGCTCAAAACAGCAAGTGGCGGCAAAGAAATCATCGAGACGGTCTGGGGTCGTGGGTATACGATTCCTCATGCACGTCAGTCTGAGGTGATAGCGACAGCCTGAACGAAAAAAGCGCGCTTCCTATGGAGCGCGCTTTTCCTTCCATGCTCTTTATAGCGGTTAGTCCTTTTTCACTATTGCGAAATCAAGCTCCTTCTCAAACAGGCGTGCCGCGATGAGCTTCACGCGGATGGGGTCCCCAAGCGAGAACTGCTGCTTCGAGCGCTCGCCGACGATGCGATAGCGCTTTTCGTCATGCACGTAGTAGTCCTGGCCGAGGTCGCGGATGCGCACCATACCCTCGGCGTGCGTCTCATTGAGCTCCACATAGATGCCGCGGTCAGAGACTCCTGAGATAACCGCATCGAACTCCATGCCTATCTTGTCGCTCATGAACTCGACGAGCTTCAGCTTCACGGAGTCGCGCTCAGCCTCTGCAGCTCCCGTCTCGCGTTCTGATGAGTGGAGCGCGAGCTGGTCGAGCTGCTCACGTTCGCTTTTAGGCATCGGCATAACTCCGGAGAAGTGCTTTACCAAGCGGTGAACGAGGAGGTCTGGATAGCGTCTGATGGGCGAGGTGAAGTGGGTATAGAAATCGAAGGCAAGTCCGAAGTGTCCGGCGTTCTTGGTCTTATATGTTGCCTTTGCCATGGAGCGCAGGGTTGCGGTCTTGATGAGGTACTCCTCAGGCTTGTCTTTGAGCTCTCTCAAAAGGGCGTTGAGGTCTTTGCCTTTGACGATGCCGGCGTTTGATTTCAGGTCGTAGCCCATCACCTTCAGAAACTGCGTGAGGTTCTCGATACGGTCAGCGTCCGGTGAGTCGTGGACGCGGAACATGAGGCCACCCGTGCGTCCCTCCTTCTTCCCGAGTTCGTCGATATGCTCTGCGACCGCCTCGTTCGCGAGAAGCATGAAGTCTTCGATAAGAAGATTAGTGTCCTGTCGCTCCTTAAGTCGCACCGCTATCGGCTTTCCATTCTCGTCTATCTCGACCTTTACTTCTGCGGTGTCGAATTCAATAGCGCCGTTTGCAACCCGACGTGCGCGGATTTTCTTTGAGAGCCCAAGTGCAATTTTAAGCTCCTCGATCAATGTGCCCGCGCCGGCGTTCAGTACGCCCTGCGCCTCCTCGTATGAAAAACGCTTGTCGGAGTGGATGAGGGTCTCGCCGAACCATTTGTCCTTGATGTTCCCGTCCTTGTCGAGAATGAATACGGCGGACATTGCGAGGCGGTCGACGTCCTCGTTCAAGGAGCAGAAATTGGTGGAGAGCACATGCGGAAGCATCGGGATGGTGCGGTCGACAAGGTACACCGAGGTTGCGCGGCTACGAGCCTCGTTATCGATAGAGGTTCCAGGGCGCACGAAGAACGAGACGTCTGCGATGTGGATGCCAACCTCGGTGTCGCCGTCTTCAAGTGTTCGCAGGGAAATCGCGTCGTCGAAGTCCTTCGCATCGACCGGGTCGATAGTGAAAGTCGTGATTTGGCGGAAGTCGCGGCGATTGGTCGCCGTGCGGTTCTTCCAATCCCAAGGGAGACTTCGCGCTGCCTCTGCGTTAATCATCCCCTCGCCGGTGTGCTCCAACTCCGCCGCTTCCTTTACAACGCCAGGAGGGAAGTCCGAGTGGAATCCCTGCGAAAGCGCGATGGCCCGCATCTCGGTCTCGTGCACGCCCGCGGGGCCTATGACTTCCTCAACGACTCCCCACGGGTATGGCTGGTTCTTTTCCCAGCCGCGGAAACGGAGCACAACTTTATGCCCGACAGGAAGCGCCTCACCCTTTACCAAAAACGGCGTGTACATTTTCTTCCAGTCTGGAATAAGGATGACTTCCTGGCGGTCATTCTTGGCAAGAAGTCCCACGAACGACTCGCGCGTGCGCGTGACGATTTCAATGACCTTGCCGCCCTCACGCTTCTGGCGGCTCTTCGGGTCTGCGTAGGTGCCCGTCGGCACCACCTTCACGATGTCGCCGGGGAACGCGCCGCCAAGGGACTCCTCCGGGATAAAGAGGTCCTCCTTATTCTCGTCATAGGTAAAGAAACCCTTCCCGGTGCGGGTGACAGTGATGGGTCCCTGGTATGCTTCCTCGTTACTCACAAGTGTCTTTACACTAGCAGATAAGCGTGATTACAGCATTAATAAAGAAAGCCCGGCGCGTGACGCCGGGCTCCGTAACTGCGGTCAGTCGTGCGACGACTACTCGTCAGCGAAACGGCGGTAGAAGTTCGCCACCTTCCGTGAGTACTGCGCCACCTCGTCTTCGGCTTCAATAGCGAGCCATATCTTGAAGTGAGATTCATTCTCCGTCTTCTTTGGAAGGCGCTTCATCACTAGACGTAACGTGAAGGGGCTGCAGATCACGACGCGCTCGCCGTTAGCGGCTGAACTGAGGAGCGCTCGGCCGCCCACATCTACCGAGAGCCACGCACGGCGCTTTTCCGATGCCGTCATATCCTCACGATAGGTGAGGGGAGTCAGCTCCACATAGACTAGGTCTATGTGCGGCATGCCGGAAAGCTCAGGCGAATTGAGTTCCGGCAGGTCTTCCGGTGTCGACCGCAGGCGTGCATGGAGTCGGCGCGAGAGCGTCACGACCCTGTGCTTCAGCAGCGGCTTACCGATGTGTGTGGCGATATTTGTTACCGCGAGCCCATGCTTCTGACGAAGGTATTTCGCAGTGCCTTCGGTCGCATAAAGAACGTATCCGCGCTGTATGAGCGCGATAGCGAGCGGTACAACCTCGGCCTTATTGAACGCCGAGAGAAGCGCGTTCTTTTGGTTACGCATATCGAACCTCTGATGTGTGAGTGCAAGGAGGGCCGAGGCCCAGGTTTCCGGCCGCACTATGGCCCAGGGAGTAATGGAAGGCAAGCCCTGGTTTGACCGTCCATGGCTTATTTGGTACGCTCCGGTGACATGTTGATGATTCGACTCCAGAGGATAGGCCGCAAAAACGACCCGGCTTTTCGTATTCTCGTGCTTGAGAAAACCAGCTCGCCTAAGGCGGGTTCTTACACCGACCTCCTCGGTACCTACAATCCAAAGACCAAGGCGTTTACCGTGAACGCGGACCGCCTTAAGGACTGGATGGGCAAGGGTGCGCAGGTCTCGCCATCGCTCCACAACCTCCTTATCGACAAGGGCGTACTTGAGGGTAAGAAGACCGCCGACGTTGTTTCTAAGAAGAATCTCGAGAAGAATGTCGCCAAGAAAGCGGAGGAAGCAGCGGCTGCCGCAGCTGCCGAGGCAGAAGCTAAGGCCGCAGCAGAAGCTGCCGCCGCTGCACCCGTAGAGGAGGCGCCAGCATCGTCTGACGCTATCGAGGAGGCTGCAATCGCTGAGGCAGACGAGGCTCCTGCCGCTGAGGAAGCGCCAGTAGAGGCTCCGGCTGAAGAGGCGAAGGCCTAAGCCCCGGCCCTTCCACTCCACAATTTTCGTGCTATAATGCTGGCACGATCCGCGCTCGCGCGATTGTCCTAAATTAAATATCCCGCCATGGAACCAGAGCCCGGCTTTTTCGAATCCTACCTAGCAACCGTGCTCAAAGGGTTTGTCGACCATCCTGAAGTTATTGCTATAGAGCGCACCACCGATAACCTCGGCGTGCTGCTTACGCTCCGCGTCCACAAGGACGACATGGGCAAGGTTCTCGGGAAGAAAGGCGTCATGATTGATAAGACCCTGCGACCGCTTCTCCATGCGGTTGGCTTGAAGCATAGCGCCCGTGTCTCCGTGAAGGTGCATGAGCCAGAGGGAGGAAAGCGCGATGGGATGACCGGTCCGCGCCCTGAAAAAACCCTGGACCAGGTGGTAGACGAGTTGGGTATATAATCGGGGGCATATGAAAACCCTTCCAGGATTTGCGCTCTCGACCGCGCTTGTCATCCTCCTCGGCATCGTCATTGTGGGCGGCGCAGGCTACGTCGCCGTTTACCCTGAAGTATTGAAGGCGCCGGTCGCAAGCGATGGCTCGCCATCGGCCGCGATAGACGAGGATTCGCTCGTCGTTTCCGGCATGGATGCGACCATCACCGGGACCGCGTCCGGCGTCGAATCCGTACGCGTCTGGTATGGCGACAGCAGGGAAGGCATCTGGACGAGTGATCCTATCGCCGTCGTTGATGGTAAATGGTCCGTCACTCCGCCGGCATCCTTCAAGACTGACTTCGTAGCCGCGCAGTCATTCTACTTCTCCGTAAAAGACGCTTCGAAGGAGTGGTCTGATCCGGAGGCAACCCTGGTCGAGCCGACCATCATACGTATCGAAGGAGCGGGTGGCACGCGCGGCAAGGTGAGCGTAGCGTGGAAGATCGAGCCGCTCGGAGTCGATGGTCCAGGAAAGGCGGAAGTCACCGCGATCATTAACGGCGAGGAGCATCTCGTCGGCACCTTCGAAGGGACGTGCGCGGAAATTGGAAGCGAAGGAAGCGCCGTCTCAGAACTCCTTATCGCCGAAGGCGAAGTCGCGGGCGTAACCTGCTACTACGCAGGCGCGGGCGATGAGATTGGCATCTTCAAGACCGACGAAGGTCTGTCGATACGCGTCGGCGAGATTGCTGAGCCGACGGCTGAATCCGATTCCTTCCGCGGCAACTTCACGACGAAGCTCGACCTCAAGTTGATGCAGTGAAGCGATTCCATCTCATAACGCTGTTTAAGGAGGCTTGCGAGCCGTATCTTTCGACGTCCATCATCGGACGCGCGCGGGAGAAGAAGCTGATTGCGGTCTCTTATCAGAGTCCTCGCGATTTCACCAAGACATCCAGTAAGGGAAAATTTGCGTACAAGAAAGTGGACGAGCGTCCGTATGGCGGCGGCCCCGGCATGGTGATGATGGCGGAGCCCGTGGTGAAGGCGGCGGCGAAAGCGCTCGCGCGTCGCGCACCAAAGAAGACGGCAATTGTCTGGTTCTCACCGGGCGCACCCGCGTTTACAAACACGGAAGCGGACAAGCTTCTCAAATATGATGACGTGCTATTTGTCTGCGGCCGATACGAAGGTATCGATGAGCGCGCCGTTTCGATACTGAAGACGATGGGGAAGGTAGTGAAGTACTCTGTGGGCGAGGCGGTCTATACGGGCGGTGAGCTTCCTGCTATGGCGATGATAGATGCGATGACGCGCCGCATTCCAGGGGCGCTTGGAAAGGATGCGTCGGTAGAGGAGCGCCGGGTTGCGTCGCGTGATGTGTACACACGGCCCGAGGTCCTTGACTGGAAGGGGAAGAAGTACCGCGTTCCAAAAATCCTCCTCACCGGCCACCACGCCAATATCGATAGCTGGAAAGAGAAGAAGGGCTGAATAGTACGGCCGCCCCTACCCGGGCGGCCGCTTCTTTTATTTGCTTTAATGAGGAAAAATGGTATAAATACTTTAGACCCGTATACTCGGGTAGGTGGAGAAACTCCATGAAGAGTATTTTGACGATTCTGTTCTTCCTCGTCGCAGCAGCAGTTGTCGGCTTTCTGATCGCATTCGGCATCACGGGTTCCGTGGGATTTGCGGGGTGTATCGCCGTCACATGCGCTGCAGTGAGCCACGCGACCATGACGATGCGCATCTCGGGCATCGGAGGACCAGGGCCCAGCATGATTCTCGCACTTGTGAGCGCTGGTCTGGGAGGGTTCATTGGCAAAAACCCTGACGACTACGATCCGGACGTATTCCTGCTCCAAGCGATGGTGACCTTCATCTTCGGATTCGCCGCAGCGGCAGACCTCGCCTACATCGCTGCCGACGTCGTGAAGACACAGAATGTGCACACCAACTAGCGCACAAGCGCGCTGATACCATCCACTACGGCCGCCCCTACCCGGGCGGCCGCTTCTTTGTATGTCGTATACCTGACACTCTTTCGGAGCCGAAGGGGAGACTCGAACTCCCGACCCATTGCTTACGATGCAATTGCTCTACCAACTGAGCTACTTCGGCGAACGAGCGAACAGTTGAAAAATACCCTATTTTCCAACTGTGAGCGAGTGAAGCTGAAGGCAAGACGATTCTTATCGGCTTGTCTCGGCAATTGAACGAGCGCCGCCGAAGGCAAATCGATTCCTATCGGCTTGTCTCGGCAGAACTCAGCGTTTCGCTCTGAAAAATTACCATACTTGCCTTAGCCAGGCTACGCCCACAGACGCTATAATAAGTATATGAAAACCCTCGCCACCCCGAGCCGCATCGCCATCCTCGCCTTTACCGCGCTCTATATATTGGGCTTTGGCGCGTGGTTTGTGTCGCAGGGGAATTACGAATTCGTTTGGTACGTCCTCACGATGCTCGTTGTTATCGGGCTCCTTATAAAGACGATACAGACGTCCGGCATTCCGGACTGGGTTCTTTGGCTCCTTTCCATCTGGGGACTCCTCCACATGCTTGGCGGGGGCGTCACGATAGGGGATCACGTCCTTTACGCGCATATCATCTATCCGTTCCATGTCGAAGGAGACTTTGTCCTTCTCGCGTACGACCAGGTCGTGCATGCGTTTGGGTTCGGTGTTGCTGCTGCAATGCTCCACGGGATACTGGTGCGCCTTGCGCCGGGCGTGAAGCGCTTCGGCCGCATCTGGTTCCCGGCCTTGGCCGCGATGGGTCTCTCGGTTGTAAACGAGATTATTGAATTTTCCGCGGTCCTTGTCTTCCCGGACACCTGGGTAGGCGGGTACTACAACGTTTCTTTGGACCTAGTCTTCAACACCCTCGGCGCCTTCATCGCCGTACTTCTTATCGAACTTCTTAGAAAGCCCATAAAACATCAAGTCGCAACCATTTAATGAGTAAACATACTTCGAGAGCTAGGGAATGGTTTG
Source organism: Minisyncoccota bacterium (assembly GCA_018062765.1). Classification (GTDB taxonomy): domain Bacteria; phylum Patescibacteriota; class Minisyncoccia; order Phycocordibacterales; family Phycocordibacteraceae; genus C7867-001. The sequence goes on along the minus strand of JAGORR010000001.1, from coordinate 612,197 downwards.
TAGGGCTGTCAAAACAGGTGGAAGTCTACACAAGAAACAATCGCGACTTAATGCAAGTCGTTTTAGTTCCGTTACTCACTGTGCTCTTATACTTTGCTGCGACTTACTCGTTTAGTATCGATATACCCAATCCGCATACGCTCCTGTTCCTGCTACTTTTTGTAATTGTTTGGTACGTGTTCATGTCAGAGAATGAGAGAAGTACTTTATCCCGACATCAAACCATCGTTGGCGTCCTTAGTGTAATCGTATCTATCCTCTTTGTATCTACGCAGTTTTATGTGGAGAACACCGAAGAGTACAATCGTTCCGAGAACTTCATCAAGGAGGAGAACAACAGAAATTACATACATCTAACCAGCGTTATCAATGATCTAACAAATGACCCAAATACTGTGTTTTGGAGAGATTTTTCAGTCGAGCATTACATCGCTCACTGGGACAGAATTCTGCGGAAATCTCAGGAATGCATGGATTTGTATGCATCGCTTACAATTCAGCTTTCCGCGCTAAATAATATCAATAAGATGCGACAGCAATTAATTCTAGTGCCGAACAATTTGCACTCAAATATGCTGAGCGCTGCTTCCTCCACAAAGCCAGTTTTCGACCAAGTAATTTCTCGTTGCCAAGATAACTAGAATATTCAATAGGCCGTCCTTCATTTCTACCGCCAGATTCGTTTTGGCTGATTAGTTTGGCTTGGCTTCGCCCTAGTTACCGTGCTTGATTTTTAAGTCGCGTGCCGCATGATGCGGCCAGATAGGGAAGCAACCAAGGAGGATTTCCCATGTTCGATACGCTCGATACCTGGTACATGAACCGCCTGTACGGGCCGTTCATCGCCTGGTCCACCCACTTCTTCAACTGCTCGAGCTTGAGGCTCGCGGCAACTGGATTTCTGGCGACGACAATCGCCGGCATCATCCTCATCCTCGCCACCAACTGGGATATGCCTGGCGGCTGGTTGTACGCGGCTTTCGGCGCGTATTTGGGACTGCGCGCCCTGTTCTCTGCCGTCACGGCGTACCGCGTGGAGACGGCTAGGGGTAATTCGGAGAAATCCCCGTTCGAGCAGGCGACCCTGAGGTACTACGGGCGGTTCCGGACCATGCTCGCGAGTTTTGCCTTTCTGTGGCTTACGCTCGCGTTCGGTGAGCTCGCTACGTACGGCATTTCGGACGGATTCTTCGCACAGCTTGCGGCGATGGTGGTGCTCCACTTCACGTACGCCGCGGGTCTCTACGCGCTTCATGATCATGAAGTCGCAACCAATCTCGCGAACATATCCAGGTGATTCAAATCTTTCGAGCTCCTGATACTAAAACCCGCGCCACTTGTGGCGCGGGTTTTCTTTGTACAGATACTAATTGACGCAACTGTTTGCCGGAGTAGGGTAAGTGCAGATGTAGTTCGAGGCGTATAACAGGAGGTTCCTCATGCCTTGGTCATCGCTGCGCGTACATGTCATCGCTGGTATCGCGTCCGGATTCGTTTTTGCAATCGTCGCGGTGCCTCTCTACTTCGGGTTCGGGCATCCGCTCTCGGTCGTGACCGCGACATCGGGCGTGTTCATCGGAGTCCACTGGGTCTTTAGGACGATTACGGACCGATGGACCCTTGGGGCCATCCAATGGCTGCAGGCGGTCGGTATCACATTCGTCCTTCTTGTCGGCTTCTGGTTCGGTATCAAGGCATTCGTCGATATCGGCCAACCGCCGTTCGACGCATGGTGGAACGCCTTCCTACTATACTTCTTCATCCCGCTTACGATGTCCCTTGTGGGAGGTGGAATCGCGAAGCGATTCGACGACCTCGCCGAGGCAGAGCGTGCTGCAGGAATTCCCGATTTCTCGCAGTTCGAGGCTGAAGTGCCGCCCGAGGAAGTCGTGGCATTCGAGCACAACCATGAGCACATGGATTTCGTGCACACGCCCGGGACCGGGAAGGTGATTCGATTCCAGTCAGTTCCGCGCGAAAACACCGAACGCGAGACCTGAAACGAGACAACCCGCGCTACAAAATGGCGCGGGTTTTGCGTAAAGTAGCCGCTCCCTAGACTGTTTGACAAAACATACAAATACTGCTTAAATCACCGACGGTGTACCCGCATTCTGCGGGATTGTTTTTTGCCAACCCTATCGGAAAAAAGAAAGGAATAACGGCATGAACAAGATGCTCGCACGCCTCGGCGTGCTCATCCTGCTCGCTTTCGCCCTGATTGTCCCCTCAAGCGCCGCATACAACTGCGACGCCCTGGTGGCCGATGAGGCGAATCTCTTTGGCAGTGGTCTCTCTGAGGTCACTGCAGCTGCCGAGAAAGTCGCGAATCTGGGTGCCGACGTTCGCGTTCGCACCATCCCGAACCTCAATGGTTCGCCCACCCTCGACCGCTACGTTCGCGCCGTGAAGGACCAGTGTCCCTCATGGCAGGACACGAGTCGCGGAGTGAAGAACAACCTCGTGTTGCTCATCATCTCCGTCGAGGAGCGCAAGAAGGGTCTCTTCTTCGGTTCGCTCTGGAACCCGGCGCTTAGTGCCGGGAAATCCGAGGCGATCATGGAGCGAGAGATGAGTCCGAGGCTGCGCGACGGCGACATGGTCGGCGCGTACACAAAGACTCTCCAAGCGGTCGCAACCGCGCTCGACGCACAGCTCAACCCTAAACCGGTGGAGCCGTCGAAGCCGGTCGATTTCTCTGGCCTATGGTCGGTTCTCATGTGGATCGTCATCCTGGTTGCCACCGGCGGCCTCGCCCTCTTCGGATGGCGAGTGTTCGAGTCGTGGCGCGAGCGAGCCGAGAAGCTCTCGGCTGCGAAGGGGCGTGCTCGCTCGGCTAAGGCCGCATGCAGCACCGCCATCAACGCTATCGACGAGGAGATCGCACCGCTCGCGGCGCTGATTGCAAGCGTCAAAAGCCGTTCGTCCGCGGAAGATGTGAGCTCGCTTGAAACCGAGCTCAACAACATCACTCGCGAAGTGGACACGCTCCGAGCGGAGTTCGGCCAGCTTGCGGGGCATTCGACGAACAACCCTGACGAGCCCGAAAGAACTGCACTTGAGTGCGAGCAGATCGCCGAGAAGTACGAGAACCTCGCAAAGGGACTCGCGGGTCTTGGCGGTCGCGCAAGCGGCATCAAGAGTGGTGCGAACGAGATCGATCGGGTGATCAAGACCGCAGCGGCCGGAGTGGCGAGGACCGAAAGCGTCCTCGCCGAAAGCCGCAAGACGGTCGAGCTCGTCACAGCGAAGGGACTCAGGGCAGAAGTGGCGGTCGAGAAGATCGGCCGCGCCGACGCTCTGATGAAGGATGCCTCGGGTACGCTCGGTGCGCGACGCTTCGGCGACGCCATCGAGCTGATGAGGCAGGCGACCGCGCTCGCAAGAGAAGCGGTAGCAGATGCGCAGGCATTGCCTGCGCAGCAGCTCGCGCTCACTGCGCGCGCCGACCGCATCGATGCGCGTATCCGCGAAACGCAAACGCGTATTGCGTCTGCGCGCGCCATCTACCAATCCATGGAAGCAGAGTTTGTCGTGTCTTCGCTCGCGCCGGTAGCCGGTAACGGCACCGAAGCAGGGAAGCGGCTTGAGGGCGCCACGCGCGGCCTTGAGAAAGCGACTGCATCGCTCTCCATGGAGAAGCAGAACTGGGCGGGAGCTGACGAGCAGCTTGCGAAAGCTGAACGCCGCCTCGAAGAAGCGGCACAGCTCCTGTCGAGTATCGAGACGCTTGCTGCCGACCTGGCCGACGCGAAAGCCAAGGCGCCCGAAGAGATTGCGCTTGCGGATGCCGATATCGGCGCCGCGTCGCTCTATCTTCGCGACCACGCGTCTGATGTAGACCTCGACGCTCTCGAAAGGGAGCTCAAGGAAGCGCACCGGAAGCTGGTCGAGGCAAAGGAGGAGGCTGAGAAGTCTCAGCCCGAGTACCTTAAGGTCGTGAAGCTCGCCCTCTCGGCGAACAGACAGGCCGACCGGGTACGAGCATCTGCAGGCGACGCCGTCGAGCTTGTGGCGCGCATGCGCCGCAATCTCAAAAGCACGCTTGAAGAAGCGGAGCGTTCGATACGTGCTGCCGATTCCTATATCGCCATCCACGAGCAGGACGTCCTCGACGATGCGCGGCTCGGGCTCGCTTCCGCAAGGAAGAAGCTCGAGATGGCGCGGCGTTCAAGCGATCTCGCTGACGCACTCAAGCACGCGAAAGCTGCGGATCAGTCCGCGGATGGCGCGCTTGCGAAGGCGGAAGGCGACGTCCGGAGTGCCGAGCACGGCCGCGCGCAAGCACGGCGACGTGCCGAAGTGCGCCGTGCGCAAGCGAGCAGTCGCCGCAGCGGTGATGGATGGGGAAACTCGACCATCATCGTCGGCAGCAGCCACACTGATTACGGTGGCAGTTCCTGGGGCAGCAGTTCAAGCTCCAGTTCGAGTTCGTCCTCAGACTTCGGCGGAAGCTCTTCGAGCTTCGGCAGTAGTGATTTCGGGGGCAGTTCGAGCAGTTGGTGATACGGCAATGGTGCCGTATCACCCTGAGTTCAACGTGAGAAGGAGAGTACAGTCATGGCAACCATCTTCGAGAAGATGAGCGTTCTGGTGCGCAGCACCATTCACGGCCTGTTGGACCGGGCGATCGACCTCAATTCGGTCGACGCGATCAAGGTCTACGTCCGCGACCTGGAGAAGGCGAAGGAGGAACTCGGCGACGAGTTCGCCATCGCCAAGGGTCGCAAATCGGCACTCGTGCAGGACATCGCCGGCCTCGAGGCCGCGATCGAGACCATGGATTCGAACATCGAGTCCCTGTTGTCGGACGACGACGACACGAATGATCACCACGCGGTGGTCATCGAGGGTCACCGTCTCACGAAGGCGAGCGAGCTCGACGAGGCGAAGGCGACTCTCGCCGAAGCCGAGGAGACCGTCAGCGGCCTCTCGGGTGCGTACGAGAAGGTGAAGGCGCGGCACACCGAGATGGTGAACGCCGTCGTCAAGCTCGAGCGTCAGCAGGCATCGATGGCGGCGAAGAACCGCGCGACGCGGGCCATCAAGGCCGTGCGCTCGCTCGGGAACTCCGGCGCCGACGTGTCCGTGGACGACATCGCGCGCCGCATGCGCGAGCAGTCAATCGCCACGAACTCCAAGTTCGACCAGGCGCTCGAGGGCATCAGCGACTCCCCGGCGGAAGCGGCTCGCGCTGCGACCGCCGCGGCGAACATCGCGAAGCGCAAGGCGGCAATCAAGGCCGAGGCCCAAAAGCCGGCCGAAGCCGCCTAAGGCGAAAACAACGTTCCTCATCCGATAGGACAAGGCATCTTGGGCGGGGTCTACGGACCCCGCCCTTTCTTTTACCCGCGCCACCTGTGGCGCGGGTTTCTGTTTTCCTGAACCTGTGGCATAATGCGTTCAGACCTGAATCAACAGGGAAGGGAGAAGTCCTATGAAAAGGTACTGGAGTACGGTCGCTATGCTTACGTGCATCGTTCTGTTCGCGTCCGTTTTGAGCGGGAGTCTGATCGGCGTCCCGCTTGGAATATCTGCGCCAATCGTGCCGATCGGCCTCGTGCTCATCCTGCCAACGGCGTTCGCAATTAAGCAGGACGAGAACATCCGCCGGCTTCCGCTTCTTCTGCTGAGCTTCTTCATCGCGCTTGGCGTCATGAGGGCGTTCTTCATTCCTGACCTCGGCGTCTACGCGCAAGTCGGTGCTACCGTCGTCGTCATTCTGATGATGACCGTACTCTTCCTCCTTATCCGTTCGCGGCTTGAGGAGGAGGACCGGCAGGCTCTCGCTTGAGACCGGACTTCGACCCTAAAGGGCGGCCACTAGGCCGCCCTTTTACCTTTTCCACAGACCGGGCCCCCGGCAGGGGATTGACCGCCTCCCGGAGGGGCTATATAGTGTGCATAACCAGAAAAGATTGAGTCACGGGGAGACTCTGGCGGGCGGGACACCCAATAATTACCAGCGGAAGCGGAAAACGCGAGAGCGTGTTCGTATGCGTGCATATACGAACGAATCCTTTTCCGACCCTTTCACACGAATCCCACATGCCGAAAAAGATCCTGCCGGAGAAGACGTTCGGTGCCTTCCGCGCCCCCAAGGTTGATTTCCCAGACCTCGTCGCTCACCAGCGCGAGTCCTTTGACTGGCTCCTCCGCGAGGGGCTTAAGGACCTTTTCAAGGAGTTCTCTCCTATACCTGACTATTCCGGCAAGAAGTTCGAGCTTAAGATCGAGGGATTTGAGCTTGGCGAGCCTAAGCACGACGAGGAGTACGCCCGCGAGAACATGCGCGCATACGAGGCGCCGCTCAAAGTCTCTGTAAAGCTCATCAATAAGACGCTTGGTACCGAGAAGACGCAGGACATCTTCATCGCGGACCTTCCTATCATGACCCCGCACGGGTCCTTCATCGTGTCTGGTGTTGAACGCGCAATCGTTCCGCAGCTCGCCCGATCGTTCGGCGCGTTCTTCATCTCCGAGATGATCCGCGGAAAGCAGTACTTCGGTGCAAAAATCATCCCATCGCGCGGCGTGTGGATCGAGATCGATACCGAGGCAGATGGCGCGGTATTCGTTAAGATCGACCGCAAGCGCAAGTTCCCGATAACGAACCTCCTCTCTATATTCGGCGCAGGAGAGGGTGAAGCAATCCTCAAGCACTTCAAGGGTAACCCGGTTGCTGTTGCCGCTCTTCAGGCAACCCTTGCGCACGATACCGCGAAGACGCTCGACGATTCGTATGTCGAGATTCACAAGCGTATGCGCGACGGCGACCTTGCGACCCCGGACAACGCTCGGGAGTATGTGAAGACCCTCTTTGCCGCTGACCGCTACGACCTTAATAAGGTGGGACGGTACCGCCTCAACCAGCGCTTTGGCGGAAAGCTCGATGCAAAGGCTCTTGAGGCACGCGCTTTGACGCTCCCTGACCTCGTTAACATCATCAGCGAGATTGCTCGACTTAACTCGGATCCGAACGCGGTTCCAGACGACATCGACCACCTCGGGTTCCGTCGTGTGCGTTTCGTCGGTGAACTCTTGCAGGCGCGCATGCGCGTCGGAATGTCGCGCATGAAGCGCAACATCCAGGACCGCATGTCGACCATCGAGTCGGAGACGACCTTGCCGATGGCGCTCCTCAACCCGCGCCCATTCCAGGCGTCGGTCCGCGAGTTCTTCACGGCAAACCAGCTCTCGCAGTTCATGGACCAGCAGAACATCCTCGCTGAGCTCGAGAACATGCGCACGCTCTCTGCACTCGGTCCCGGCGGACTCACCCGCGAGCGCGCCGGCTTCGAGGTTCGCGACGTTCATCCATCTCACTACGGACGCCTCTGCCCAATACATACGCCGGAAGGCCAGAACATCGGCCTTATTCTCCGCATGGCGATACACGCACGCACGAACGAGTTCGGCGTTATCGAGACCCCGTACGTCGTCGTCAAGAACGGCGTCGTCACCGATGAGATCATCTACCTCAACGCACTTGAAGAGGAGTCAAAGACCATCGCCCACGGCGCAACGAAGCTCGACGACAAGGGGAAGATCGTCGCAGAGACCATCGAGGCCCGCAAGAACGGCGAGCCAGCAATCGTCGAGCGCAAGGACATCGACCTCATCGACGTCTCGACCTACCAGATGTTCTCGGTCGCAACCGCGATGGTGCCGTTCGTCGACCACGACGACGCTAACCGTGCATTGATGGGTTCGAACATGCAGAAGCAGGCAACCCCATGTCTTATCCCTGAGGCGCCGCTCGTCGCTACAGGTATCGAGGCGCATGCGGCACGCAACACAGGACGCCTCGTCATCGCGCAGGAAGCGGGCGAAGTTACGTTTGCGGACGCTCGGAAGATTATTGTCGAGAACAAGGATGGCAAGAAGAAGGAGTACAAGCTCCAGGGGCTCACCCAGACCAACCAGAACTCAGCCTTCAACCAGCGCCCTATCGTCCGTAACGGCGACAAGGTGAAGAAGGGTGATGTGCTCGCGGATGCATCGAGCTCAGACCAGGGCCAGCTCGCGCTTGGTCAGAACGTGCGTGTCGCGTTCATGAGCTGGAGCGGAGCTAACTACGAGGACGCCATCATCGTCTCCGAGCGCCTCGTCGAGAACAGCAAGTTCACTACTATTCATATCGAGGACTTCGAGTGCGCCGTGCGCGACACGAAGCTCGGTGCCGAGGTTACGACCCACGACATTCCTAACGTGGGCGAGATGCGCCTTAAGAACCTTGATGAGGAGGGAGTCGTTCGTATCGGTGCAGAAGTGCGCCCAGGCGACATCCTCGTCGGTAAGGTGACGCCAAAGGGCGAGACGCAGCTTACCCCTGAAGAGCGCCTCCTTCGCTCCATCTTCGGAGACAAGGCAAAGGACGTGAAGGACTCTTCCTTGCGAATGGAAGGCGGCAAGCGCGGTCGCGTGATTGGCGTGCGCGTCTTCTCTCGCGAGAAGGGTGACCAGCTCGAGACCGGCATCATCAAGAAGATTGTCGTCACTGTTGCCCAGGCCCGCAACGTCTCAGTCGGAGACAAGCTCGCCGGCCGCCACGGTAACAAGGGTGTTATCTCACGCGTCCTTCCGGTTGCTGATATGCCGTACGACACGGATGGAAACCCGGTCGACCTCATCCTCACGCCGCTTGGTATTCCGTCGCGCATGAACCTCGGGCAGATTCTCGAGATGCATCTTGGTATCGCGGCGCACACTTTGGGCTACCAGGCCATCGTGCCTCCGTTCGCAGGAGCATCCGCTGACGAGATTGCCGACGAGCTTGAAAAGGCAGGTCTCTCTCGCTCCGGCAAGGTGAAGCTTTACGACGGCCGCACCGGCGAGTCGTTCGCGCAGGATATCGCCGTCGGGTACATGTACGTTCTCAAACTCCATCACATGGTGGAGGACAAGATCCACATGCGCTCTATCGGTCCGTACTCCCTTATCACCCAGCAGCCGCTTGGCGGAAAGGCGCAGAACGGCGGTCAGCGCTTCGGAGAAATGGAAGTCTGGGCACTCCTTGGTTATGGAGCTGCCTATACGCTCCGCGAAATGCTCACCATTAAGTCGGACGACATCCAGGGCCGCTCCGCAGCCTTCGATGCCATCGTGAAGAGCGAGCCGGTGACGCACTCGGGCACTCCGGCGTCGTTCTCGGTGCTTACTAACCAGATTCGCGGACTAGGGCTTGACGTCGACCTCTTGGACGACGCGCCGGCAGAGTCTAAGAACCGCAGCTAATCTAATCCTCTATGGCTACACCTATGCATCGTTCCGGGGGACCAAAGAGGGATTGGGGCGCACTGCGTCTTGCGGTTGCTTCGCCTGAGCGCATCCTCGAGTGGTCTCATGGCGAGATTACCAAGCCGGAGACCATCAACTACCGCACCCAGCGCTCTGAGAAGCACGGGCTTTTCGACGAGAAGATATTCGGTCCCGAGAAGGATTACGAATGTTACTGCGGTAAGTACAAGGGCATCCGCTATAAGGGCATCGTCTGTGATAAGTGCGGTGTCGAGATAACCCGTTCCATCGTCCGTCGCGAGCGCATGGGCCACATCGAGCTCGTGACCCCGGTCGCACACATCTGGTTCTTGCGCTCTGTTCCATCTCGCATGGCACTCGTACTCGGCCTTTCCTCGGGAGACCTCGAGAAGGTCGTCTACTTCGCGGGCTACATCGTCACGAAGGTGCAGGAGGAGACCAAGAAGCGCCTCCTTGCGGAACTTGAGAGCGAATACAAATCGAAGTTCAAGTCTACTGAGGGTGAGAAGGAGAAGGATTCCCTCAAGGAGAAGATGACCTTGGCGAAGGCCGAGATCGAAAGCGTTGCCGTCGGTCGTGTCTTCGATGAGATGGAGTACCACCACTTCTCGGTGAAGTACGGAACCCTGTTTGAGGCTCGCATTGGTGCCGAGGCTATCTACGACATCTTCCGCAACCTCGACCTCAAGGAGCTTAAGACTACGCTCGAGGCTCGCTACGCGAAGGCGGGCGCAGCTGAGCGCGAGAAGCTCGCGAAGCGCATTTCGCTTATTGCGAACATGATGGCAGCGGGTGTGCGTCCTGAGTGGATGTTCCTCACTCGTATTCCGGTCATCCCACCAGCGCTTCGCCCAATGGTCGCGCTTGAAGGTGGTCGCCACGCAACCTCAGACGTCAACGATCTCTACCGCCGCGTCATCAACCGAAACAACCGCTTGAAGAAGCTTCTTGATATCCATGCACCGGAGGTCATCCTCCGCAACGAGAAGCGCATCCTTCAGGAGGCTGTCGACGCACTCCTTGATAACTCCATCCGTAAGGGCGGAGCATCAGGTGGCGCACTCACGCCTTCACAGCGTCGTCCGCTGAAGTCACTCGCTGACTACCTCAAGGGAAAGCAGGGTTACTTCCGCCAGAACCTCCTTGGTAAGCGCGTCGACTACTCTGGTCGCTCGGTTATCGTCGTCGGACCTGACCTCGAGCTCGATGAGTGCGGACTTCCAAAGCACATGGCGCTTGAGCTCTTCCGTCCATTCGTCATCGGCGGGCTCCTCTCGCGCGAGCTTGCCTTCAACATTCGTGGCGCAGGCCGCTTGATTGAAGACGGAGTACCAGAGGTGTGGGAGATTCTTGAAGAGGTGATTGCAGGGAAGCACGTGCTCTTGAACCGCGCTCCGACCCTTCACCGCCAGGGCATCCAGGCATTCCGCCCTCGTCTTATCGAAGGTGACGCTATCCAGCTTCACCCCTTGGTCTGTCACGCCTTCAACGCGGACTTCGACGGCGACCAGATGGCCGTTCACGTGCCGCTTTCGGAAGAGGCGCAGTGGGAGGCGCGCGAAATAATGAGCGCAAACAAGAACATCCTGAAGCCAGGCTCGGGAGAAATGACCGTGCTTGCCGCTAAGCCGCAGGACATCATTCTCGGCGTCTACTGGCTTACTAAGGAAGCACCGGGCGAGAAGGGTGAGGGAACCTACTTCCAGTCGCCTAACGCGGCGATACTCGCACACGAGTACGGCGCTATCGACCTTCGCGCGAAAGTCTTTGTGCTGCCGACCCCGGGTAAGGAGAAGTACGCGCCGTTTGAAGGCAAGGCATTCGAGACGACTGTCGGACGCCTCCTCTTCAACACCGTGTTGCCGTCCGAATACCCGTACGTGAACGAGGCGGTTACGAAGAAGTTCATGAGCCGCATCGTCAACGATTGCATCACACGCTACGGACTCGACCGCATCCCTGACATCGTGAACAAGGTGAAGCGCTTCGGATTCGAATACGCGACGCGTTCCGGCGTTACCTGGAGCCTTGCGGACGTCTCGGTGCCTAAGGGTAAGCACGAGGTCATCAAGATTGCAGAAGGAAAGGTAGGGAAGGTGAACGACGACTACAAGGACGGCCTTCTCTCGGACGACGAGCGCCGCCGCATGGTTATCGAGATCTGGTTCGGAGCGAAGCAGGAAGTGGAGAAGCTCGTCGAGGATAACCTCGACCCTATGGGCTCGGTCGCCGACATGGTGCGCTCCGGCGCCCGCGGTTCGATGGGTAACCTCGCCCAGATGGCCGGTATGAAGGGTCTCATCCAGAACACTGCCGGCGAGACTATCGAGGTGCCTATTACGAGCTCGATGACGGAGGGCTTGAATCCTATCGAGTACTTCATGTCGACTCACGGCGCACGTAAGGGTCTTACGGACACGGCGCTCGGAACCGCGCGCGCGGGTTACCTCACGCGCCGCCTCTTCGACGTAGCTCAGGACTCCATCATCACGGAGGCGGACTGTGGCACGAAGCGTGGCGTTGCGATAAACCGCGTCAGTGCTTCGGGCATCCAGATAGACTTCGCAGAAGCGATGCGTGGTCGCATCCTCTCTGAAGACGTGCTCGCCTTCAAGAAGGGACACTACCTTAACGCAGACGACAGCCGCGCAGTCGCTGCTGCGGATGAGGTTACGACGGTCACCGTCCGTTCTCCGATGTCGTGCGAGACTCGTTACGGCATCTGTCAGACCTGCTACGGCATGGACCTTACTTCGCAGGAGCTCGTCGACCTCGGCGAGGCAGTAGGAACCGTTGCTGCACAGGCTATCGGCGAGCCGGGAACGCAGCTCACGATGCGTACCTTCCACGCCGGCGGTACAGCCTCTGTTGGTGGCGACATCACGCAGGGCTTGCCTCGCGTCGAGGAGCTTTTCGAGAAGCGCTCTCCAAAGAATCCATCCATCGTCTCTAAGACCGACGGCTTGGTCGTCGAGATTCGAGAGGAGGGACGCGAGCGCGTCATCGCGGTCGCGCCTGAGCTCGGCCAGGGTAAGAAGGACGGGTCTGCGAGCGAATACGTCGCGGTCTATCCGCGCCAGGTACTTGTGAAAGTAGGTGACAAGGTCACGAAGGGTCAGCTCCTTACGGACGGCTCGGTGGACCTTGATGACCTCTTTGAGTTCGCTGGCCGCGCTGCGGTGCAGGAGTACATCATCTCTGAGACCTCGAAGATCTACGAGCTTCAGGGTGCCTCGGTGTCGCGTAAGCACATCGAAGTCGTCGTGAAGCAGATGTTCTCCCGCGTGAAGGTTACCGAGCCAGGTGATTCCGATTACTCGGTCGGTGATGTTCTTGAGGACTGGGAGTACGCAGCAGCGCTTAAGAACGCGAAGGCAGACGAGAAGGAGGCGCCGAAGGCACGCGAGATCGTGCTCGGTATCAAGGAGTCCGCGCTCTCGCGCCGCTCCTTCCTCTCGGCGGCGTCCTTTGAGCAGACCACAAAGGTGCTCATCAACGCAGCCCTCAAGGGTAGTGTCGATACGCTCCGTGGTCTCAAGGAGAACGTCATCCTCGGTCGCCTCATTCCATCCGGAACTGGCTTCAAGGGCTCTAAGAAGCACGCGTCTATCGCAAAGCTTCAGGCAGCGCGTCCGCCAGTAGTCCGTGAGGACCGCCCGGCATTCGCTCCAAGGGAGGGTTCTTCCGCGAAGTCCTAGCGTATAGCTGTCAGCGTACAGCGTATAGAAAAGAAGGAGGAAATGCGCCCTTGGGCGCATTTCCTCCTTTGCGTGTCCTGCTAAACGCTATACGCTATACGCTACAAGCTTCCCTATGTCAGATACCGTCCAGAAAGTGAAAGATAAGCTGTCCATCGTGGACGTTATTTCACCGTACGTGAAATTGACGCGCGCAGGCAAGAACTACAAAGGACTCTCGCCCTTCAATAAGGAGAAGACGCCATCCTTCTATGTAAACGCCGAGCGCGGGAGCTATTACTGCTTTTCCTCTAACCAGGGTGGCGATATCTTCACCTTTATCGAAAAGATGGAGGGCGTTGATTTCAAGGAGGCCTTGAAAATCCTTGCCGAGAAAGCCGGGGTCGAGATTGTCTACGAAGGGAAGCAGGACAAGGGGAAGGCCGACCGATTGCGCGAGGCGGTAGCAGAAGCGGAGGGTTTCTACCGCCAGAAACTTGCGGGAAGTCCCGGCGAAGCATATGCGAAATCGCGCGGACTTACCGAGAAGACCATTGCGGACTTCGGACTCGGGTACGCGGCTCCTGAGTGGCGACAACTCTATGAACATCTGTCGGCAAAGGGCTACACAAATGCGGAGCTTCTTGCAGCAGGACTCATCAAGGAAGCGGAAGGGAAGCCAGGTACCTACTACGACCGCTTCCGTGACCGACTTATGTTTCCCTTGCGGGATGCCTCGGGCCGCACCGTTGGCTTTACGGGGCGCGCCCTCTCAAAAGAGGAACAGGCAAAGTATCTCAACAGCCCCGAAACGGAGTTATTCCGGAAATCTGCGCTTTTGTATGCCATGGATAGAGCGAAGGACGCGATACGAACGCGCGGATTTGCGCTCCTGATGGAAGGGCAGATGGATGTACTTCATGCGCACCAGGCGGGATTCGAGAACACGGTCGCGGTCTCAGGGACGGCGCTCACGCCGGAACACCTCGCAATCCTCAAGCGATACAGTGATAATCTGATGCTCGCACTCGACGCTGATCGTGCGGGCCTTGCCGCTACCGAAAAGCACACACACGCGGCGCTTGGTGCCGGGCTCCGTGTAAAAGCGATACTCTTGCCTGATGGAAAGGATCCGGCCGACATTCTCTCAACTGACGCGAAGGATTTCACTGAACGCGTGAAGCGTGCGAAGCCGGTGGTCGAGTTCTTTGCGGAAATCCTGCGCAGCCGAGAGAAGGATTCGCATAAGCTCGTCATCGCTGCGGAGCGGATATTGCTTCCCCTTATATCCGCTATTAAGAGCCCGCTTGAGCGCGAGCATTTCGTAGGAGTTGTAGCTCAAATGCTTCTCATGAGTCCTGAAGCGGTGCGACAGGGGCTCGGGCGCGTGCGACCGGGAGAGGAGGATCCTGCCTCAAGCGGCGAGCCAGTCGCGGCCCAAGGACGCACCAGCCTTCACGACACCATCACTGCGGTTGCGGCACTCTACGCTGGTTCGCCGCTTGAAGAACGGGTGAAAGCCGAGTATACTCGCATTACCGAAGCATCGCTCCCTAGCACGCCGGTTCCCGAACGAGTCCTTTTTGAGACCGGGATACAGTTTGGCGATGCTCCAGGGGAGGATGCCGCAGATGAACTTTTGAAGCGATTCGAGCGCGAATCGCTTACTGTCCTGTACCAGGATGCGCTGCGAAAGCTACGCGAGGCCGAACAGCAGGGAAACACGGAAGGCGTGAGGGAAGCTGAAGCCACCTGTATGACCCTGATGAAGCGGATAGCGACGCTTACCTGACGATTACTCACTTTTTTCAAACATACGCATGGCAAAAAAGAAAAAGACCGTAGCCAAGAAGAAGGTGACGCCAAAGAATAAGCCGAAGAAGGTTGTAAAGAAGGCCTCGAATTCGGGGAAGAAAAAAGTCGCTCCAAAGAAGGCGCACCCCAAGAAGATTACCGCCCGCAAGGTGGTAAAGCATGTGGCTGGCGGCGCCAAGGCGCGCGCAGCGCAGGCAGCAGGCGGCAAGGCAGACCTCCTCATTCAGAAGGGTAAGGAGCGCGGGTACATCACCTACAGCGAGATCCTCAAGGAGTTCCCTACAATCGAAGAGGATATTACGTTCCTCGACGAGCTCTACGAGAAGTTCACCATAGCCGGCATCGACATTCTCGAGGGAGGCATGCTCGAGGATAACGCGGACGAATATCTCGCAACCCGCAACATCAAGACTCGAGACTCCTCCGCCTACGACTCCATCCAGATCTACCTTCGAGAGATTGGCCAGTACCCGCTTCTGACCGCGTCCGAGGAGCGCGAACTCGCGAAGCGTATCGATGCTGGAGACGATGAGGCGCGCAACATTCTCGCGCGTTCGAACCTCCGTCTTGTGGTGTCTATCGCCAAGAAGTACGTAGGCCGCTCGCCTGACCTTACGCTTCTCGACCTCATCCAGGAAGGGAACCTAGGCCTCTTCAAGGCCGTCGATAAGTTCGACTGGAAGAAGGGCTTCAAGTTCTCCACCTACGCTACGTGGTGGATTCGTCAGGCCATCACCCGCGCGCTCGCTGATCAGTCTCGAACCATCCGCATCCCGGTCCACATGGTGGAGACCATCGCGAAGTACAAGCAGGTCTCGCGCCGGCTTTCGCAGGCGCTTGGTCGCGACCCTATGCCGGAGGAAGTAGCGGTCGAGATGGGTGTCGAGGTGGAGAAAATCTACCAAATAGAAAAGATTAATCAGGACACGCTTTCTTTGGAGAACCCTATCGGCTCCGGCGACTCGGATGATGAGAAGTCCACCCTGGGCGATTTCATCGCAGACGACAAGATTCCAAGCCCTGTGCAGGAGTCTTCGGAGCGCATCCTCGCTGAGCAGGTGCGCGACATCCTTGATGACCTCTCTCCCAAGGAGCGGAAAATTCTCGAGATGCGCCACGGACTCTTGGATGGCGTATACCACACTCTTGAGGAGGTAGGAAAAGAGTTTGGTGTTACTCGTGAGCGTATTCGTCAGATTGAGGCGAAGGCCTTGGAAAAGATTCGACTCCACGAGAAAGCAAGACGGCTGAAGAGCTATTAGTGCACGAGCTCGACATAGTATGTAAGAAAGTTGCCCCGGGATCATTCCCGGGGCTTCTTGAATATGGCGCGGACTTGGCGGATTTCGTCGGTGTACTAAGGACGGCCGTTTCGGTCTTATGTCCCTTTGGTCGCACCGTCAGTGCATATGGCGAGCGAATCTCCATGTCTGCTCAAACCTTGTCGCGCTGACCACTTAGCGAGCGGCATCATGTACGTTCCCGTTCTGCCGGGAATCTGCTTGGAGTATACGGCAAAAGAGAGCGCGGCAGCCATAGGCTGCCGCGCATATTGCTTTGCTTCAGTGCCAGTACTTACCGGTGACGCACGCGGTGCACCAGGTTCCCGGTTCGTCCCCTGAAAGCGAGAGCAGGGAATCGAGGTCGAGGAATTCGAGCGTGTCAGCTCCGACTTTTTTCAGCATCTCCTTCTTCGAGAGGTTCGCCGCCGAGAGTTCCGCTCGCGTCGGCGTGTCGATGCCGTAGAGGCAAGGATGCCGGATGGGCGGGAACGCGACACGTACGTGGACTTCCTTGGCGCCTGCTTTGCGGACGCGGGAGACTACTTCCGGCATAGTGGTAAGTCGCACAATCGAATCATCGAGGAGCACGACCGTCTTGCCCTCAAGCTCGCTTCGCGAAAACAGGAACTTCATCCTCACCCGTTCCGCTCGCAACGTTTGGCTTCGTGCGATGAAGGTGCGCTGCGCGTAGCCGCTTTTGGCGACCGCTGAAACCGAGACGCGGCCTGAGCGCCCGCTTGTGGCCCATCCTTGTGCGAGGGTGATGCCGCTATCGGGAACTCCGATAACGAGGTCGGCGTGAGGAACAGGATGGAGTTCCTCGAGCCGCTTTCCAGCGCGCATACGCCAGTCAGCAACGCTCTTTCCAAACACATCGCTCGTGACGTGCGAGTAGTACGGTAGTTCGAATGAGCAGCGCTTCAGTCTTGGTTCTGTGAAGCGGTGCGGCGTCTGTCGACCGTTTATGGTGAAGACCTCGGCAGTGCCTGACCTCACTTCACCGATATAACGAGCGTCAACCGCATCAAGCGCGCAGGACTCGGAAGCAATGATTGAGAATCCGTGCTCCTCGTTGTATCCGTAGACCAGAGGGCGATTACCCTCAGGGCCGCGCACGGCAATCAGCGCCGTGGGCAAGAGGATGACGAGCGAGTAGCTACCGCGCACGCGCTTTAGCACTTGCTCGAGGCACAGCAGGAAGCTTGACGGACGCTGCTGCTCGATGAGCCGGACGATAATCTCGGAGTCCATGTCGGTCTTGAGACGTGTCGCCTTGTCCTTCACGAGCATCCGCAAATGCGGCACGTTCGTGATGTTTCCGTTGTGCGCGAGGAAGAACTCCGTGTGCTGCCAAAGGCCGCGTATCGGCTGCATATTCGGGTCTGGGTCGCCCGCATCGCGCGCGTATGTCTTCTCCTCGACCGTCGGGTAGCGAAGATGCCCGACAGCATTCCACCCGTGCAGCATGTTGAGGGTGTCGCGTTTCGCGAACACTTCAGAGACGAGGCCGTGATCGCGCGCCCAATGGAAGTGCGACCCGTCATGGGTTGCGATTCCGGCATAGTCCTGAGCCCGATGCTGAAGCGCGTGGAGCGCCAGGAAGGTTTTCTCGGCAGCCTTGGGAGCGTTCCAGATTCCGACGATTCCGCACATGTAGTACCCCTATAAAGAGCGAGCCGCGACGCGGCTTGGTGTAACCTGTCACCACTCTACCTGCAGGCCCCTTATGCCGCAAAGACCGCTCATTCGCGCCTCATGAGGAGCCAGGATAGACTTTGAGAGATGAGAAAAAAGGCAGTAAAGAGACACACGAAGACGAGTCGCCGCCAGAAGCGTCTCCCCATCGATTACTGGAGTCACTCGTCGGTGGTTTCGTATCTTCGTAATCCGCTCGCTTGGTTCAAGCGGTACGTCATGAAGATATACGATACGCCGCGAACGCCGGCAGGGATTGTCGGGTCTGCAGCTCATGTGGCGATGGAGCAGTTCTATCTAGGCGCGACGAAGGAGGCAGCGACGGAGGCAGGGCTCGTGAATTTGCGGAGCGTTGCTGACTTTGAGATTAATTTCGGTACGGCAAAGACAAAGAAGGCAAAGAAGGCGAAGCGCGAGGGGATGGAGCGCGAATACCTTCAGGCGGTCGGCTATTATCTTGCGCGACCACCGAAGCATAAGGTAATCGGGGTCGAGGTTAGGGGATATGCAAAAGTTCCAGGTCATAGGCTCTCCATAAAAGCGATATCAGACCTCGTTGTTGAGTCGACGATAGAGCCGGGAGCGCTCGACATCGTCGACCATAAATTCGTTGATTCTTTCAGCAAGGAGCAGGGAAGCAAGGCTCTCTTCTGGCTCCAAGCCATCTTCAATTACTACACGGTGAGCAAGGTGTACGGGAAGCCTGTGCGGCGCTTCATCGTCATCGAATGCAAGAAGACCAGAAACGCAAACGGGAAGTCACAGCTACGACGGTACGTCATCGATTACAAGGATGCGGACGAGGCGTTCTCCGTTTTCCACCGCCTCCTTAAGGACGTCACCTACGACTTAGCGCATAGGAAGAAGTTCCTGCCGAATCCCTCCGATATGTTCGAGGGCCAGGATTCTTTCGATGTGTACCGGCTCGGACTCGCGGAGGAGGAAAAGGAAGTTTAGAACGGATTTCCACGGCCTATATATTGCACGGTTTGGCGGATGCGCGTACTATGAAAAACGGAAGGAGTTCTGTCATGGCCACAACTACAACTGCAGTCCCCGAGGGGAGACTGCACATCCCGCGTGTGGATAACGCGCTCTGCGTCGCAGGCGCCCTTGTCGCTCTTTTGAGCATCATCGGCATACTTGCCACCTGAACGCCCCACCGCCTTCAAGGGCCTTCCTTTCGGAAGGCCCTTTGAACGTTTAAAACGGTAGGGTATGGGTCATCGCTCCCATGTCGCGCGGCTGGTTCCAGCCTGAGGTGTCTATCTTTATGTCCTTCTTCTGATTGAGGTCTTGGTATTTAAGCGCCCCGTTTTTTACTCCGTAGTCATACAGCTCTCGAGTAAGCCGGACGTCTTCGATGCAGTATTTGCGCACCAGGTCGTATTTTCCCTCTGCCCACCAGTCCATCGCCTTAAGACCGTCCCCAGTTTTCCCACGACCAAGCGTTGCGCGTGCCAAGGAGTCGAGGCGTAGTCTGCGCCCCAGGACCTTCTGCACCTCGACCATAAGGTCGAGCGAGGGAATGTGAGCAAGATCGCCCGGGTAGTAGCGATTCAATATCGGGATATCAAACATATCGGAGTTGTAGCCCACTAGGAGGTCGGCTCGCTCCATGATTTCCCAGAGCTTCGGGAGCTCTTCCTGTAGGTACGAGGAGTATTCGTCGGTAAGTGAGTCGTGGATGCCAACGACGGTAAGCTCCATTGCTGACGTGTCGAGGCGACCTTTTCCCGGGGTCGCCATGCGCGTCTCGATGTCAAACGTGATGACTCGCATAGATACAGCGTATAACGTATGGCGTAGAGCGGACAGCGTACAGAATGGCCTATGAACGGAGGCGGGGAGCGACCGAATCTTTTTCTATGACTTCCTCGTCGCCAGTGGAAAGCGTCTTAACCGTTACCGACGTGGCGCTCACTTCATCCGCGCCGTAGACGATGACGTATGGGATAGAGCGCTTGTCGGCGTCCTTTATCTGGTCGCCAAGGCCCTTTTCGGTGAGGTTTACAAAGACACGGACGCCGTCAGCGCGGAGCGCTCGCGCGAAAGACTCCGCGTCCCCACGATTCTCGGGTGAAGGCGTTGCGATGTACACATCTGCCTGGGAACCGGTGGTGAGAGCGAGTCCATGGGTATCGAGGAAGTCCATCATCGTGACGTCTCCGAAGGCGAAACCGACGGCGGGTACTGCCTCGCCTCCGAACATGGACACGAGCCCATCGTAGCGACCGCCACCAAACAGCGCCCGAGGATTCTCAGGATTGGTATCGCTCACCTCGAACACGGTGCCCGTGTAGTAGTCGAAGCCACGAACAATGTCCGTATCAAACACCGCATTGCTGACCCCGCGCTCCTTAAGCATATCTACGAGCGCTTTAACCCGTGCTTTCTCCTCGGCTACTGCTCCCTCGTTCGCGCGCTCTATTTCCGCTAAGGGGTCCGCAGTAAACTCCTTGCGCGCTGCAGCGAACTCCTCGGCCGACATCTTCGCTTTGCGGTCAACGAGCTGCCAGTACGCGCGCGATACCTCGCCCTCGGGAAGGCCCACTGCCTCACTTGCAAGCCGAATGAGCTTGCGAGAGTTGATGCGGATGACGAAGTCGTCGTCGGTCGCGCCGAACGACTTCAGAATCTCGGAGGCCATCGCGATAATCTCAAGGTCCGCTTCGCCTTCAGGGAGCCCTACCAAGTCCACGTCCGTCTGATAAAACTCGCGTAAGCGTCCCTTCTGCGGACGTTCGTAGCGGAAGCGGTTGCCGATAGAGAACCAGCGCAAGGGAAACGCGAGCTCCCGACGCTTACCGGCGACCATGCGCGCCAATGTCGGCGTCATCTCAGGGCGGAGTGTCACTCGTCGCTCGCCACGGTCTATAAACGAGAATGTCTGCTCTCGGATAATCTCTTCATTTCCTTTGCTCTCGTAGAGCTCCGAGTGCTCGAGAGGGGACGCCTGGAACTCTTCGAATCCGTGGCTTTCAAGCACGCGGCGTACGCCAGTAAACATCGCCGTCATACGGCGCCAGTCGGCAGGATAAAAATCTCGAACGCCCTTATAGGGCTCGGTGGAAAGGTCTTCGCCAGGAGTCATACGTGGATTCTATCAGAAAAAGTGAGAGCCGGTCCCCTAGGGAACCGGCTCTAGTAGTGGCTCTCGAACGCCTTCGCGAATGCGTAGCGCTCAGAGCCTTTTGTGGTTAGTTGGAACCCTTCGTCGGCCCAGGCAAGCCATCCGAGCTTGGTGAAGCGCTCGAGAATGCGCGAGAGGCTTGAGTGATAGCCCACGTGATTTGCGCGCAGGTAGGCGTCATGCCACCTGGCAGCTTCCTTCTCGTCAGTCCAGATGCTCCGGCCGTCGCGCGCGGCAAGGTAGCTCATTACCAGCCGCTCCATCTCCGAAAGCGCAGGGCGCAATGGCATGTACGCCTCCTTTCTCCTCCCTGCACCATACCACGATTGTTTGATGTTTCAATGCGGGCACTGGACGAGTATTATGGAATCGTGAATCTCATTTCGCTCAATATTTGGGGAGGACGCGCAGGTCGCGACAAGCTCATCGCGTTTATGGAGGCGCACAAAGAAGACACCGACATTTTCAATCTGCAGGAGGTATGGTCGGGTCCGTATAAGGAAATGGAAGGGATGATGGCCGGTGGTGTGGAGCTTACCGAGCGCACGACCATGCATGATGCGCTCCAGACTTTTTCTCAGATATGCGCGGACCACGTGCCGTATTTCGTGCCGATGCTTATGGATGATTACGGGCTCCTCATGCTCGTACATAAACGCCTCACTGTGATCGCGCACGGCGAGGAGTATGTATATCGGGAAAAGGGATATCGCCCGGACCATCATGGGGAGGATTTGGGGCACCATGCCCGGTGCGTGCAGTACGTGACGATGCGTGAAGAGGAAGGTGCGCCGTTCACTATCATGAACCTCCACGGGCTTTGGAACGGGAAGGGGAAGGAGGACTGCGAGGAACGGTTTGAGCAGTCCCGACGCGTATGCGCGCTCGCGCACAGGCTCGCAACGCCGTACGTGCTCGCCGGAGACCTCAATCTGCTTCCGGACTCAGAAAGTATCTCTATGTTCGAGGACTGTGGGATGCGGAACCTTATACGTGAATACGGAGTGACATCGACGCGAAGCAGCCACTATAAGAAGGAGAACAAATTTGCGGACTACGCACTCGTCTCACATGGGATACGAGTCGAGGATTTCAAGGTACTTGCCGACGAGGTTTCAGACCATCTGCCGCTCGCGCTCTCGTTTGCCCTCGATTAGCGGCCTTTATCGTGGAGGAGTGCGACTTCGCGGATGATGAGGTCACGAATACCCTCTGGGTCCGGGAGTCCCTTCATGCGGAAGGTACGTGACGCTTCTCCCGCCGTTTCTACCCGAACCGAGCCGAATCCGAGCAGGGTCGGAATGATGCCACGCACCTCAGTTGTGATGTCTTGTACGCGGGTGAGAAGGAAGCTTTCGACCCGTCGATGGAAGAATCCTTCCTGCTTGATGTTCGCGATACGGGTCGAGGTGACCACCCAGAGATCGAGGTATGCCCGGGTGAAGACGGTGAAGGCTGCGGTCCACAGCAAGAGCCACCAGAGTCCGAGCGTCAGCCGTACCGTACCCTGAGAGAGGTCTAGGGAGAACGTGCTATCGACAGCGCCTTCGGGCAGGTTCGCACCGAGGTATGCAATTGCGGGCGGGATAAGGAACGGAATGATGGCGGCAATCGCAAACGGCAGGAGCTCGAGGATGAATACGAGCCAATGTCTGCGCACCGTGAGCATCACGGCTTCGCCAGGTTCAAGCTCGAATTCTTCTAGGGTCATACGAGTCCGCTTGCAGCAAAACCAAGGAAGAGCGCGGCTCCGGCGCCGTACGCGATAAGAACCGGAACCGTGATTCTGGAGCGTTGGCTGTACCGGAGCCAGTGGTACGCGATGATGAGTGAGTAAATCGAGAATATAAACGCTGCTAAGTAAAACAGGAGCGGTGCGATGCCGCTATCGGCAAATAGCTGAAGCGGGTTAGGAGTGCTGGTCGACATGGCTTGCCTTAGCAGTATCCCACAACGAGGCGAGGGCGGCCGTACTGGTCGGGGATGAGTTCAACGTTTGCGACGGAGCCGGCGACAAGGCTTTGTGCGGATTCGGCGTGCTCGCTGTCTACCTCGACCCACAGCTCGCCGCGTGGCATGAGGTGCGCAGGCGCTTCGTGCGCGATGCGTCGTATGAGAGCGAGTCCGTCCTCGCCCGAAAAGAGCGCTAGGTGCGGCTCGTACTTGGTGACCGACGCATCGAGTGCACGCGTATCAGGGATGTACGGCGGATTCGTCGCGATGATATCAAAACGTAGTTCCGAAAGAGGAGCGAATAGATCGCCGGTGACGATTGACGTGCGCGACGCGTCGAGGCCGTTTGCCTTGATGTTATTACGAATCGTCGCGGCGTGCGCATCATCGAGCTCTGCAAATGTTACGTGCGCTTCAGGAACTTGTGCCAGTATCGCAAGGCCCACGGCGCCCGACCCTGCGCACAGATCGAGGACGCGGACTGTCTTGCGTGACTGCTGCGTAACTCGCTCCTTGATGTGCGCGATGAGTCTCTCGGTCCACCACTCGGTCTCGGGGCGGGGAATAAGGGGTTTGGAATCGAGTCGTATCGAAAGACCGAGGAATGGGATGTGGCCGATGACGTACGCTAAGGGCTCTCCCGCGCGTAGGCGTAGAACGTCTGTGTGATAGGCCTCGGACTCTTCTCCGCCATACTTTTCCTCACGCAGCCATTTTTCGTCCTTGTTCTCCATAGAGCTGTTATACACTATGCATATATGCGACTACCGGTATGGAATATCTTCTTCTCGGTACTGTTTGCGGCCATCGTGCTTTGGGGCGCGGCGTGGCTCTCGGTCGAAGGGCTCTTACCGGAGGTGGTTCCTGCGGGCGACTTCATCCTCATGTCGCTCGCGATATTCCGGCTCACGCGTCTCGTCACCTACGACCACATCACGGACTTCGTGCGCGACTGGCTCAAGTCACATGACGAGACAACCTTCTGGGGAACGTTAGGGAAGCTTATGGCGTGCCCGTGGTGCACCGGCCTCTGGTTCGCGTTCTTCGTGCCGTTCTTCTATATGTGGCAGCCCTTGGCATGGTTTGTCGTCCTCGTCCTCGCGCTCGCTGCCTTGGCTACGTTCATGCAGATACTCGCTAATTGGGTGGGGTGGAGCGCAGAGACTAAGAAGCGGGAAAGCCAGAGCCTTCCGCTTCCGCGCTAGTTTTTCACCGCAGCTTCCGTAACCGGGTCCGGTGTGCTTTCATGCACTCAGATTCTGATATTCGAAAGGATTCACCATGGCAGACGGATATGTGCCGAGACCAGGCGAGGAGCAAAAGGAATCGGTGAAGCGTATGTGGCTTGCCGGAGGCAAATCGTTCAGCACCATCGCGAGCGAGCTTCATCTGACCATCGGTCAGGTTTCCGGCATCGTGAATCGCGCCGGGCTCAATAATTCGCCGGATCGCCCCCTCTCCAGAAAACCGAGCCGTCCGCAGGAGCGGGCAATCGCGTTGACGCCTGCAGGTGCTGCCTGTAGCCCTAGCCGTAAGCGCAAACCGCTTATCGAAACACCAGAGCCGCGCCACGAGGCTCTCGAGCCGATGCCGGTAGGTGCGGTCACTGTCGAGAACCTATCGGCAGACATCTGCCGATGGCCCATCGGAGATCCGCAACAGAAGGATTTTCGATTCTGTGGACGGAAGGCGGGTCATCTCCGCAAGAGCGGACGAAAGTCGCCCTACTGCGAAGGCCATGATCGTATGGCAGGCGATCTCCGCTCGCGCGAACAGCGTGTCAAGGACGCCATCGAAGCGAAGGGCGCGGATGCCGTCGCCGTATTCCCGTATTGAACGCGAATCGCGTCAGTCTAAAGAAAACAGCCCCTTACGGGGCTGTCCTCTTGAGTCAGGTCAGTTGATTTAATAGCTGCCTCCGCCGAACGATGCGCGGCCGCCTCCGAATCCGCCGTTACCGCCGCCTCCGAATCCTCCGCGGCCACCGCCACCGCCTCCTGCGGGACGATCACCCTGAGGACGCGCGAGAGAGACTGAGAGCGTACGGCCGCCGAAGTCTTTGCCGTCCCAACGCTCGATAGCTGCCTGGGCGCCTGCATCATCCGCCATTTCGACGAACCCGAATCCGCGAGAGCGGCCGGTCATGCGGTCCATGATAATCGAGACGGACGATACGGCTCCTGCCTCCTCGAAGGCCTGGCGCATCTCGTCCTCGGTCGTGCGATAGGGGATACCGCCGACGTACAGCTTGTTATTTGCCATGAGGGCTATGCTTGAACTTTATAACCTCGCTGACCCGAACACTTTTGAGGGTTTGCCTCGGAGCTCTGCTTCCGCGAGTTGAAAAAATAATACTACGAATATGGGGTTTTTACAAATGATGCTCGTGCGGTGGGGATAAAAGGAAAGCGCGGGCCGGTGAACCGGTCCGCGCTTCGAAGTTAGGAGGCGGCGAAGGTACGAGGACCTTCCCAGCTCATGATGTACCGGGGCTTGCCGTCGCCGTACATGTCCTCTTCGACCGATTTCACGACGAAATCGAATCGTTCGTAGAGCGTGCGTGCCGGGTTGCCGACCCGCGTAGTGAGCTCGACCGTGGGTACGTCTTTGAGCTCCTCGAGCGCTCGCGCCATGAGTGTCCGGGCGATGCGCCGGCGCTGGTATTCCTTGCGAACGGCGAGGAGTTCGATGACCGCTTGCAAAGGCCCTGCCTTTTGCGTCACGGCGATGACACCGACGGCAGTACCGTCCTCGTAGGCGAAGAAGGCCCAGCCGTGCGAAAGGTCATCAAGCGCGTCCGTCTCGCTCGCGTACAGCGTGAGAAACCCAGTATCTGCCGCAGACTCGATCTCGCACACGAGAGCGGCGTGCTCCATGGTGGTGAGAACCTGCTTGTTTCCAACGTTCACTCTGATACTCCTTGACTGTCTCTAACCATTATACCATATTCACTACGTAAATCAAGCTACCCGGGAATCATGAATCTCTCGATGTCCTCGGATGTGCCTCCGACTTTCTTCCCAGGGTTCAGGATGTTCAGAGGATCGAAAAGCGTCTTGGTCTTCTGGAAAAGTTGCACCATCTCGCTCCCGAAAAGCTTCTCGAGGTATGGCGTCCGGATGATACCGTCGTTATGCTCGCCGGTCGTGGTGCCACCGTAGCGGATAACGAGGTCGTACACCCGTGGCGCAAGCTCCAGTACGGTGGTGCGAGCCTCAGGGTTCTTGAGGTCCATGAGGGGGATGATGTGGAAGTTCCCGTTCCCGATGTGACCCGCGACCGTGTAGACCATAGAATCCTTGTACTCGTCGAGAAGCGCGTGAAGCTCGGGTAGGAACCGGTCGTACGAGTCGGTAGGAACGACGAAGTCATCGATAAACGGGGAAGCGTATGTCCCGCGCAGATTCTTGCGTAAGAGGCGGAAACTTTCGCGGCGCACGATCCAGTACTTCTCCGAGTGCGCCTCATCCTTCTCAATGTGGGATTTGAGATCGAGTCCTGCGAGCGCTACGCGAGCTTGCTCCGCCTTCGCATCCGCCTCTTCGATGGTATCCTCCGCGAATTCCGCCATAAGGACGAGCTTCGGGACGCCGCCTAGTAACACCATCTCAGCTTCGGGGATGAAAGATATGCCGAGGCGCGCAGCGCGCGTCCAGCCCATCTGCGAGAGCATCTCGGGAAGGAACTTCACCGCGAGCGTGAACGTGTGGTCGTCATAGGACTCGAACGATTCGGGAGAGAAAGGAAGGATACGCTTCACGACTTCCGGCAAAAGCGGTACCTCGTTAAGAAAGACGATGAGCATCGCGCGGTGGGCCTTAGGCTTCACGAGGCGGAGCTTCGCGCGCGTCCATAGCACGAGCGTTCCTTGAGAGCCTGCGATGAGCTTTGCGAGGTTCATGCCGCCGTCAGTCGTACGCACGTCCCATAGTGCGTAGCCTGCGGAATTCTTTGACACCTTGGGTCGTGCGGTTTCTATCACATCAGCATGCTCCGACAGAAGCTTGTCGAGTTCGCGATAGATACGACCCTCAAGCCCGTCTACGAGCTTCTTTTGAGCCACTTCCGTCTTCGTGAGTGCTTTGAAAGAGGTGCGGGTGCCGTCAGCAAGCACGACCTCCAATTCCTCGACGTAGTCATGCGTCTTCCCGTAGGCTAGGGTCTTCTCGCCGCCCGAATCGTTTGCAACAATTCCGCCCATGGCAGCAAGTTCCCGGGATGCGGGGTAGGACGGCATGATGAGCCCCTTGGCAATCGTCGCTTTCTCGAAATCACGGTAGTAGACGCCGGGCTCGGTCCACATCGTTCCCGCGACGCATTCGGCATCGCACTCAAGGTCGTCTATGCGCTGCATGTGCTTTGTAAACGAAAGAACCACGGAGTCCGTGAGCGGGCCGCCCGACATGTCAGTGCCCGCAGCGCGCGCCGCGAGAGCGACGTCCTCACCGGCTTTTTTCGCGTCCGCGATCGCTCGTACCGCGCTCGCGACGTCCTCCGCATCCTTCGGGTAGGCAACAGCTTTCGGCATGCGGACGAAGAGACTTGTATCGCGGCTTGCTGACTCTAAGTCGGCATCCGTGGTCGATACTTCGCCGCGCATGACGCTTTTCAGTCGCTCTGCAATGTCCATATGAATATAAGTATAGCCTCACACGACTACATCCGTTCTTCATGAGGGAAAGGGCACACTGTGCTCATGATATTCTCGCTCATCATCGGATTCGTGCTTGGGGCTGCCGCCATCATATTCGCTATACAAAACACCGACGTGGTCGCGCTTCGCTTCCTTGGTTGGGAGTTCGAGAGTTCCTTAGCGCTTCTTGTCATCATCGCGCTTGCTATTGGTGCTGCGATTACACTCCTGGTATCCATCCCCGCGATGATAGGGGACAGCTTCCGCATCAGTAGACTCGAACGACACAACCGCAAGCTCGACGAGACGATTGCGGAACAAGCCCGGGCGCAGACCGTTACCGAGACGACGTACGTGGTTGAGGAGGTTCCACCGCAGGTCCTCGACACGCGCCGTACGTAGGCTTGCGCAGTGTCTTGTCTGAGGTAGGCTCAAAAAGGAAAGGAGATATCAATGAAAGCTATACGGAAAAATAGCGGTACGTTGAAGACGCTGTATGTCGTACGCCACGGTAGCAGCGAAGGAAACGAAGGGGTCGAGTTCCAGCATCCGGACTCGCCTTTGAGCGTGACCGGAAGGGCACAGGCCGAGCAAATCGCGCTCCGCGCTACAAAGCTCGATTTCGAGGCGATTATCGCGAGCCCGCTTGCGCGCGCCTGGGATACGGCGCTCGCAATCTCGCGGGCCTGCGACAAGCCATTCGAACGACTCGATCTTTTGGTGGAGCGGGTAAAGCCCACGGAGCTCCTTGGGAAGCGGCTCGACGACCCTGAAGCAATGGAGCTTTGTGACCAGTGGGAGGAAAGCCTCTCGACGCCAGGGATGCGGGTTCAGGACGGCGAGAACTTCGACGATCTGATTTCGCGCGCTGACGCTGTGCTTGCGCATATGCTGGCACGACCTGAGAAATCCATTCTCGCGGTTTCCCATGGCTACTTTACGCGGATGCTCATCGCGCGGGTACTTATGCCCACGACACTTACCGGTGAGCAGTATGGCGAGCTTCACTGGAACATCGTGATGCAGAATACCGGCATCTCGGTTTTCCAGTACGTCGAGAATTTCCGTGGCAAGCAGCACTGGCGGCTCACGACTCACAACGACCAGGCGCACCTCGGTTGATGTGCGAAACCCCGGCCATAGTTTGGCCGGGGTTCTTGTGTTGCGTTCGCTCGAAGGGTTTCAGGCGCGGTGCTCAACAAGTAACTTGTTGAGGCTCGCCCGCAGCTCCATCTTCTTCCGCGGCATAAAGGCCTCGGCCTCCATGGCGCGAATCGCTTCGGCATCCTCCGGGCGACCGCGGTCCTCTGATAGACCGGACAGGAAGGACATGGCTTCTCTCATTCGCTGCTTGGAAGGCTCCGGAAAGGGAATCGAGTCAGGCACCTGTGCCCAGAGAGATTCGTCCTTTGCGAGCTGGTCGAGGAAGTCGAGTATGTTCGTACCGGTGCGCTCCTTGAGAGCGTCGGCAGCGTAGCTCACCTCGATTCCGGCGTCCGTGAGAGCGGACTGCGTATCCACCAGGACCTGCATGACCCAGCGGCCCTCCACAAACCGTTTCCACTTGGACTTCGCCATTTGTTTGCTCCTTTCGAATACGGGGTACTCTAGGCCAGATTATAACCCACATATTGGTACTTTGTCAAACCGTGGCTTGACAGATAAATGTGCCTATGATAGTCTCTAAATAACTTCGGGGTATCTCCTAGAGGGTAGGTAATGAGGCGAGTCTCGTACGGCTTACTTCCACAGACGCAAGTCGAGGAATCTTTCACAACTGGGCCGTACGAGAGTCGCCTTATCACAAAGGCAAAGCCGCGCGTAAAAGCGCGGCTTTCTCCGTCCACAGAGCGCCTCGAGCGCCGATTTGCTACAATGCCATTACTACATGAGTGACGCACCGGCATTGAAAATAGAGGGACTTAGGAAGCAGTACCCGAAGGGTACTGAGGCCTTGAAGGGCGTGACGCTCACGGTGCCTAAGGGAGAGTTCTTCGCCTTGCTCGGACCTAATGGTGCGGGGAAGACGACTCTCATCGGTATTGCGGCCGGACTCACGGTGAAGACCGGCGGCACCGTATCGGTGCTCGGATTCGATATCGATACGCATGCGGAGGAGGCGAAGTCCATGATCGGCCTCGTTCCGCAGGAATTCAACTTCAATATTTTTGAGAAGGTCGAGAACATCATTCTCGACCAGGCAGGTTTCTACGGCATTCCGCGGGACGAGGCGCGCCGCAGGGTTGAGCCTATTCTCAAGAACCTCGGGCTCTGGGAGAAGCGCCACGATGCATCGCAGAAGCTTTCAGGCGGCATGAAGAGGCGCCTAATGATCGCACGCGCGCTTATCCACGAGCCGAAGATCCTGCTCCTTGATGAGCCGACCGCAGGTGTCGACGTCGAGCTTCGCCGCGGCATGTGGGAATATCTGCGCCAGATATCGGCTGCCGGCACTACCATCGTCCTTACGACCCATTACCTTGAAGAGGCGGAACAGCTCGCAAAGCACGTCGCCATCATCAACAAGGGCGTCATCGCTGTCGATGAGCCGATGCAGGACCTACTCACGCGCCACAACGGGAAGAAGCTCGAGGATATCTTTATGGAGATCGTAGAGAATAAGGAACCCGCTGCCTGATATGCCATTCAATAAGATACTCGTCGCCTACTACACGATGATCCGTCGGGAGTTCGTGCGCATCATCCGTATCTGGTCGCAGACCTTGCTGCCGCCGGTCGTCACGATGTCGCTGTACTTCATCATCTTCGGAGGATTCATCGGCAGCCAAATAGGCGATATACACGGCTTTTCCTACATGCAGTTTATTGTGCCGGGACTCGTGATGATGGCAATTATCACCTCCGCCTACATGAACACCGTTTCCACGTTCTACTTTGCGAAGTGGGTGCGCACCATCGACGAAGTCCTGGTTTCGCCAATGCCTAACTGGGTCGTGATGGCGGGCTTCGTCTCAGGCGGGATACTGCGCGCTGGCTTGGTTGGCATCCTCGTTACGGTGACCTCGCTCTTCTTCACGCACCTCGCCTTGGTGAACATTTTTATCGTATTTTTTGCCGCGTTCCTTACGGCGCTCGTATTCTCTCTGGCTGGACTCGTGAACGGTTTCTATGCAAAGTCCTTCGATGCTATATCTATCGTTCCCACGTTCGTCCTTACGCCGCTTACGTACCTCGGCGGGGTGTTCTATTCGATAGACCAGCTCCCGCCGTTCTGGGGCGCCGTATCGCAATTTAATCCCATCCTCTACATGGTGAACGCCTTCCGCTATGGATTCCTCGGTGTTTCGGATGTGAACGTCATGCTCTCGTTTGGTATCCTCATCGGGCTGACGGTCGTACTCATGGCGCTCGTGCTCTGGCTTTTCAAAAGGGGAGTCGGACTCAAGAACTAGCTAGCGGCGGGCGCACGTCGCGCTCTCAACGGGGTTTCGTGCTTGCTATACTGGACGCATGAAAACGACCTATGTAGACGGATTTGTATTTGCTGTGCCAAAGAAGAATGTCGCCGCATACAAGAAGATGGCGCGAGAGGGCGCGGCTGCCTGGAAGAAGTTCGGCGCGCTCGACTATAAGGAGTGCATGGGGACTGACCTCAAGACGAAGAGCCAGCACGGCATGGCGCCAGCGCTTTCATTCACCAAGCTCGCGAATGCAAAGCCATCAGAGACTGTATGGTTTTCCTACATCACTTTCAAGAGTAAGGCGCACCGCGACTCCGTGAATAAGAAAGTAATGGCATATATGGAGAAGAAGTACGCCAACGTGAAAGAAAAAGATATGACCATGCCGTTCGACCACACACGCATGGCCTACGGGGGCTTCACGGTAGTGGTGGGCTAAGACCCGTGCTCGACGAAGCAATCCGCCCGAAGGGCGGATTGCTTCGTACTCCTTTTATACTTTCTGCAGCGGCATGCTTTCTATCGGCCAAATCCAAATTCAAAATGGCCATAACCCAACAGCATGCGGTCACATATGCGCAAAGGCTGCGGCCCTGGAGTAAGCAAGCGCAGCCTTCACGCCGGGAAGGTGCCGTCTGTCGGTATGGTACAGAGGTTGCGATGAGTCCTGAGTGAAGCGTCAGGCTGCGGGCGAGAAATCAACGATAACTTCGCTTGGCGAGGCTTGGCTCGTTTCCTCTTTCGCATCTGGCGCGCGCCGCAGCGTCACAAGAACTTTCGTTCCGCGGCCTGGAGTGCTCCGGATACGCATCTTTCCTTCGTGAAGCTTCAGAAGCTCGTTCACTATGGTGAGCCCCAAGCCTGAACCTGACATGCGACGCGTCCGGGACGGATCGCCTCGATAGAATGGTTCGACGACTCGCGCGAGGTCATTTTCCGGGATGCCAACACCCTCATCCTCGACGGAAAGTTCTACGTGCCCATGATGGTCGGAAGCGATGCGAATGAGTACCGGCGGCGCGCCCTCGCGGCTATAGGAAACCGCGTTCTTAACCAGATTCATGACTATCTGCTCTAGGGCTGCGGCGTTCCCCCATACGGGAGGAACGTCGTCCGCCATCACTTTAAGCTCGATTGAACGCTTTGCCGCGAAGTCCTTGAGGTTCGCGACACTGTGCGCGACAACGTCAGGGAGTGAGACTGCTCTTAACTTGAGTCTGCCGGGACGCACCACTGCCGAGAGCGAAAGCAGGTTATTGATGATATCCGAGATGCGGTCGAGTTCTTCGACGGTACTTTCGAGCATCGCGCGAGTCTTGGTGCCCTGTGCTTCCGAGAAGAGCGCGACCTCCGCATTCGTTTTAATAATCGAGAGCGGGGTACGCAGCTCGTGCGCGACATTTGATACAAATTGCTTCTGACTCTCGAGTGCTGATCGGGTGGGTCCCAAAGCAAGTTGCGCAATCAGGTACCCAAATATCGCGGTTCCAACGAGAACCAACGTACCTACGATGACGATGATCGAGGTGCGCGCATACTCCAGGTTCTCGACGAGCGCGAATGCGCTTCCGGGAGGAGCGTCCTCTGCGAGGCTCTTTGCGAGCGCCTCGGAGACCTCGCCGATAATCGATTGGTAGAGGTACGACCCACCGATTGCGACGAGCGCGAGAAGGAACAAGGCAAATCCCGTCTGCAGAGCGACGACCAGGGTCGTCGTCCTGAAGAATAAATCCTCGTGGTATCTACGCGCGAAATCGGTAACCGATCCCACGAACCGTCTCGAGGAGCGTTTCGCCGCTGCCGTCATCGAGCTTCTTGCGGAGGTTTTTGACATGGACGTCGATCACATTACTGAACGATTCGTAATTGAAATCCCAGAGATGCGTCAGAAGGTCCTCGCGATTGACGACTTCGCCCGGTCGCTGCATGAAGTACTCAAGCAGCATGAACTCCTTGAGCGTGAGCTCGATTTCTTTACCGGCGCGCGTTACACGGTGTTCCGCCGGATTAAGTTCGATGTCTCCGGCTGTTAGGATTGTCGGCTTCGATTCCTTAGGGCGTCGCGAAAGCGCATGGATGCGTGCCAGGAGCTCGTCGAATGAGAACGGTTTTACGAGGTAATCGTCTGCTCCCGACAGGAGCAGGTCGACCTTCGTTTCCGTCTCGCCGCGAGCCGTCAGAATGAGTATCGGGGTAGTGACTCCGCGCTCGCGGGCCTGGCGGCACACCTCGTCTCCCGACAAGGAGGGGAGCATAAGGTCGAGAATGACGAGGTCGTAGTCGGAGCGGTGCAAGGAAAGTCGGTTTAAAGCCTCCTCGCCATCCTCGATACGATCTACGGCGAAGCCCTTCTTTGTGAGCCCCTCGGAAAGTACATCGGCGAGTTTTGTCTCGTCCTCGATAACCAGTACACGCATGAGTAGGAAGTTAGCTGATAACCGAACAGTGTAGATAGTGGCCTTTAGGGGGTGAAGTCTTCATGAAGCGTCTTCATGAGCAGGTACGCCCTAGGGAAGGTGCGAGAGCACAGACTCTATCTCACGGAGTCCGACGGGTTTTGTGAGGTGCAGGTCGAACCCGGCCTCCTTAGCCGCCTCACGGTCCTCGTACTGCCCGTAGCCAGTAAGGGCGACCAGGGTGCCAGAAAACTTAAGCCGCTCCCTGAGTTCCGAGGCTACCTCGTAGCCGTCCTTATCCGGGAGTCCAATATCAAGCACGATGACCTCCGGCGCCTCCTCCTTCACAGCCCTGAGAGCGGCCTCGCCCGTATACGCGAGGCGCACCGTGTGACCTCGATACTCAAGGAGTCTTCCGAGGCCTTCAGCAGCAGCTTCGTTATCGTCCACAATAAGAATCCGGTGCGACGCAGAGGTCGGGGTAGGGGCGGCCGGGGTAGTCATAGGTGATTCAGTAAGCATAGAGTTACTCATTGTACGGAGCAAAGGTAAACGAATGATGAACTCGCTTCCGCGGCCTAATCCATCGCTCATCGCAACGATGACACCGTCATGCATGTGTATGAGCTCCTTAGTCAAGGAAAGACCGATGCCAAGTCCCTTATTCCCAGCCTTCCCAGACTTTCCCTGTACAAAAGCCTCGAAGATGCGAGTTTGCATTTGAGGGTCTATGCCTATTCCCGTATCCTTTACCGATATAAATGCCTCGTCTCCCTCAGGGCGCAGAGTAAGAGTGATAGTGCCGCCAGGCTCGGTATAGCGCGCAGCATTGTTAAGCAGGTTTACCACGGCCTGTTCGACTCGGACCGGATCAACATTTGCCATGATGGGGCTTGGCGGTGCGTCGTAGGAAAGCGTGTGATTGCGGCTTTCAATCATCGGGAGCGCGGAGGAGAGGGAGAGCCCGACAATGTGACGGAGGTCGCATTCCTCCTTTTCGAGCCGGAATTTCCGCTCAGTGATACGCGCAACATCCAGAAAGTCATCCAAGAGACGGCGCATGGACTGCGTGTGGGACTCTATGGTTTCAAACCACCTGGCAGATTTTTCCGGAACCCCTTCGAGCCGAATGAGCTCCAGTGAGGAGACGATAGGAGCCAAGGGATTTCGTAGTTCATGCGCGAGTATCGCGATGAACTGGTTTTTCGCTTTACCCGCATCCTTGATGCGCTGGTTAGCGGTCCTGATTCGCTTTATTTGCTTTGCAAGGTCCTTCGCGATGTCCTTACGCTCCTCCGCAATTGCGGCGAGTACGAGGAATATGAAGGAGATAATAATGATCTGTAACTCTGCCTGGAAAATGCGCTCTCCCATGGTTCCCATGTACTGCCCAGACAGGCCCGCAGCAGCGCCTGCTAGTTGAAAGACAGCGTTTACGAATATTGCGACTGTCATAAATCGTGGACCGATGCGGAGCGCGATCCAGATGAACGGGACGAGGATGAGGTAATTGAGGGGTACCCTGAAAACGGCAGTGTATTCCGTAAGGTAGATGATGTAGCCGACCGCAAAGAGAAGCACAAATGCTCCGGTGATTTCGAGAAGCTCAGCTCTCGAACGAGTGAATTTTGCGCGAGACAGCCAGCGCACGATGAACGGCGTGAGCACGATGACAGAGGCAATCTGGCCAATCCACAGAGGGCCCCAGACGTCCCAAAACTCATTCCATTCGAGCGTGTCGGTAAGGTAGATACGATTGATTGCGCCGAATGTCGGGACGATTATTGTTGGTATCGACGCTGCAACAAGTACGGCAAGCGCATCACGGAGCCTCGAAATCAGGAAGTTGAATCCGAGACGGTCGAGAATCCATGCTCCAAATATCGCCTTCAGCGTATGCGCGACGCACATGAAGAGTGCGGAGAGTAGCGGCGTCCCCGCTGCAAATGACGCGAGAAACGTGGCGGCGGTAATTGCGGGCCAGAGCTTGCGCCCACCGAGTATGAGTCCGGCCATCGCGACCCCTGCCGTAGGCCAAATAATGCCGGGGAATGTGTTGCCCTCTTGATAGAGATATACGCCTGCGTAGGCTGCGACAAAGGTAGCGATAAAGAGCACCCCAAATGGCACCCATTGAGAGCGGGTGATGGTAGGGGAGAGGTCCTCGGGGAAGACCAGGCGGTAGTCCATTACCGCGATGGTAGCCTGTGCGGATGGAGAGTCAATGAAAGGCTAGTCGAAGATAGATACGAGATATTCGTCTATCTCGCGCTGGTCGAGGTCGTAGAAACGCTTACCATCATCGTCGAGATCCTCTGCAAGTTCGACGCCGACATAGCGCCAGTGCCATGGCTCATAGATATAGTATGCATTTCCTTTAGGGTAGGAGAGTACGAATCCGTACTTGTGAGCATTCTTAGTGAGCCACTCGTAGGCAGGCGTCGTGTCAAAGGCGGTGACCAGGCCGCCTCCGATGCCGGTTGTCGTAAAGTCGACCGTTGTCCCAAGCTGGTGTTCGGAATATCCCTGGTCAGCAGAGAAGGCATTTGCGCCCGCACCGTAGGTAATACGATAGCCGGACTTGAGTCCTGCCTGTTCATCGAACGAACGAAAGGCGGATGCGACATAGAGCTTCACGTCGTCATCCTCCGCATCCTCAATCATGTCCTTCAGATGGTCTATGGCGTCTGCGTGGAATTCGAATGTCCGTGACTCGTCATAGGTCATGGACTTTGGAATGGTCGCAAGCCGAGGTGGCGCATAATTCTCGTTCAGGAAGAAAACCTTCGAGTATTTAGCAAGGAGTTCAGGGTCGGTCTTCGCGAGCTTATCGAGTACCTTTACGGTCCCTGATATCTCGCCGATTTCCTTCGCGAACGCGTCGTTCTTGCTCTTCTCGGTTGTGAGTCCCGAATGCAATTCCTCGTTTGTCTGCTCCGCCTCCTTGAGCTTTGTGTTAAGCACGGCAATTTGAGCGTCATACCTTTCGGTAGATGATGCGAAGCTGGTCTCCAGGTCTTCGTAGCGGGTGTAGCCATACGCCCCTCCGGCCCCTAGGAGCGCGATAACGAGACCAAGCAGGAGGGGAACCCAAAGGGGAGCCGTCGCTGATTTCATAGGGGACATTGTGCCTGTCTGTAGCGGGATATGCAAAATGCACCCTCGGACAGCAGGGCGCGCCCGCGGGCGTCGCGTCGCGCAAGATACCTTCGTGTTGGTAGACTCTAGGAGTGTTCAATCTAACGAAATCGGAGGAACGTGCGCTTCGGAAGCTCAATACGCCTATCAAGGTGCAGGATTTTCTCGACGCCATCCCGCTCAACTTCGAGCCTGGCGGTGATACTCACCTGTCCCCACGTCGTGTACTTCGCGAGAATCGCGCGCACTGCATCGAGGGGGCCCTCGTCGCTGCAACCGCCTTCTGGATGCACGGCCGCCCGCCGCTTCTCATGGACCTGCGCGCGAAACGTGGCGATTTCGATCACGTCATCGCGCTCTACAAGGAGAACGGGCATTGGGGTGCGGTCTCCAAAACCAATCACGCGACCATACGATTTCGTGACCCGGTGTATCCGAGCCTTAAGGCGCTTGCGCTCTCGTATTTTCACGAGTGGTTCCTTAACACGACAGGTCGAAAGACGCTGCTCTCCTTCTCGAAGCCTTTCGATCTTTCGCGCCTTGGTGACGGGTGGATTACGAGTGAGGAAGACCTGTTCTGGTTAGACGAGAAGCTCGATACGCTCCCTCATACCGCATTAGTGCCGACAGGGAATGCGCGGTTCATACGTAGGGCGGATCCGATGGAGTTGTCGGCCGGCAGACTCATAGAATGGGAGAAAACTCCTCGCGGGGCGAGGCGTGCGCGAACGGGGCGTGCTAAAATCTAGGCCATGTCAGCAGAAAACCCGAGGAAAATTGTGTCGCTCGACGCGGAGCGATTGAAGAGGCAGAGCGCACAGGGAAGTAATCGCGACCTCGAGAATATAGAGACACGTGTACATCCGGAGCCGGACGACCCGAAGCCCTATGAGGCAGAGTCGGGAGAGTCTCCAAGCGGCGCCCGCGCCATACCGCCTGAGCATTTCACATTTACCTACACCATGGCGGCGCTCCGGGACATTAGGCGTTATATCGAAACGCAGGGTATCGACGTCACGCACAAGCTTAATCTTCTTGACGGTATTGAGGGTGCATACAAAGCAAGCCCGGAAATAGACGGCAAGAAGGATTGTATGGCGGGTCTTGAGGCGGTTGAGAAGGCGCAGAAGCTGTTCTGGTAGGGTATGAAGAAAAGCAAGTTTGAGCCGGGTGGTTTTTCGTTGCGGGTGGGTCGCTCACGAGCGGGTCTTGGGTTATTTGCAGGCGAGGCGATACCTAAGGACGTCTGCGTCATTGAGTATGTAGGGCGCGTCGTATCCAAGGAGGAAGAAGAGACGAGCAATAGTAAATACCTGTTCGAGGTTTCAAAAAGAAAGACTATCGACGGAAAGCCGCGCGATAATAAGGCGGGCTACATCAACCATTCCTGCCGCCCTAACTGCGTCATCGAGATTAGGAAGGAACGTGTCTACGTATTCTCGCGCCGAGCCATTCGCGAGGGGGAGGAGTTGAATTACGACTACGACACTGATTATTTCAATGAATACATCCTGCCTGGCGGCGGATGCCGGTGTGATGCGTGTCGCGAAGGGAAGGGAAGGATGGGACGCATCCGCAAAGCGAAGGCTAGAGCGAAAGCGAAGCACGCTCGGTCACGGTAAGCTCGCGCGCCTGACCCTTTGGAAGCTTTCCAAGGAGGACACCTCCGACGCGTGTGCGCACGAGTTCTGATACCGTGAGTCCGAGCTCGGCGAGCATGACGCGCACCTGGTGCTTTTTCCCCTCAAGAAGGGTGATGCGTAGTTTTCGTTCATTTACCAAGGTAGCTTTCGCTGGTCGCAGCGTACCGAATGCGCGCGTATCCATACCCTTAGCAAATATCGCTGGGATACCTGCGCGTATGGCTTCCTTGGTCGTAACCAAGTATTCCTTCTCAATGTCGTCGCCAAGGACTTTGGCTGTTGCGAGCCCGTCGTTCGTAAGGATGAGAAGTCCTGATGAGTCCTTATCGAGTCGACCGACCGGAGAGATGCCATCTGCTGCAAAGCGGGTAACAACACTGTCCTCACCAGCTTCCCCCTGAGTCGGAAGTCCCCGTGCTTTGTGATAGGCCAAATAGACTAGGTCTTTGGTTTTGCCGCGTACTTCAATAGTGTCGCTTTCGACTACAGGGGTACCGAGCGCCGCTCGCTTTCCGTTGACATAGACCTTGCCGCTTTCGATGAGGGCATCGGCTTCGCGACGCGAGGCAAGCCCCATGTCACGCATACGGACATTAAGCCGCAGAGTACCCTGCGGGCGCGGCGCATCAATTATCCGTTTCGCATGCTTGCGGGCTTTCATAGGGGGAGTATAGCGGTAAAGGGACAAATGCATATGCGTAAACGCCGGCAACCCTTGGGCTGCCGGCGTTTACGTTAGGTTCGATTTAGATCTTAGAGACCTTGATCGCGTTAGGGCCCTTAGGGCTCTCGCCGACCTCGAACTCTACCTTGTCGCCTTCGCGGAGGTCGTCAAAGCGAACGTTGACGAGCTCGTTGGAGTGGAAGAAGAGATCCTTCTCCGCACCCTCGATTGCGATGAACCCGAATCCCTTATCGGTGACGCGGGCGATAGTTCCTTGCTGCATGAGTTTGGAATGTAGTGGTAAGTATCAAACTCGAGTGGGCTGGAGGGTCAGTCGATCCCGTACCTCTGGATCAGCGCTGAGTTGACCCCTCTAGGATGGCATACCGGGGGTCAAATGTCAATCAGTAAGAATGGCGCCAAAAGCCCCAGGGGCCAAGGGGCTGGTAACGTCCGATACGTGTTCTGGTTATCGAGAAAGCGAGCGCGTTAGTCCCAAGTGAGTTTCCAAGACGTGCGGCGAGACTCCGCATGTAGGTACCCGAGGCGGCAGTAACTCGGATGCGTGCGATTACATACGTTTCGTTCGAATCATCGAGCGCCTTTTTCCAGCGCTCGCGAATATCCGCCCGGCGGAAGTCAGCACCCATCGATTTGCGCGGGTCGGGGTCATAGGTCACCTCTGCAATACGCGCCTCTATATCTTTAAGCAGATTGGCTGCTGCTACCGTTCGCGTTTTGAGTAGGGTCGCGCGATAAATGGTTTCGTCATGCGTAGGTATCTCTATGGTGGCGAGCGTGCCCTCCAATGCGTGCATAAAAAGCGGAACGCCACCAACTGTTTTTGAGGAGAATGCCGGGTACGGAAGGCGTTTGGTGCCGCACTCCTCGGCGAGCACTCTCTGTATCTCGCGCTCCCCAGGGTGAGTCGCTAGAGGGTTTCGCTCGATGAGCCCGAGGATATCACTCGTATCGCTCTCAAAGCCAAACAACACATCGACCTCGTACTCCTTGTCGAGGCCCATATATGCTCGCTGCCGCTTGCACTCCTCGCCCACGAGCACGAGGAGCTTTCCATCGGCCATCGGGTCGAGCCGACCCGCATAGGTAAGCGGAGTATGAGTGAGCTCAGGCTGTAATCTGCGCCACCCCTCGACCGTCTCCAAAGGAGTAGCCCCGACGGGTTTCCACAGCGTGATATGGCGGCGCATACGCGGAGCCTAGCGCGATTCGCTCGCAAAATCCAAAACGGTTAGAATACTAGTACCTATATGCGTACCTCTTTTATACTCGGTCTTCTCGTCCTACTCGGGAGCGTTTTTGTGCCGCATACCGCTCTCGCGGCTGACGGGGAAGTCGCCGGGTGGATACCGTACTGGGAGACCAAAGACGGTATGAAGGATGCAAAAAGCCATTTTGATGAGCTCGACCGCGTGTACTTATTTGCATACACGGTCAAAAAGGACGGGAGCCTGAATGACCTCATGGGTCTATCGAAAAGTACGCCAAAGCGTTTTATCGCAGACGCGCGTAAGGCAGGGGTCGAGGTCTTTCCGACGGTGATGTGGAGCGACACGACGAATATACATAACATCCTTTCGAGCACGGAGAAGCGCAAGGCACACGTGCTTTCCATCGTCGCGATGGCAGAGAAGGGCGAGTATGACGGCATCGACATCGACTACGAAGGAAAAAAGGCTGATACGATGCCGTATTTTTCACTTTTCCTTACGGAACTTTCGGCCGAGCTCCACAGGAAGGAGATTACTCTCTCCTGCAGTATCGAGGCGCGCACGCCTGCGGACTCTCTCTATACGGTAGTGCCGGGGAACCTGCGCTACGCAAACGATCTCGCGGTGATCGGGAAGGTGTGCGACATCGTGAACGTCATGACGTACGACCAGCAACGCGCAGACCTTAAGGCAAACAAAGCGCGACAGGGCGCGCCCTATTACCCGGTCGCGGACCCTCTGTGGGTAGAGAAAGTCGCGCGTCTCATGACGGAAGTGATTCCAAAGGAGAAGATGATGCTCGGAGTTGCAACCTACGGACGCGAAGTAGAGGTCACGGTCTCGCCGGACTGGTACCAGGGGTACAAACAGCTCTGGTCGGTGAATCCGAAGTATGCGAAGGATCAGGCCAAGAAGGCAAAGGTCACCCCCTCGAGGAATGCTGCTGGCGAGATGAGCTACACGTATCTCCCGAAGAAATCGAAGCTGAAGCTCAGCTCCTACAAGGCGCCTTCGGGAACGCCTTCCGGTAACCAAGTCGCGGCGAAAGCGCTCGCGTACGCGAACGCAACCGGAAAGACTGCGACTTTCAATATGGTGTGGTGGAGTGATGGAGAGGCGGTCGGAGACAAGGCCGAGCTTGCGCGCTCGCTTGGGCTTCGCGGTATCTCGATTTTCAAGATTGATGGAGGTGAGGATTCCGCAGTCTGGAAGAATATTTAGATCGCGCGAACACGAAAAGCACACAGGACCCGGAGGGTCCTGTGTGCTTTTAGAGGTGGCGCTGACCGTCTAGGAATCGGTTATGGCGTTACCGGCAGGTCGCTCTCCTCATCGGCTGCCCCTGCGCCCTCGTTACCTTCCTGATCTCGCTTCTTCTTTTCCTCGTCGATCATAGGGTCACGCATAGCGAATTTCGTAAGACATATAAACGCCCAAGAACGTTATGATTGATATCATTCACCAAATGAAGCACACGTGTACGAACTAGGAGAAGTCGAGACTTCGACGCGATACTAGGCCGCTATGTCGAAGCTGCACGATGAGGTTGCGTAGATGGGCGTAATCGCAAACAGTTCGTCGCCGGCGCGCGCGCTCGTAGGAGAAACGAATACGAATGCCTCCTTTGGCTCGTCAGAGATTATCTCTATTTTGCTGTGCTTAAAATCAGGGGTCTTCCACACCTGATAGAAGTAGACATGCTTAGCGTCTCCGTAGTACGCGTAGGTACCTGGTCCGCTGCACTCAGCTGTGACCTGTGTTCCCGGATATTCCATAAAGCCAGTCAGGCGTTCGAATGTAGCGGGGTCGCCGTTTGGAATCTTAAGGGTAGACGAGCTCGTGATGGAGCGGAAGTAGATGAAATCGTCGGTGACAATTGCGTACTCATCGATATCACGGCCACCTTCCGGCACACCTCCGACGAGCTCTCGGCTATCGGGTGCGGTAGCCACGGGGGCGTCAGTGCGAGGAGAGAAGACGACCCCTCTGTTTACGTACGTAAGACCCCCTATAGCGAGTAGGGCGAGTACCGCAAGCACGATGACGCGTTTCTTAGTATCCATGGTGGGGCTACGATACCATAGACGAGGGGCTTGCGCGCTTCTTACTGACCCGTGCTACCATACCCTCGAGGTGCGTTTGCAAGCTAACTACATCGTCATGCAAGACGAGAATCCGGTTCCAGCTGAAGGAGATGTCGTCGTCCCCGAGGGGGAAGTCGCTCCAGCCGCTGAGCCAGCAGAAGGAGAGGCTGCATAAGCCAAAAGACACCGGCCACTCGGCCGGTGTCTTTTTACCCTGCTACCCCGGAGTTCATGAGTCTGAACCGGGGCGGTCTTTCGCTCTATACGGCAGCGACAGGGATTTCCGGTTGCTATACTGGCCCGCATGAACGAACGACTGACGAATTATCTAAAAGGCGAATCCAAGGATGAGCTTGCACCACCGGAGCCGGAGGGAAACCGGTTCGAGGAGCTTCAGGAGCCGATGGAGCGTATCTTGGAGAGTATCCGGCCGCATATCGAACGCGGGGAATACCGAGTGCTTATCGGCGATGATGCGTCGGGCCGTATACCGACCCACATCCTGTCGCGCGTTATTAAATCCGCGTATGACAAGCGAGGCTTCCCGCACCCGCTCACTCTTTATTTCGCCGGCAACCGGGGCGCACAACCTGATACCGAGCGCACAGAGATAGCACAGCGCTTCTCGCCTCACCTTGACGCGCTCGCGGGCGACAAGAGCGCACGCGCCCTCTTTATAACCGACATTATCGCGAGCGGCGCTACGCTCGCGAACGTGACACCCATTTTGAAAGATAAAAACGTTTCGTTTGATATCGCAGCTATCGGACATTTGCGCAGACACGATGGTAACGCGTCGTCAGTTGATGAGCTTGAGGAACGTTTCGGCGGATCAGTGTATTTCGGAATGGAAGAGATGCCGACAAGCGTGTTTTCAAATCGTCGCGTGAGCGGGGTAGCCAAGAAGACAGGTAGCACGCTCGCAATGCCTTCCGTGGGACAGGAATTCGCATGGACGCCGTGGGACGCGCGAGAGGGCCCGATAACCCAGGAGCAGATTAACGAAGCACGAAGAGATGGAACGGAGCTCGCCAGGCGCTTGTACGAATCGTTCGAGAAGGGAAGCGAGGAGCAGTCATAAAACAAATACGGCGCGGAATATTCCGCGCCGTATGGCGTAATGACTAGCAACGCATGAGTGCGCGTGCGTAGCGGATTTCCTCGATACTGAGGTATCCGACTAGCTGGTCTGCGCTGACTTCGAGCTCCTTAAGCATCGCTGCGTGAGCACGTGGGCTGAGGTCCTTGAGTACCGCAAGGCTTTCTTCGTATCCGGGCGCGGTCCTGAATACCCTGACCTTCGCGCCTTTGAGGTAGAAGTTCGAGAAGCCGAGGAACATCGCCGTGAGGTCGATGGTCTCCTCGATGTTGAAGTACTCCTGTCTTACGGCGTCAGCGACTGCGTGACAGAGTTCGTGCGCGAAGCCGAGCACGATGGTCTCGAAGCTTCGCTCCCTGAGGAACGCGCTCTTCGCGCTCAGCGTGACGGTGTGGCCGTTGAACTCCTTCGTGCCGAACATCGGCATGTCCGAAAGTCCATTGATCCACATCGGCGCCGTCTCCTTAGACTCTGCGACGAGGCGTAGCTTCACGCGAAGCGGACCCAGCAGTAGCGTTGTCTTAATGCGCGAGACGAGCCCAGGCCAGTCCTTTGCGTCATAGAGCGCCCGGAGCGGAGCCTCTTCCACGCTTCGCCGGGGGTTCCCGTAGGAGCGTGTCAGACTCTCAAGCCAGTTCCGAATCTCTTCTGTTCGCACTCATGCCTCCTGTAAAGGACGTTTAAATATAACATACCTAAAAAATAGTATTTGTCAATTACTACGTGCAGTATATGAAGTGCCGCCCGAGCAAAGTCGGGCGGCCTGGGTTAGTGCACGGTCGGTTTACTACGAGCTTCGCGTTCATCCTCGACTGTGGCGAGGCGTTCGACTTCGCGCATCATCCCAATGTCGACAAGTCGGAAGCGGGTGATGAATCCCTCGGCGTTCTTGACGCCCGCAAGGCACGCTTCAATTTGTTCGCGGTATTCGGGCGAGACTTTCTTGCCCTTCATGCGCCGCTTGATTTTATTGAGGTACTCGATCGCTTCATCCGTATCGAAGGTAGAGAATTCGATAGCGAGCATCCGATATCCTTCCGCTGGTCCTTGGAGTCTTATCCGGTTTTACGGCCCTCAGGGCCGGATGTCAAACAGCACCGAGTATAAACAGAAGGCCCACCGCAAGCGGCGGGCCTAGATACGTTAGCCAAACGGGCGCTTGCCGGGGCCGACGACGACAACTTCGACTGCGCCCCCGACGAGCCGGCTCAAGAGAGAGCCAAGATCGCTTGTCGGCTTCGGGTCGCTCCAGTGAACGGTCCAGCCGACGCCGATGGCGATTGCATTCTTCGGCGCGACTTCTGGGAAGGTACGATTCACATCTTCCCAGAACATTGCAGTGACGAGCTCATAGAGCTTCTTGCCGCGTTCAAGCGAGCCGAGAAGCGCTTCCTTCTCTGTCGCGTCAGGCGCATCCGACTTGGCGAATGCCTGCGCCTTCTGGACGAGTGCGTTGTACTCTTCGCGTAGATGCTCGCGGAGCGTGAAGAGCCGCTTCAGATCGTCGGGGAACACCCCTTCGACCTTGTGGTCGCTTTC
This sequence comes from Minisyncoccota bacterium, assembly GCA_018062765.1. Lineage (GTDB taxonomy): Bacteria > Patescibacteriota > Minisyncoccia > Phycocordibacterales > Phycocordibacteraceae > C7867-001. The sequence continues at coordinate 567,530 of JAGORR010000001.1, read as the reverse complement.
GTCCGGAACATAGTCCGGTTCGACGAAGTTTGCCGGATCGAGAGCCGCGAGCCGGCTCGTAATCAGGGCAAGAACGCTGGTGGCACGCGCCATGTATTCCTCCAAAGAACAGTCCAGAATGGACCGGCTATTTATGCCACATGATTGGCGTTATTTCAACCTGCTGCCCGGGGTCGCTGGTATACAAAGAGAAGCCCCGTTCGCACGTGGTGTGCGAATGGGGCTTTGGCGCTTATCCGCCCATGCGCCGGCGAATGCGATTGAAGAAGCCGGGGCGCGGCTCGTCATCGGAGCCTGCAAATTCGAGTCCGTCCTTGCCGACGTAGGCAGCGCCGGCAAAGCCCGGCATGTCGCCGAACGCGCTGACCAGCTCGCGCAGCAGCACGGACGTGCGTGACGGCTTCTCGTACACCTGCCAATTCTTGGCGATGGCGAAGCGGTTGCTCTTCAGGAGAAGCGGAAACTCACGCTTCATGCTCTCGATGAGCATGAGGGCCGAGATCTTGCCGATCTCCTTGATGCGGGCGTGCTTGCGATCGACGGTGAGGACGTCGTCGGCCAACTTCTTCACGTGGTCCTGGTCGACCTGGGACGCCAGCATCGTCTCGAGCTCGCTCTTGGCGGACTTGGCGACCGCGGTCATCTCGATGTGGGCTGCCCGATGTTCATCCTCGAGTTCGATGATGAGCGTATTGAGCGCCTTGTGGCGGTCCGTGAGGACGACAGCGATGACACTGATGCCCTCGGGGACGTCCTGCGCAGGATTCGCGAAGTTGCCGCTCGCTTCGATTTCACTCACGCGCCCCGCGATGAATTCGAGTACATCGGCGGTGTATGCCGCGGCTCGGTCGAATGCCATGCTGAATCTCCAATAAAAGATCACGTCCCGTTCGGACGATGTAGTTTATACCATATAAAGCGGATATGTGCAAATAGTGCGGGCGACCCAAGGGGTCGCCCGTTTGCTCGTGTCAGTTGCTGATGACGTTGTAATCCCAGTCCGTCGTTTCGATGCCGCGGATGTCTCCGTAGGCAACAAACACGTCAGTCCTCGCTTCCGCGTTGGTCGGATGCGAAAAGCTCATCGTTACCCCGTCAGCGGTAGTTGACGTGACCTTCCCGGAAACGTTCGTAGCGTCCTTGCGATGGAGCGTCACTACTTCGTCTGAACTCCCCAGTTCCGCAAGTCGATTGTGGTATGCGTCTGCGGCGGTTTTCATTACGTCCTCCTGTGAAGAACAAACACTGCGTATGAAGCAGTTTATACCACGCTAAACATATAAATCAAATAGTGTTGCAATTCAATTTGCGAGTAGTCCGTTCTCAAGTGTTTTCACTGCCGACTCACTGATTTTGGCACGGCTGAGCGATGCGAGTGCTCCATATTCGCTTGAAAGGAGTGCGGGCAAGGAAATCCCGGTCTCACTAAATATGATGCGGTTAATGTAGGGGAGCGTGATAGCGCGCAGCGTGTGATTATCTTTTGCTGCACCCTTAACGGCCGCGATACCAATCACCTCATTCGATGCGTTTATGACGGGGCCACCGGAAATTCCAGGACTTCCCGCCTTAGACTCTGCGATGGTCACGGAGTCCTGTAGGCGTGCTGCGCTAAAGTATTGCGAAGCGGTTATGGTGGAGCTTGCGGCAACCAAGGGAAGCTTCTTCTCTAGCTTCGCAAAGCTAAATCCCTCGGTAGGATATCCCGCGACCGTGATGGCATCTCCCTCAGAGACGCCTCCCAGGACATCTGGAGCGAGGAAGGGAAACGCTGAGGGAAGTGAGCCCTTCTTTGCCTTTGTGACATATAGAAGCGCAAAGTCGTTCTCCCCGGTACCCTTTGGCATGCGCTTCGTAAGCTCTGACGCATTCTCGCTAATCCAGGTAGAAGGGAAGTAAAGAATTTCTGCTTCGTATCGATCTTTGGCCGGCGTACCCATGCGCACTGTGCAGCGCCCTTCTACTTTCCCATCCTCCTCAGCAATAATGTTGTTTTTAGCGACGTGCGCGTTCGTGAGGATAACGCCTCGCGCGTCGATAAAGACCCCGCTTCCGGAGGTTGCGTAGGTTTTCCGGCCGGACTTAATGCGACAGTAGAGGTTCACGGTCGCGTCCGCGATGGGGCCCGTTACAATCGATTTCTTGGTTGCGGCCTCGACGCTGGCGTAAGGTGTGACGAATGCGAGCGCAACGAGGACTGAAAGAGTGATAACGCGCTTCATGCGCGCGTATTGTAGCATCGAAGCAGCGCTACGCGCCTATACCCGGTAGCGGATTGGCGGGCATCACGTCAATTGCAGCGCCCGGTATCCCAAAATGAGGGTGGCCTTTGAATGCATCGGCAACGACCTCCGCGGATTCCGCTTCGGCGAAGGAGTAGAGCATGATGTCGTTCCGTACGTTTGCGACACCGTCCGAGGTTACGCGTTTTGTCGAACCTGCACCCGCGGTTTCCTTAATCATGGAGCCGTGCGAAGCCATCCATGCATCCCAATTGGCTTTCATCTTTGCCTCGAGTGCTTTGCGCTCCTCCTCCGGCGTCTTCATCCATTCATCTAGGGTGGCGGCAGGGGCGGTGTAGAGAACCAGGAATCGAGCCATACGTATGTCGCTATCGGTAATAGTGCCTAGTCTACACGCAGCAAGTAGGTTTGCGATGAAAATAGGCGGAAGCTGCAGACTCGCAGCTTAACCCCACCTTCATTCATGAAGAGGCATACTCGACTTCGGTAGCGCACAACGCGCCTACCTCCACGCACCTGAGCGTTGTCATTATTCCTGAAATCAAAAAAGCCATGACTCATTCCACCTCTAAGAACGGTCTTACGCGTACGCTCGTGCGCAGCGCGGCACTCGTAGGCGTCGCCGCGGCGCTTGCGCTCCCGGTCTTCGCATCCGCAGCAACCTACGCCTACGTCAACACCTCGGGCGAGGTTCGTACTGTTGTCGCAAACGACTGGCAGTCAGCGATTGCGACAGCTCCCAGCATCCACGCAAGAAGCGGCGTAATCATCATCACCAGCCCTTCAGATGATATCGTCGGCAACGACGTCTCGGGCATCTAGGACCAATTATGCAGAAGACAAGGACACCCGGCGCCTTAAACGCCGGGTGTCCTTGTCTTCATGCAAGAAATGCTACGCTCTGCCGTCTACAGCTCTATACGCGTAATGCACCTATTCATGACTACTTTCACACTCCTGCGCACCACCCTTGTAACGACAGTCGGTGGCATGCTCCTCTTTACACCGTTTGCTGCAGGAGCCGCGTCGACGCGTCCTTCATGCGAGCTTAGAGTGACCACCTCGGAGGATGACCGCCTTACCATCCGGGACGAGGGCGTCATGCTTGTCGACGTTGGAGAGAAAGTAGACATCGCATGGGAGGGAAAGAATGCGAAGACTGCGGAAGGTCCTCGCGGAGAGGATATTGAACTTACCGGCTCTACCACATTCACTGCCTCGACTTCCGAGACCTACTCATACGAGTTCCGCTCAGGTAGCCGAAAAGCTACCTGCTCTGTCGACGTGAATATCGTTGACGCGAGTTTCTCGGAGGATTTGTACGAGTCTAAGGCAAACAAGAAGCCGTACCTCTCCGGGACTGCGGAGGGTGTTACTGCTGTGCGTGTAGTCATTACCCCAGCTGATGGGGAGGGGAAGACGTACACGACTAAGGAGACCAAGGTGAAGAATGGAAAATGGCGCGTAAAGGTATCAAAAAAACTTTCAGAAGGTGCGTACGATTTGACCCTCATTGGACCTAAGAAGCTAGGGAGTCGCGATCTTGCAGACAGCACGCTCGTGATTGGAGACAAGAAGACCGCATCGGTCGACACGACGCTTGTGGTATCAGCTGTGCCGCTTCTCTCGGGTGGTGTCGCACGTGCGAATGCCTCTATCCCACTCTCGTACCTTCAGGTATCGAACATCGGCAACAAGCCAGCGACCGTCACGGGCTTTATGTTGAAGCAGAACGGTCGCGCGTCTACTGATGGAATTATCCAGCTCTCGACGGTAGACGATAAGGGGCTCTCTCGCGCAGCATCGACCGGCACGCGTCCGTTTTCGAAGGGTGTTGCAACAGCGCCGGCAAACGGCACCTTGCTGCCTGGCGAAACGAAACTCTTCACTATAAAGGCACAGGTAGGCTCCTCAGTTGCTGTCTACGCAGGCAGCTCCTTGATGATTGATGTGACAGGAGTTGAGACGAACGGAAAGGTACGTGCGAATCTCCCGGTGAAGGGAACCACCTGGATGTTCGGATACTAGCCTCTGACGCGGAAACGCCTCCCGACCTAGCTCGGGAGGCGTTTCCTGTAGCCTATTGACAAATCTCTTATAAGTCCCATTATCAAATCCAGAAGCAGCTTGCTTGAAAGACGCATATCCAGAAACACCTCGGGAGCGTCTTGGTGAATCGCAGTAAGGGCTTTAGAGAGCCTTGACCGCGGTTCGCCAAGAGCGACTCCGCGCAGCGCCCATTCCGGGACTGCACTCGAGGGTACTACCTATGGAAGAACTTCCAGTTTGGGCACTGTACGTGGTCGGCGGCCTCGCGGTCCTTGCTCTCGTGCTCCTGCTCTCGATCATGTTCAGATCGGTCGTCGATACGAACATGGTCCACATCGTCCAGCGCCGTCGCAAGACCGTCTCGTACGGGGCGACCCAAAGCGCCGGCAACGTCTACTACCGCTGGCCGCGTTGGGTGCCGCTTATCGGCGTCACCAGCACGCACTTTCCTGTGTCGAACTTCGACCTGCATCTCACGCAGTACAAGTCGTATGACAAGGATCGTCTGCCGTTCGAGATCGACGTGACCGCATTCTTCCGCATCAAGGACACCAATCAGGCTGCGGAACGGGTCGCTGACTTCAAGAGCCTGCATCACCAGCTGATGTCGGTGGTGCAGGGCGCCGTCAGAAAGATTCTGGCGTCGAACGACATTCACCAGATCATGGTGGACCGCGCTACCTTCGGCCAACAATTCACCGACGAGGTGAAGAAGGAGCTCGAGAACTGGGGCGTAGAGCCCGTGAAGAATATCGAGCTGATGGACATCCGCGATGCGGATGGCAGCCAGGTCATCGCCAACATCATGGCGAAGAAGTCCTCGCACATCAACATGGAATCCCGTGTTGAAGTGGCGAAGAATGGCCAGGCAGCTCAGACTGCGGAAATCGAAGCCAAGCAGGCGGTCGATGTTCGCACTCAGGAGGCCGAGCAGTTCGTCGGCACGCGTACCGCCGAGAAGGACAAGCTCGTCGGCATCGCCAACCAAGAGGCAAAGCAGGCAGTGACCGCACAAGAAGCGATCACTCGCGAGAAGGAGATGGAGGTCATTCGCGTCGGCCAAGTAAAACAGGCCGAGATCACGCGAGACTCCGCCGTCGTGGCAGCAGACCAGACCAAGCAGACGACGGTCATCACGGCTCAGGGCAACTTGGACGCCGCGAAGCTGCACGCCGAAGGCGTGAAGGTCGAGGGCGAGGCAGTCGGCGCCGCCGACACCGCCAAGTTCATGGCTCCGGTCACTGCCCAGATGACGCTCGCGAAGGAGATCGGCAACAACAACGGGTACCAGGACTATCTGGTCCGTGTCGAGCTGGTGAAGGCCAACCAGGTCGTCGGTGTCGCCCAGGCGGAAGCGCTGAAGGCGGCCGACATCAAGGTGATCGCGAACGCCGGCGCCATGGACACAGGCCTCACGTCGATCGGCAGCTTGTTGTCGTCGGCGGGCGGTACTGCGCTCGGCAGTTTGCTCGAGGGCCTCAAGAATACGCCCACGGGTGCAGCAGTGCTGAACACGATGGGTGTGGGTGAGTCGGAAGCGAAGGAAGAAGCGCCCGCAACACCGCCTGTCGCAATCGCGACAAACGGCGCCGGCGCAGATCCCGCTCCGCGCACCGCATAGCGTTTCTGGATACTGTCTTTCAAGACGAACTCAGGCCGCCAGCAATGCTGGCGGCCTTTCTTTTGCACTAGTGTAGACGTAGAACGCCCCCGACTTTGTCGGGGGCGTTTGGCGTCAGGCTGCGAGTGGCTTCGCCGGACGAATCAGTATCGCTTTCGGCGCCGAGCACCATGCGGGCAAGGGAAGCATCTCGAGTGCCATATGCGCGTAGGTGAGGGCGTCATCAAACGTCCTCGGCTTCGGAACGGTACCGACCCCAGGCAGTACGCCAAACCCGAGTTCAGGCCGCAGGTGCGGGAACGCACCGTTCTTGAGCCATGCATCCGGGTGCTTGTATGCCCAGAGCGACAGGTCGAAGACGACGTCGATCTCGTCCTGTGCATCGAGCACTGCGATCATGCCGGAGGCGAGCTCCGCGAAGGCCTCGAAAGGATAGATCATGGCCTTGCCCTCGATGGATGCGAGGAGTCGGTTCACGAGCCGTTCTGATGCGGTCTCGGGATCCTTAATCATTTGGAACATCAGTAGGAACCTTTCTGTTAGGGTGCAGCCGGGTCGGACGATACCACGGGATAGGGAGCAATAAAAGAAGTGGTCGCCGCGGAGTGCGGCGACCGGTAAGGGTCGGGAAGATCGCTCTTCAACTTCCGGATTTCGCCTTCGCGGCATTGCGCTCGGTCTCTATCTCAGAGGCCGTGCGAAAATCGACGATGACGCTCCATCCTTGCGATATTCGCGCGACGTCGTCCCGCATATAGCGGAACATGTTGGTGTCCGGCAGATCAACTCGCCGGTCGCTAAAAGCATTCATCGGACACTCCTCTGCTGGTCCGTACATTTGATACCACGTGAACGAGGTAGGGTAAACAGAAGTGATAGGCAGGCTCAGACCACCTGTGGAATGATGCGCTCGCTCGGCGATTGCGGAAACAAAGGATGCGGCGCAGAATACCCGCAACAGTTCTTTGACGAACGCCTTCAAGAGTGGAAAGGAGATGGAGTATGTTCGAGATTGATCGGGAAAAGGGGCTCCGAGAGCGTACCGGAACCATCGAGGGAATGGTGGGGGACATCGTGAGCCACCTCCGTACTCGCTACGGTGTGCCGGTGGCAGATCTTCGCATCAAATGGACGGAAGGGAGACAGACAGATCCCTGGACCCTCGCGTGGGTCGAAGGCGGCACTCTTCACCTCGTGAAGAGTGCGTTTGTCACGACACCCTACGAAAGCTCCCGAAGCAGACAACTCGTCGGCTTTACGTTCGACCTGCTCGACTCGAATCTGAAGAGCATCGGGCGCACGAGGGTCGTGACGACGCTCGGGATAATCGAGCCGCTACTGAATCCACCTGCGAAGGTGCCTGAACAGAAAGCGTTCGGAGCGAGCGAGCCGATGACAAGTAGGCAGATAAAAGCAGCAATCGCTCGCGCGCTCGTCTCCGACTGCGTCGCTCGCATGCCGGGCTGGTTGTCCGACGACTCATCGCATGCACGGTGCCTGCGAAACGGCTTCGTAAGCGTGTATGAGAATCTGGTGGCGGGTACGAAGCCGACCTCCGTCAGCAAGCGTATATGGACCGGTACGGATGATGCGACGGTACGCTGGCGCGAAGCTGAGGGCGGATTCGACATCCTGTATACGCACCTTAAGGATGACTATCGATACGACGAGGTCATCGATAAGTTTCTCTCCGCCGGCCCGCCCTTGCCGGGCGAACTGCTTCCGGATTACGTTATCTTGGAGATGGTGTAATCCCCTTGGCACGAAAGTGTCTTCCTAAAGACAAGCGCCCGACCTTTTCGGTCGGGCGCTTTCCATATGGTTGCGGTATGACAATCTGTCCGCTCGCATAACTTTGCTAGGATAGCCTCATGGCTACCAAGGGAATCTCGAGCGGGACTGCTCATAAGTTGCCGGATGATATGCGCAAAGCGCTCAGCGCTTCGCCGAAGGCGCTCCTAGCATGGGAAGACATTACGCCGCTCGCGCGTAATGAGTGGATCTGCTGGACGATAACCGTGAAGACTGCGGAAACAAGGAGAGAGCACATCACGCGTGCAGTTGAAGAATTGCGGGAAGGGAAGCGTCGTCCTTGCTGCTGGATGGGATGCCCACATCGCAAGGATAAGGCGGTAAGCAAAACCCAGAAATGGGTACTCGGCAGGATGACTAAATCAAAGCAGTAAAACGCTACGAACCGGTTGCAAATACCTTTCGCTCGGCCTCCGCGAAATCGTACGTCGACGGAAAGCGCTCACTAAAGACTCGCATCGCGGGAGTACCCTCGTATTCCTTACCTTCGGCAGCGTAATGCATTGCGAGAATCATTTCTTCGGGCTCGCCAACGCAATCGAGCGGTTTGAATCCTTCCAGTCCGAGTATCCTTCTGATGAGGCGCAGATGGCGTCTACGCGCGTATAGATTTGCGCCGAACATGGCGACCACTTCATCTTTCGGAAGGAAAGCAGCAAAGCAGGAGAAAAGGAACACGCATTTTGGGCATGACCGACACCAATAGGGCGTTCGCAGAAAGCGCTGTTCGAAGCGCGAAAAACAGAAGTAACTATTGCAGCTTGTGACCGCATACAGGTACTGCGGGTACGTAACGAAGCGGCGGACTATCTCGAGCTCGCTGAACTTTCGCAATAGAGAACTCGTCCTGATGTCCGGCGTGATGTAGCGCTGGATGTAGTCATTGGTCATCTTCTCTGCCTCGGAAGACTTGCACCATTGGTGATTGACGGGGAGTCCATGGTACGTGAGGTTGCCGATATCCGCGCTCCGTTCGTTAGAGAATACGATTGAGTCATACCCAAGAAGCTCCGCGACGAGTACCGCTATGAAGGTGAATGTGGAGACGGAGGGGTATGCGGTTGATACGGCGCCAAAGGTCACCGGAAACTTAATCCATGGGTCCCTGCGACGAGTGACGTGTACGGTATTCGCACCGACTAATTTCGCGATTCGTTCATGCGCGAGCGTCGGCGAGAATGCAAAAAAGTCGAACGGGGTACCGGATTCCTTCAGCATCTCCGCGGAAAGGATGGAGTCCTTGCCGGCGCCGTTAAGAAGCAAGGAGCGTGTAGGGCGCTTAAAGGCGGTCGGCACGGACGCTATCGCAGATTCATCAAAGGGAAACGCGATGAGGTCATGAAAATCCATCTTCATGAGGTAGAAGAACTCCGCGAGGCCGTTAAGGTAAAGGGAGTTCCAGAACTCGGCCTGTTCGCGCGTCAGCGTAAATCCCTCGATACGCATGTTTCTCGTCGGGTAGACGGTCCAGTAGTTGATACCGAGCATGAGGAGCAGGCTCTGTAAGGTCGGCTCGAGTACGGACTTAGGTATCTTCTCCCACGCCTCCGGCGGTACGCCATGAAGAAAGAGCTGGTCTGTGTATGTTTTTACCCTTCCGCTTTTAAAACCGATCTTGTAGGTGAAGGAGAGCGTAGAAGTCGCCGTGTCTACTTTGTAAGTACCAAACGTGAAGGAGGAGACGCGGGACATTTGACCCATTGTACCGGCAAGAAGAGGTCTCGGATAATAAGATCGAAGCCCTTGCGAGGAGGGTGCGGAAAGCAGAGCTTCCTCGCAACCGCCTCGCTTCTGTTTCGCGGAGCAACGCGAAAAGCGCCCTAAGGCGCCTTTCGTCTTTGCTCCGCGAGTAGGACTCGAACCTACAACCAACGCCTTAACAGGGCGCTGCTCTACCATTGAGCTATCGCGGAATGTCATGACCGTCCGAGGACGGTCATAGGCGAGTGTACCCAAAAACGACCCTGATGCCAACTGGATAAAAGGAGCGAATGGCGCTAGTATCGGCAGCTGTGGGCGAGTAGGCCCGCTGCTCTTTACGGGAGTCAAACGCAATGCTGATACTTGATTCGCAGCCGAAACCGTCGGTCGCGCTTTGGAGGGAACACGTTACGCCGCAGCTGCAGACCATCGCATCGCATCGCCTCGCGCATGAGATGCCTCTGGTCGGCAAAAGCCGGCACTACAGCGATGAAGAAATCCGCGAATTCGAGAGGGTCATCCGCGGGTTCGCGCCGTGCGGCGTGTACGAGGACTACGACGGCAACGAATGCAAGGTGCTCGGCGTCGCCCAGAACGTGGAGACCCGCGAGTTCTATGCAGTCTTGCCGCGTGCCGGATTCGCAGCGACCTGCATCCTGCTTTCCGAATTCCTCGCGCCGGTCAACTCGAGCATCGGGCTCACGCAGAAGCTCGGCATCCGGTACATCATGCGCCGGCCCTGCCGCCCTCTCGACATGCTTGAAGAGCTTGCGACCGGAACCGGCATCCAGCCGGGATACGCGAAGCTCTGGAAGGATCCGAGCAATCGCTATGCGATACTCGGCACCGGTCGCCTTTCAGGCGGGAAGGGAAGCGAGAAACTCTCGACTCTCTATGTCCCCCTGTATCCGCCGCACGCAGGGAACCTCATCCTGCGCCCGTTCTATTGGAACGGCGACGGGTTCTTCGATCCTATCCGCGACCGCACCACGAAGGCTGGCGAGCCCTACGAGGGTCCGCGCTTCATTCCCGAGCGGGATGCGGACCTTCCGGAGGTACTGACCCATCTGACCGTACATTAGCGTCAAGAACACCCGCCCCGCAGCACCAGCTGCGGGGCATTTGTTATTCATCCCACGCTCATGCGGGGGTGGCCTATACTAGATGCATACCCCTAATACCCGGCAGATGCTCACCCTATTTGTGAAGCCCGGATGCCCGTACTGCGAGCACGTGTGCGAAGTTGCGGATGAGCTCGGTGTCGAGTATGCGCGTAAGAACATCAACGATCCTGGTGTTGCCGAGGAGCTTATCGCGCACGGCGGCAAGCGGCAGATGCCGTACCTGATCGATTCCACCAGGGGTGTCGCCATGTACGAGTCCGAAGACATCATCAAGTACCTTGGCGAGCAGTATCCGAAGCGAGATTGATGCGTAAGGCATGTATATCAAGGTTATCGCGGCACCTGGGAGCAGAAGGGAGCTCGTAACCGAGGTCGCAAGCGATACGCTTTCGATTGCGGTGCGGGAGCCGGCAAAGCAAAACCTCGCGAACGAGCGCATCCGGACACTGCTCGCTCGCAGGTACCGCGTGCCGCTCGCCGGCGTGCGCATCCTGACTGGTCACCGTTCGCGTTCTAAGATGGTGAGTATTGATCGCTAACGCACTTCCATGAACATCACCACCAAGACCCCGAATTACGAAGCGTCGGACAAGGCTCTTGAGTTCGCGAAAGAGCGATTCGGTTCGGTCGAGCGGTTACTCGGAAATGACCGGGCCACGGCGCTCCTCGAAATAGAGCTCGGCCGTTCGACCGAACACCATAAGTCTGGCCAGATATACCGGGCCGAGGCGAACCTGGATGTAGGCGGGAAGCTCTATCGTGTGGAGGCGGAGGGGGATGCCATAGAGGCGGCGATAGATAAGGCGGCGGGTGAGCTATCACGGGAAGTGAAGAAGGCACGCGGACGCACGAAGCGTCTCATTCGTGCGACGGGCGCAAGGATGAAATCCTGGCTCCGGTTCGGAAGGGGATAGTTTTTGTCAGTGGAGAGCCGAGAAATCCATCTCGTTCTTGCCTTCGGGTACGACCCGCTCGACAACGAATTGCCCGTTCCTGAGGGATGCTTTTTTTATCTTTACGCGGATGCGCTTGCCGTCCCTTTCCATGAAAAAGTGCGTACCCGGGCCCTCTGCGTATGCGCGGTACTTGTTCCAGTTCTCCTTCGCGTCCGCTGAAAGGTCCAGCTCGCGCGCTTCCTTGGATATCTTCCCGCAATGCGTCGCGAGCGTTTCGTCCTGAGGAGTAAACAGTGCTGTGCCTGCCACGAACGCGGGTAGCGCCTCGATGAGTGTGTCGGCTCCGAGCTCGATGAGTCTTGGGCGGAGCGTGAGCGCGGTATCATCGGAGGCTATCGGCTCCTCTTTCACGGCGAGTATGTCGCCTGCGTCAAGCGCGAGCACCATACGCTGGACTGCGACCCCGGTTACCGTGTCCCCGTTTAGAAGCGCGGCTTCAACGGGGGAGGCGCCGCGGTACTTGGGTAAGAGGGAATAGTGGACGTTTAGTACACCGAGCGGGAATGCGTCGATTAACGTCTGCGGGAGAATCTTTCCATACGCGACTACGAGCGCATACTCGGCACCTGTCGCTCGCACCTCGTCGATTGTGTTGCGTGCTTTCTCAGGCGTTGCGATCTTGATGCCGCGCGATTCTGCGAGTGCCTTAACGGGCGAAGGGGTAAGCGTCATGCCGCGACCCTGGGGTGCGTCGGGGCTCGTAACCACAAGCGACGGCGTATAGCCGGCTTCGAGCAGCCTTTCAAGTGTGCGGCTCGCAACGAGAGGCGTTCCGAAGAATACGAACTTAGGCTGCATGAATGTCATCCGAGTCTCCCTTCTTCGCGCGCGGCTTCCATATCTTTACCGCATGATCGACAAACAGGATGCCGTTGAGGTGATCGACCTCGTGCTGGAATGCTTGCGCGAGAAGGCCGCCCGCGCCACGCGTGAAATGAACTCCTTCCTCGTCGCGCGCCTCGATGGTCGCGCGGTCCTTGCGCACGGTTGAACCATAGACTCCACGCACGGAGAGACATCCCTCATCGACTTCGGATGATTTACGCGAGAGCTTGGAGAGCTTGGGGTTTATGAAGACACCCACATCCGGTGCGCGTTCTTCGATACGCTCTCCCTCACCTAATGGTTCCATTCGGTCATACCGCACGAGGAATATTTGATAGGGGATGCCCACCTGGGGCGCCGCTATTGCCACACCGTCTGGCTCTTTCGCAACAGTCTCGGCCATGTCCGTAATCATCTTACGGAGCTCGGGCGTGCCAAATAGCCGCTCAGGAAGCGGGTCCGAAGGGGTGCGGAGCGTATCCGCCCCGTCCTGAAGTATAGGAAGCACCATGTAGTCGAATATAGCGCAGGAAAAAGAAGAAGTCCCGACCAGGTCGGGACTTGAGAGTAGCGGGTTGCGGACGCTCCGCTTCCGTTCACGAGGGTGGACAAGGTCCTACGTGGTGGAAGCTCCTTTGAGGGAAGGACGCGCTCGCTTGTCGAACCCAAGGGGCAGCATCAGAGCGCCCGCAACCCATGCCTCTTATCTCACCAAAGGCTCTCTGGGTCAACGTAGGTGCGTACTGATGGCGGAAGTGCTGCGATGCGCTCAGCGAGCGACTCGTCTGGCCACTTAGTTGCTTCAATCTTCGCGACGACCGAGAGTGCGCGTCGAGTCTGTGTGACGGCACGGAGCGGGAGCTCTGTAACCGCCTGTGTGCCAAAGGCCTTGCGAATAAGCGGAAGCACAGTTTCAAGCGCGCGAGGTGTGCCTTCGGCACGCATGACGAGAAGACGTCCAAAGGGCGGGTACAGGAAGCGTTTTCGGAGCACCGTTTCTTCCTGCCAGAACGCAGCATCCTTCGCCCGCTCAATCGCTGCGAACGCTGCGTCATCCGGATTCCGCGTCAGCACCGTAAGGTGGGTGGCTCGCTCGCGGAACGCGAGCCCGAGTCGTACCAATCGTTCGCGCGCGTTCCAGAAAGGGAGCGACAGCAAGCTATCTGAGGACGCGATGACGCCCTCATAAACCGGCTTCAGTGGATCGAGGTAGGCGAGCATCGACTCGGTGCCAATAAGTACGGTTCCGGGCTCCATAGCGCGCTTCATGAGCCTTTCGGCAGCGCCTTTCTTGCGCAACACCGCAGCGTCGAATAGGGCCTGGGGTGCGTCTGGAAAGGCGGTGGCGATCTCTTCAGCTACTCGTTCGATGCCGATTCCTAGCGGAAGCAGGTTCCAGCCGCCGCACTGTGTGCAGTGAATATCCGCCGTGCGAATGGTCTTACCGTCTGCGGAACGGAATACAGGAAGACCGCCAGCTTTTGCAAAAGAAAGCGTACGACCTTCCGCATCCTTCACGCTTGTGCCGCAATCGCGGCACACCACTGAGGGTGAGTACCCGCGACGCGTTGCGAGAATAGCAACCCGTCCGGAGGCTGCGAGTGCCTTTCTGACACGTGTCAGAGCATCCTCTGGAAGCGCGCGGAAGGGTTCTCGCGCGTGTTCCTGGTCTTCCTTGGGGCGTGCGTCGATGAGGTGGATGCTGCCGGGAAGCTCGCTCTGAATAGGAAGCGCAGGGTCGGGTCGCCAGGAAACTGGAAGCGGGAAATCGCCGGTAAGAAATGCGATGCTACGTGCCTTCGCGTACGCGTATGCGGCAAAGCGCATATCAAGATATGGATGTCGCTCGCGCATGTAGGTACCGGCGCCAATTCGCTCGACGATGATGAGGCCGAGCGAGGGCAGTGGGAGCCACGCAAATCCAGGGGTCGCGATAACGAGCGATGAATCGAGCGCCTTCTTAAGTAGGTTCTCTCGGCGCTTCGTCGGCTCTTCACCTGTAAGGACAACAGGATGGATTTCGGCGAACATGGCAGCGAAACGTTTCGCCTCGATGCGTGTTGGCACAAGCAGGAGCGTTGACTCTCCACGATGACCTGCTGCGCGTATTGCCGCTTCGTACGCACGGATGCGCTTCCCGTACGCATTTTCAATACGCGTATCGCTGAAACCAGTTGGTGGCAGAAACGACTTCATACCCTGCAAGAGATATTCACCGCAAAGGGCGAGGAGTACGGCACCCTCATGGGTCGCGTGAAGAAGTGCGAGCTCGCGCGCGGCGCGCATGTACGCATCTGGGACGCGTCCCACATCATGAATATGCGCGCCCTTAAGAGCGAACGTTGCGCGCTTTAGGGTCGCCTTCGCCTCTGCGACTGGCACAGACGAGAGAACGACGCCAAGTGTCTCGCGCTTGCGAATAGGTATCTTGAGAAGTGTTCCGGTGGGCGCGTCGCTCGCGGAGCGATACGAAAGGGTACCGAGTGCAGGGCCCTTAGCGAGCGGGAGGACTTCGAGGACGTACATCGCCCCCACTGTAGCACTGGACGCTCTACGCTCTAGAGCGTGAAGGAGTAGGCGTTGTCTTCGTCCTTAAGAAGGAGCGTACCTTCTTCCCCAAGTCCAACTCTCGGCATCGAAGTACGGATGAAAGGCGCGAAGAAACGAGGGTCTCGTGGATCGATATCAAGCGCGTAGACGAAATCACCGATGGTGAAGAGGAGGGTGTCGTTGCGTCCTGGGTACGCAATAAGGGAGGTTATGGTTTCGATAGGTGCAAGGAGCATGGTAGGTGCCGTGCAGTCGCCGGCCTCGCACAGATAGTCAGGAGTATTCTCGCAGCCCGGGACCGCGCGTCCCATGATGCGATTCTGAGCGACGTAGATATCGGTGCAGCCAACCGTGAGCGCGGTTGCTATGGTCGGGATGCGCTGCGCATCAATCGCCTGTATCGCCCTCGCGCGCTCCTCAGCGCGAAGCACTGCGCCGTCAGGCCGCGTGGCAAGCAGCAAAGGCTCCTTAACCGTCTCCTCGCTACCGACAATCACGACTGCGTCTTGCCAGGGGGTGCGTCCTTCAGAATCGACGATGATGGTGTGGACGCCAGGTACGAGACGCGTGCGATATTCGCCGCCACTCTTGACGGTGGCGCGCAGCTTCGTGTCAACGTAGATAGAGGTCGATTCCGGTAGGTCAGTGAGGACGAGGGTGCCTGCTTTCACAATAGAGAGGCCAGGGCCGACTCGGTAGCCTAGCGCAAAGCCACCTGCGAGTATGGCGACAAATAAGAGGACGGCCCACCAGATGCCGTACCGGCGGAGGTGTCGGGAGAGAGAAAAAGGTCTAGGGTCGGTCATGTCGCAGTAGCGTATCAGGAATGACGAAAGGCTGCCAATACCCTTACACCGTCGAGTGTACGCTTTCTATGTGAGCACCAAGTGAAGCGAGCCGGGACGCGAGGTCCTCATAGCCCCTGTTGATGCTGTACACGTTCGAGAGTTTCGAGGTTCCTTCGGCGGCAAGCATAGCGATAAGGATGACTGCTGCAGGGCGCAAGGCCGGGGGTGCGGTGATATCGGCTGCCTTGAGTTTCGTTGGTCCCTCTATCTGGATGCGGTGCGGATCAAGTAGCAGTGTCTTTGCTCCAAGACGATCGAGCTCGGTGTAATAAACCGCGCGCTTATCGAAGACCCAATCGTGAATCATCGTGGTGCCTCTGGCCTGGGTAGCTATCGCTGCAAAGAAGGGGAGCGTATCGATGTTGAGACCTGGATATGGTCGCGGATGTATTTTCTCTGGGAAGGCGACTAAGTCCGATGGCTCGATGACGACGTCCGCGAGACGCGTGATGCCGTTTTCAGAAAGCTGTGGATTCCTGAATGAGAACTTAAGACCCATCTTCTCAAGGACGGCGAGCTCGACCTCTAAAAATTCGATAGGGGCTCGCCGTATCTCGATGCCTGAGTGTGTGACCGCCGCTGCAGCGATGAAGCACATCGCGTCGGTAGGGTCTTCCGCAACCGTGTAAGAAATATCTTTTCGTATATCTGCGACTCCCATGACCTTTAGCGTCGTCGTCCCAATACCCTCTATCTTCACGCCCAAGTCGCGCAGATAGCCGCACACTTCCTGCACCTGGTAGTTGGCAGAAGCATATTTGACAATCGAGACACCCGGGACGTGCGAGGCGGTTAGGAGCGCGCTTATCGTCGCGGTGTCGCTCGACTCGTAGAGGACTATCTCCGCAGGCTTCAGGCCTTCATGAGAGACGCGGTATTTGTCACTCTTGGTTTCGATGGTGACGCCGAAACGCTCGAGAGCCCACAGGTGTGGGCGCGCCGTGCGTACGCCGAAGTCGCACCCGCCTGATTGCGGGATATCGAAGGAGGGGAAGTGGTGCACCAAGGAGCCGATAAAGGTCAAGATGCTCCGCGTCTTCATCGCGGCCGCCACATCAATGGTCTCGAGCGTGAGCTTCTCGGGAGGAGTCACGATAAGGTCGTGGTCCATCCATTCGGCCTTGACCCCTATGGAGCGCAACACTTCAACGAGGCGATGCACCTCTTCAATCTTTGGCATCTCCTTGAAGGTCGAAGTGCCGCGATTCAAGAGTGAAGCAGCAAGGAGCGCGACCGCACCGTTTTTTGAACGGTTCGTCGTGATGGAGCCTGAGAGCGGGTGGCCGCCATCTACGACGAATGAGAGCCCGTCGGATTCCGTCATGGCGAACATCTTACCATTTTTTGCGTCAGCGAAGCCGCGCGCGTATCATGGGGACATGTCGTTTTTCTCTCCACGGCTTGGCATCGATCTCGGGACCACGAACGTGCTCGTTTTTTTGCCAGGAAAAGGCGTCGTCATTAACGAGCCGTCTGTGGTGGCGGTCTCCAAGGAGACCAATAAAGTGCTCGCCATTGGCGCGGAAGCGAAGCAAATGGTGGGCCGCACCCCAGATTCCATCGTTGCGTACCGACCGATGAAGGATGGGGTTATCGCGGACTACCGCGTGACGGAAGCGATGCTTCGCTATTTCATACGTAAAGCGGTGGGAAGGTGGAATCCATTTCGTCCGACCGTCCTAGTCTCCGTTCCTGCGGGTGTGACTTCGACCGAGAAACGCGCCGTCATCGAAGCAGCGATAAAGGCAGGCGCCAGGGACGCGTTCGTCGTCAAAGAGCCCATCCTCGCGGCGATAGGTGCGGGCATCCCGATTCATGAGCCGATGGGTCGCATGGTCGTTGATATCGGGGGAGGGACGACTGACGTTGCGGTGATTTCTCTTGGCGGGATTGTCGCAGCGACATCCGTGAAGTGCGCAGGTAACCGACTCGACCAAGCAGTCGCTGATTACATAAAAAAGCAGTACAACCTCGCGATAGGCGATAAGACTGCGGAGGAAGTGAAGATAACGGTGGGTGCCGCCGTGCCGCTTACGGAGGAATTAACGCTTGGCGTCAAAGGACGCGACCTTGTCTCGGGGCTTCCGCGTACCGTCGACATCAAATCGAACGAGTTGGTGCAGGCGATGAACCGGGAGTTGCGCGAAATGATGGGTGCAGTACGTAAGGTTCTTCAGGACACGCCACCGGAGTTGGCCTCCGACATCATCGATAACGGCATCATCCTTACAGGTGGCTCGTCGCAACTCCGGATGATGCCGGAATTGGTGCTGCGACGCACTGGTGTCTCGGCAAAGCTTGCTCCAGACGCCTACTACTGTGTGGCGCGGGGAACGGGAATCGCTCTCAAGCATCTCGACGTGTACAAGAAAAGCATCATCGCTCGGAAATAGCAGCGCAAAACATTCTCCCCTTCATGCGGAATGTGAAGACGGCGCAGACATGAAATGTCTGCGCCGTGTGTTGTCATATCGGAGTGCCGTCAGGCTTCATCGCTTCGCCTCGAGTTTTTAAGTCGAATGCATCAGCGGATGCGAGTGCATAGTAAATGGTGCCGGGCTTTATCGCGTCGCCAATCGCGCCGTGCGTCACGACTCGAACCGGCTCACCCTTGAGGATGACAATTCTGTGGCCGCTCGCGGTAATGCGCGCAACTTCTCCAGTCACCTTAAGCACCACCGTCTTAACGACGACATCTTCCTCCTGCGAGACGATAGTGCACTCGCGGCTTGCGGCGAGCTGTTCGATTCGCGCGCGGGCAGGCAAGTCGTCGGCGTTCGCGTCGAGTGCGAGATGAGCGTCGAGATACTCCTGCATCGCCCGTTGGCTATCGCACAACGCGCCGATTGCGATGACGAAGGCGAGGTCCTCTCCGTCCTTGGTTTTAAGGGCCGGCTCCGCGGACGCGATGAATGCTCCCGTGCATAGCGCGACGATTGTCGAGACGAACACTGGTACACGCATATGACTCTCCTTGGTGCGCTGAACTCCTGTCAGGAACCCTATGCCTGTCTCGCTACGTGGTCAATGAGATGCGTTGTACAACACCACAGGCCGCCCTTCGGGCGGCCTGTGGTGTTGTAGTGGGGCTGTCAGGAAGTACACCTTTACTCAACTTCTTGGTGTCCTGGAGTGGCTTGGTGTGTTACTCGGTCACGACCACGGTTGTAGAGACCGACGAGCTAACGCCGTTAGCATCCGACACGGTGAACTTCGGCGTGTACGTACCCGCGTCCGTATAGGTGTGGGTGAACGTCGAAGACGTCTGTACAGTGGTCGAGTCCATCATGCGCGCCATGAATCCTTCATCGCCCCACTCTACGGAGTAGGAGAGATTCTCAGCGTTCGTGTCAGCGTGGACGGTCCACGTACCTTCCTCGTCAATCGAGAGGGATACCGGAGCATCGACGCCCGAGATTGAGACACGTGCCTTGGTCTTCTCGATGAGCTTCAGATCTATCGCGTTACTCGTATCGTCCCCGTCATGCACGGTGACGCTGTACGCGCCAAGCGCGATATCAGGAGCGACAAACGTGAGCGATGTGTCGCTTACGAATGTTGCGTCTACCTCAGTCGAGCCGAGATGGACCACGCTGTCCTCGGTGAAGCCCGTTCCCGTAAGGGTAAGCTCAGTACCGATGGTCGCCTCAGACTTGCTAATGGCGGTGATTACCGGCGCCTCGTCCATGTCATTTGAGACCACGACAGAGGCGGCAGATTTCGTCACGGTGTTACCGTCCTCGTCGGTGACAGTGAACTCAGGCGTGTACGTTCCTTCGCTTGAGTAGGTGTGGGTGAAGGTAGCGGACGTCTGCACGTCCTCGTCCATGCCCGCCATGCGCGCGAACATGTTTTCGTCACCCCACTTTACGGCGTAACGGAGAGAGCCCGCATCCGGGTCAGTGTTGACGTTAACGGTCCAGGTTCCTTCAGCGTCAAGCGCAAGCGTCGTTGGCGCATCAATCGACGTGATGGCTAGGTCCTCGTTCATGTCCTCACAGCTCGCGTCTTCTATTGCTTCGCGGGTCTGTGAGCCCACGAATCCGGTTGCACGGATATCAGCATCTGCCTGGAACGCGCGTACGGCGCGATAGGTAGACATACCGAAGAATCCGGATGGCTCAGCGGATAGATACCCCGAGGCATTAAGAAATGCCTGGAGCTCGGTTACTTCGCCTTCCGTGCCGCGGTCACGGCTACCCCAGTAGAGGGTTCGTTCAAGCTCAGTACACGCGAGGTCCGATTCATTCTCATCTGTTTCAGCTGCCTTCACGGAGGCTGCCGCAGTGAACTTAGCGTTCGCGTTTGCGTTCCCGTGGTGCGCATTCATGTCAGCGGTTGCGCCTCCATGCGCACCGAACGCCAAGAATGGCGCGAGCGCGACTGCTCCTGCCTTAGCTGCAAATGTACTCATCATAGTAAGTGGATGATTAGCCTTGCTTGCAATGCCGCCCGAGGGGCGGCTCCCCGTTTCGACAGAACCGCACGAAGCAGTTCATCGGGTACTTCTTGGAAGACGGACGAAGGAAACGGACATTACAGAAATATCGAGTAAATAAGCCATATTTCGTTCATCAAACGTACATGAAGACAGTGCGCTATGATTGCTTCAATGGCGCATCATGCGTATTTCGTTACTGGCGAACAGGAGGAGGGGATAGTCGCTGCACTAGAGTTTCTTTCCCGTGAGCGCGGGTTAGAAGGCGGTGGTAATCCGAACGTCATCGTCGAGCGGCACGGGCTTTTGAAAGTGGATGACGCGCGTCGCATTAACGACAAGGCGAGCCTCCGTTCGGTTTCCGGAAGCGAGAAAGCGCTCGTCATCGCTGCCGGACGCATCTTCCATGAAGCGCAGAACGCGCTTCTGAAAACGCTTGAGGAACCACCTGAAGGAACGACGATCATAGTCATCGTTCCGTCCGAGGGAGATCTCCTAGAGACTACTCGCTCCCGACTCTTGCCGCTTCCGGTACGTCAGAGCGCGAAGCCGAAGGTGACGGAAGACGCCGAGGAGTTTTGGAAGGGAAGCGCTGGTGCGCGCGGAAAGGTAGTCGAGTCGATACTGAAGGACGCAAAATCGGACGATGAGGAAGATAAACTCGAAGCGCGCGCACGTGCGCGAAAGCTTGCGGAGGGACTCGCAGTACTTGCGCACCAAAAGTGGCAGAAAGCGGATGACGGAAAACTAATCCCGTTTCTTCAAGACCTTAACCGTCTCATCCCGGTTCTTACCGACCGCGCCGCGCCCTTAAAACCGATTCTCGAGCACCTCCTCATTACTGCTCCGAAAGCCTAGCAACATGGTCGGCAGATGCTCTTTTGCTATACTGTTGTTATTACTGTCACCTGTACGCTAAACGCTGTACGCTGAATCCTAATGGCTTACGACTTCAATCCGCTCAAAGCGAAGATAAAGGAGACTGAGGAGTGGCTTCAGCGCGAGCTCGCTGGTGTGCGCACTGGTCGCGCATCGCCCGCGCTTCTCGACTCCATAAAGCCCGAGGTATACGGCGCGCGTACCCCATTGAACCAGGTCGCTGCTGTTGGCATCGAGGACGCGCGAACACTACGTGTCTCGCCATGGGATAAGTCAGTAACAAAAGACATTGAGAGGGCGATTATCGAGGCTGATCTCGGTGTGTCGGTCGCTTCCGACGACTCGGGACTTCGCGTCTCCTTTCCGATGCTTACTGCCGAACGCCGCATCATGCTCACGAAGCTCGCAGGAGAGAAACACGAGACGGCGAAAGTCACCCTTCGCGGGCACCGTACAGATTCCATTAAGGAACTCGACGAGATGGAAAAAGGTGGCGGTGTGGGTAAAGACGAAGTCGCACGCTATAAGGCGGAGGTGCAGAAGCTCATCGACGCCGGCGTCGAGGCATTGATGCTTCTCGAGAAGAAGAAAGAAGAGGAAATAGCGCAGTAATCTTGCATGTCAGTCATTCTGCTCATCATTGTCCTCGTCGCGCTCATCGTCGTACATGAGCTCGGTCATTTTTTCGCAGCAAAACTTTCAGGGATGCGGGTCGATGAATTTGGTGTCGGGTATCCGCCACGCGCGAAGGGATGGAAATTTGGCGAGACGGTATACAGTCTTAACTGGCTGCCGTTCGGAGGCTTCGTGAAGATATACGGAGAGGATGATCCTGAAGGGAAGGAGTCAGAATCGATAGATAGCTCCCGAGCATTCTCTTCAAAGAACCGTGCACTGCAGGCCGTAGTTCTCGTCGCTGGCGTCGCGATGAATATCGTATTCGCGTGGCTTTTAATTACGGGAAGCTTACTGGTCGGCACGCCGCGCGCTCTTGAGGATAGCGAAATCGCGAGCGCGCCGGACGCGTCTATAGTCTTTGCGTACGTTGCCCCAGGTTCTCCGGCGGAAACAAATGGGCTCATGGCGGGAGACACGGTGCGCGAAGTATCCTCGAACGCAGGCACGCGCATATTCGCAGGGAATGATCCTAAAGATTTCACCGCATTTGTTGCTGAAACTCCGGCGGGAAGTCCCGTGACGTTCAAGCTCACACGCGGCAGCGAAGAGATTCTCGTGTCGGCGCTCCCTAAAGCTGGTGTCATCGAGTCTGAACCTGAGCGCCGCGCGCTTGGCGTTTCGGTTGCGGTGATCGGAACGGTGCCTATGTCTCTTACTCGTGCACCGATTGAGGGAGCACGCTACACGTGGGAGATAACGAAGCAGACAGCCATTGGTCTTTCCGTATTCTTTATAAGCATCTTCGACTTGTCTGCGGACCTTACGCAGGTCGCGGGCCCTGTCGGTATTGCAACTGCGGTCGGGGACGCTACAAATATCGGCGCTACTTCCTTAATCACGCTTGCCGCGGTGATTTCCATTAACCTCGCCATCATCAACTTGCTTCCGGTGCCGGCGCTCGATGGCGGCCGCCTCCTGTTCGTTATCATCGAGGCGATTACGCGTCGCAAAATCCCGACGAAGGTAGCAGGCGCCGTGAACGCCCTTGGTTTTGCATTCCTGATCCTCCTCATGGTTGCCGTGACTATCTCCGATATTGGTAAGCTGATCTAAGCAAGCCTCTCCAAATCGCGCTCTGCATCGTTGCGGAGCCTCCCGGCATCGCTCATCGTATACTCGATACGCCTCGCAATGCCTTAGCTCCGCGCCTTGCGTAGCATCGATTTTGAGAGGCTTTCACTAGTCCAAAAAGGAAATGTCGCTCCCGACAAGGCAATGTCGCACCACAAGGGCACTTCTTGGCCTCTGACTCGCTTTCGCTCCTAACAGGCCAATGTCGTATACTCCATTTATGAGGCAGTCGCACCTATTCACAAAAACCCGCAAGGACGCCCCTAAGGATGAGACCGCGAAGAACGCGGAGCTTTTAGTACGTGCCGGGTTCGTTCACAAGGAAATGGCGGGTTCCTATTCGTACCTGCCCTTGGGGCTTCGCGTCCTCGAGAACATCGAGGCCCTCGTGCGCTACGAGATGAATAGCCTCGGCGCGCAGGAGATACGCATGGCAACGCTCCACCCTGCGGAGCCTTGGAAGACTACCGGCGGATGGGATTCCATCGACGTGCTATTTAAGATTCAGAGCCGCACCGATAAGGAATATGCGCTCGGCCAGAGCGAGGAAGAAATTGTGACGCCAATCGCGTCCGAGTATCTTCCTTCGTATCGCGACTTCCCGAAAGCGATATATCAGATTGGGCAGAAGTATCGTGACGAGCTCCGCGCGAAGTCCGGCATCATGCGCGGGCGCGAGTTTGGCATGAAGGATATGTACAGCTTCCATACCTCACAGGAGGACTTCGATGCGTTTTACGAGAAGGTGAAGCAAGCGTACTTACGCATATATAAGGCGTGCGGACTGACGGCAAAGGTGACGGAAGCTTCCGGCGGTGCGTTCTCAACGAAAATCTCCTACGAGTTCATGGTGCTTACGAATGCGGGCGAGGATGCGATTTTCTACTGTGATTCCTGCGAACACTGTGTGAATGAAGAAGTGGCCGATCACCTCAAGGAAGGTGATAGCTGTAAAAAGTGCGAGAAGGGCGTCATGCAGAAGGGAGTTGCAAGCGAGGTCGGAAATGTATTTGATCTGGGAGACCGCTACCCTAAGGCATTTGGCTTTGCGTACAAGGCAGAGGATGGAACCGACAAGTACCCGATTATGGGCTGCTACGGCATTGGCACGACTCGCCTCATGGGCGTTATCGTCGAGGCGCTGGCAGACGAGAAGGGAATGGTGTGGCCTGAGGCAGTCGCACCCTGCATGTTCCATGTGCTGAACCTTATGCCGGACAATGAAGATGCGAAAAAGTTCGCGGAAGATGTGCACCAGCGCCTGATGCAGGGTGGAGCATCGGTTCTGTACGACGATAGGGATGCGCGCGCCGGAGAGAAATTCGCGGATGCAGACCTCTACGGCATCCCGTATCGCATCGTCGTGGGGAAGGAGGCGCTCGCTTCCGGAAAGATAGAGATGACGTACCGCAGGACGGGGCAGATGAAAACCATTGCGCTCGATGATCTTTTCGCCAAGCCTTCCGCTCCAACAGCCACGAGCTAAGAGTCATCAGCTTCTGTTATGGTACGGCGTTTCTCAAAGAGCTCACTTTTCTCGAGTGATATCGGAATAGACCTGGGTACCGCAAATACGCTCGTCTACGTGCGCGGTCGAGGCATTGTTATAGCGGAACCTTCGGTCGTCGCCGTGAACGACAAAACGGGGCAGGTGGTCGCTGTAGGTACTGAAGCGAAACGCATGCTCGGGAAGACGCCGTCGCATATACGGGCGGTACGGCCGTTATCGCACGGTGTCATTTCTGACTTTGAGGTTACCGAGGAGTTGCTTGCGTACCTCATCAATAAGGCGCAGGGCGGGCGTTCGCGCCTTTTTGGACCGCGCGTTGTTGTTGGTGTACCTACCGGCGTCACGAACGTGGAGAGTCGCGCGGTACGGGATGCGGCATTGACCGCAGGCGCGCGAGAGGTGTACATCATGGAGGAGCCGGTGGCGGGCGCGATAGGCGTGAAGCTTCCCATACAGGAAGCGGTGGGCACCATGGTGCTCGACATCGGGGGCGGCACGACCGATATTGCGGTCTTGGCGCTAGGCGGCACCGTTTCCTCCAAGAGCTCTCAGGTCGCGGGCGATCGTTTCAACGAGAACATCATTGATTTCGTACGGAGCGAATTTCAACTCTTGATTGGCGAACGCACTGCAGAAGAGGTGAAGATAGGCATTGGAGCGGTATTGCCGATGAACGACGCGCTTGAGAAGGCGGTGCGTGGACGAGACCTTGCGACTGGATTGCCGCGCGAGATTACGTTGACAGACGCGCATGTGCGCGAGGCCTTGGAACCATCTCTTGATACCTTGATGGAAGCCATGAAGGAAGTTATCGAGAAAACGCCGCCGGAATTGCTTTCGGATGTGCTTGAGCGCGGGGTGGTGGTATTCGGTGGCGGAGCGCTTTTGCGGGGCTTACCGCAACTGCTCTCGAAGATGCTCGGCGTTCCGGTGCACGTGGCACCAGAACCTCTCACGGCGGTCGTCCGTGGGACAGGCATCGTGACCGAGGACCCGCGGCCGTGGGCGAACACATTCATCGATGAAGAAGTCAGTCTTCGGGAGGCGTAACGCCATTCTGCCGTCGAAGATTTCGCGCACGGGCGTCGTGCTCGTCGTGCTCGTCGTTGCCATCATAGGTGTGCGGCTTGTCGTTCCGGGTGCCGTCTCTGGTGTCTTGGCACCCGTCGCCTATGTTTCCGATATGGCGATTGCTGGCATCGCTGCTGGAGGCGCAGCGGTTACGGGCCCTGCAGAGCTCTCGCGAAAGCTCACGGAAGCCAAGCGGTACGCAACGGCGATGGAGGAGCAGAACAGGGTGCTTGCGTCGCGTGTCGCTGACCTCGAAACGCTCCTTGGCTCGCGTACGGAACCGGCAAAAGGTGTTGTCGCATATGTTATCGCCCGCCCACCACAAAGCCCCTATGATGCCTTGGTGATAGACCAGGGCAGTGATGCGGGAGTTGGTGTTGGGGGACTTGTAACGGGAGCAGGAGGTATCCCGCTCGGTCGTGTTGCCTCCGTGACCCGTGCGTCGGCTCGCGTCTTGCTTCTGTCTGCGCCAGGCGTCCTCACGGAGGCCTGGGCAGGGGAGGCACGCATCGCGCTCGCTTTGACTGGAGCAGGGGCAGGCGCCTTTACCGCAAACGCGCCGCGCGAGGCAACAGTCCTCGAGGGCGACTCTATATATGTAGCAGCGGCGGGCTCCCTGCCGATAGGGGTAATACGTCGAGTCGATACGGACCCGGCAGATCCTTCGAAAACGGTATACATAGATCCCATCACGAATCCCTTCTCAATTTCCTCGGTCATCGTGTATCCGCCCGTAGCACTTCCATGATTCGCGCGATACTCATTGCTGCTCCGTTGCCCGCACTCCTCATGTTTCCGGCGCCATTTTTCATGCTACTTACGTGTATCGCGTCTATCGCGTTTCCTCCTGCAGGCATACTCTATGGCGTCCTTGCGGACGCGCTTTATTTCGCGCCGGGTGCGGCAAGTGTGCCCCAGGGCATCATTTACGGAACAGCCGCAACGCTCGCAGGTTTTCTTATTTCGCGCTTTTTTTCGACTCGCGTCGCGGGTTTCGGGGCGTAGCAAGGACGATTTTGATAGAATGGAGAGATGCGTCCATTTCGTCGGTATAGGGAGCGAGAAATAGCACCGGACGAGATATTTCTCGACGCTTCCAACATCCCTGCGTTCGATCGCGAACGCATGGAAGGGAGACTCGAAGAGCCGTTGTCGGCTCGCGCGTTCTGGGGCCTCGGTGGTCTCGTTACGGTCATGCTCCTTATTCTTGCGGGCCAATCAATGCATTTGCAGGTCATGAAGGGGAAGGCGTACGCCGCGCAAAGCGAGCGGAACACGCTTTCGCCTGAAGTTATCTTTGCGCCACGCGGCGCCATCACAGACCGGCGTGGTGAACCTCTCGTATCAAACGAAGCGACGGAGGAAGGATTCACACGACGCGTGTATGCCTCTCCGGGCTTCGCGCATCTATTGGGATACGTTTCCTACCCGAAGAAGGATTCCTCCGGAAATTACTACGAGACAGAGATACAGGGTATGGCGGGTGTAGAGAGCGCGCACGACGCGGAGCTTGCCGGAAAGAATGGCCGCCTCCTAGTGGAGGAAGACGCGCTCGGAGAGGTGATATCGCAGGGAATGACGGAGCCCGCGATTCCGGGAGAGACGTTGACTCTTTCCATAGACAAGCGCGTGCAGAGCGCGTTCTATCGCGCTATTGCAGACCTTGCCGGTCGCACGCCATTTGAAGGCGGGTCCGGAGTACTCATGGATGCTACTACTGGGGAGATACACGCACTCGTTTCTTACCCAGAGTACGACCCAAACGTGCTCTCAAAGGGAGAGCCGGCCGATGTCATTGCAGGATACGCGACCGACGCGCGCCGTCCGTATGTCGATCGCGCAGTTTCAGGTCTCTATACGCCAGGTTCCATCGTAAAGCCGATGGTCGCGGCAGGTGCTATCACAGACGGCATTATTAGCGAGTACAAGACTATCTACTCGGATGGCGCCTTGGAATACCCGAACCCGTACGACCCAGAGCATCCGACGATATTCAAGGACTGGAAGGCGCATGGCGCCTTGGATATGCGCGGCGCCATAGCGCATTCGGGAGACGTGTATTTCTACACGGTTGGCGGCGGGTTCGCAGGCCAAAAGGGACTTGGTATCGAGCGCCTAAAGCACTGGTTCCATACGTTTGGATTTGATACTGCAACCAAGGTGGATCTTGGCGCCGAGGCGAGTGGATTCATACCGGACCCTGAGTGGAAGCAGGAGACGTTTGGTGAGGCATGGAATATCGGCAACACCTTCCACACCGCTATAGGGCAGTACTCGATGCAAATAACCCCGCTTGAAGCGGCGCGTGCGGTAGCAGCTATCGCAAACGGAGGAAAGTTATTGCGACCCACTGTGGTGGCGGGGCAGTCGCCAATTGGAGAGAGTATGAATATATCGGCGGAAGGGCTCAAAATCGCGCGCGAGGGTATGCGCCTTGGCGTTACGGAAGGAACGTCGATCGGTCTTAACGATCTTTCATATGTGCGCGCTGCAGGAAAGACGGGAACCGCACAGCTTGGTGCAAATAACGAGTACTACAACATGTGGGCGGTCGGCTTCTGGCCATACGACAATCCGAAGTACGTATACGTCGTCGTGATGGAGCGAGGGCCCGCGGGAACTGCGACCGGCGGCATTTATGTAATGCATCAGATATTAAGAGAGCTTCGAGAGACCGCTCCGGAGTACTTCGGCATTGAAGAATCCCAGTAGCGTGCATGTGTCTGGGTTGCAACATTGTTAAATATGTAGTATGATATTTCTCGGAATGGATAGGAGATCTGAAGATCATGACGGAAGCAATGCCCAATGCAGAGGAGTGGATCTCAGCCTGCGCCTTGCATCTGCTCGTCCTGCGCAGTTCATCCGCTGATGACGAGCGGCGATCTGATGCCTTGCTCGCTTTCATGCTCATGCATGATAAACGTCTAGGCTTAGACGTACCCGATGCGATGTTAAGGCTCGGAGTCACTACTGCCGAGCTCGACACTATGGCAAAAGCGTATCCAGATGCGTTCGTGCGAGCGAAGCACAAGCTCATTCAGAGCTGTGTTCCTACCGGGAAGCAGAGCGGTTCTCATCTGGGGTCGCGCATCACAGACGGCCAGGAATCGAAGAATCGTTGATGCGATTTCAAACAAACCAAGGCCGCGCCCCTCACGGGCGCGGTTTTTCCTTGCGCTTGCGAACGCTTCCCGTACAATGCCTCCATATCATCAGCGCAAAGGAAATGACCGAAACGGAAACGATAGTCTCGCAGGAAAAATTCGACGAGATAGTCAAGGAGCTCGAGAACCTCAAGACCGTACGACGCACCGAGATCGCGAAGAATCTTGAGTATGCCCGTTCACTCGGAGACCTTTCTGAGAACGCTGAATACCAAGAAGCGCGGGAACTCCAAGCTGCAACTGAAGAGCGCATCAGAAAGCTCGAGGATGTGGTGAAGCACGCGAAGATACAGAGCGATAACAAGAAGAAGGACGTAGTAGGTTTTGGCTCGAAGGTCCACATCAAGAAAGAGGGTGCGCCTGACGCGCATGAGTACATGATTGTCGGTAGCGAGGAAGCTGATATGCGCGAGAGGAAGCTCTCCCATGTATCGCCACTTGGCGCCGCACTTATGGGAAAGAAGAAGGGGGAGACCTTCACGTTTGAGACTCCTAACGGTAAACAGACCTATACGATAGAGAAGGTAGTCTAACGCTCGAGGAACATCTTTTCGGGCACGTGTCGACCTCCCCAGCCGGAGGTCGCGCTCTCTCTCGGCTCGCGAATTTCGCCGCAGCTGCCTATCGGCGGCAAAATTACCGTGCTGCTTTGCCTCCGAGAGTCCCGAAAATCCGTTCCTCTCGCTCCTTCTGAGTGCACTGTGGTAGATTTTAGTGATGTTTTGGGCAGACAGGATAGCCAAGGAGATTGCCGACCTTACCCCGCGAGACGGTAAGAAGTTCGTTATTCGCGACGAGAAAACGATGTCCGGCAGGGTCCATATTGGTTCCATGCGCGGGGTTGCGATACACGGTCTCGTCTCGGAGATTCTTACCGCGAAAGGTATTGCGAATGAGTATCAGTACGAACTCAACGATATCGATCCGTTCGACACGGTTCCCGGATACCTCGATGAGGCAGTGTTCCGAGAGCATCTCGGAAAGCCGTTGTACGCGGTCCCGTCTCCTGAGCCAGGATTTGATAGCTATGCTGAATACTTCGCTGCCGAGTTCGTATCGGTGCACGAGAAGGCCGGTTTTAAACCAACCTACTATCGCGCGACCGAGCTCTACCGCTCCGGCGCCATGGATAAGTACATCCGTATCGCGCTTACGCGCGCTGCTGACGTCAGACGCATTATGAAAGAAGTCTCCGGTTCGACGAAGGATGATTCGTGGCTTCCGATATCTGTTATTTGTGAGACCTGCGGGAAGGTGATGACAACGCGCGCCTATGATTTTGATGGTGAGACGGTCGGCTACACGTGCGACAAAGGTCCCGATGGGTCGGTGCCGTGCGGCGCCAAGGGACGCGTTGCGCCGTGGAAAGGCGCTGCAAAACTATTTTGGAAAGTTGACTGGGCGGCGAAGTGGGCGGCGCGCGGCGTTGATATCGAGGGCGCAGGAAAGGACCACTCCACCAAAGGCGGCGCACGCGATGTCTCAAATCACATCGCTAAGGAGCTGTTTGATTTACCGTCGCCCTACGACATCCCGTACGAGTTCTTCTTGGTGGGCGGTAAGAAGATGTCTTCGTCGAAGGGTCGTGGATCAAGCGCTAAGGAGATGAGCGAGCTCTTCCCGCCCACGGTGTTCCGCCTCGTCATGCTCGGGAAAGATATCAATCAACAGATAGACATCGACCCTTCTGGTGACTCGGTACCGCGCACCTTCGACTGGTACGACGACCTTGCGGACGGTGTGCGGGACGGGAAGGCGGATGACTTTGCACGCATCTACGCGGTTTCGCAACTTCCTGGAACCGGATACGCCGCTCCCTGGCAGCTGCGCTTTTCTCAGGTCGCATTCATAGTGCAGATGCCGCACCTCTCGCTTGAAGCAGAGGCCGAGCGCGTGAAGGAAAGCCCACTTACGGAAGAAGAGAAGCGGGTGCTCGGTGAGCGCGCCGCGTACGCGCGTTTCTGGCTCTCTACGTATGCGCCCGATAGTCACAAGTACGTTCTGCAAAACACGGTTCCTGAGGGGCTTACATTCTCGGATGAGCAGAAGAAGGCGCTCTCCGCGCTTGCAGACTTCATGCAGACGCCGCATACGGGGGAGGAAGTGCAAGCGAAACTGTTTGAGCTCCGGAATGAGGTGCCGATAGAGCCCAAGGCGCTTTTCTCAGCGATTTACCGCATATTCCTTAACCGTGATTCAGGGCCTAAGGCAGGATGGTTTCTATCAGTGCTGCCGCCTGAGATGGTCTCGGCGCGCCTTAAAGAGGCGAGCGCGTAAAAGCGAAAAGGCGACCTTACGGTCGCCTTTGGCAATTTAGAGCCCCATCGTTTCGAGGCGTGAGAGCCGGCCCTGGCGCATGCGTGCGAAGTAGCCGCTTTTCCATTCGATGGCCGGCTTCTCCGGTTTCTTCGCATGCGGGGTCATGAGCCTGACGCAGTCTACCGATAGGACTGCGCGACTGAAGCGGCGGTCATGCTGACAGACCACCGGCTCCAGACGTTTGAGTGCGATACCGTACTTCGCGCCCTCGGCCCATGCTGGTATACGGATACCTCGGCTCCTGAGGCTTTCTATCGTTCCGTGCCTCAAGTAGGTCCCCTTGAAGATGCCGGTCGAGCTCGAGAATATCGGGATGCCTGCCTGCGGACACCGTTCAAGAGCTCCGGAAAGGACGGCGACGGGCACCGTCATTCTCTCGAGCGCCTTTCCTGCGAGGTTCGCAACCTCATCACTCTTAAATACAAAGAACATGACTCGCTCCCTTTATGATTGCCCGTTTGCACTCTGCATAACGAGCGGAACCCCCGGCCTTTCGGTCGGGGGTTCCCGTGAACTTTCTTTTCCTTTTAGTGTCCCTGGAAAGAAAGCTCAAGCGAAGCCCCGACCTTCCTAAGAAGGCCGATGCGGGTGACGACGATAATCTTCGCTTGATTCATTGCTTATAGAGCCTACCTATTCGCGCATATCCGGTCAACTGGGCGGGCTGGGGAAAAGAAAAGCAGCCCCATAGGGGCTGCAGTGAGAGTCTATTAGATTACCAGGCAGTCGATGCATGACGACGGTACTCGCCATCATCCGGCGGAAGGCCGGAACGGGCCGAAGGTTTTGGCTTCTTGGTGCCAATTGTGCGGACGGCCACTTCGAGCTCTTTGCGGAGGTGTGTCATCCACGCTTCGAAACTCCCGTACGGACTGAAGTCAGTCATGCGTGAACGGATGAGGATGACTTGTCCCGCAGACCGGTCGTCTCCCGTAATGTCGTGGCAGCCAAGCTGTCGCAGCTCGGTCGGTTCTCCATAGAGTACCTCGACGCCGGGTTTCATCCCGAGTGTGCCGAAGACGATGGCGATATCTGAGGTGCGCGGCAGCTCGCTCGAATCGGTCAGGGTAACGACCTGGCAGCCAGTGAGGGTCGCAAGATACGTCATCACGGCTGCAGTGTGGCGGTGTCTCGCGTTCGTCACGAAGCGATACTGGTATGCCATCTGGATCATCGGTAACTCCTATTCGTGCGGCTCCTGCCGCGGTTGAAAGAACGTTGCATCGCTACAAGCGAACGGCCCCCGATTTGGTCGGGGGCCTGCGTCAGATCTCTATCGATGCCTATTGGCGGAGAGAAATCTCAAGCGGGACCCCGACCTTCCTAAAGAAGGCCCAAGCATAGGCATAAAACCAAGTAAGGCGTCCCGCGTTGCTCATACCGCCATCCTACCGGAACGGGCTTATCGCGGTCAAATCCGCGTGTGGATAAGGGGAGGGGAGTGGGAAACTGTGGCATATACTGCCATATAGGTGGGATGAAGTGGTAAGCACGGTTTCATGAGCCCGCTTCATCCTCCCGACCCATCTTTTCACTATGTTCATCGGAGAGTACCGTCACACGTTCGATGCGAAGAATCGCATCTCGCTTCCTGCTAAGTTCCGCAAGGAACTCGGACGGGCAGTTGTAGTGACGCGTGGACTCGACTCATGTCTGTTCGTTTACCCCAAGAAGACATGGGAAGCAGAGGCCAGGAAGATTGCAGCGCACGCGACCGGAGGCGCGGCGGGACGCGGTCTTTCGCGCCTCATGCTCGCAGGAGCATCTGAAGCGGAAGTAGATTCGACCGGACGCATCCTTGTTCCCGATTACCTTAAGAAGTTCGCATCGCTCGACACGCGCGCTGTGGTGGCCGGCGTGTCGGCACGCATCGAGGTATGGGACGAAAGCGCATGGGAGAAGTACACCGCGACCATCGAGAAGGAGGCGGACCGGTTCGCCGAGACCTTGGGCGAGCGAGGTGCGCTCTAGAGAGATATGGAAACGACTGTGATGAATCCGGCATATGCGAGCGCGTCTACAGGGGCGCCAGGCGCGAAACACACGACGGTCCTCCTATCGGAGGCCGTCGACATGCTAGAGGTGCGCACCGGCGACACGGTCGTCGATGGAACCGTGGGCGGCGCAGGGCACTTCGAACGACTGCTCGCCATGCTTGGGAGCGATGGCGTCCTTATTGGTATCGACCTCGACGCGGATGCGCTTGAGAGGGCACGAGAGACCGTTGCTGCTGATAAGCGCCCTGATCGGCCGCGCGTACATCTGGTCGCCGATAATTTCCGTAATCTCGCGCGCGTTGCTGCGCGCCTCGAGGTCACTTCTATAGACCGCGCGGTCTTCGATCTTGGCTGGAGCGGGTATCAGTTAGAAAGCGGTAAAGGCTTCTCCTTCCGTGCGGATGAACCTCTTTTAATGACGTACGGGGAACCGGAGGCAGGGAAGAGCGCCGCAGAATTGGTGGGAAGCGCGAGCGAGGAGGAGCTTTCTGAACTCATCTTCCTGTACGGAGAAGAGCGCTACGCGCGGCGCATCGCCAAAGGCATCGTTCTTGCGCGCGCGAGGGAGCGCATACTCACGACCGGCGACTTAGTGCGCGTAATAGAGGAGAGTGTGCCGGCTGCTTATAAGAAGGGCCGCCTACATCCGGCGACGCGCACCTTCCAGGCGCTCCGGATAGCGGTCAACGATGAACTCGGCGCTATAGATGAGGGATTGCGTGCGGCCGCTGCGCTCCTTGCCCCGGGTGGTCGGATCTCGGTTATTACTTTTCATAGTATTGAGGACCGTGTCGTTAAGAATTTGTTCCGTGACCTTGAGCAGGCGGGAGCAGGCATCGTGCTTACGAAGAAAGTGCTGACGCCCTCAGACGAGGAAATAGCCGCAAACCCGCGCGCGCGAAGTGCGAAGTTGCGCGTGTTCGCGAAGCTCGACACCAACCATGCCTAGTCGATTGGTACCAATGCTGCGGGGATCATTTTTCGCGCTCGTTGCGGTGTACATTGCGCTCATTATTTCAACCGTCTACTTCGCCGCACTCGAATCCGACCTGCGCGAAGCGATACACGATACGGAGGCGTCTATAGCTGCGCTTGAGGTGAAGTACTTCTCTGCCGTGGATGCGGTCGCAAAGTCCGATCCATCCGCTCACGGACTCACGCATCCTGCGGCAAAGCGGTACGCCAAGGAGTTGCCGGCGCCGTCTGTGACGCTTCTGGCGCCGTAGCTACAAGTATCGTATGCGGCACGCCCTCCGGTCCCGTCTACGTCTCGTCTTTTTCATACTCGCCGCGTTCGCGTTGCTCCTTATCGTACGGCTCTACTTTGTTCAGATTCTCAAGGGCGAAGAGTATGCGCTACGCGCTGAGCGCCAGTTTGCGAATGCCAATAGTCAGCTCTACGATCGCGGCACAATTTACTTCACCCGCAAAGATGGGACCCTTATCTCAGCCGCGACGCTTACAACCGGCTTCATCGTGGCACTAAATCCCAAGGTCCTTGAGGACCCTGAGGCGGCGTATGCGCTAGTCGCCGGTCACGTAGAAGTCGATCGCGAGGATTTCATGCGGAAAGCAGCGAAGTTGGATGACCCGTATGAGGTCATCGTCGAGGAGGTGCCAGAGGAGGCGGGAGCGGCGATTGCAGAAGCGGAAATGGATGGAGTCTTGGTTATACGAAGTCGATGGCGAACGTATCCGGCTGCGAACGCTGCAGCGCAAACCATCGGCTTCATCGGACACGATGAGAGCGATGCTGTCGTTGGCAGGTACGGACTCGAGCGTTACTACGAAGATTCACTTTCAAGACAAGGATCAGGTCTCTTCGGGAACTTCTTCGCAGAACTGTTCGCGAATGTTGGTGATGTTGTCGCAGACGCACGCGACGCTCGAGCTGGGGATCTCGTGACCTCTATCGAGCCAGTGGTTCTCCAGAAGCTCGATGAGATGCTTATCGACATCAATACGCGGTACTCCTCCGCAGAAACCGGAGGCATCATCATGGACCCCAAGACCGGGGAAATCATAGCGCTCGACGTCGTCCCCTCGTTTGACCCTAACGACTTTAAGGATGCTGACGCGTCAGTATTCGGAAATCCATTGGTGGAGAAACGCTACGAGTTCGGCTCTATCGTAAAGGCACTCACGATGGCATCTGGTATCGACTCGGGTGTCATTACTCCCGGCACGTACTACAACGACCAGGGAT
Source organism: Minisyncoccota bacterium (assembly GCA_018062765.1). Classification (GTDB taxonomy): domain Bacteria; phylum Patescibacteriota; class Minisyncoccia; order Phycocordibacterales; family Phycocordibacteraceae; genus C7867-001. The sequence goes on along the minus strand of JAGORR010000001.1, from coordinate 532,465 downwards.
GCATGACTCTCAACACGAAGACCTTTTGTAACTTTGACCTTAAGGCGCGTGGCTCGGTCCCCATGCAGGAGGTTCTGTCACAGTCTTTGAACATGGGTGCCGCGTTCATTGCAGGAGAGCTCGGCCACGGACGCATGAAGGATTACTTTACGAGGCTCGGAATGGATACCGAGACCGGCATAGACCTGCCCGTCGAGATTCGCGGTACGCTTGCGAATCTCTCGGTCGATAGAGACATCAACTTTGCAACCGCCTCATTCGGCCAGGGTATCGCGCAGACGCCTATGGAGATGATTCGCGCCTTAGGAGTACTCGCGAACGATGGCATGATTGTTACGCCGCATTTGGTGACCGCGGTAAAGCTCGAGAGCGGGATAGAAAAGGAGCTATCCTGGGGGTCGCCGCAGCCTGTTATGAAGAGTGCTTCGACCGCCACCGTCTCAGCGATGCTGGCTCACGTGGTCGATACCGCACTCCTTAACGGTGACGCCTCTATTCCTGAGATGAGTGTCGCCGCGAAGACCGGCACCGCGCAGATAGCGAACCCCGAGGGCGGGTATTACGCCGACAAATATTTCCACTCGTTCTTTGGATATTTCCCGGCATACGAACCGCGCTTTATCATTCTTCTTTATACTCGAGAACCTAAGGGTGTGCAGTACGCGTCAGAAACGTTGACCTCATCATTTATCGAACTCACGAAGTTCCTTGCAAATTATTATGCAGTTCCGCCCGATCGCGACCCGGTTGCAGTGAGTGATGAACCGGTATGATGGTACAAGTGCTCGGCATGTAGTGTATGAAAAATTTTCTCAAGCGTATCGTCACCTTCTCCATTGCGCAGCTCGCGCGTCTCATCATTCACAAATATCGCCCGACCATCATTATGGTCACCGGAAGCGTTGGAAAGACGTCGACCAAGGATGCGCTTCGCTCCGCGTTCTCCACCAAGACGTACGCGCGCGCGAGCGAAAAGAGCTATAACACCGAGTTTGGTGTACCGCTTACGGTCATCGGTGCAGAGAATCCTTGGTCTAATACGCTGTCCTGGGGAAAGGTCATCCTTGAGGGCATCACGCTACTCCTTTTACCCAATCACTACCCGAAGGTGCTCGTGCTTGAGGTTGGCGCGGACCGTCCAGGCGACCTCGCGAAGATACTGAAGATAGCGACGCCGGACGCGGTTGTGGTCACTAAGCTTCCGGAGATTCCCGTCCATGTCGAAGCGTATCCGAGCCCTGAGGCGGTGCGAGAAGAGGAATTCGTTCCGGCTTATGGACTCGCGCCCGGGAGTCCGCTCATCATTAACGCCGAGGATCCGTATGCGATTGCGTATGCAAAGCGACTACAGGCACGAGTGATGACGTTCGGTTTCGCAGAACGCGCGGACGCGCGCATCGAGGATGCGGAAATTCTTATCGAGAAAGGCGTGCCGACGGGGATGCGCGCGGCGATACGTATGGACGGTGTAAGCCACGAGCTTCGAGTTCTTGGCGTAGTGGGGAAGCCGGCACTGCTTGCCGCCGCCGCAGCGCTCTTAACCGCACGCGCGCTCGATATCGCACCTGCTGAAGCCCTAAAAGGGCTCGCCTCTTACACGCCGCCACCAGGCCGTGCGCGTCTCTTCCTCGGGAAAAATGGATCGACTTTGATAGATGATTCCTATAACTCTTCGCCGGTCGCGGCAGAAGAAGCGCTCTCGACACTTTCCCACATGCCAGCCAAGAGACGTATTGCGGTCTTAGGCGACATGCTCGAACTTGGTCGCTACTCGCTTGCCGAGCATGAGCGCGTCGGGAGGCTCGCGGCAAAAGTAGTCGATCATTTGTTTGCAGTTGGCATACGAGCCCGTACCTTGCTTGATGGCGCGAAGGAAGGCGGTATGACCGAAGATCGTCTTACCTCATGCGCAACCGCAAAGGATGCCGCGGAAGCGATACTGCCGATGCTCGAGAAGGGCGATGTCGTGCTCGCCAAGGGCTCGCAGAACAATATCCGCCTCGAACGCCTTATTGAGGGTCTTCTTGAGAATCCGGAGGACGTGAAGCACCTCGTTCGTCAGGACAAGGAGTGGAAACGGCGCTAGCCTTCCCATATGCGAATCCCGGGCGTACGATTATCAGTATGAATACTTCATACCTCTGGGTGATCGGGCTCATCCTTATTCTTGTCGGATCGGGGATATGGCTTATGCAGGGGGAGATACCTCCGGCGACTCCAGACGCAGATATCCTCTCCTTTGCCGACTGTGCAGAAGCAGGGTATCCCGTAATGGAAAGTTATCCGCGCCAGTGTCGGACGCCTGATGGGCGCACGTTTGCAGAGGAAATTGTTATCGAGCCGACCTACGTAAATGCGTCGCCGGACCTCATCACGGTCTCGACACCGACTCCGGGTGCGGTTACCGGGAAGCCGCTCATTGTGAAGGGTGAGGCACGCGGCACTTGGTACTTCGAGGCATCGTTTCCGATAGAGGTCGAGGACGCTGACGGGAACGTGATAGCGAACGGATACGCAGAAGCAGAAGGGGAGTGGATGACGGAGGAATTCGTGCCGTTCACTGCGGCCGTTACGATACCTGCAGGGTTCATTGGCGACGCAACCCTTATCATCAAAAACAGCAACGCATCCGGTGAGCCGGAGCGTGACCGATCCCTGTCGTTCCCGATACGTATCGAGTATTAAGAAAGTGAAAGCGGCCCCTGATGGGGCCGCTTCGCTAAAGTACGAGAGCTATCGAACCGACGATTTCGTTGCGGTCTGCAAGGAGCTCATTCGGCTCGAAGACAAAGAGCCATGCGTGCGAGTAATGGGTCGCACGCGAGCGCATTTCGGTCGCCTCGTCGCGACGCATCATCCGATAGCGATGCTCAGCGACTTCTATGGCAACAGAATCGCTGGCATCTATGGCTTCTCGCACCAGCCTGCCCGCGTCTGCGGTCATCATCTGTTTCAGATTCGCGCGCCGGCGCGAATTTCGTCGTTCCCGACGACTGGCGAGCCATCGGCCAAGGCGCGTCGGGGCCGATGTGTATGCCTCATAGTCGTCGACAAGGCTCGGCATCGACTCAAGGTCCAGAGCGTAGCGGGTCATGTCGCCGCTCCAGTCATAAATCCGGAAGCAGGTCTTGATGGATGTCGGCCGGTCGAAGTCGCCGGCCGAAAGGTCCTCGTGTACGCGCGCGAGAATCTCCCTCGAGAGCTCTCCGAACGTCTTCTGCCCTCCCACGTGGAAAAGCTCAATCTGTGCGATGTTCGCGACCATGTCGACCTCCATTTCTTATCCGAGATGACTATGCGCCACACGATATACTCTGGCAAATGGCGCGCCAGTCGCGAGGCAGCATCACGGTGGAGATACTCATCGCGTTCTCCGTGTTCGCGCTCTCAGCGGGTGCAATCCTTCTCATCGAAGCAGGGGTCAACGACGCGGCGGAAGCGACGCTCCGCCATGCGGACATGCTCGCGATAGCGGATTATGCGCTCGCTAAAGCGATGTCTTCAGAGGCAGATATTGCAGAGCGTGTCGAACTGAACGGCACGACGTACGTGACCACCATGACTCAGTCTGCTCTCACGGCATGCATGTCGAGTTTCGAAGCGTCCGTGTCCCGCGAACGTTATATGTTTGAGCGCCGCGTGTACAAGGCGGATGTAGAGGAAAGTATGCGACTGGGCGGCGATTGTTTGTACAGGTCGTATTCGGATCTTGGCATACCGCATGACTACGGGAGTGTTGCCGGGGAAGAGGGAAGCGCTATAGACACACTCGATTCGCACATTTATATCGGCACGGATAAGCCGCCGTATCTTCGTATTCATGAGGACGTCGAGTATGTAGCATTTACGAACGGTTTCTCTCTGCATGCACGTCCAGCGGCACTCGATGTCGTTCACTACCCCGGTGGGGAAGAGGGGATGCGGACAATCATTTTTGCTGCGCTTGAGACCTCTACGGGGCAGCTGGCAGTTATTGATGCTTCAGATGCGTCAGAACCGCTCCTTGTCGCGACATCGACATTGGCGGGTGTGGTACCAAGCGGTTCCGCGCCTGGTGGCCACCGTATCTTCTACTACGATGGTCGTGTATTTATTTCAACACTCGAGACTGCCGGGCCCGAACTGCATGTATTTAGTGTTGCAGATCCAGAACATCCTACAGAGATAGGTGCAGGATACTCGATAAACATAACGTTGAATGATTTTTCGATACAGGATGACAGACTGTATGCTGCGACGGCACGCGACACGGGCGAGATTGCGGTCTATCAGATATCGGATACGGGCACCCTAGCGGAGCTCACTATGCTCCGCACCGATTTACCCGGAAGCCAGGATGGTGAAAGTATCGCCGTCATTGCTGACATGCTCTATCTCGGGCGAGCGTCGAATACCGCCGGTCCGGAGTTGTACACCTATCGCATAGACGACGAGTCGTTCACGCAGCTTGGCTCTGCTGAGATACCTTCGGTGTCCATTACCGGCGTACGGGTAGTTGGCGACCGAGCGTATCTTGCGGCAACGCCCTCAGGTGTCTCAACAAGACGGCTCGAAATCTATGATGTAAGCAATCCAAGCAGTATGGAGCGCATCGACTCGCGCTCGATTCCGGGGCTTGCTCCTCGGGGGATAGACGTGGCTCCGGGCGGGGTATACGCGGTATCGACGCGAGATCCGATACTGCGCTTGCTCCCGTCGAATTGATATGCGTGGATTCACTCTCATCGAAGCAGTCATCTACCTCGCTCTACTGTCGCTCCTAATGCTCGGGTGTGCATCTCTTGCATTTGGAGTTGGCAGAAGTACCGATACGGATCAGTCGGAGCTGCGCACCGCGGAAGAGGGAGCGTTCGTGCTAGCTAAGTTGCGCGCCGCCGTACATCAGTCGGCTGGTTTCGAGGAGGTAACGGTGAGTGAAATACGATTGGAGGCTATCGAGAATTTTTCTGATTCGGTGGAGTTCGAGCACGACGATGAGATCATATACACAAGAAGGGGAGGAGGACTGCGTGTCCCTCTTACTACGCTTTCCGTAACGGAGGCTGCGTTTGCATATGAGGATGAGGTGCTCCATGCGTACTTCATGCTTGGTGGAAGAGAGTTCAGTACGTCATTCTATTTGCCATGACCCGAGGATTTACCGCGCTTGTGTCGGTTGTAACCATAGCTGGGTTTCTGCTTGCTGCGGTTGCGACCGCAAGTTACGCGGGATTCTACGCACGAGCGAGCATGCTTGCGTTTGAGGGAAGGGAAGCGTCGCGCGCGGCAGCGCGTGCGTGCGCAGAGAGTGTTCAGCTCAAGCTTCTGTATGAACCGAAGTACGTTGGGGACGATACTTACACGCTAAACGAGAATATACATTGTCGAATAGGTCGAGTAGAAAGCGCCGACGAGTCCAAAAGAATCAGAGTCAGAGTTTCGTCCGACATATCACACGTGAACCGTCAGACGGAGCTAGAAGTAATTATAGATAGTCAGTCGAGACAGGTAGTAACCATGCAAGAAATCCCCAACGCAGCCCAATGACGGATTTGCTCCAGTAATCTGGTGCTAGCATGCGCTCATACCAGTAACTGGCTCGCCATGAGGAATCCAAGAGATTCTCGTGCAGGGTTCACGTTAATAGAAATTCTTGTCGTCATCGGGCTTATTGCCGTGCTGGCCGGCGTGGTTCTCGTGGCACTCAATCCGTCACGGCAATTCGCGCAGGCGCGTAACACCGAGCGAACCGCGAATGTGACTGCCCTATTGAACGCGATAGGCGCACGTGTCGCCGAGAATAAGGGAACGTTCGCTGGAGAGTTTACTGCGGCAGGAGAAACGTACGAATGTCCGTCGATAGCGACGAGTACAATGTTTCGTATCGCATCAGACGGATCCGCAACGATAGACCTGTCCTGCCTTACGCCAACGTATATCCCGGCGCGCCTCCCGTTCGACCCATCGGCGACTGGTGCGCATTGGACCGATGCCGGGGACTACGACACCGGCTATACCGTCGAGGTCGATGAATTCGGCCGGTACATCGTAGCGGCGCCATCCGCTGAGCTTGAAGAAGAAATAAGTGTGACGCGATAAATAGAAGCGGCCCACGCGTAGCGCGGGCCGAGAGCTCAGTGCTTGGTGGGAGGAGGTTCCTCCACTTCCTTGTACGCCCGGTGGGCGAAGAAGGCGATGGCGACGACCATATCGTCGATGTCGACGTCCTTGCCGGCGGCGAATCGCCGCATGGGTTCAGCGATGCGGTCGATTATGCCCGGGCATGCCGCATCGGCAGGATGCCTCTGCACCCTTGGGTCCTCCGTTTCCAGAAAGCGGGCCACGGCGGCGCGATCCTCGGACGTGATGGCGTCGAGCGGCTTGCGTAGTACCTCGTGGATGCGTTCAAATGGCGATTTGTCGGTCATCTGACCCTCCCTGTTTTAGGTCCTCGGAAACGATAGCATGGTGTACAATTGGGCCAAAACCCACATGAAAATCGTATTCTGCGGCGGGGGAACGGGCGGGCACTTCTACCCGCTCATAGCGATTGCGGAGAGTGTGCACGAGAAGGCCAGGGAACACAGGCTCATCACGCCGCGCCTCTATTATCTTGCGCCAGTGCCGTACGACGAGCAGTCCTTATTCGCGGCCGAAATGATATTCATCCCGGTACCGGCAGGGAAGTGGCGCAGGTATTTCTCGATGAAGAACTACGCAGACCTTTTTGTGACACTCTACGGCCTATTTAAGGCCCTCGTCACTGTCTATCAGATTTATCCGGACGTGGTGATTTCCAAGGGTGGATTCGCGAGCGTGCCAGTCACCTTGGCGGCACGCTTCTGGCGTATTCCGGTCATCGTGCATGAGTCGGACAGCAAGCCCGGGCGCGCGAATCTTATGGCCGCCAAGTACGCGTACCGCATCGCGATATCGTTCCCCGGCGCGGCAGCGCTGTTTCCAAAGTCAGCGCAGGCAAAAATTGCACTCACCGGTATTCCGATACGCCGCGGCCTTAAGGGAGGAACGCCTGATGCGGCTCGCGCTCAATTGGGACTTGATGCCTCCGTGCCCACCGTACTTATACTCGGCGGCTCATCGGGTTCTGCGCGCATTAATGAAGCGGTTCTCTCCGGACTTATTGATATGGTAGGCAGCTTGAACATTATCCATCAGACAGGTCGTGCGGAGTTTGCGGAGATTGAGCGCACTGCCAAAGTGATACTCGCGGATAACCCAAACGCGAGTCGCTACCACGTGTTCGACTTCCTCTCGTTAGAATCTCTTAGGAATGCAGGCGCAGCTGCGTCAGTTATCGTGTCTCGTGCAGGTGCGGGTTCTATCGCAGAACTCTCTATGCTCCAAAAGCCGGCGATACTCATCCCGATACCGGAGAGCGTAAGTCATGACCAGCGCACGAATGCATACACGTACGCGCGCACGGGTGCTGCGGTCGTGCTTGAAGAGCAGAATCTTACGCCGCACCTTCTTGCAAGCGAGGCGAAGCGCATCGCGGCGGACCAAGCGCTCTCAGCGTCGATGAGCAGAGCAGGGGCTGCATTCATGCCTGCTGACGCTGCAGATCTTATTGCTGAGGAAGCGATACGTATCGGTCTTTCTCACGAGCCTCAGCCTGTTGTATGACCGTACGTACCCGATTTGCACCGTCTCCAACCGGCATGATGCATGTGGGTGGTGTGCGCACTGCGCTTTTTGCCTGGCTCCATGCCAGAAAGCACGGCGGTCAGTTTATTCTGCGCATCGAGGACACGGACAAGGAGCGAGAGGTAGAAGGTTCCATTGGCCACATCATGGAGAGCTTGCGTTGGCTTGGCATCGACTGGGATGAGGGACCGGACAAAGATGGGCCGTATGGTCCTTATGTGCAGTCTGCTCGCCTCGATATCTACAAAAAGTATGCAGATGAGCTTGTTGCCAGGGGACATGCGTATCCGGACCCCTATACCGAGGAGCAGCTTGAGGCGTTCCGTAAGCAGGCAGAAGCGGAGAATCGCCCCTTCCTTTTTCGTGACCATCGCCCGGAAGTGACTCTGACGTGGGACGGTACTCGGTCTCTTAGATTCAAGACGCCTGAGATTAAGCGTTTTACCTGGAACGACCTTACGCGCGGCGAGCTTACTGCCGGCGAGGAGGCGCTCGACGACTTCATACTCATCAAGGCGGATGGCTATCCAACCTACAACTTCGCGCACGTCGTCGATGACATCGAGATGCGCATCACGCACGTCATCCGTGGAGAGGAGTTTATTTCCTCGACGCCAAAATTCCTTTCGCTCTACGACGCGCTTGGAAAGACGTCACCCGCCATCGCAACGATGCCGGTGATACTCGGCCCCGACGGTAAGAAAAAGCTCTCGAAGCGCGACGGAGCGAAAGATCTCCTTGAGTACCGTGCTGATGGGTACCTGCCAAACGCGTTCGTAAACTTTCTCGCGCTTGTGGGCTGGCATCCTGCTGGAGACGAAGAGATTCTTTCAATCGATGAGCTTATTAACGCGTTCGAAATCGAGAAAGTACAGAAGTCGGGCGGCAAGCTCGATGAAGAGAAGCTCCTGCATATCAACCAGGAGTGGATGCGCCGCCTTACGGATGAGGAGTACGTTCTAAAGGGTGGGTTTGAGTTGTCCGGCGATGAGCGGTTACGAAAGTCGGTTTCGCTCTTGAAGGAACGCGCGCGGACATTTAAGGAAGCACGCGAGATGCTCGCGGGAGAGCTCGCCTGCGTGTTTACGGCACCGTCCACGCTCGACTCCAAACTCCTCGTTTCTAAGGAACCAGCCGAGACGCCAGGCGTAACCGCGACGCACCTCACGGAAATTTCTCGTCTTATCGAAGCGTACGAGGGTCCTGATTCAATTGAGGGTATAAAGACCGAGCTTATGGTCTATGCCGATAAAGAGGGAAGGGGGGCCGTCCTGTGGCCGCTTCGCTACGCGCTTTCCGGTGCTGAGAAGTCTCCTGACCCATTTTCCCTCATATATATCCTTGGCAGGGAAGAATCCCTCTCTCGTATAAAATCTGCAATTGCTATACTGGGGCGATGAACGTTCTTGGCCGCATTTTCATACTTCTTATTGCCCTGCTCTCTGTAGCGAGTCTCCTTCCGGTTGCGACGCAGGCCGATACCGTTGAAGAGATACGCGAGCAAATTGAATCGATTAACGAAGAGCGTGCCAAGCTCGATGAAGAGATTCGCACCTACGAGAAACAACTGCAGACCATCTCCGGCAACAAGCAAACTTTGCAATCAGCGATACAGACCCTTGATGTTTCGCGCAGCAAGACATCTGCGCAGATCAAGTCAATTCAGCAGAAAATATCTGCAGCGAACCTGCGTCTCGATGAGCTCGCGCTTGAGATTAGTGATAAGGAGAAGTCAATCGCTGTTGACCAGGCGGCTCTCGCTGCGTCCCTTCGCGCCATGGCGGTCGAGGATGACTACTCTATAGTCGAGCGGCTTGTCGGCTCGCGCGACTTCAGTGATGCCTGGACCTCCATCGATCAGCTCGCCGCGCTCTCGGAGACGCTCCGCAGTCATACGCTTGCGCTCTCCGAGGCTAAGGTTGCTCTTCACGATCAGCACGAAGCCGTTGCTGACACGCGTGTAGGACTCTCGGCGAGCAATCAGGAGCTCTCAAGCCAGAAACAAGCGCTTGATGTGAATCGGCAGGGCAAGGCGCAGCTCCTTACGCAAACGCAGGCAGAGGAGGCGCAGTATCAGAAGCTCCTCGCTGATAAGCGAGCGGAGGCGGCGTCCTTCCAGGACGCGCTATACGACCTTTCTTCTAAGCTGCAGTACATTATCAATCCAGACACGGTGCCGGTTGCGGGCAAGGGCGTGCTTCGTTGGCCAGTCGCTGACGCGTTTATTACTCAGAATTTCGGTAAGACCTCGGACTCGGGACGTCTCTATACATCTGGGTACCACGATGGCATCGATTTGCGCGCGCAGACTGGGACGCCAATCTACGCATCACTTTCCGGTACGGTCATGGAGATTAATCTCGGCGCTGTGCAGAACTGTCAGTACGGTAAGTGGGTTCTCATAAAGCACGCCAACGGACTTGCGACTCTCTACGCGCACCTTTCAACCGTATCGGTCGAGAAGGGAGATGCGGTCGGCACGGGCGCTGTCATTGGCTACGCGGGAATGACCGGATACGCGACCGGACCCCATCTCCACTTCACCGTCTACTACGCGGATGCCGTTAATTTCAGGCAGTACACCTGCAAGAGCGGATACACCGTGACTATTCCTATCGCGGCGCCTAACGCCTATCTCGACCCGATGTCGTACCTGTAAGGCAGGGAGGTTGGAAAGTTGTATAATACGTTCATGATTCGCATCCTCATGTGGACGGCTATTGCAGTCCTCGTTATGTCTTTTTTCGGCATCTCGATACAGGCCGTGGTCGAGTCTCCTGCCGGTCAGGAGAATATCGACTATGTCCTCGGGTTTCTAAAGGCCGGCATCGCCTTCATATTTCATTTCCTCGGCGGCATCTTAGAATGGGTCGTTCGTATATTCACCTAAGACGATTTCTATGGCTCTAAAGAAAACCATCACCATTCCGATGCCCGCAGGCGCTGCGCCATCGTTTTCGAATGCGACGCAAGTCACCGTTTCCGACGACTCAGTAATTATTCAGTTCGCGTACCTGCGACCAGCAGCAACCAACGGCCAGCTCGTTGCCGAAGTCGTCCTTTCCCCAAAGCACGCTATTGATTTCTCAAAGGCGCTCGACAACACGATTAAGAAGCACTTTACGAGGCACCTAGACGGCGAAGTATAAAAAAGAGCCTGCAGGCGCAAGACGTCTGCGACGTCCGGGGCTGCAGGCTTAAGTTAGTCGAACGATATCGGCAGGAGGGGTAATCACGACCGATCCAACCGAACGGTTAGAGTATACCTGAGTGTATTTCCAATTTGCGACGTTCGCTTCATAAATCTCGGGTATCCGAGATTGTAGGGGAGGGGAGTAGTCCCCTAGCCTAGGAAGTGGGCCATTTTAAATCTCGTTTGACGATTCTCGGTCCGGGTATAGAGAGAAGTGCCTACGACTACCCACAGAACCGGTCGCAAAAGCACATCTATGACGTACTTGGGGCCAAGGCACGTCGTAGATGTGCGCCGTATCTTTTACAACCCTTCCTAGGAGGAAGAGTCGCAAAAGATATATTGTGCGACACTCATATAGCGTAAGCCGGGGGACTTCCCTCTGCCCATACCCTGCCCCATACGAGGCTCTAGAATCGCGCGCGTTGAATTCTCAATTCGTATTAGGTATCAGAACTCGCGTCGATAGGCCTGCCTGAGTCTCTCCTAGTGGCACTTTGGTCGAAAATCGACCGGACCCGGGGAAGTCGGATTTCGGTCAAAATTGGGGATGTCACTTCCCTTTTACGTTCAATTTAATCTGGCTGAGTAGGAATCCGATAAGACCTGACATGCCATTGAATAAGATTGATTTAATCCCGTCGACATCGCCGTGATACACGTAGTATCCAATTAGGTAAGCTAGAAGACAGATGAAAACGATAAACAGTGTCCAAAGTCCCGCACGGACGATTAGCATAACGGTGTTTATAGTTTTATCGGCTTGAGTTTGCCAATTACTCTCTCGTCTAACTCCGTGCGGTAATAGAGGCTTTGCCATACCTAAGCATTTAGAGGACTTAGGCGCTTCCTCTTGTAGAATGTCACCATCAAGATTCTGACAGATCCGGAAGGGTCTTGTCTCTGCACATTGATGAGCATGACTATCTCCTCGTCTCCCTTATCGTTTGTGCCAATTGCCCAGGGCTTTGCATTCCCGCCATCGGGAACATGTCCTAATTGAACAGTAAGAATCTCATCCTTAACCTCAGTAACAGGTGCACCGTCATTCTTTTTTTCATCCTTTTCGTCAAACAGAAAACGCAACTCGAGTGGTGGACCATCATCAGCAGATAACTTTACATCCACCGGATTGTCTTCGATTACGAGGAAGGATTCGCTAGCAATTAGTTCGTCCTGACCTTGCAAAATTTTGAGATTTACGGACATGAGGCCAGCATAGCATCCATGACTGTGTACGTGGAGCTCTCCTTTTAAGACATATCTGCCCTTCACAAACTGTGCGAGTTAAAGCATAGTGCCTTCGAACTTGTTCCTGGAGAAATCAAATGAAATACCTCATCATCGTGCGCCACGGCGATTATGATACGGCCACCTTGGGCCTTTCGGCCTCTGGTACCGAGAAGATAGAGATGCTCACGCGCGAGCTATGTCTGCGTGAACTTGGTCGGCTTCGCATCCTTACGTCGACCGCAAAGCGAGCGGTTGAGTCGGCCGGGATACTTTCGCTGGTGAGCAATAGCGAGCCCGAGCAGTACGCGCTGTTGCGGTCTGATGCGGCGCAGGACCCCGACATGCCTGCAGCGCTCAAGCTTGTGAAGGATCGCGGTGCAGACGTCGATACGCTCCTCATCGTGACCCATCAGGAGTATTGCGATGAGTTCCCGTCGTACTTCGGGAAGAACGAGCTTCAGACACGGTTCCAGGTCGGAAGCATCGATAAAGGTCAGGCGGTCATCATCGATTGCGCCACGAAGACCTTCGAGCGCGTCTAGTGCTTTACAGGCGTACACGCCTATGGCACATTCTTGGCGTCGGCGAAGCGAATGTCCCACAAGGTCATTCCTGCAGCTGCCCATGAGGGCCTTCCCGTGACGGGATGTCGCTGGCAACCCCCGGTCTTACGGCCGGGGGTTTTATCTTGTCCATTCGCTCCCCTTCACAGCACGGCGGCTAGGAGTAAACTCCCAAACAGGAGTTCGATAGCGATGGAGGATTACGTGGCGAAGACAGTACGCGAGCGAATCGAGGAGGATGTGGCGAAGCGCAAGTGCACGCACTATGCGCTGTTTGAATCCATTTGGGTTCAGACCCGGAAGGAGCGGCGCACCGGGAAGCAATTCACGGACGACACGAATGGGTATCGTCTGCGTGCGACGATTCCGGACTACGTGACCGCGCACTACCGCGCACTCGAGAGCACCGAGAAAACCATGCCGGCGCATGCCTATGACGCCTTTCAGCGCGGTGTGCGCTGACGACATACGCGCCCGAGCGAGAAAGCCCCGCCAATAATTGGCGGGGCTTTGACACGCGTTAGGTTGGGACTGGCACTAACACTTCACATTGGCAACAATATACTCAAATGCTTCGTCTACGGTGTCGGTTAGATGGAAAAGATCCATATCGAGTGGGTCAATCGCGTGATACTTGTCCCGGAGCTGTGTCTCAAAAAACGAGATAAGCGGAGTCCAGTACTCCTTATTATAGAGGACGATAGGAACGGGTTTAATCTTTCCCGTCTGAACCAACGTCACTATCTCGAAGAATTCATCCAGCGTGCCGAATCCTCCTGGGAAGTAGATATATACCTCAGATGCGTAGGTCAGCATGACCTTGCGAACGAAGAAATGATTGAACAGAATGTGGTCCGTCAAAAATCCATTCTCGCCTTCCGAGTGCTCGAGCTCGATGTTAAGGCCCACGGACGCGCCGCCCGCATCGTGCGCGCCTTTATTTGCCGCCTTCATGACGCCCGAGGCGCCGCCTGTGATGACGGCAAAACCGCGCTTTGCAAGTCTTTGCGCAAGTTCGGTGGCATCGTTATAGACGGCACTATCGAAAGAGGACCGAGCCGTTCCGAAGAAGGTCGCTGCAAGTCCGTACTTAGTCAAAAGATCGAATCCCTCCGTAAACTCCGCCATAATCTTGAACATGCGCCATGGTTCAAGCACGCGGGGCTTGCATACTAGTGGCGCGGGACCAGCAGGCACCTCGTGCTTGCCTTCATCAATCGCGGCCTTGAGCGCGTGGGCTGATTCATGGACATCCTTCCCTCCCCCTTTGCGTGGCACGAGGCTGCCACCGGAAGCAGTATTTATATCTCTTTCGGAATCCATGGGATGTCGTAATTAGAAAAATCGTCCAACAGTTTCTTATTATACGCGACACGCGCGATTATCTCCGCATGACAAAGTGCGCCCGTGAGTCCGTTATGGGGCTTCGGCTCTTCTGGAAGCCCAACATACTGGAGTGCGGCAGTAAGACTGATGCCTGAATGCCCGTTTTTAAGGGGTGGCGCTATCCCCCGCTGAATCATGTGGAGCCACACCAAGCTGTGCGTATCGATGGTGCGGTGCGCGAACGGAAACTCGATATCCGCGCGGTCGCAGGCAGCCTCGACGAACGCGCGGTCGAACGCGATGTTCTGACTCGCAAGCGTCTTCTCCTTAGGACGGTCCGTTCCCCACGCTACGAACGCTTTTATAAGGTCCGCTTCGCTCTTCCGACTCTCGCTCGTCGCCTCCTCGCGCGTAAAACCGTTCACGGCAAGCGCCTCATCCGATATAACCGCCCCGTCCCATGCGCGGCACTCGTCATAGAACTGATTCGTGGGCTCGTCTAGGTCTAATGCCCCGATAGATAGTATCGAGTTTTTCTCTGCCGAGAGCCCTGTGGTTTCTACATCAAGGACGATCATGCTCCTCATCATAATATAAAAAGAATGTGCCGGACCCGAGGGGGTCCGGCACAAGATTGTCGCGACAGGCTCTGAGGATCACTCGCCGAAGCGCGCACCCTCTCCGGCCTGGCGAAGAATGTCCCCGAGACCGGGAGAGCTCCCGAAGAGTCCATCGAACATAGCAGACACCTCGTCGGTATCGTCGAACTCAGGTACGGGGCGCCCCGAGCCGTTGCCGCTGCGGGAGGCATTCATTGCGGCCTCGGTGAGGCCTTCAAGGAGGCTCTCGAGCCGTCCTTTCACCGGCGCCACCGACCAGTTCGAGTACACGGTGAGCGTCCTCGGTTTGCCGAAGTCGTCGACCGCCGTCGGGAAGGCGAAGATCAGCTCAGCTTTGATGAGTTCCCGGAGCATCTTCATCCTGGCATGGATGATCCAGTGCTGCCGCTCGAGCTCGAGCTTATTGTCGAGATCCTCGACCGTGAGGTCGCTCTCGAGAACTGATCGCACATACCCCGCGAGATCCATCGGCCCCTTCTTGATGCCGACGGCCGCTTCGAGCCGGCCACTGAGCTCTTTGAGCTCCGCCGCGACCTTGTCGTGCACGAACTGAAGATCGACCTCGATGGTGACGAGCCGCCGGATGTAGTCGGGCGCGACGCCAATCGACTCGACGCCAGACGGAATCATCTCGCTTGGCGCACGAACATCGCCGAACGGGTTTGTGTTGACTTGATCGATGATTTTCGCGAGCAGCGAAGTCGTCGGAATCACTGATTCAGGCTTGGCTTTTGCCATGTCTAGCTCCCAATTGAACTATGCGTGCTTGGTTAGAAACGCAACCGAAGCTTTTATAACACGAAATTTAAGAATTACAAAATCGATACTACATCCCTTTGCAGTTTGCGGCCGGCTCGTACCCGGCCGCTTCTGCCGCCTCGCGGGACGCAAACCAGACCTTATTCTCCTCTTTGATGCGCTTTACCGTCCCGCACCACGGGAAGTAGTACTTGGTCCCGCTTTTGGAGGCGACAACCTCCCCTCCCCCGGGGATGGCTGGCGGGCTCTCTGAGGCCGTTGAGAGTGGTAGGGGCGAGGTAGACGTCGCTACCTGGCTTACAGCGATACCCGGCGCCCTCCCCTGCTCGCTACCCACAATGATGCCTAGGGCGAACGACGCGGAGACAGCTAATATGACCGCCACCGTGACCAAAAGGTGGGTCGGGACACGCGCCAAGAGCGCCTTGCACCAATGCCAAACTTTCGCTATAATCACTAGGTAAAAGCATACCACTATGGCATCAACTAAAGCCGGCGGCTCAGCCAAAAACCTCAATACTTCGAATCCGAAATACCTCGGGGTGAAGCTCGCTGCTGGCCAGCAGGCGCGCACCGGCATGGTCATCGTCCGCCAGCGCGGTACGAAAATAGAGGCCGGCAAGAATGTTGAGGTCGGCAAGGACCACACCCTTTTTGCAATGACTAACGGTACGGTCTCGTTCCGCGACCGCCGCAAGACCGGCTTTGACGGTCGCGTCATCCGTAAGAAGGTCGTCGACGTCATCTAGACGCGCAAGCGCGAGAAAAGTAAAAATCCCGCCTTGCGGGATTTTTACTTTTCTCCTAGCGGAGGATATTGCGAAGAAAGAGAGTAAGACTTGGCCAAGCGGCCAGGAGCGGCTCTTTCTTCGAAATGTCTGACGCGCCGTTCTACTCAGCGACGATTTCTATCGAAAACTTGCCCATCGAGTCCCCAAAAGAAACAGGAACCTCGTGTACTCCTACATCCTTGAACGGCTTCGGGAGCTTGATGGCGTCCTCAGGAACGTTCGCAGCAGCGGCAATCTCTGCTGCATCTACCGCGTCATACAAATGACCCTGCTCGTTCGCCTTCTTGGTGATGGTCACCTTCTCTTCCGCGAGTGCTTGTAGGCGCGACTCCACCATAGAGACGCCCACTGCTTTCTTATCGGCAACGGTCTTAAGGCGGAGCTCTGCAGCCTTAAGCGCTGCTGAGGTCGCTGCAACAGCAAAGCCCTTAGGAATAAGGAAGTTAAGGGCGTGTCCGTCCTTAACCTCAACGGTCTCGTGCGCGCGGCCCATGTCCTTCACGTCCTTCGTAAGTACGACTTTCATAGTGTTACTACCTTATCGCTTCCAAAGGATTACCGCAATTACTCTCATGAGAGCTTGTGATGACGGCGCATCGTGGTATAGTTTGGGTATCGAATGAACAGAGGGTGGTGCAAGTCGTGAGAGATTTTGATAGCTCTTTTACTTCGGTCGACGTGCCTGATTTCGACAGCCGTATTCCGCCGCGACTTACACCGGAGCGGCGTAAGCGACGGGCTCTCGCGCTCAGCGAACGCGAGCGACAGGTACTGCGGCTGCTTGCCTGCGGCCACACGGTCCCGGCAGTCGCGGGAAGGCTTGCGCTCAGTGTAGAGACGGTGCGCACTCACAGCAAATCGGTATACGCCAAGCTAGGCGTAGCAAACGCCGCCGGCGCCGCTACGTCCGCGATCTTGCAGGGACTCGTCGATATTAAGCTGACGGACCTCGCCACCCCTGAGCTTTAGGCATCACGCTGCTCTTCTAATCCCAGAGGTAACACCTCTGGGATTCTTGCTTACTTCCCGGTAGTCAGAAACTCGATAGCACGCTCCTTCTGGGGATCTCTTCCTGCAGCATAGTCCTCCGGCGTGCGGTTCACTTCGATATCAGCTGCAAGTCCGCCGTCAGAAATGGACACTCCGGACGGAGTGAGCCAACGCGCCACTGTGATCTTGAGGGCGCCGTCGTCGATGTCGATGAGCTCTTGAACAGAACCCTTACCAAACGAGCGGGTGCCGATGAGGGTTGCGACCCCGTTATCCTTCAATGCGCCTGCGAGAATTTCGCTTGCGGACGCTGAGCCGCGATCAATGAGGACTACTACCTTGGTCCCCTCCGGTACCCCACCGAATCCGAGGCTTCGATGAGACTCCCCTTCTCTCTTATCCTGGTAGTCCTCGGTTACGACGACCGCGCCCTTTGGAAGGAACCGGCTCGCCATGTCGATTGCGGCGTGGAGGTAGCCACCCGGATTACCTCTGAGATCGATGATGAGCTTATCGCTTCCGGATGCCTTGAATCCCGTTATCGCATTCGCGAACAACGCCGGAGAATTCTCAGTGAAGCTGTAGAGCGCGATGGTGTAGACGCCAGTCGCACTGTCGAGCGAGTGATCGAGCGTAGGTACGGAAATGACATCGCGCGTTAGTGCTTGCGGGAAGGAGGTGCCATCACGAAGCAGGACGAAGGCCACCTGGGTACCGACTTCTCCTCGAATAAGCTTCACTGCCTCATCTGTAGGCATGCCCTCCGTTGATTTGCCATCGATGGAGAGGATGCCGTCGCCCGCACGTATTCCTGCGCGCTCCGCTGGCGTCCCCTTCAAAGGCGCGATGACGGTCAGTATGCCGTTTGAGCCGACGCCTATCTCCATACCAGCGCCGCCGAAGTTGCCGGAGATGTCTTCCTGGAAAATCTTCGCGTCAGATGGCGGTAGGTAGACCGTGTATGGGTCGCCATAGGAGGAGGTGAGGCCGGCAATTGCGCCCCAAACTCGCTCCTCTGCGGACGGCAGCGTTGTAGATGCATGCGTCTGGATGAAATCAGCTTCAAGTGCGTTCCATGCCTTCCAGAATTCCGAAAGGTCCGCTTCAGTATCAGGTTCGCTTGAAAGTCCATCGCCAAGAAGTGGGATGTTGTTGAACGCTTCGGGACTTCCGTCTCCGCCGACATATACGCCGCCAGCAAAGAAGACTGCGGCGACAAGCGCGAGCATCACAGCACTCTTCACCGTCTTTAGGCCTGCGCCTGCTTGTGTTGGATACGCAGTGTCCGAGTCGTACTCCGTCATAGTTGTGCAAATTCTAGCATATGCGATATGCGCGGACGGTCTGCCAAGCACCGCGTTCGCGATACCGGTACACATACAGAATCAATTTCATGCTATCCCCGTACCAAGCTACAGGCTCACGTAAGCGAGACAGGTGCTCGGTATACTTATACCTGCATGATCGTGAGACACACGCGCGGAAGCGTGACGTGGATTGACATTGAATCCCCCGGAGCCGATGAGCTGCGGCAAGTGATGCGTGAATTTAATATCGATGCACGCATCGAGGACGAAATCGTAAGTCCGACGCCCTATCCGCTCTTTATTCCGTTTGAGGACTACGTGTACGCAGTGCTCCACTTCCCTACCGCAGACCCCGGGGGCGGCTCAAAAAACCAGGAGATGGATTTCATCGTCGGGCCTAAGTTCATCATCACTGCCCGGTACGAAGTCATCGACTCCATCCATAACCTTCACAAGGTGTTCGAGGCCGAGGAGCTCCTCGGGTTCTCCAAGGATGATGTGAAGGCTCCGGTGCTCCTAGAGCGTATATTCCGTCGCCTCTATGGCGCGTTAGGAAACGAGGCGGAGCAGGCGGCGCTTCGACTCGAGCGCATCGAAGCGGATATCTTCTCCGGGAAGGAGCGCGCGACGGTGCGCGCAATATCGGAGGTTGGCCGCACGCTTTTACGATTCGATACGACCTTGGCTCGGCATGCTGAACCGCTTTCCTCCTTCCTGCAGGAACTCTCGAAGCCAGAGTTCTTCGGTAAGCGCTTCCGCGAGCATGGTGCACATATCGAGGCGGAGCGGTCACATGCTGCGGGACTTATCGCAAGTTATCGCGCGGTCGCCCGTGAGCTTCGCAGCACGAACGACTCCCTGCTCTCGACGAGCCAGAACGAGATCATTAAGACGCTCACCATCATCGCGTTCATTACTTCTCCTCCTATTCTCATCGCTGGCGTATTCGGTATGAACAGCCAGTACGCACCTATCGTGGGCCGCCCCGATGGATTCTTCATCGTATTAATACTGATGGCGCTCTCTTCTCTGTTCGTATATATATCCTTCCGTTTCAAGAAGTGGTTGTGATTTTTCGCACGCATCTGGTCCAGGGCGCACGTATCTGAACCCCAACTCGCGTAACGAATAAGAAAATAGAAAGAATCGCCCGCGACTATGTCGCGGGCGATGCTACTTGTGGTTCAATCTTCGGGTGCGACCTGTTCTGGCTCATCGAGCCCACAGGAACTCGCGCTATCGGCTGCCATCAGCTTGCAGACGATTGGCTTTGTCGGGTCCTGCATCAGCGCGTACACGGTCTTCGGATTCGTTGTGCGCATCTTGCGGCCGGAACAGTCGATGTTCGCAACGATAGCGGACTCGACAGGTTCTATCGAGACGAGCGTGCACGACGCGCGCTCCTCGACGACCGTGCCGGCCTGAATCAGGAACGTAATGATGACCTGGAGCCCCATCAGGAATATGATGAAGACGCCGAGGACCGCGAGAGCCTTCCAGGGAAGGGTGATGGTGCGGATGACGTTTTCCATCAAGCAATTCCCCGGTTCGGCATATGGAAGGTGATCGTCGGGCAGGTCTTCTGCTTCGCAGCGACGACGTATCGCCAGACGATTTCGAAGAAGCCAGGTCCGCGCTCCGACGCTGCGGCCGCTCGTGCCTCTTCAGCAGCCTCCCTCGCCTCCTTCTTCTTACGCGCGGCTTCTGCGCGCATTGCCGGCGTGATACCTGCTTCGCGGCGCTCGATGAACACTTTGATGCCGTATCCCAGTATCACCGCGAACACGAGCGCAGCGATAAGCATGAGATAGTTCATCGTGCCGAAGAGTGCCGGCGGCAGGAAGACAATCGTGAAGATGGCGGCCACGACGATAGCTGCGTGCGAGACGATGACGATGGCCGCATAGAGAGTCATCACGCGGACGAGGTGGCACAGGTTCGTGCCGCGTTCCTCGTACTTGTAAGACGTATCCGGCCTTCCGCAGAATTCGTCCCACATGGCGAGGGCTCCGAAGAACCACGCCACGTACCATTGGTTTCTCTGCAACTCCATGTGGAGCCTCCTGGTGCTGTATCAGGCGGGAACTATGCCTGGCCGCACAGTATCGTATTTTAGCCAATTGTCAATAAAAACAAGGCATGGATATAGAACTGCTAGACTAGGGCGTATGTCATGGCTTTCGAGACTATTCTCCGGTGAGAGCGAGCTCCACTCATCCTCCGCTATTCCCTTCTTCACCAACACCCTCTCGGGAAAGAAGGAGCCGTTTACCCCACTCACCAAGGGGTTCGTGAAGATGTACTCCTGCGGACCCACGGTCTACAGCAAGCAGCACATCGGAAACTTAAAGGCACCGCTGTTTGCGGACCTCGTAGCGCGCACCCTTAAGGAAGCGGGCTATCGTCTTTCGCGCGTGATGAATATAACTGATGTCGGTCACTTGGTCGGCGATGGTGACCATGGGGAGGACAAGATGGCGAAGGGCGCAAGAGAGGCACAGATGACGCCGGAGGCGGTAGCCAAGCGCTACACCGATCTCTTCCTCGCGGACCTCGCGCTCCTCAATATCGACATGGCGGATGTGACCGTTACGAAAGCCACTGACTATATACAGGAGCAGATACAAATGATTGAGGTTCTGGAAGCGAAGGGCTTTGCATACAAGACGGATGACGGTGTTTATTTCGATACGAAGAAATTCCCTCAGTACGGAAAGCTCGGGCGCGCGAATGAGGCGGAGATTCTTCCTGGTGCACGCATTGAGAAAGTTCCAGGAAAGCGGAATATTCACGACTTCGTACTGTGGCGCCAAGCTAAGAAGGACGACCTGCAGAAATGGGACTCTCCTTGGGGTGTCGGGAACCCCGGTTGGCACATCGAATGCTCTGCGATGATTAAGGCGGTGCTTGGCACGGAAATTGATATCCATACCGGTGGTATCGACCACATCCCGACGCATCACAACAACGAGATAGCGCAGTCAGAAGCAGCAAACGGAAAGCCCTTGGCGCGCTACTGGCTCCACGAAGCGTTTGTGAACATTAACGATGAGAAGGTCGCAAAGTCGACTGGGAATGTGGTGTATCTATCGGATGTTGTCGAGAAAGGTTTCGACCCTATGGCGCTCCGCTACTTCTTTTTGCAGGCACACTATCGTCGCCCCCTTTCCTTTACCTGGGACGCACTCGCGGCTTCCGCAGAAGGCTACGATCGCCTCCTGCGTCGCGCGCGCGAGATAGAAAAGGAGTCGAGCGCGAAAGCTGCGGACTCCGACAAACGCATTGAGTTCATCACTTTCATGCGCGATGACCTCTCAACACCGCAAGCCTTGGCCCTTCTTTGGGACACCCTGAAGAGCGAGGACTACTCCCCAAGCCAGAAATGGGGGCTTCTCACGAGCGCCGAGAGCCTCTTGGGGCTACCCGTGGGTCCTTCCCTCTCCTCCCCTACCGAGGCAGCCATACCGGAGGATATACAGAAGCTTGCCTATGAGCGAGACCTCGCCCGTGGGGCCGGAAACTACGCGGAAAGCGACCGTATACGCGACATTCTTACAACCCGGGGATATCGTGTGGAAGATTCAGCCTCTGGAACGCTGTTGACCCGGAACCCCCGATGATAAAGTGAGGGGGCGATGGCAACCAAAGACCCTACCCTCCGGATTCCTCCACAAAGTCTTGAATCCGAGCGCGCGTTGCTCGGGTCACTTCTGCTGAAGCCTGATGCCATTCACGACGTCGGCGATTCCATCGTTCCTGACTCCTTTTACGCGGAGAAGCACAAGCTCATATTCGAGGCGATGCAGGACCTCTCGATGAAGGGAGAGCCTATCGATCTTCTTTCGCTTTCTGAACGCTTGGGCGCCAAAGGACACATTGAGCGTGTGGGTGGTAAGGCGTACTTGGCGGAACTTGCCTCCGCCGCGCCTTCACCCGGCAACTTCGCGCACTACGCAGAATTAGTGAGCCGCAAGTTCCTGATGCGCTCCCTCATAGGTGCGGCGTATGACATCAACGAGTCCGCGTATGACGAGGCTCGCGACACGCACGAGGTCCTTGATACTGCGGAGAAATCCATCATGTCGGTTGGTAATGCGTCCGCGACACACAAGTTCGTGCCTATCTCCGACCGGGTCGCAGACGCATGGGACCGCATCGAAGCGCTCTCGAAGCGCGACGGTGGCATACGCGGTACACCAACCGGGTACGCCGATCTTGATAACCTCCTGTCGGGCCTTCACCCTTCCGACCTCATCATCCTCGCCGCTCGTCCTTCGGTCGGTAAGACCTCGTTTGCGCTTGATATCGCACGTAACGCGGCAGTGCGTCACAACGTACCTGTCGGCATCTTCTCCTTGGAGATGAGCTCGGAGCAGATTATCGACCGTATGCTCGCGGCAGAGGCCTACGTGAACTCCTGGAAGATACGTACGGGCCAGGTCCATGCTGAGGACGACTTCGCGAAGATTCGCGATGCGCTTGAAAGCCTTTCCAAGGCGCCTATCTACATCGACGATAAGCCGGGCAACAATATCCTTTCCATGCGCGCGGTTGCTCGTCGTCTGAAGCGCGAGCGCGGCATCGGACTCATCATCGTCGACTACCTGCAGCTTATGGCGCCGACCAATACCCGGAACTCGGACTCTATGGTGCAGCAGGTCACGGAAATCTCTCGCTCCCTTAAGGGGCTCGCGCGCGAGCTTGAGGTGCCGGTTCTCGCCCTCTCGCAGCTTTCTCGCGCCGTGGAGCAGCGCGGTGGCAAGCCACGCCTTTCTGACCTTCGTGACTCCGGCTCCATCGAGCAGGACGCGGACGTCGTTATGTTTATCCATCGCGAGGACAAGCAGAATAAAGAGAGCGACCGCCCTAATATCGCGGAGATTCTTATCGAGAAGCATCGTAACGGCCCTACCGGCAAAATCGAGCTCTACTTCGACGAGAAGCGAACGAGCTTCATGCCGGTCGATAAGTCCGGCTACGGAGACCTCGGCGCGGAATTCTAGCTGCGGGCTATGAGCTATAGGCTTGAAATCAGGAAGCTGGTAGCTGGCAGCTAATAGCTATAAGCTACTCTCATGGAGTCTATTGAGGAACTCGCGCAGCTATTTGCCCGCTTCCCCGGCATCGGCCCCCGGCAGGCACGTCGCTTTGTGTATCACCTCCTATCTGCGCCACAATCTGATCGCGCGCGACTTTCAGAACTCATCCTCGCTTTGGCGAAGAATGTCGCGCAGTGCAAGGAATGTTACCGGTTCTCTGCGGTCGCGGACGGGCTCTGTAATTATTGCGCTGACAGGTCGAGGGACGATGCGTTCCTTATGGTCGTTGAGAAGGACCAGGACCTTATTGCGGTGGAGCGTGCCGGTACCTATCGCGGACGCTACTTCGTCCTTGGCGGCGTTTTGACGCTTTCCGGAAAAGGGGTGATACGAGAGCGCGAACTCGTGACGATGGCGAAGATGCGGCTTTCGCGCGGGCTTAAGGAAATTGTGCTTGCACTCTCTGCAACGAGCGAGGGTGAGCACACGCTCGACCGGGTGAAGGAACTCCTGACTCCTTACCGCGACAGCGTGAAGTTCACTGTGCTCGGCCGTGGCCTTTCTACCGGTTCCGAGCTCGAGTACACGGACGCGACAACGCTTGGCGCTGCGCTCCAGAACCGCAAGGAAACGTGAGCCGCCCGCACCTTCACTCCCTAGAAAAACTCTCGCACTTTAGGTGCGGCGTGTGCGACCACTGGTGGACCATTGCGGACGCTCCAACGGCTAAGACAACATGGTACTGCCCCTGGTGCGGACACGAGGCGGAGACGGAGCATCGAACAAGTCTCATCAAGTAAAGCAAAGACCCGCCGGAGCGGGACTTCGATACCTACGTGTCTGTTTTCTTCGTTTTACTGTCTTCGTCTTTAGTTTGCTGTTGCTGCTCTTTAGTCGGGCGTGACTCCTGTATCTGTTCTGTGAGATACACTTTTGTCACGCGCCCGCCGATGTATTCGTTCTTCCAATTCGCGAAGTTCGTACTCACTTCTTCTTACTCCCCAATGTGCTCATGCAGCTTAGAAAATAGCACGTATCACATGACCTTACCAAAGCAAAAACCCGCCAGAGGGCGGGTTTTTGGGATTAGCCAATCTTCTCTATCAAAACCTTCACGTGGGGCTGTTTGTGACCGCGGCGCTTGTGGTACCGGCTCTTTGCCTTGTACTTCACGACATCGATCTTCTTGTCGCGGCCAACCGAGATGACGGAGGCAGCGACCTTCTTCCCGGAGACAGTAGGGGTGCCGACAGCAACCGTAGAGCCGTCGTCGGTCATGAGGACGTCCTCGAAGGTGACCTTATCACCAGCAACAAGCCCGTCCTTCAGCTTCTCGATGTAGAGGCTATCGCCCTCGCGGACGACGTACTGCTTCCCACCCGTCTTGATTACTGCCATTTCCATAGTGGGGTAAATATACCGATTTTAGGCCCCAAAAGCAACCCCTACCCTTCGGCCTCCATAGAGGGCTTATCGAGGGTCAGGGGCTCGATGCCAATCTTCGCTTCCGCGATGCGGTAGACGTCCTTATCTATCTTTGCGAGCTCCTTGTAGCCGCTATTGAAGTGAGAGACGGTCGTGCCAAGGGATGCCCCGAGCTTGTTATAAAACGTATCGAATGCGCCGATGTGCTTCCCTAATTCCCCTACTCGCTTTTGAATTTCCGCGGCACGTTCCTCTATTTGGAGCGCTTTGAGCCCCTGCATAACGGTCTGCAGGTACGCGAGGAATGTGGACGGAGAGACGATTAGAACCTTGTACTTACTGAAGGCGCGCTGCAGCAGGTTTTCCTCCTCCCCTGCCCCCACTTGGTTGGTGAGAAGGTCGTAGTAAATGCCTTCAGACGGAATGAACATGAACGCGAAGTCCATGGTGTTCTCTTCCGGGCGGATGTATTTGGCAGTTTCCGTGATTCGGAGCTTCAAGTCGTTCACGAATGACTTCTCGAGGGCTGCTCGCTCGCCCTCGGGCGCGTGAATGTACCGGTTGTAGTTATCAAGCGAGAATTTGGAGTCGACCGGAACGAGTTTCTTATTAACGATAACGACCGCGTCGACTATCTCGCCGTTCTTAAAGGGATACTGGATGCGGTAGTCCTCGGGGCTCATCACGTTCTTAAGCACTGTCTCGAGGTAATACTCACCGAGTATTCCGCGCTGCTTCGGGTTCTTAAGAATGTCCTGCAAGTTTTGGAGTTGCTTCGCGAAGTCCCCGGTCTGCCGGCTGATCTCCTTCACGGAGGTAATCTCCTGCGTGATTTCCTTAATGAGGCGCGAAGATTCGCCAAGAGAACTCCTCATCGTGTCGTTCATCTCCTTCGAGGAGTCTGTCACCTTGCGATCGAGGGTGGAAGCCAGGTCCTGTACCTGCTTCTGCAAGAGCATCATGCCGTCAGAAGATGGTGCGGCATCGTCCTTCCCCTTCCTGGTAGCGATGTACCACATCCCGGCGAGGTTCAGGATAACTATGACGATAACTGCGATGCCGAGCGTGAGTGCGTCCATAGGTGCATTATAGCCTGTCTATCTAAGAGCCCGATATGGTACCGTAGGCCGTATATGTCACTGCACGAATCCATAAAGAAGAGCATTCCGGACGCTATGCGTGCGAAGGATGAGGTGAAGCTCCGTACCATCCGCTCCCTCGTTACCATGATGACGAACGAGGTGGTCGCGAAGAAGCGTAAGCCCGATGAATTCCTCACAGATGAGGAGGCACTCCCGGTCATAAAGCGCGCCGCGAGCCAGCGCAAAGACTCCATTGAGCAGTTCGAGAAAGCCGGCCGCAATGACCTTGCAGAGCCTGAGAAGGCCGAGCTCGCCATTCTCGAGTCCTACCTCCCCGCCATGATGTCGCGCGAGAAGGTCGAGGAAATCGCAAAGGCGAAAGCAGCGGAGATGGGTGTTACCTCAAAGGCCGACGCCGGGAAGTTCATGGGCGCGCTTATGAAAGAACTCAAAGGTCAGGCGGACGGTAACGATGTGAAAGCTGTTGTTGATGCATTGCTCCAATAGTATTTTCGTAGCATAATCACGCCCGAACGGTCTTTTCGGGCCAGATACTAAAGGAGACACGACATGTTCGAAGGTCGTTTGCTGTTCTCCTATGGAGACGCGCGCGAAGGAATCGAATTCTCGATGGATAAGCATCGCAAGAAGTTCAAGGATGTCGCACTCGAGATCCTCGAGGTCCAGGAGATAGCTAATCTCGCCCTCGAGCGTTCCGATAACCTGAAGAAGGTGAAAGTGAAGCCGAGTTACTACGGCATCATGACCAACCTTATCGGTGAGAAGTATCCCGATAAAGACCTGCGCCGTGACGCTGCGCTCGTGGCTATCGGACACATGTTCGCGACTCGCGCCGCGCGCATCGCTGAGCTGCGTAAGAAGACCGGTAAGGCGCAAAAAAGGCAGGATGGTCCACTCGCCGAGACCCGGGTCATCTGGCCGCGGGACGCGAATGGCCAGCACCACATGGACTTCGGGGTGTCCTACAAACACGGGCGGCGCTAAGCGCCGCCCGTTCCCATTTCCCTCTTTTCTTGGTATAAAACGGAGGTTCTAGATGAATGGCCTCATCGTCTAACGGTTAGGACAGATCCCTCTCACGGATCAAATCGGGGTTCGATTCCCCGTGAGGTCACAAAAAGAAACTTCGACAGGATTCAGTTCGGAACGCAAACCCGCCCAAAGCGGGTTTGCGTTCATTTTGCCGCGGAGTACCGCGGCGTATTCGGATGGTGGGGGGGATTCTGAAATGCATGGATTTGCTTTCAATATTGGGGTTCGTTCCGACTTTGCGAACGAAATCGGAGATTTCGTGCAAATCGTCGGACGAACTCAAAACCATGGCCTGTTTCGTATCCAAAACCCACTCCCGCAGGGGTTCGACCCAATTCTTTCGTCCGCGCTCAAAATCTTTCTTTTTCTCTTGCAAAGCGGCGAGAGAGCGCATGAGAGCGTCTTTGCGCTTTAGATAACTCTCTTTCGGTATATCGCCATCCAGATAAGTTGAAACGAGTTTGTCCATGCGCTCCTCGCTTGCTTTGATCTCTGAAGAAAGATTTTGTATCTCGCTTCCCGACGCAGTTGTTTCCTCGCGTTCCCATTCGTCCACCTTGTTCAGCATCCAGCCGGTATACCTGTCGGGAAGCGAGATAGTTTGAAGCCGTTCCTTGATTTGACCTGCGAGCAGGTCTTCGCGCAAATATTTCGCGCCACAATTTCCTTTCTTTTTCGTACAACGATAGTAGCGGTAACGGCCACCCGATTTCCCGGTCGCCCATTGTGCCGTGAACATGCCGCCACAATTCGCGCAACAAAAAAGATTGGCGAAGGGAAAATCGTGCGTGCCGCGTATTTTGCGCTTGCGTTCTCTGCTCGCAAGTATTTTTTGAACGGCTTCAAACTGGCGCGGAGAGAGAATTGGCGCAAAGCTTCCGGGGAAATACTCGTCAGCGTGTTTGGTGAAGCCAAGGTATGCGCGGTTCGTCAAAATTCGCTTTACGGAAGCTTTGCCAAGTGGCGTTCCGGCCTTAGTCGCTACATTGTGGTCGGCCAGAAACTGCGCTAGTGAAATGAGGGTGTGGCTCCCTTTGGCGTATTCTTCGAACGCTTTGACGATGATGCGCGATTTCACCGCGTCCGGCTCAATATTACGCGTTCTAGGATTGTTGGTGTAGCCAAAGGGAGCTTTGGTCAGCCACTCGCCTCGACGCAGTTTCTGACGCATACCACGGCGGGTATTTTCCGCGAGATTGTCGGAATAATATTTACTTTGGCCGAACGCCACCTGCAACATAAAGAGCCCCTGCGGGGTGGGTTCAAACCAAAAGGTCGGAAAGCGCAAAGACACAATTTTGGAAGTGTCTACGGCGTATATGATGCGCCCGCCGTCAATGCTATTTCGTGCGAGGCGATCTGGATGCCACGCAATTATGCCGCTTGCCTCGCCGCGCTCAAGACGCATCATCATATCGCCGAACACTTCACGTCCCGGCGTCTTTGCGCTTTTCGACTCTTGAAACTCGCGGACGATTTCAAGATTTTCTCTCGCCGCAAATTCTCGCAATTCGACAAGTTGCGCAGGAATACTCATTACCTGCTTGTCGTCAGGTTCAGTTGATTTGCGTGCGTAGAGAAAATATTTTGGTTTCGCCATAATCATTTCTAAGCATACCAAAGAAATGATTATGGTGGATACGAAACAGGTGCAAATCCATGCATTTCAGAATCCCCCCACCATCCGAATACGCCGCGGTACTCCGCGGCAAAATGAACGCAAACCCGCTTTGGGCGGGTTTGCGTTCCGAACTGAATCCTGTCGAAGTTTCTTTTTGTGAGGATGTTCTAACCCATGCGCGAACTCACTTCGCACGCGCGTAGCGCGTGGTGGCTTGAGATTATTTCGTACGCTCCGATTCCGTGCCAATGCGAACCGCCGCCGCACGCCGCCGAGTACGGCGGCAACCCCGAAAGAAAAACGCCCTTTCCTTTTTCAAAACGCATTCCCCCCGCCAAACAAAAATGCATGGAGCGGTTTTCTTTCGGGGTTCTGCCCTCCAAGTATTCGGGCAGTGCGGCGGCGGAAATGCCATGCGGTTCGATTCAGAAAAAGGCGGTTTACAAGCCCTCAAATCCACATACATATAGACACTTATCTATAATTTCCCTTCGATTTGAGATATGATAAAGTCATGGAATTATTCTCGTACATCGGTCTGCATACTGCGTACCTGCTCATTTTTTCGGTTACTCTCGGCCTCGGTCTGGGCGCATCTGCGCTGAGTTTTGTACTTTTTCTTTTTTCCGGAACTGACGGAAAAATATCGCGCGACGAGTTCAATTTGCTAAAGCTATCACGCATAGTGATCTGGATCGCAATTCTTTTATATGGATTCAGCGGCCTCGGCCTCTTTACGCTTGCGTATGAGTCGATGGTCGAGCTCGGCATTTTTTACGCGAGCATGACTGTCGCAATGATTCTCATTGGGAATGAAATTATGTTCACTACGCGCCACTTGCCCCGTGTGCACGACATCCGCGATGGGAGCATTGCTCTTGACGCATTCGTTCTTGAGAGCGGAGCAGTGTCGGCTGTCTCTTGGGTATTTCTGATGTTCCACCATGTCATCTACCGAACCGATATCGGCTACTTCGCATTCATGGCGCTTTACGCGGTTACTGTTGCGGTTGTCATGCTTGCGACTTGGCTTGTGCGCCGAAAGAGCGCTCGTCCTCACGATGCCGCGATATTGAAACGATCAGTTCTCGCGGCTCTTTTCTTCGCACTCATCTTCGCGGGAGCATGGTACGCAAAGGCTGATCGCATTATCAAGCCCGCAGAGATTGGTAAGCGCATAACTACCGAAGTGGTAGGTACGACCTATACGCTTGATGACGTCGCGCTTCACAACAATACAGAGGATTGCTGGCTCAGCATCGACAAGAAAGTATTCAATGCGACCGAAGCATCACGCATGCATCCTGCGATGTTCAACTGCGGTAAGGACGTGAGTGAGAATTACCACAAAAATCACGGTGACGGCATCAGGGACAAGATGATGAAATATTACATTGGTGAGCTACGGAGCGGGACTGGAGTGACGAATGTGGATGTTCCGTTTGAGAAGAACGTGACACTCACGCCGTATCGCGAATTGTATGTCGATGAAGGTTCATGGAATCCGCGCGAGCTCATGCTCGTCGTCGAGAAAGACGCGGAGAAATTGCTCGCCATCGACGGAACGACACACAAGGCTGTCGGGCGTGTACATGATGTCGGCTTCCAGCCTCACACATCCGTCTATTCGTCGGACGGGAAATATATGTACATAATTTCTCGCGACGGTTGGCTTACGAAGATCGATCTCACGACTCTCGAACCGGTCGTATCGGTCTTGGTTGGTAAGAACTCGCGGGGAACCGCTATCACCGACAACGATAAGTATGTTGCTATCGGCAATTACGAGCCGGGCAATCTTGTTATCCTTGATGCTATATCGATGGAGATTCTAAAAACGATACCGCTCACAATGGAAAAAGACGGCAAGCAGATCGAGTCTCGGGCGGGCGCGGTCGTCGAAGATGGAAATCGTATCGTCGTGGCACTAAAGGATGGAACGAGTGTCTGGGCGATTGACACTGATCAACCCGGGTTTCCGGTAACGCACAAATTCTCTGACATTGGCGAGGGGAAACCCGCCCTCCATGACGGCTTTCTTACTCCTGATGGCTCGTATTACATCGTCGCATCGCAGGGTTCTAAAACGGCGTGGGTTCTTGATCTTGTGACAATGAAGCCAATTGCGGAAGTGGAGACCGGCGAGACACCGCACACGGGCCCGGGCGCGGCATGGGGGAAGTACATCTACGTTCCGGCTCTCGGCGAGGGTCTCATCACCGTCATCGACATAACCACATGGAAACCAGTGAAGTATATAAAGACTGGCGGACCAGGTCTCTTTGTGCGGAGCTACAGCAAAGATCCTTCATATCCATACGTGTGGGCTGACACCGCGTTCGGCGACCACAAGGACGAGATATACGTCATCGACGCGCGTATCAACGAAATTGTAAAAACCATTATTCCGGTCAAGGGTGAAAGTTCGTGGCATCCGGAATTTACCTATGATGGGAAGTTTGTGTACGTTGTCTCACAGTCGGCGAACGAAGTCGAAGTGTACGATGCGCACACATTCGACATTGTGAAGCGTATTAAATCCGACACACCATCTGCGATATCCAATGTTGGGTTGCGAATTGAAGAGCCGGGCTTGTAAACCGCCTTTTTCTGAATCGAACCGCATGGCATTTCCGCCGCCGCACTGCCCGAATACTTGGAGGGCAGAACCCCGAAAGAAAACCGCTCCATGCATTTTTGTTTGGCGGGGGGAATGCGTTTTGAAAAAGGAAAGGGCGTTTTTCTTTCGGGGTTGCCGCCGTACTCGGCGGCGTGCGGCGGCGGTTCGCATTGGCACGGAATCGGAGCGTACGAAATAATCTCAAGCCACCACGCGCTACGCGCGTGCGAAGTGAGTTCGCGCATGGGTTAGAACATCCTCACACACAGCACAAAACCCGGCCTGCGCCGGGTTTTGTGCTGTGTGTGAGCGCGCAGCCATGTCTTCCTTCCTAGGAAGACGGCGAGCGGGGGTCGAGGATACTTAGCGGATTGCGAATACTTGGAGCAATACGCTTAGTAATCCGTGACCACGTATTGAATCGAAAGGCGGAGCAAGTCGAGTTAATGGATAGTGCTGGGGGCAGTATCCATCGAGACCGTGAGGCGGGCCTGCGACCGAGCTGAGTGACGACGAGGCGAGAGTTGTAGGCGATTCCCCGTGAGGTTGAGTGACGACGAGATACGAGCGCTTAGCCGATTCCCCTCTCAGTCTCGCTCCCATTTGCTATACTGCACCGTCCTCCTTATGCAAATCTTCTATCACCTTCTCGTAAACACGGTCCTCTCGGCCGTGGCGAATTTTACCGTGTGGTTCGGTCTCACCTTCTTCGTCTACCTCGAGACGCAGTCGGTATTCGCGACCGGCATGATTTCCGGAGTATTCCTCACGCTCACCATGCTCTCAGGGTTCTGGTTTGGTTCTCTTGTAGACCACCATAGCAAGAAGCTCGTCATGCTCGGCTCCTCGGCGTTCTCGTTCCTTATGTATGGCGCGGCACTCCTCATGTATCTGTCGCAGCCGCAGGGCTCGTTTGCGGATGTCACGAATCCTCTCCTCTGGGTACTCATCGTCATGACTATCTTCGGCGTCATCGCCGGGAACATCCGCAACGTAGCGCTCCCGGTGATTATCGGGTACCTCATCCCAGAGGAGAAGCGTGCAAAGGCTAACGGGCTTGCGGGCATGAGCCAGGGTATCTCGTTTGGCGTCGTCTCCGTCATCAGTGCCTTCTTGGTCGCGTATGCCGATATGTGGGGCGTCCTCGCGTTCTCTACCGCGCTCCTTGTTGCGTGCTTCGTGCACCTTTTACTTCTTTACATACCAGAACGCGAGAAGACCGCCGAAGAGCACGCAGCGCCAAAGACGATAGATATACGCGGGACACTTGCCGTGGTGGTCGCTATCCCTGGTCTCATCGCGCTAATCGCATTCACGACCTTCAATAATTTCCTCGGCGGCGCGTTCATGGCGCTCATGGATGCATACGGCCTTTCGCTCGTTTCTGTCGAGGAATGGGGCATCATCCTCGGCGTACTCTCCTTCTCCTTCATGGCAGGAGGCGCTGCGATCGCTCGGTGGGGACTTGGCAGAAATCCCCTTCGCACGATGATGCTCGCGAACATTCTCTTGTGGACCGCGTGTGCTCTCTTCACCATCCAGGCGTCCGTCATTCTCCTGATTGCCGGCATGTTCCTATTCATGGCATTCAGCCCGTATATCGAGGCTTCTGAGCAGACCATCCTGCAGAAAGTTGTGCCGAAAGATCGTCAGGGCCGCGTATTTGGATTCGCGCAATCAGTCGAGCAGATGGCATCACCGGTGACAGCGTTCCTCCTTGGTCCCCTCGCCCAGTTCTTCTTCATACCCTTCATGACGACGGGACTAGGCGCTGAACTTATCGGATGGTGGTTCGGGACCGGCCAGGGCCGCGGCATCGCGCTCGTGTTCACGGTTTGCGGCATAATCGGCCTCGTCGTCACCATCATCGCGCTGAATTCCAAATATTACGTCCGCCTTTCGGAAAAGTATCTAAATGCGTAGGTAAAAATCAAAAGGGCCCCGCATAGCAGGGCCCTCAGGCTTAGTCGGTCGCGACGTCGAGGAAGCGCGGGTTGAAACGCTGCTCGTGTCCTTCGAGCTTCACTCCGAGCCTCGTGATCTCGACGACCCTGCCGAAGAGTCTGTCGTTGTTGGTGCAGAACGCGACGACATCCTTGCGGATGCCGCGCGCGGCTGCGACGATCATCAGCGTGTGGTCGAAGGCGGGTGCCGTCTTCTTTTTCGGCTTGGCGCCGCAGCCAGAGAATCGGGCGGTGATTCCGCCCCTCTGGAGCCGGAGAACTTGGCGACGGCACACTTCGTGATGCAACGCTGTCATATAAAGGGCCTCCCTTTTGAGCCGTATGTATGATAGTACTTTATGCAGAAATGTCAATAGCGACCCACGTTCCTACCCCACCTCCCCCAGCATCGGGATGTTGAGGCGCTGA
Source organism: Minisyncoccota bacterium (assembly GCA_018062765.1). Taxonomy (GTDB): domain Bacteria; phylum Patescibacteriota; class Minisyncoccia; order Phycocordibacterales; family Phycocordibacteraceae; genus C7867-001. The sequence continues at coordinate 498,827 of JAGORR010000001.1, read as the reverse complement.
CGCTTTGTTTCGCCTTTAAAGAGATTCTGCTTGCGGAAAGCGGGCGCTCCCCTATCACTCTCATGCTGCCTAGCTTGCATTGCTTTCATCGAGGAGCCTAGAAATACCGTGTGCTTCCCGAATTTCGCCTCAACCACATCCACCTGTTTGAACACTTCCGTAAGCTTCTTCGCCTCGACCGATGCGCCAAACAGGTCCGGTTGGAAGTTACGGTCTCCCGTAAGGTGGGTGAACGTGATACCGGTCGCTCGATACTGCCCCGGCTTCCATACGCGCATAAAGGGTTCGCGCGAGAGGCGTATCACCTCCTGTGGTACCGAGGTTGCGGAGGACATCTCCACCTCAAACCCGCGATAGTGGAATGACTGGTCCTTAATGAAGAACGAGAACGAGCGCGCCGAGAGGCTGTGACGCCGGAGCTTTATGCATGCGTTCTCGATGTTGCGTGAGAGCTGCGAAAAGACGAACTCCCTATCACGCGACGGCGGGGTGAAGGTCTTTGTCTTACTGATGCTCTGATAGTCGTGTTTCTCCTCTGTGACTATCTCGTCTACGGGCTCGCCGTTAAGTTCTCGCCAAATCTCTATGTGGGGTTTCGCCATGTGTTCCCGAATCCACTCCTCGCGCTTCCCTGCGAAGTCCCACACGGTTTTCATATTGAAACGCGACAGGTACGCCAGGGTCTGCGGCCCGATGCCGCACACACGACCCAAGGCGACGCTTTTCATGATGTGCTCTATCTCCGTGCCGCGGATGTAGGTGATGCCGGAAGGTTTTTTCAGCTTCGAGCCTATTTTCGCAAGGCTCTTGGTAGGCGCGAGTCCTGCGGAAAAGGTCATCCCGAGCTCCCTCTCAAGGGTCAGGCGTATCTCCTCTGCTATCGCCTCGTATGATTTATGGAAACGGCGGCGGAGGCCCGTAAGATCCGCATAGCACTCGTCGATACTGTATTCCTCAACCTGTGGCGTGTAGCGGCGGACAATCTCGAACATGCGCTTCGAGAACAGGCTGTAGGTTTCGTAGTCAGACGGCAGGATGATGGCGTCCGGACAGGCTTTCCTTATCTCGGGAATCGTCATCCCGCGCGAAACGCCCTGACGCTTGGCTTCATAGCTCATGGAGGAAGCGATGCCGCGCTCAGAGCCCGTGACGACCGGCTTCCCTTTGAGTAGCGGGTTCACTGCCATTTCGCAGGATGCGAAGAAGGAGTCTCCGTCTATGTGAAGGATGGCGCGGGGATAGTCATAGATTCTTCCCCACGCCATATTATTCCCACGAAGCGTGGATAAAAATTTCAGCTACGCGACGCGGGAAGCCGATGAGCGCAGGCGTATCGGGAATACGACGGAGCGAAGAGGTGGGACCCGCAACAAAGTAGATGGGATTTTTAGGCATGCTTAGTACTTGCGCACGACTGCGGTGACTACTGCTTCGATGGTCAAGGCTTCCTTTGGATAGATTGGTTTATATTTCGCGTTCGCGGGCTCAAGAAAATATTTCCCTACGGAGCCTCGCAGGTACTTCATCGTGTACTCCCCATCAACGGATGCAACGACTATCTGTCCTGGCTTATAGGTCTGTCTGCGCTCGACAATGACCATATCTCCGGCCTGTATGCCAGCCTCTATCATCGAGTCACCCTTCACCTTGAGGATGTACGCGGATTCTTTGTTCGGGACGAGGTAGTCGTCGAAATCCATGACGTCCAGAAGCTCCTCCTCCGCCGGTGATGGGAACCCCGCTTCGATGACGCCAAGCAAGCGTGCGCCACGCATAGAGGCGCCAGGCGCGATGTGGCCGTTGATGTCCTTGTAGATGACGCCCTCCTCGCGGAGTCGCTCGATGAGCTTGTAGACCGCGTTCTTGGAGCGGAAGCCCGTCATCTCCATGATCTCCTTGTAGCCGGGCATCCGGCGCTTCTTGGCGTAGAACGAAAGGAGCTTCCCTTTATGGTCCTGGTACATGTATATGAGTATAGGTGAACCATAGTTCACCGACAACCTGGTGGCTGTGGAGATGTCCAGGTGAGCCTCATCGGGCGATGCGCCCCTCGGAGTTAACTTCAATCGTTCGCTCCTGTCCGTTCTCCGTAACTGTGATTGTCATAGGAGTCGTAGTCGCAGACAGCGCAGAAAATGTAAGAGCGTCCGGGCACATCGGCATACCCTCGACAGTCACTGAGTCTGGTATCTCGAAAGACTCGTCAGCAACGCCACCAAGTAGCTGGTATGTGCGGTCGTCACTCATGCATACGTGGTACGGAATACCTTCGGTAAGTGCGCCTGTTCGCGCACGCACGAACGTTTGCGCGAGCTTAGCAGTTTCTTCCGAAAGGGTTCCGTTCCGGTCGAGGCTCGCGCTCCACCAGAGTCCAACAGAAGCGATGAGACCAACCAGGGCGAGCGTGACCAAGAGCTCGATGAGTGTGAATCCGTTTGATGGAGTGCAAGGCTTAGGGATAATCGATGAAATGCGAGGCATGGAGCTGAGGCTTTCGGAAGCGTATCGAGAATACGATGGAGGAAGCTGGGAGGCTCCATAACAAAGCAGTTCGCGATTAAAGCTAAGCCTACCCATGTAGGTGGTCGGTAATGGCGTATATGGGTAGAATCATCGCTATCGCGACGAATCCCACGACGAGCCCCATGAAAATCATGAGGACAGGCTCTACTAAGGTCGAGAGTCTTCCGGAGGCTTCGTCGAACTCGTTTTCGTAGTACGAGGCAAGGTGGAACGCAGCTTCAGGGAGTGCCCCGCTCGCTTCTCCCGCTGCAAGCATGTCGCGCGCTAGGGGCGGTACGAGTATGCCGTTAGTATCCAAGAGCGCGCTCCGAATATCCGTGCCCTCCTCAATATGATGCGCAACATGAGCAAACGTCTCCTCGTAGAGTGCGTGTCCGGACGCCGTGCCCGCAGCGCGAAGTGCGCCGGGCAGACTCGCACCCGCAGAGAGCATGATGCCAAGGCACCGGGCAACGCTCGAGAGTCGATATGCTCGTACGATACTCCCGATAAGCGGAAGCGACAGAATTGTTCTTAGGATGAGTTTTCTGACTCGCGGGATGTGTCGGATCGATACGTAAGCACCGATGCCAAGGCATGAGATGCCAAGGATTGTGACGAGTCCCCAGTCAGCTAGGTATGCCTCGATGGCGAGCATTATCCGTGTTGGAAGTGGGAGCGATGCTCCGAGCCCAGCAAACAACGGCAGCACTTTCGGAAAGACAAATAGAATGAGACCAAGCGAAAGAGCAATCGTAAGCAGAGCAAGAAGTACGGGATAGATGAGCGCGCCGACAAGTCGCGACCTCAGCCTGGCCTGCTTTTCAAGCTCGCGAGCAAGATACGCGAGATTTTCCGAGAGCGAACCACTCTCCTCACCCACTCGGATGACTTCAGCGGAGAACGCGGAAAAGAGGCCGGGGTAAATCGCAACGACACTGGAGAAGGGCGCACCTCCTTCGACGTCGGTCCGCATGTCGTTAAGAGCGTTACGTAGACGACCTCTTCGTTCCGTGGCGAGACCGCCAATTGCGTCTGGAATGCTCATGCCGCTCTTGATGAGCAGCGATACTCGCTTTACCGCGAGCGACTCCTCCTTGCGGCTCCAACGAGGACGCACAAGGTACGCACGGACGTCTTGCATCAGGTCACTCATGCAGCGTACGAAGCACTTCATCCATTGTCGTCGCGCCGAACGCGGCCTTCTCGGTACCGTCCACGAGCATGGTCTTGAGGCCGTGCTTCTCAGTGAGCTTCCTTATATCGCCTGCGGACTTCCGCTCGAGTATTGCCTCACGTAGTGCGTCATCTATTGAAAGTGACTCATATATGCAAAGCCGTCCGCGGTAGCCGCTCTTTCGGCACGGCTCGCATCCCGCACCCGCGCACGCGGTGCATATGCGGCGAACCAACCGCTGCGCGACGATAAGTGAGAGTGTAGAGGCAAGCAAGTACGGCTCGGCTTCCATATCAAGAAGCCGCGGTATGGCAGAAGCGGCGTCGGTGGTGTGAAGCGACGATAGGACGAGGTGGCCGGTCAAAGCCGCGTTCACTGCGAGTTTTGCGGTCTCTGTGTCGCGTATCTCCCCCACCATGATGGTGTCCGGGTCCTGCCGCAGCACGGAGCGGAGTCCCGTTCCGAACGTGAGCCCCTGCCGTTCCCTGACAGGGATTTGTCGTACGCCAGGCATCGCATACTCGATAGGGTCTTCGATGGTGACGACGGACGACACGTCCGCGTTTATGAGGCGCATGAGCGCATACAGGGTCGTCGTCTTCCCAGAACCCGTGGGGCCGGTTGCGAGCACGAGGCCGGAGGTTCGTTTCATCACATTCCCAAAGAGTTCCGCGTCAGACGCAGAAAATCCGAGTTCGGTAAGCGACTGCAATTCTCCGTTTCCCCCAAGCAGCCGTAGTACCGCGTTCTCGCCATGATAGGTAGGCATGACGGAAACCCGGATATCGAGTTCACCTCCTTCACCGCGGTACCGGAACCGTCCGTCCTGCGCGGCGTTATGCTCATCGGAGCGCATCGCGGCGAGTATCTTTATTCGTGCAATGCATTCGAGCCGAACATCAGGCGGCAGGATATGTCGTTCCGAAAGCATGCCGTCGATGCGCATGCGTACCCGTAGTCCTTCAGGAACGGGGTCAAGGTGAATGTCCGAGGCGCGTTCGCGCACAGCCTCATCGATAAGCGCGGAAACGAGCGCGACGACCTTCCCGGACCGGTCGCCCGCTAATGGCGGAGCGGAGGATGTCACGGCAGTATGCGCTCAGCATAAACGAAAGAGCCGCCCCACAAGGAGGCGGCTCTGGATAACTTGTGGCAAGTCACGCGGCGGTGAAGCTGCCGAGGATCATGAAGTCGTCCGGCGAGAAGACTATGTCGGGCTCGAGCATCGCTTCACTGAACATCTGCTTGATCTCATGGATTTCATAGAGTGCGATAGTGATGCCATCGCCAACCTCGCCGTCATGGTCTCCAAGTGGCGTCGAGATAAACCCGCGCGCACCGGGCTTGAGTGCTCCGCGAATCGAGCGAAGCGCCTCAGGGACGCGTTCCCGAGGCAGGAGCATCAGCGTAGCGCCTAACCAGAAACCGCCGAAGCGTCCCGGATAGCTGGTCGAGAGTTCATAGATGGTCCTGACCTCGAAACGGTGCTTCGGATAGAGTCTACGCGCGAGCGCGATCTGCTCCGGAGAAAAGTCGATGCCAAGATACTGCTCTCGGCGGATGCAGAGATCCGGCAGTATCGGCACGAGCCTTCCGTGGCCGCATCCGATGTCTATAAGCCCGTCTTCGGGCCTGAGGCCTCGAAAGAGCGGCTTAGTGAACCCGTCGGCCCAGATATCAGACTCCTCCGTGTTCGCTTCTTTGCCCATGCGTTCGAATACCTCGAACACCTTGAGTTCGTTCGGTAAGAGCATCGCTACCTCCTCTATTTCTTCAGGAAGTCCCGCACCTGGGCAAACGCGCGCCCTCGATGCGAGATTCGGTTTTCGTACTCGGTATCCATCTCGGCCCACGTCTTCGACTCGCCCAAGGGCTGGAAGAGAGGACTGTACGGCATCCCCGGTTGCGGCGCGCGTCGAGGCTTCGTGAGGAGGACGCCGTGCGCCTCGCCGTAGAACCTTCTGTCGTTGCCGCTAGGTCCTATAAGGGACACCACCGTGCGGAACGTCGCTCGTCGGTCGAAGACATCCTTCATGCGTGTGAGGCAATACGCCATCGTCTCTTCCGCAGGCGCACCCTCGTAGTACCAGTTGGCGGCATTCACTCCGGGCTCGTCTCCGAGCGCCTTGATGTAGAGGCCGGTGTCATCCGACATAACCCAGTGCCCCTTGGGGCGGTCAGGGTGCTCGTGCGCGAATCGTGCCTTGATGAGCGCATTCTCCTCAATCGTGTCGCCGGTCTCGTTGCCTTGGCCTTCCATGCCGGCTTCTGCGAGCGTCAGCACCTCGATTCCTGAACCCTCAAACAGGGTCTGAATCTGAAGCGCCTTGCTCGGATTCCTCGTCGAGAGTATGACCTTCATAACGTGTTCTCCCATACTATCCTCGACTACCCTACTGCGCATTCTGGGTGTTCGCAAACAGAAACCGCCGACCCTAAAGGGGCCGGCGGTTTCTGTTTCAACTAGGAGTATTACCTAGCCGAGGCGATGCGGGACTGCTCCACCATGGTGATGAGCTCGGTCTGGGTCGTTGGAACCTCCTTGAGGTCCATGAACCCGATAACCTGAACATTCACCTGGTCGCAGTATCCGAGCACGCGGCTAGGGTTCCGGGCAACGCCGCCGACCGTAAGGGTATCGTTGTGGTCGAGGAGAAGGTCAATCTTATTGCGCATGCGCGCATTCATCGCGTCTCCGACGACTCGGTACCCGATACGGTCCTCGACCTTCGAGAATCCGCAGTTATGCGTATCCTCCGCGGCGCGAGTAACGGCGATGACGGTGCCGAATGGCAGCTCGTCAGCGAGGTCCTGGGAGCGGGCAACAATGATCTCGGGGTTAGAACGGAGTCCTGATGCAGTTGTCCAGGGATCGGAATCTGTCTGCGCAGGAACGGCGTTGTACGAGGTCATCGCAACCGTGTATGTAGGCAACTCGTTAATCTCTGGAGCCTCCGGTGCCGAGACCGCATTGGTCCCCGACAGAGCGAAAAATCCAGCAACGAGTGCTGAAGTGATGATAGTAGGCATGACAAAAGACGGTTGCCCGTCTTGTGTATAAGATACTAGCACAGTCAAGCTTCTGTGTCAATCTTTTTTACCATTGCCAAGTCCCTCGAAGCGTTGGGTAAGAACGTCAGAATATCCTGTAAATAAGCCATATTCTGCTACACCAGACCAGTAGGATCTCGTCAAAGAGCTTGCCTTCGTGAGTGACAGTTTCATGAACTTATTGTCCCGTATATAGACAAAAAATGCCCCTTTTGGCGTCATTTAGACCCCGAAAAGGACGGTCTGTCCCCTCCCCCTCGCCCGCGGGTCCTAGGTGACCTTTTTCTTCCGTGTGGCAGCGATATTGAGGATGATTCCGACCGAGGAGAGGGCCACAAAAAGCGCCGTACCGCCGTGAGAAACAAACGGGAGCGGCAGGCCGGTTAGGGGTAGGACGGCAAGCATTGCTCCTATGTTAAGGAAGGCCGAGAGGACAATCATGAGGGTTATGCCGGTCACGATGAAGGCTCCAGCAGAGCTTGAGGCCTCAGACGCTATCCGGAAGCCGCGGGAGGCAAAGAGGATGAACACGAGAATGAGCCCAATGGCGCCTATAAAGCCGAATTCCTCGGCAAACACGGCAAACACGGAGTCATTCACGGCCTCCGGGAGGTAGTTAAACTTCTCGACGCTCTGCCCGAACCCACGGCCGGTGAGGCCCCCCGAGCCTATGGCGATTAGGGACTGCTGTATCTGAAAACCTGAAGAGAGAGCGTTTGCAGAGGGGTCGAAAAAGGTCATCACCCGGTCCATAAGGTATGGACGGGTCATAACGAGACCTGTGGCGCCGATAATGGCTATGAGCAAAAGGATGCCAAAGTCTCGCCATGGGGCGCCCGCGATGAAATACATCGCGGCACAGGTGATGGAGATAATAATCGCGGTCGAGGTGTTGGGCTGCGCCAAAAGGATGAGGACTGGGGCGCCGACGATAAGGAGAAATGGCAGAAGCCCGCCTTTAAAGGTGTCGAGCCGCTTTCGGGCGTACGCGAGGTATCCGCCCATCATGAGTATCGTGGCGAGCTTCAGTATTTCGCCCGGCTGCACGGTGGCAAATCCAAGGTCGAGCCATCGGCGCGCCCCATTAAGCTCAAGTCCCACTCCAGTGAAGACGAGCGCAGTAAGTCCGAGCGCAAACAGATAGAACGGCAGCGTTGCCTTCGCAATAGTCGAGGAGGGGGTAAACCGTAGGGCAACAAGCGCCACAAGTCCCGGCAGGAGTCCGAGGAGAAGCTGGGAGGTGGCGATGCGGGTGAGTGACCCTTCCTCGCGAGCAAGGAGCCCCAAAGATGCGGAGAAAAAGGTAGCGAGTCCCCCCGTCACCAGTATCGCGACAAGAAGTACGAAAATCCGGTCACCAAGGAGCTTCATATTTCGTGTGCAGTGGTAAGTCGCATGAGAGCTGCTTTAACAGATGCAACCGGAAGGCCGACGACGTTATCGAAATCACCCTCGATACGGTCGACCAGGTCCCTCCCCTTTCCCTGTATCGCGTAGGAACCTGCCTTATCGAGCGGCTCGCCGGTTGCTACATATGAATCTATCTCTGCATCAGTCAGTGTCTTGAAATGTACCGTCGTCGTTACTGCGTCGGACACGGACTCACCTGACCGGGTATCGATGATAGTGAAGCCCGTGACTATTTTGTGCGCTCGACCTGAAAGCGCATGTAGCGTTTCTCGTGCCTTCTCATGGGTATGCGGCTTTCCAAGTACGTGATCATCCAGAATGATGAATGTATCTGCGCCAATCACGAGCGAGTCAGAGCATTTTTTTGCAGCTGACTCAGCCTTCCCTTTGGAAAGATGCTTCGCAAGTTCCACAGGAGCCAGCGGCAAGGACATATCTTCCTCATACCCGCTCTCCATACAGGTGAACGGGAGTCCAACTTTCTCGAAAAGCTGCTTTCTCCGCGGCGATGTAGAAGCTAGGACAATGTCGCGATTCATCCCTTTAGCTTAGCAGAGCCAAAGTAAGTCCGAATGCGCCACCGATGATGGTGATTATCCAGTAGCGCATGGTCACCTTATAAGGCGGCCAACCGAGTGCCTCGAAATGGTGGTGGACGGGTGCAGCGCGAAATACCTTTCGACCAAGAAACTTCTTCGAACCCACCTGAATGATGTTCGAGAACACGGTCGCTGCAAGCGGGAACGCGAGTATCGGGAGAACGAAAACGCCGACGCCCTCGCCAAGTGTATCGGCAGTAAACGCGGTGAGGGTCAAGGCCAGAGTGAGCGCCATACTGCCGGTCTCAGATAGATAGAAGCGCGCCGGGGGAACATTGAACCAGAGGAACGCGAGTACGGCGCCGGCGGTCGCAGCAGCAAATCCCGCGAGCGCAATTTGGTCCTGCGTAAACGCGATACCGGCATACGCCATGAATACGATGGCAAAGACGCCGCCAGCGAGTCCATCGATGCCGTCGATGATACCGCTTGCATACACGAGCATCGTGACGAGGACGAAGAACGGGATGAAGAATATGCCAAGTTCAAGCGGTTGCGAGAGAGGGATGCCTACCGATGACACATCGAGCTTCTCATAAAACCACCACCCGCAGGCGAGCCCGATGGCCCCGACGACCGCGAGCCGTATCCGTATGGATAGCCCTCCCCCACCCTTCGTCACTTCCAATAGGTCATCGATAAGGCCCACTAGGGCGCCTACGGTAAGGGCAAACAGCGGCAGCCAGGTTTGATTGCGTGCGACGAATCCAAGCGTGTGGAATGGCTCTCCAAAGAGCGTATCGAAAAGAGAGATACCGAAGGCGGTTACGAGCACGGAAACCCAGATGAGGATACCGCCCATGCGCGGGGTCGATACTTCGCGCTCCTTATGGAGCTCGTCGAATATCGGTGTCCCACCGCCGCCCATACCCTTCCCTTTCCCTGCTACTTTCTTCCACGCACGGTACTTGTAGAGGTAATGGGAGAGGATGGGTGCGATTGCGATTCCAATGAGGAACGAGACGATCGGAGGAATCATCACGCGTGCTGCCTCGACTACCATCGGTTCTTCCATAACTAGGGGGTGACACCGCCAAAGTGCGCGATGGTTGCGTCCACAAGCTCGCTCACGTCGCTGAATCGTTCATCGCGTGTAGAGCCGAGGACCACGACCGCGACAGGGTGTCCAAACGATGCGTCAAAGACGATTGCCAAATTTCCACCTGCCAACTCCGTATACCCGGTCTTAGAGAGCAGGAGCCCAGGAAAGCTATCCACCAGTGTGTCTGTATTTGGAAGGCTGTGAGTAACGCCCTGGTGCGAGGTTACAGAGACCGATGGCTTGGTCGTTGCGTTTGCAACTTCGGGCATTTTTTTTGCAACAGCGCCTGCAAGGAGCGCGATGTCGTAGGCAGAACCGTAGCCGCCCGATAAAGAATCAGTCTCATCGAGTCCGGTGCCATTAAGGGCATACGTCTGCGAAAGACCTACTGCTGCAGCCGCGCTTTTAAGGAGCGCTTCGGAATCCTTCTGTCTTACGCTTCCTGCCTCAAGCGCGAGTGCTGCTGCTGCGTCGTTTGAGGACGCTACCAAGGCGAGTTTCGTAAGGTCCGCCACGCTGAATGACTCCCCAATCGAGAATCCGCTATCACCTTCTGCTGATAGTGCTTCAGGGGTTAGTACTATCGGCGCATTCATCATGAGAGCGTCCGCCGCCGCGTATGCGGTCAGAAGCTTGGTGAGGGATGCCAAGGGTAGCTGTGTCCGGGCATTCTTTTCATAAAGTGCGTGGCCCGTGGAAAGGTCGTAGACCACCGCCGCCTTCCCGGTCAAACGTATGTTCGCGTAGGCATCAGGGCGAACTTCAACAGGAGGTGCTTCGACAATCGGCTCCTCCTTCCCCTTCGGAAAGAAGTACACAAGTCCGGCGAGGACCGCGACCGAGAGGATAAGAGCGATACCAGCCTGCTTCTGCTGGCGGGTAGCGTCCGCTACTTTCGAAAGATTCGGGAACGCCATACTAGCTTGGAGCGACTTCTGCCTCAGCTCGCGCTATAGCAGCACCAGCCTCACTTTTAAGTTCAGCGTAGCGCGGGAGGTCACTAAGCCGAGAGACGCCAAGATGCGCCAAGGCGTCGGTCGTGGCCGAGTAGCGGAACCGGCGCTTATCGCCCGGATCCTCGCTCCGCGAGACGAGACCGCGTAACAGGAGCGATCGCACGGTCTGTCCGGAATTCACCCCGCGTATCCAGTCAATCTCGCTTCGCGAGGCTCCGCCACGGTAGAGGATGATGGCGAGCGTCTCGAGCCCTGCTTTCCCGAGGTCCTTTGAGAGTTCGCTCTCGCGGAGTTTCTTTACGATGTCTCCTGTCTCAGGACTCGTACGGAGCTCTAACTCCGTCTCCGTCTCTACGAGCGCAAGACCACGATTGGAGAGGAGCTCTGAAAGCTCGTGAGCGCCCGCGAGGAGTGCCGCATCACCGATGCCAAGCAGCGTCCCGAGACGCTTTTTGGTAACCGGGCCGCCCTCTGCGAAGAGGACGGCTTCGATAAGGGCGCTTACGGATGCCGCCATAGTCTTCGTATTGTAGCAAACGAAACTCTAGGAGACATATTCGTGGAAGGGGGTTAAGGCCTGGGGCGCGGCCTGGAGAACACCCCTGGAACGAAGTATGTCGAGCGATTGTTATACTGTGGGTTATATGACGTTGATTGAGAGCATATTCCTCGGAGCGCTCGAGGGCTTCACAGAGTTTCTCCCCATCTCCTCGACCGGGCACCTCATTCTCGCGTCACAGTTGTTTGGTATTGAATCCACAGAGGCGCTTAAGTCTTTTCAGATTGCTATTCAGCTTGGTGCCATCCTCGCAGTCGTGGTTCTCTACTACGACCGATTCTTCGACAAGGAGCTCTTAAAACGTCTTGCTATCGCCTTCCTGCCCACCGGTGTCCTCGGCCTTGTCTTCTACAGCTTCATAAAGGAATACCTCATCGGGAATGGTGCGGTCGTTGCGTGGGCGCTCATCGCAGGCGGCGTCGCCATGGTCACGTTCGAGGCGTACCACCGGGAACCTAAGGGCGAGGATGCCAAAGCGCCTATGACCATGCGCACAGCATTCTTTGTGGGACTTTTTCAGGCTATTGCGATGATTCCGGGCGTCTCGCGTTCCGCAGCGACCATCATCGGCGGATTATCACTTGGTATGAGTCGTGTCGCCATCGTGGAGTTCTCGTTCCTGTTGGCCGTCCCCACCATGCTTGCCGCAACCAGCTATGATCTTTTGCGGAGCGCGCACTTATTTACCTTTGACGACACGTTCTACCTCATCGTCGGGTTCCTGGTCTCGTTTGCGGTTGCACGTTTCTCCATGCGGCTCTTGCTTAAGGCGGTGCGCCGCTACGGCTTTGCACCATTCGGCTACTACCGCATTGTCCTCGGTGCGATATTCCTGATTTATATTCTCCCCTAACCGTACCTAGGTACCGACGCTGATGCGTTTGATAGGGTGATGTCGCCGAAGTCGCTCTGCTGGGCTGCTTCTATAGAGCCTTGTTTCACCAATTCCAGAAGCGCGAGGAAGGACACAATGACCTCCACCTTGTCCTTGGCGCTTCCTGAAAACTGTTTGAACGAAAGGGTTAAAGCACCCTGTACGCGAGTCATAAGACTATCCATCATCTCCTCGATGGTGACGGTGGACTTTACTCGTACCTCCGGCTTCACATCGAGCTTCTCGAGCGCTGATAGCGCTTCGTGAAGCGCGTTCGAAAGCGCGAACAGCGTCATGTCTTTCGCGGGAGCGAACACGGGCTCTGGCTCGCGCTCCCCAGCTTCTATCATTACGGAGCGGCCAATGAGGCGTGACAGCTCGCGCGCAGCCTCCCGCGCCTTCTCATAGAGGGCGAGGCGTTTCTGAAGCTCATCCATGCTCTCCTCTTCGTCCTTAGAAAGCTCAAGCTCTGGGATAAGCGACTTCGACTTGATAAGCAGGAGCGTCGCTGCAACCGCGATGAAGTTCGTCGCATCCTCCATCGGGAATTCCGCCTTCCCGCGCACCTGTTGTATGAAATCATCCGTAACTTCTGCCAGCGATAGCTCGTTGACGAGCATCTGCTTGCGCTCAATAAGGTCTAAGACGAGCTCGAATGGGCCCTCATAGGCCGCGGTACGTAGCGTGTAGTTAGTTTTCGGAAGTATGGAGAGGTTCTCACCCATGCCTATCAGTATAGGCTATGCGGAATACTGCTCTATAAACTTGAGAAGCAGTCGAACAGGTGCGCCAGCAGCACCCTTGCAGAGCTCATCACCGGGGGCGGATGTCATGCGTGGTGCGATGTCGAGGTGTGCCCATGGGCAGTTAAGGTCCTTGGCGAACTGCCACAGGAACATGCCGCCGTTTGTGGCTCCCCCATACCGGCTTGAGGAACCGTTACCAGGAACGTTCGCAAGATCCGCGAAGGTTCCTTTTACGCCCTCCTCGTACTCGTCCCACAAAGGAAGTCGCCAGACGTAGTCCCCAGAATCCTCGCCGAGTTTCTCAATGGTCGACGCGAGCTTGTCGTCGCGCGTCATGAGTCCCGAAGCGTGAAGGCCGAGCGCAACCATCGCCGCGCCCGTAAGAGTTGCGACATCGATGACGATGGCAGGCTTAAAGCGCGCCGCGTACGTAAGCGCGTCTGCAAGAATGAGGCGCCCCTCAGCGTCCGTATTCAAAACTTCTATCGTTTTCCCGGACATCGAGCGAAGCACGTCACCCGGCCGGTACGCACCGTTGCCTGGCATATTCTCCACTGCAGGAATGAGTCCGATGACATTCTTCTTAAGCTTCAGACGTGCGGCGAGCGCAACTGCGTGTATGACTGATGCAGCGCCCGACATATCCATGTGCATCTCATAGATTCCGCTTTCGGACTTGAGGTTAAGGCCGCCAGAGTCAAAAGTGACGCCCTTTCCAGCGAGAACAATCGGCGCGGATTTTCCGCCGCCCTTGTACTCCATGACGGTAAACGTAGGCTCCTCAGATGAGCCCTTGGCGACCCCTAGGACAGCCCCCATGGAGAGTTTCTCCATCTCGCGCTTCCCCAGAGTCGTAACGCGGACTGGAAGGCCCTTTACGGCGTCTTTTGCGGCTTTGGCGAGGGTCTTTGGGGTCATGTCCCCACCTGGAGTGTTCGCGAGCTCCCGGCAAGCGTTTACCGCCTCACCGACCAATAGTCCCTTCCGGGCAGCGGCCTGTATCGGTGCGTCCGAACGCCCGTACGCGAGTATCTCCTCTACGTCAGTCCAACCCTCTTTTGGCTTCGACTTATAAGTACGAAACTCATGGTTTGCGAGTACGAAATTCTCTGCAGCTGCCTGCGATACCCATTCCGGCATTGTCTCTTTTGCGAGCCGGGTAAAAAGCCACGGGGTTGTATCAAACTGCACGGCAACTCGCTTCGCCTTCGCCTCCTTAGCGAGTCGCACGATCTTTCTGCACAAGATGATGAACCGGCGCTTGGTCATCTCGGTTCCCTTTCCGACCCCTATCTCAAGCCACTCTGCGCCATTCTCGCGCACGATGCGCTTTACACCCGATTCCTCGGTAAGGCGCACGCGAAGAACGCCTTTCGAGGCTTCTTCTATAGAACCCTTCGGAAAGGTTATTTTCATGCGGGCTCCTCGCTCGCGGTCTCTGACAGGCGCGTGTCGATGCGGTTGATGTCACGAGGGAAGAGCGTCGCTTCCTTCACGTTCTGGACGTTCAGGAATTTTGCGGTGAGACGCTCAAGGCCCATGCCCCAGCCGCCATGCGGCGGCATACCGTGCTTAAAGGCCTGGAGGTAGTAGCTAAACGCTTCCGGCTCGAGTCCCTTCATCCGAATGCCCGCGATAAGGTTCTCGTACTCGTGGCGACGCTGTCCGCCGGTCGTAATCTCGACGCCGCGGAACAAAAGGTCGAAGCTTTTGGTGAACCCTGGGTCCTCCGAGTCCTCCATGGTGTACATGGGGCGCTTCGCGACCGGGTAATGGGTCACGAACACAAAGTCAGAACCTTTCTCTTTGGCCGCCCACTCGCAGAGCCAACGCTCGTCCTCAGGCTCGAGGTCTGGCTCCCCGCGCTTATCCTTTCCGGTCTCCTTAAATATAAGTTCCTGAGCTTCACGCAACTTCATCGTTGGAATCTCCTCCGGAACGTTCGGAATCATGGCGCCAAGGAGCGCAAATTCTGTCGCGCACTTTTCCTTAAGCGCATCCGCGATAAATCGCATAAGGCGGGTCTCAAGATTCATCAGGTCACGGTGGTCCTTAATGAATCCCATCTCCATATCCAAGGAGGTGTATTCGTTCAAGTGGCGAGTTGTCGCGTGCTTTTCCGCGCGGAAGACGATACCGGCGCAGAATACGCGTTCGAGGGCTCCCACCATGATCTGCTTGTAGAGCTGAGGTGAGGTCGCAAGGTGCGCGGTCTTTCCGTAGAAATACGGGACTTCGTATACGGCACCAGAGCCCTCCGCGTCGTCTCCGATGAGTTTCGGCGCTTGGAACTCAGTGAATCCCTCCTGCGTAAGGAATGCGCGGTATGCGCGAATGATTTCCGCCTGCACCTTAAATATTGCGCGGCTCCGCTCCGTACGGAGCGTCAAAGGAAGATTGTCGAGGTGTGTGTCGAGGTTGAGTTCAGTACCAAGTTCAAACGGCAGGGTTTCTGCGGCCGCGAGCACCGTGATGCCTTTCACTTCAAGCTCGATGTCTCCGTTCTGCTTGTCCGCTTGCACATTCTTATCTGGGCGCTTGTTGACGAGGCCAGTGACAGAAACCACGAATTCGCTCCGCGTCTCTTTTGCCGTTTCAAGCGCTTCCGAGCCTGGAAGAACGACGCCCTGTACCTTCCCTGAGCGGTCACGAAAATCGAAGAAGACCATCTTTCCCTGGTCTCGGCGGACGTCCACCCAGCCCTGGATGGTCACCTCATTCCCTACCTGGCTTCCCAGGTCCCCTATCAGTACCCGTGTCATATGAGTTCAAAAATAGCACGCCCGCGCAGGTTTTGCGCGGGCGTTCGGGCTTGTCTGCTGCGGTCAGGGGAATGCGGCGGTTCCCATGTGCCGGCCGCGTCCTGCCGCAAGAAACGTCCATTCCGTCTTGCTTTGAAGCACGGGTCGCGCTGGCTTCTTCCGAGTCCCCTTTGTCCACTCAATGTTGCAGGTGAGTTGCGAGTGCGCCGCGGTCACAAGAAGCAGCGTCTGTGTATCCGGATTGTAGTCGATCTCGACAATCGTGCCGAGCACCGGTCGGCCCCGCTCGCTTGTGAACACGAACTGCTGATTGATACGGCTCGTCGGATGCTGTCCGAGCGATACGGAAGAAAGGACTTCACGTAAAAGTTCTAAGCCCGTCTTCATGGTTCACCTCCCCGACCAAAACTGGTCTGCCCCGGACTATACGCGCTTTAGCGCCGGTATCAAGCGACGCCGACTGCCTTTCGAACTGCTTCCATCTTCGCGCTCGCTACCGCCTTCGCCTTCGCGGCGCCGCGAGCAAGAATGTCGCGTGCATCATCGTCCGAAATTCCCTCGCGCTTTTCGCGCATTGGTGCGAAATACGCATCGAGGTCCTCGATAAGCGCCTCCTTAAGCGCCTTGTACTTACCTGCGTGCTCAGTATAGAGAGGTGCAAGTTCCTCCTCGGACTTCAGAAGCTTGTGAATTGCGTACACATTCTCCGGGCGCTCTCCGCTAGAGTCTGTAACGATGCTCATGACCGCTTTTGCCACCTCGTCTTTTGAGGCGAACAGCGGGATGACGTTCCCGTAGCTCTTAGACATCTTCTGTCCGTCGGTGCCGGGCACGACACCCACCGCCTTTAGAATCATCTCCTTGGGTTCTGTGAAAAGTGCTCCGTACGCAGTGTTGAACTTCGATGCGGCCTCGCGCGCGTACTCGATGTGCTGGCGCTGGTCCTCGCCAACAGGCACAGCGACCGCGTCATAGAGGAGGATGTCGGCCGCCATAAGCATGGGGTAGGTGAAAAGTCCTGCGTTTGCCTCTAGCCCCTTCGCTGTCTTGTCTTTATATGCATGCGCCTGCATAAGGAACGGGACCGTAACCAGGCAGTCGAATATCCAGGCAAGCTCCGTGTGCTCCGCTACGTCTGATTGTTTGAAAATAACCGCTTCCTCCGGATTAACTCCTGCGGCCACATAGTCCTTGACTACTTCAAGGCTGTTGCGGCGCACCGCTTCCGGGTCTCGCAAGGAAGTAAGGGAGTGATAGTCCGCGACCATCAAGAAACTGTCGTATTCACTATACGTATCTGCAAACGGCTTCAGTGCACCGAAATAATTCCCGATGTGGAGTGCGCCCGAGGATTGAATCCCGGTTAAGAGCCGTGGTTTTGCCATGGCGACATCCTAGCACATGGGAAATACGAAGGCCGCGCCAAATTGCGCGGCCTCGAACGTGAATGCGGAATTACCCGTGTATGCGTGCGATACGCAGTCTGTAGGTGGCGCCGCCTGGAACCTCAAGCGTGAGCCGTTCGCCGACTTTCCGCTTGTTGAGCGCCTTGCCCCATGCGCAGTCAATGCCGATGACCGCGGGCTGCTGCATCAGATCGCTCTCGCCGGCCTTGGCCAGTTTGAACGACTTGGTCTCCATGCTGCCACCCTTGTGAGTGACATCGACCACGACAATCGTGCCGATGCCCGCTCGCTCCACCTTTGCCGGTTTTGAGGCGGCAGGTGATACAGACTCCACTGCTTGCATGCTCATGCATGCCCCCTATGCTCAAGTGTTTTAACAAAAACGGCCCGGAACTGGACCGTGTAGGAGCATACGCCTCAATGCTGATTTTGTGAACGGGGGAAGAACGGACATGAGTGGATAAGAAACTAAACACAAAAAAATCCCGTTAGGGATTTTTCGTTCGTGTGCGCCGGGTTGTATTCGGCTAAGTGCTTGCATCTGGTCGTCACTCGGTGCTCCGCCTAGCCACGCTCGCACGACAGGCTCTGCTGAGCCTGTAGACCGCGCTCGCCTTCGAATCAGGATTCGGTCACAGATACTTTCCTGCTAGAAAGTTCCGCGACCTCGCCTCGCGCCGTCGCGCTGCGGCTTTCGAATCCTCTGCGTAGGGTCTCCCAGACCCTACTCCGGCCCAAATGAAAATAGCCCTTGCGGGCCTTTTCATTTGTGCGCCGGGCAGGATTCGAACCTGCGTAGACATTAAGTCGCGGGATTTACAGTCCCGTGCGATTGACCGCTCCGCCACCGACGCATTCTTGGCTGTACTCCGCTATCCAATTGAGGATTTGAGTAAGTAAGCGTTTGTCACAATAGCATATGTGAATTAGACCGTGAATCATTCTTGGACCCCTAGGACCGGGCTGTAATTTTCGATTAATATACGGCTTTATGAACTGAGACTGTGGGACGTCCAACAATTTGCTCCAAAAGGCGGTTAGCGAATCCACATCTTGTCCCTCATAGCAGTACAGGTGGCATCGTACTCGCGCACGATTGACCCCGCATATCCTGACAAGAAACTGCATAAACAATGCGGCCATCTCAGGATCAGAATTGGCAAAGTCAATGGTTGCTCCAATTTTGTATCCTTCGGCCCAGTACAGCATGACCGCAGCTATCTTCAATCTCTCCTCCTTATCTGTTAGTTCCGCTTTTAGACTATATGAAAGTGGACTTCGCTCGAATCTAATGCGATTCGATTCATGAATAGATCTGCGAGGAACCTTCAATTTTCGAAGAGCATAGAAAACGGCATCTAGGCTAGTCCCGAGCTGGTCGGCAGTCTGTTGTGCGCTTAATCCGCTCTCGTACAAGCGTACTGCTTCGCGCTGCCGCTCAGGAGTGAGTGATGCCACCCAAGGCATATATCCATAGGATATCACTTGAGGTGAACCAAAGTTCACCTATCCACAACGCCTACTTAAGTACCAGGACAAGTACGTCCCGCTTCCCTTTTCTGACGACGCCAAAGCCACCCGGAAGGTCGCCCTGGTGGATGCGCTGGTCCGCTTCCCGCATCTGCATATCGTTTAGGCTTATGCCTCGACCCTCTATAAGCCGGCGCGCGTCTGACTTGGAGGTTGCAAGACCGCCTAGGACGAGTGCGTCGACTAGAGGATAGCCCACTGCTGCCTCCTTTGCTGAAATCGTGACAGAAGGGGCCTCCGCTAGTACGACCGCGCGCTCGTCGCGTGAGAGCTCTGAGAATGGCCGGTCTCCAAAAAGAGCGTCTGTCGCAGCAGCAGCATGCGCGACCGCAGCTGGACCGTGTATGAGCTCGGTAACGACGCGTGCGAGCGCCTCCTGTGCTTCTCGGGCGTGCGGAGCCGCGCGATGGCGGATGAGTATCGACTCAATCTCCTCTACCGGGAGGAATGTATATGCGTGGAAGTACCTCTCAAGGTTATCGTCCGGAAGGTTGATCCAGAATTGGTAGAACTTGAATGGCGAGGTCTTCTTAGCATCAAGCCATATCGCGTTCCCTTCTGACTTCCCGAATTTCTTCCCATTTGCGTCCGTAATGATAGGCGCAGTTATGACAAAAGCTTCTTGTCCTTTCTTGCGGCGGATGAGCTCGACGCCAGAAAGCATATTCGTCCACTGATCAGTGCCGCCGACCTGGAGGTCCGTGCCGTACTTTTCATGCAAATGCAGGTAGTCGTATCCCTGGAGAAGCGCGTATGTGAACTCCGTGTAGGAAATGCTGTCGTTAGGGTCCTCGAGTCTGCGCTTGATGAGGTCGCGCTTAGTGAGCTCGTTAACGGTGAAGTGCTTTCCAATGTCGCGCAAAAACGGGATGAGCTTCACGCGCGAGAGCCAGTCGTTGTTATCCACCATACGGAACGAAAGTCGTCCCAGAATCGCTTTGAGCTGTCGCTTCAGGGCGCGAGTGTTTGCAGCGAGAGTCCGCTCGTCCAGGAGCGTGCGTTCCCCGGAGTCCCGAGGGTCGCCAATCATGCCCGTTCCGCCACCAACAAGGAATATGAGCTTGTGGCCTGCGGCGCCGAGCCGGCGCATAAGGAGAATTGGCACTAAATGCCCCACATGAAGGGAGTCGGCGGTAGGGTCCATCCCGAGGTAGACGGTGCGCGGCTCGGAAAGTATCTCACCCAGGCTCGCGGAGGTATGTTCCGCCAGCCCGCGAATCTTAAGGTCCTCCGCCAGGTTCATAGTGACGAGTATATCATCGCTAAAATTCCGCTGATATTCTTCGAGCGTCTGCATCTATCTTGATGAGTCTACCGTTTGGAAGCGGTACCTGCGGATCCGTGTGTCCGATGTCCAGGTTCTGCACAACCGGACATTTGGAATTGAATATCCGCACTGTTTCGAGTATCGCTTCGCGTTGAACGGCTTTGTATACACGCTTTTCATCAGACGTACTTGGCTTGTCGAATTCCCAAGCTTTCGGACGCCCGACAAGGACTCCACGGACTCTCTCGAGTATTCCTCGCTCGCCAAGCGTACGCACGACGTGTCTGACGTAATCAGCTGATGGTATGTCCTCAGAAGTTTCGAGGAAGAGAATCACGTCCGCGAATTGCTCTAAGGACGGGACGGCTACCTCATATTGAAATATCTTATCAATCGATTCGACGCACCCGCCCCAGCTCGTTCCTTCGGCTGAAGCCTCGCCATCCCAATACCACCCGTCGTTGTCCTCATATGTACGTTCCTTCTTAAGATTGCTGACGTCGGCCCAGCCAAGGCCGACATCGTTGTAAATGAGACTCGCTTCAAGCTCCCTTTCTCCCGTTTCAAATAGCGCGTATCTGAGGTAGCGGACGGTCATCTCGTCCATTCGGCTCTGCATAGCGAATTGCGTCATAATTGAGCCGCCGTAATACGAAGGCACGCCATGTAGCCAAAGAAAATTTTCAAAATGGGTGTTGTCGCTGTATCCGAAGAACGGCTTTGGATTATCTGCAAAAGCAGCACTGGGCAAATTGCTGACATAGGTGACCTGATCATCTCCGCCTATGGTCGCGAAGACTGCCTTGATATCAGGATTACTAAATGCATCGACGAGATCTTTTGCGCGCTCCTCAGTAGAGGCCCCAAACTTTCTTGTTGTTGGGTATTCAATTGGGACTAAACCAAACGCTTCCCTCAAGCGTGATAAACCTAGTTCATAGACTTCAGGAAACTTTGCGGGTGCAGCGAATGATGGCGATAGTACAGCTACCTTATCTCCAGCGCGCAGCTTCGATAAGGCTTTCATCAGTGCGGCTTATCTTACGCAGGGATTTCAAAGATGAAGCGGGAGCCCTTGCCGAGGCCGTCGGACTCTGCCCATGCCTTGCCTTTGTGGCCCTCGACGAGCTGTCGGACGACGTAGAGCCCGAGGCCGGTGCCGGTCGTGTTCACCTTGTTCGCGTCACGGGCGCGGGTGAACTTCGAGAAGAGCTTCGGTATTTCATCGGCTGCAATACCGGTGCCAGTGTCTGAGACCGTTACTCGAGCATTTCCCTCCACCTTCTCCACGGACACCTCTATCGTGCCTGTCGGCGAGTACTTGATGGCGTTATCGATGTAGTTCGTGATGACCTGCTTGATCTTGCCGACGTCTCCCATGACCGTAAGCGGTCCGCATGGCTTAAGCGCGAGTGCGAGTCCTTTGCGCGAGGCTACGGTTGAAAGCTCATCCACGACCGTCTTCGCGAGCGCGCTGATATCAAACTCGCCACGCTCGAACTTCATCCTGCCCTGCTCAATGCGGGATACGTTGAGGTAATCCTCTATGGAATTCGCCATGTTTCGGCCGGACTCCGTAATTTTGAAGAGAGGGTCCTTGAACTCCTCGCGCACCTCGCCATAGTTCCCTTCTGCGATTAGGGACGCATACCCACGCATTGCGGTAAGCGGAGCGCGCAGTTGGTGGGTAGCGACCGAGAGGAATTCGCTCTTCATCTGGTCGAGCTCCTTAAGGCGGTCATTCGCGTTCGCCAGATTGACCGCGAGCTTCTCGATCTCCTGCCGCTGTTCGACCTCACGACGCACATTTCTGATGAGTACGTATCCTAGACCGCATACCAGTATGAAAGTCAGTGCGGCGACTATGCGTACGTTTCGAAGTGTTTGGAGGAATAGGAGCGATACGTTCGCGATTCCAAGCGCAACAATGAGCGCCTCCGAGGTCAGCACCTTTGTATCGAAAGTCTTAAATCGTATAAGACAGTACGTGATAAAAGCAGCGAAGATCGGCATACCAAAAAGCTTGTACTGCTCCCAGTCGGCTCCCACTGAGAAGATGAGCGTGATATTGCCGGCAGTAAAGGATATGAGGAACAAAATCGTTCCTAATCCGACTAGGCCGAGTTGAAGGCGCTCATCGCGAGTCTTAAGTCGATAAATTCCTCTGGTAATCACAAGAGCTGCCCAGACAATGTATAAGACTTCAACTGCGTACATGTATTGGATGAGCGGACCCTCAATGGCACCGGTGTCACAGTCGTAAGAAAGTCCTAGAACGTTATATGAGGTGTGCAGCAAAAGGACTATCGGTATGAAAAATACAGTGATAGCGATCTTTCTCCCGAGTGATATGTCGTTGCCGCGATTGCTAAAAAGATAGATGAGATATAAGCAGCCTGCATAAATGAGCATCTCGACGGGTACGATGATTGACCAGAAGAACATCACGTGCTCGGGCGAGGGAGACGCCCAGAGGATTAGATCGAAATAGACCCACGCAGCGAACATGAGCGCGATAAACGCCAGGACCCAGCTGATTAAAGAGCGTCGACCGCTCCATAGTACGTAGCCGCCCAGAAGTAAAGATGTAATTAGCGGAAGGAGGTGGGAGTAGTAGATAAACGGCTCAACGTTTGGTGAGAATATAAGAAAAAGCGCTGAATCCCACTCGCAACTTGTTACGGCAGTTTCCATATCAAGACTGTGAGTCTACGAGCGCATTTTGTATCCATTCGTAGAGAGAGGTGTACGCATCAAGCGCTTCCGGCTCATTCTCCTCGGTGAACGTCGCGTAGTTGTGCCGAAGATAAATATTGTCAAAGGTAACGGCAACAGACGAAAGAATCGCTGTAAAGAAAATAGCGAAGAATATCTTAGTCCTATTATCCAGTACGTGCTTTTCGGGCATGCTTAGGTGCCTTCAGCTTACTATAGACGTAATTCCTGATGTAAAGACGTTGAAAGTACCTGGGGATATAGGGCATATGCCTCTTGAACACATCCGTGGGGACCGTATGTATTGAACGTATGATCTTTCGGCACTTCTTACTGCCGCAGGAGCAAGGCATTTCCCAAAGAGTATCCGCGTCGGTAAGAGAGTAATCAATGGTGATTTCCGTACCCTGTGGGATATCGACGAGTGCCGTAAGTATCTTCGTGCCGGCGACAGCGGCATTGGGCTCACACGAATGGTTTAAGTAGCGAAATGGTGTCTCCTGCGGGTCTATCCAATATTGCTTGCTGATGCCGAACCAGTTTGGTATAGAAAGCGCCTCCTCCTTTGTCTTAGGAATCTTTTTTACTACTTTGCCAGCGATATATTGAATACGCTCACCTGCACGCACCGCCTCGCCCGCGAAGATACCCTTCCCGTTTATGGAGCTATTGTCCACGTAAATCTTCTTCATGCGCGGATGTGTCGTGACTATACCCTAAAAATAGGAAAAGAGAAAGGCCGTACGCTGTGCGTACGGCCCCTTAGGCTCTTAGGTCGGTCGGCGCAGTAGTAGCGCAACCGCCTCTTTGTCGGCGCCCGATGGGCGCTTCCAAGACATCCACGCAATGAGGCTGTGGAAGAACAGGTTAATGACCGGGTAGAGGAGAAAGTATCCCGGCGCCTCGTCCATCAGCGTCGCGATGACCAGCAGCGCGTAGGCGGCCGACCACACGATCCAAGGACGCGGCTGCTCTTCCTCGGGCCTCTTGTTAACCGCGCGCGTCATAGGCGTGAACGCGGTAAAGACGCCGAAGTTCCAGGCGATGATGATTACCATCGTAGCCGACTCCATCGCCTTGTCCGTGATCGCTCCGCTGTTCTGAAGCGCCCAGATGAAGCCATAGACGATTGTCAGAAGCAGGTCGACGCCAAAGACGAATCCGTCAATGAAATCCGGCGTACGCGAGTATCCCCCACGCCACAGACAGATAAAGACCACTCCGATGCTGCACGCGGCGCAGACGCCCGGCAGCACGAGCAGCTGCCAGGACGCGCCCTGCTGGTACTCCAGCAGAAACAGCAATCCCGTACCATACGAGAACATGAACCACGTGAGCGGGTTCGGAGTGTTGTTCCCGCGCAAGGCATAGCTGATGTAGTAGGCATAGCCGACGACCTGTAGGACGCCGGAGAGAAGTCCAAGCAGCTCAATCATGGCGGCTCCCTTTCGGTCAGAGTTTAAGGTTCTTGGTGTGGGGACGACCCCATGCACCGGCCATATCAATTACAGCACAATCGGTTTAAAAAAGCAAGTCAAGAACGGACCTGTGGAAAAGACTCGTTAGACGCGTTTCCGTAGTACGTAGATCATCTCGACTACCTCCAGTAGCGCGATAATAGCTACAACTAAGCGCGTGTTGCCTAGGAAGAAGTCGTTGGTATCGAATATGTAGGTTGATATGAATGTGGTAAAGAGCACCGCAAATACCACTATTTGTAGGCGAATGTAATGTGTTCTCGACATTCGCAAGAGCCCTCCGTAAGCGCTAATTTGCTCGTTATCCATACTTAAGGTCATGACTACTAATGGTGTCAGGTCTCTTTTCGCGCGGTTCACTATAGTAAAACACCGTCCAATCTTTCATAAGGCTAGTCTCCGTGTCCATCCTTGTCAGCCCAAACCTTTCCAGATAACCAGAATATTCCCTCGACGATTCCACCTACCTTCGGCTCGGTCTGCAACCACTCTCTTAAAAGTACAATATCCAATTCTCCGCACAGTGTTTGGACGCGTAAAACCAGGAAAGCGACTCCTGTAAATTGATTCTTCCGTTGATTAATACTTTTTATAATTCCCGTTAGTAACGCTGTTGAATCAGGATGAATGTCCTCTCTGCCCCTCTTAGGAATGAATGAACCTACAGGTATGAAGGCTCTAGATGCCAAATTCAATTCAGATTGTCGCTGAATGTCGAAATCTTCTGCAGAGTCATAGCAACGAACGCTGTGCGGGAATCCAGCAAGTTGGATATCATACTCCTCTCCCAGCTCTATTCTATTCCATAAATAGTCGGGTGAATTAAACATATAGGGAAACTCCGAGTCATCATCAAATTTCGGAATCGCCCAGCAATGAAAGTATCCGCCATCGAACTCTGAGAACTCTGATGGTTCTTTCTCCCAGATCTTGCTTCGCAGCTTTGAGAATCCGTGGAAGTGAGGACTGAGACCGACTACATTGTCCGCAGGATCTAGATAGAACCACAGTTCAGCGCCAGTAGAGGAATCATGAATTCTCGCATACTTCCCACCAGTTGGAGTTTTCCATACTTGAGCCTCGTGCTTAATCATCTCGGCAACGAGCTTGTTAAAGTCCTCTTCGGAGGAAACAGGGAATCCGATGGCTGAAAGATGATTCATTGCCATGATCAACCTAGTAAGCTGCTAATCCGAACTAGCACGCCGTTGAGCATCAATTTTGAGCTTAACGCTTTTAAGCACAGCAAATACTTCGTCCTCACTTACACCCATACGGGTGCTGAACTCGAATGAATCGAGCTCTTTGAGTAGCTCACATAAAATAGCCTTGATGAGCGAAAGTTCCTCGTTGCTCCATGATGGTTCCTCGAAATGCGATTCCTTATTATCAAGAAGTGTATCAAGTCTCTCTCCTAGCGTCGCTAGCTTAATTTGAGAAGAGTTCAATCTATCGAAGAGCTTAGGAATATCGATCCCATTAACGACTTCGTTAAATGCTGAATCGACTATTCGTAAGAATGCATTTTGCATAGCAACTCATTACTCGACCGGTCTTCCCTCCCTCGTTTGGAAGGCTGCTAAGGCTCGACCGGTTAGAAGCTTATTAGCAACATTCTTGTAGTGTTGCTGCATATCAAGTCTGCTAAAAAGCTCCAAAAGTAATAGGTCCCATACATACGAGTTGAACAGAGAATGCTCGAACTCATCGTTTATAAAATTAAAGGCTCTTCGAACAATTTCAGCATTATCATCTTTATCAATCCGATCAAGCAGAAAATCACCAAAGTAGCTCATATAAGTATACGGACCATCATTATCGTAGACTTCTCTTCTCTCCCTCGAGCTAGCAAACTCTGGAAATGCTACAAGCAATCTGTCTACGATTTGATTGGACTTTTCGCACTTATTATTCATAACTATTTCTTTTTAGTATTATATTTCTTTATAGCTCTTTGTGAATCACGAAGAATCTTGCTAAGCGCGCTTTTGTCTGCTTGATTGAAGCTCTGTGAAGAATCACCAAGAAGATTACCAATACGGCTGACATTATCGTGAACCTTATTCACATGATCTGTGCCCCCAACAAAATTGCCGGTCTTCAATGTATGAAGCATGGCATCGACAGCACTCCCTGATCCGATCTGCTTGCCATTAACTACTCGGTAGTTATCTCTGATCAGATTTAGAACCTTTTCATTTTGAACACCCTTCATCAATGCCTGACCCACGGGATTAGTCTGCTTGTATATTTGTAGAGCCTTACTACCGGCCGTTCCGTATCCTCCTGCTGGCCCTATCAATCCAGCAGCGAACCCTGATACTGCGATACCTTTTTCGAAATCGCTTGCGTCAGGATTATTAACGGTTTGGTATGCATTATATCCGTCATAAATACTTAGACCGATTTCAGCTATAGCCCATGCCCCTATCAACAGAGGTAGTATCTCACCATTTGGGTCGCTATTCGTTATCGGATTTCCGTGCGCATATGCGTACGAGTTCAGCGCCTGAGGATTAGCTAGGTGCTCTTGGAGTTTGCGTGAGTACACCTTCTCAAAGCCCGAATCTCCTATTCGAAGATATGAAGGGTCTTGGGAAAGGAACTGCCCACGTCCCCCGTCGTAATGACGTGCATTGAGGTACGAGAGACCTGTCACCTCGTCAAAGACTTCGCCAATATACTCGCGGCTTGCGACGTCCGGCGAGGTGTCTACGCGCGTGCTGCCGTATGGGTAGTAGTCCAAGGTCTGCACGACAGCACCTGCGGCGCTGGTCACCACATTCGTGCTACCGAGGTGGTCCCCGTGCATGAAGTAGGGCGTCACCACGCTTCCGACAGCCTCAGACGAAGCTAGGAGCATCCCATTGCCATATATAAGGCGCGTCTTCTTGTTGCCTGACGCCGTGTAGAGGTCGTTCGCATAGTGAGTTGAAACTCCGCCAGTGTTCTGCGCGGCGCGCTCCCCTGCGTGATCGTAGAGGTTCGCAACAAGAGTGCCGTTAGGAAGCGTCGTGCGCGAGAGGCGACCCTTATAGTCCCAAACGTGCGAGCCTGCGGCCGATGTGAGGAGGTTGCCGTTCCTGTCGTACGTAAGCGGACTTCCTCCCACGGTCGTCGCTGCATGCGGGTTCGCGTAGTTTCCTGTGGCAGTTCCGTCGTACGTATAGGCGACGCCCTCTTTATTTGTAAGGTTCCCTATGGCGTCGTAGCTGTACGTAAGCATGTACGGGGTCGTCGACGCAGCGACTGCCGTTGCTGTTGCGGATTTGAGGCGGTATAGGTCGTCGTACGTGTACGCCACCGTCTTCTTTGATGCTGTCGGTGACGTGTCAGTGAGCTTGGTGATGTTCCCTACGTTGTCGTACTCGTATGCAATGTCCTGCAGCTTCGCAGCACCCTTAGTCACCTGCTTTTTAGTAAGTCGATATCCCTTTGTCGCGTCATACGTGTTCGTGAGCGTTGTGCCATCCCCGTACGCAGCGATAGTAACCGCATCGGTAGGTGCGTAGTCAAAATTCGAGGCCATGGTGGAAACCGTCCCATTGGACTCCCGTAACTTCACCGACTCGAGGAGCGCCGCTACGTTGTACGCATTTTCAACTTTCGAGCCGTCCGGATAGGTCGTCGATGTGGGATTGCCGCTATAGTCGCGCACGTACGACGTCGTATACGTGGCGTTGCCTATCCTCTTGCTCTCGCTTGCGACACCACCCATCCGGTCGTAGCTATAGGTTACAAGTATGTTTCCGGGGGACGCGGCCGAGCACAGCTTCCCCTTCCCGTTCGTGCAGGTGTCATACGTGTAGGAAGTTTCTATGCCTGTGCCGGAAGACGCATCTTCAGATAGCGGCCGGTTGAGGGAGTCGTAGGCGATAGTGGTTACGACTCCACGCGCATCCGTCGTTCTCGTCATGTTCCCTGCAAGGTCGTACTCGTACGACCTCACACCGAACACTCTGTCAGTCGGAGCATGCAAGTCTTCCGCAGAACGACGATTCCCTATTCCGTCATATGTGAAGTTCCGGATGTTCCCGAGCGCGTCAGTAACACGGGACAAATTACCCGCTGCGTCCCATGCGTAGTTCGTCAGGTATGTCGACCCTCCGTTCACCTCTCCTACCTGTACCAGGCTGCCAAACGCATCCTTCGTGTGTATGCGTGTCTTCCCGTTCTGATCGGTCGTGGTGACCACCCAGTTGGCGTACGTCTTCGTCACTGCCCCGGTTGGCGTCAAGACCCTCGTAGGTCGCTCGAGCGCATCGTATACATAGCTCGTGTAAAGGGAGGCGGTCTTGGTAGGCGCAGCGTATGCGATACCAGTCCCCGTGTATGGGAGTGACTCCTTCGCTACGAGACCGCGCGCGTCATACGCGATATCCCGGATGGCGTACGCTCCCGCCTCCATCTCCCTACGCTCCTGGATTGTCCGCCCAAACCCGTCGCGATACGTGACTGTGGCCCGTGCGACTCCCGGAGCGATGAAGTCCTGACGGGTGACTTTACGCGGCGTAGCGGTGTCATCGTAAACATAAACAGCTTTCACGACTAACGCTCCGGTTGTAGGGTTCGGGACACGTTCCTCCTTTATGCGGTCAACACCATCGAGGATGTCTCGATACGTTTGTCCGTTCTCATCAATCTTAATAATCGCCTGTCCCGAGCTGTAGTCGTACGCATACCGGACGGTTTGTCCAAGGGGTTTATCGATGTAAATCGGATACAAGCTATAGCTGTCATAGCGGTATCCGGTTCTGTTGCCGCGCGCGTCAGTCGAGGATGTCGGAAGACCATGCGCATTGAAGGTACGCGTCGTAGTGCGATAGTCGCTCCCGGCTACCCACTCCTTGCTCGTCGTCGGGTTACCCTTCGTCGCCTGGCCGAGAGGGAGGCCGTCATACTCGGTCAGTACTTCCTTCACCTTTACTCCGGAATCGTCTGTAAGCGTCTCGCGCGATACGAAGTTCGTTACAAGCGTCCCCTTTCTTGCATACTCGTAGCTGATAGCGCGCGAGTCACCCGCCACATCCGTGTACGAGCCGTTTGGGGCTGCAGTAACCCGCCCAAGCAGCCTGTGTTCGGTCATATTCCCTGAGGCGTCGTCGTATGCATACTCTTCGGCAGAAGCAGCGTGCGAAGAGAGGCCGTCGTACTCAGCTGTTACGGTGCGCAAGAGCTTGACGAATGACCCTGTGCCGCGTGCAACTCGACCCCACGCGTTAGTGGTAGCGCGCTGCAACTTACCTCGATTATCGAATTCCTCGACCCGGTATGTCTTACCTATCTTCGATTCGTGATCCGCGACTTCTCCCTTGGTTTGATTAGTCGAACTACCCTGGTGGTAGTAGGTACGCGTCACGTTTCCTGCCGAGTCCTTCTTTTCAATCATCGCAAACCCTGCGAAGCGACGGTCGAGCGGATTGTTGAAGTAGTAGTGGCCGCCTTGGTACGTGTACGTATCAGTACCGATTGCTCCCCTACCATTGTCCCGCGTGATAGAGCTCACCGTGAGTATCCGTAGTGGAAGCGCAGGATTCAAGAGTTCACCTGAGGAGCTACGATACTGCGACGAAGGTGAGTAAGTCGCCTTAATCTTTCCGCCGTCCTGCAAGGTAATCGTTTCAAGGATATCCGAGTATCCAGGCCCCCGCCCGAGCGCGGTGCGACGTATAGGAACTGCGTCTCGGTCGCCATTTGTCGACTCGTCCTTTGAATAGATGAAGTCCTGAACGCCGTCGCTGTTCATATCAACGAGGCGAGCGTGCTCGATTTTGCCGTTGTTAGAGGCAAGTCCGTAATGTAAGTTCTGGTCGAGCGGTTTTGTGAGCCACAGGTTGTCGGTGTGAACCTGGTCAAGATGTGTGTTTCCTGTGCGAATACGCAACTGCGGCGTCCAATCGTCTTGAGAGTTCACGAGGTCCGTCATGCCGTCGCCGTTTATATCAGCGAACCGCGTACCGTAATCGGTGCCGACATAGTCTGTCTGTTCCACCGCTATCGGCATCTGGTAGTGCTCGTCTATGGCAGAGGCGTCACGCTCCGGCTCCCACCCGGAGCCGGTGTTTATGTAGATGGCCCCCTCGTCGACTGGCTCCGGATAACTTGCCTGATTACCGGCAGCAAACAGGATGTCGGGTAGATTATCCCCGTTTATATCCTCGAGGGCGGCGATATCTCGCTTATGCTCCTCGACGATAAGTTCCGGTAGTACCCACGTGCCTTCAGGTGCGAGCACCCAATCTCCTCCTCTTCCCAGGTATACGCGTATGTCGTTTCTCTCGGCCGGATAGTTGTAGGCTCCGAAGATGAAATCAGGGAAACCGTCACCATTGATATCTGCGACCCGGGTGGCAAGCGGAATCGTCTCGTCGTTATCGACTTGCGCGAGCGCGGCTCCCGGGACGGTGTAGCTTGGGTACCCAACCCACACAGGGGAGCCTGCTGGCGCAGACGCGAGCGTATTCAAGTAGATGCGACCATCAAATGGTGCTGGACTTTGACTGCGAGCATATTCCGTTCCCACGGAGTACATCTGATCCAGTAGTAAATCACCATCGACGTCGGCGAACATGAGTGCGATTGAATTCGTATACCTGTCTTCAAGATGACGGCACGCCTCCTGTGGAGCCCAAGCAGGATCGGTGCTGACATCGCTCCAGCCACCGCGCGTGTCGTTCAAATGGATACTGGCGTATCCGTTGTCGCACTTGTAGAAGTCAGGATAGGTGTCGCCGTTAAGGTCCGCAATCTGTAAACCCGTCGATCTGCTGTTGCCGACTTCTGTGTAGAATGCCGCTGGTGCATGCCAAAGCGACCCTGAGGTCTCTGTGAACTCGTATGCAGGAAATTCTTTATATGAGAAAACCGTTGGCGGCAGTGTTACGTGCGCGGTGCCAGCTTCTGCTCTTCCTGACTCGGTAACGGATGATAAGAGCGGCTTCCAGTCCGCGTCACCTTTCTCATAAGCAAGTGCATACGTTCGTAGCACCGTTCCGGCGTGACTAACTTCGACGCGGTCGATTAGGTACTCCGTTTTGATGCCAAATCCCGTTGAATAGAGCGTAGGAGAGTTGCGATACTCCGTACCACTATTCATCGCGTACCCTCGCATGAACGTGACGCTCAGATTGCCAGCCCGAGACCCGTTCCCGTTGTACGTAACCGTATTCGGGTATATTTGTCCCCGGTCCTTGAAATATGTGATAACGACCGTGTTTCCGTTTGCGCTTGTTACCTTGGACAGCATCCATTTATAAACACGTGAATCGTCCTCGGGATCGTCCTGTCGGGACGCGCTCGTGTCGCCAAACGTATAGACGGTCCCCTGCTTATCAGTCATCGTCCATCCATCCCCTGTACGGGTATAGACAAGGCGCTCGCCTTCGTCGCTTCGAGCGATAAAGGTGCTCCCGGAATCCAGTATCAGCTCTCCAGAGATGGTGGAGCTGAAGTACTGCTCGTCGTAGAGACGGTCGGTGCCAGTCTTATTCACGCGCTCAATCGAGGGTATGGATAGCTCCCAGGAGTAGCCGAACGGCGAAAGCGCCTGATTTTGGCTGTTGTAGGTAAGGGTTAGCGGCAGATCGATGGCTGGCTCTCGGGCAGGAGGGAGCGAGATCGGATAGGTATAGATAAGCGCGCCACTCTTCTCATCCATCTTCGCGTCAGGCTTCGATCGGCTTGTTTGATTCCACGGAGTTACATCCTCCTCCGCGATGTCGAGAGCCGCAGGTTCCTCGGGCAACTGCTCGGCGTCTTCGGGAGATGTTTCCTCAACGGGGAGAGTATCCGTAGGAAGCGTCGACTCCTCAGCGGGAGGTGCAGGTGTGTTAGCCGGCGCATCCGGTTGCGTCAGCGCCGGACTATCTGCAGGCGTCGGCGTAGAAGTATCGACTTCCTCGGCGAGGACGGGCGAAAGCGGCGAAAGGAGGAAGGTAAATGCCAGCGCGAGTGCGACTGGTTTGGCGAAAATGCGTCGTTGCGCCGGAGCGCTGACGTAGGCCATGGGTGTGCCTTGACCCTACCTGCAGAGAGCAGAAAGTCAAGACCGCGACGTATCTAGCGCGCAAACAGGAAAAGGCCGAGCAGAGGGGCGATGAACCAGTAAAAGAAGTACTTCGTCGGTGCGAACGCGGCGTGGAGGGTGTCGGTCAGTGGATAGACTGAGCTGATGGCGAAAAGCTGGTAGCCGAGCGCGAGGAGGAACGCGGCAGCGAGAAATGAAAGGATGAGGTTAGGGACGAAAGAAAGCGAACCGAAACCTGCGGAAGTGAGGCGCTTGATGATGAGGTATGGAAGTATCGTCGCGACGACGAATATCGCGACCGAAAGGATGGTGCGCACCATGGCGTCAGAGCCGAACGCGAGGATGGTCGAGGTGAACGGGAATACCGCGTAGATAGCGTAACCGGCGTACATCGCGAGTATGAGGGAGACGAGCGCGCTTCGTCCGCCACGCAGCCCGAAGACCAGGAGTACGGCGGTAAGCACGACAAGCGCAAGGACGCTCGAGAGGAGTGTCCATGCGTCCACGGCGCTTGAGTTGATGGTCGTGAGGATTGAATCCATAGGAACTAGTTACTAGCGTACAGCGTTTAGCGTACAGAAGAAACGAACTGTCTGTGTATGACTTGAACTATACGCTGTCCGCTAGACGCTACTCGCTTCTTAAAGTCCTTCTTCCTTGAGTTCATCCACCGCTTTGCGTGCTTTACCTGACAGTTTCTTGGGGAACGCGACTGAGACACGGATAAGCAGGTCGCCGTGATCGCCCGGATACGGAACGCCCTTGCCGCGTACACGCAGCATCTCCTCCGCACGTGCCATTTGCGGTATCTTCACCTCGAGTGACTTCCCGTCGACCGCCTCCACCGTTACGGATGTACCGAGTAGTGCGTCCGTGAGCTTCACCGGAAGATTCATAACGAGATTAGCTCCCTCTTTGCGGAAAACCGAGTGCGTCTTCACATGCACTTTTACATAGAGGTCTCCCGGCTGGCCATTCTTGACCGCCTCTCCCTGCCCCGATAGACGAATCATCTCACCGTTCTCGATACCTACCGGAATTGTGATATTGAGTTCGCTTTCCTGTCGGCGCGTTCCGTGTCCGCTACAGTCCGTGCACTTCTCTTTAGGAATCTGTCCGGCACCATCGCACGCGACACAGGTGCGTACCGATGTGAACTGTCCAAGTATGGAATTACGCGCCTCGTGCACCTTCCCTTGCCCGTTGCAGGTCTTGCAGGTTTCCGTGCCGCTCCCCGGCTTTCCGCCGGTCCCCGCGCAGGTTGCACACTCAGACACCTTTGCAATAACCATCGAGCGCTTTGCGCCGAGAACGGATTCCGCGAACGATACCTGGATATCAACAGAGATATCGCGGCCGCGGCGGCGCTGGCTTCCGCGGCGCCCCATGATGTCGCCAAATCCTTCGAAGAGATCGTTAAGGTCAAACTCAACGCCCTGAGCGCCGAATCCTCCGAAGTTGCTGAAGTCGAATCCACCGGAGCCAGCTCCCCCGCCGCCTGGGAATGCCTGTCCGTAGTTGTCGTACTCCTTTCGGCGTTTGTCGTCTGAAAGAATCGAGTACGCCTCAGTGATTTCCTTGAACTTCGCTTCGTCGCCATCGCCCTTATCAGGGTGATACTTGTGCGCGAGCTTACGGAACGCCTTCTTAATGTCGTCCTTCGTTGCCTTCTTGTCGACACCAAGTACTTCGTAATAGTTTTTCGCCATAGATAGGACGATTATACGCACGAGCGTGCGCAAGCGCAAAAAGAGAAAGGGCGGCTGCAGCGCAGCCGCCCGTCATTCACTCAATGGAGTCTGGAGTATGCGTCACGCATCCGATGCGCGAGCCTGCAGGCGTGCAGGAGCTTCAGGATAGCTGAGTCGCACGCCATAGCGAAGTAGTCGCAGACCGGCACCGGTGGGTGTTCGTGCTGGAGCAGCGCGAGCGAGTCATGGGTAAGCCCAAGCTCAACGAGTGCGAGCGCATGCAGTGCGTCCGCCCCCTTGCTTACGTTCAGTTTTACCGGACGCCGAGTGCGAGCTCGTGCAACAGCACTTATGAGCCATGGCTCGGCAGAAAGCGGAAATGAGTGCTCGGTTCGTGCGACAAGCGCGATAGAAGGGTCCGTGTCATCAGGTGCGCAGGAGCATGAACAGAACATGCTGATGGGCGTGCCATCAGAGTCGACGAGTCTCCTCGAATTAATCTCGAACATCCATGCATTCGGTTCCGTTTCGCCGTAACTGTCTATAGTGAATTCGTCGAACGTGTGGTTCGCCGAGCGCAGCAGTCGCGGGATGTCGAGTTTCGCGAGATTGAGCACAGTCTCCTCCTAAAAGGTTCTTGACGTGTCTATGCTGAATATGCGCTCGCGCTGCCGCATAGTCAACGCCGAATGGAAGAGATGCAAAAAAGCCCGCGTACGCGGGCTTTTTGCTATTCCTTCTCTTTGAATTCGGCGTCGGTCGCGCCTGGTTCCGGCGGCGGATTCCCATCTGAGGGCGGAGTATCTCCTGCCTGCTTGGCCATGACTTCGCCAATCTTTCCCAAAGTCCCTGAGAGGGCTTCAGTAGCAGACTTGATTGCGTCAGCGTCCTGACCATCCTTAACCATTTTGAGCGCATTCACCTTGTCCTCGATTTCTTTTACGAGGTCAGCACCCGCCTTCTCCCCATGCTCTTTGATGGCCTTCTCAGCCGCGTATATGCCCTGCTCCGCGATGTTTCGGCTTTCTGCGAGCTCCTGACGCTTCTTATCCTCAACTGCGTGCACCTCCGCATCCTTCTGCATGCGGTCGATGTCATCCTTGGAGAGACCCGTCGAGCCTTCGATACGAATGGACTGCTCCTTTCCAGTTGTCTTTTCCTTCGCCTTCACCGTGAGGATGCCGTTAGCGTCAACGTCGAACGTCACCTCAACCTGCGGAAGGCCGCGTGGAGCTGGTGGGATGCCATCGAGATTGAACTTGCCGAGTGACTTGTTGTCAGCAGACATCGCGCGTTCGCCCTGCGTGACGTGAATCTCGACCGATGGCTGGTTATCGGACGCTGTCGAGAACGTCTGACTGCGAGACGTCGGAATCGCCGTGTTGCGCTCGATAATCTTGGTTGCGACTCCGCCCATCGTCTCGATAGAAAGCGAGAGTGGGATGACGTCGACGAGAAGGATGTCTTTGACGTCTCCCTGGAGGATGCCGGCCTGTATCGCAGCACCAAGTGCGACGACCTCATCCGGATTCACATCCATGTGCGGCTTCTTGCCGAAGTACTTCTCGACTGCCGCCTGTATCGCTGGCATACGGGTCTGACCACCCACCAGAATCACCTCGTTGATGTCAGAAATCTGGAATGGCGACGCTTCCATCGCGCGCTTCGTGATAGCGATGGCACGCTCGACGTACTCTGAGGAAAGCTCCTCGAGCTTCGCGCGCGTCATCTTAAGGAGAAGGTGGCGAGGGCCCGACGAGTCAGACGTGATGAAAGGGATGTTTATCTCCGTCTCCATTGCGGTCGAGAGTTCAATCTTTGCCTTCTCCGCAGCTTCGTCGAGGCGCTGGCGCGCAAGAGCGTCCGTACGAACATCGATGCCGCTCTCCTTACGGAATTCCTCTGCAATCCAGTTAATGATTTTCTGGTCAAGGTCCTTTCCGCCAAGGTGAGCATCGCCATCGGTGGAGCGTACTTCGATGACGTCATCTCCTACCTCAAGCACGGAAACGTCGAACGTTCCGCCTCCAAAGTCAAAGACGACAATCTTTTCTTCCTTCTTCTTATTAAAGCCGTACGCGAGTGCGGCTGCCGTCGGCTCGTTGATGATGCGCTTCACATCAAGGCCCGCGATTTTGCCCGCATCCTTGGTCGCGCTTCGCTGTGCGTCGTTGAAATACGCAGGCACCGTGATAACGGCTTCCGTAATCTTCTCGCCCGTCTTCGCCTCCGCGTCCGCCTTCATCTTGGCGAGTATCATTGCGGAGACTTCCTCCGGGCGGTACCACTTGTCGCCCATTTTCACTTCGATGCCGCCGTTCTCTGCCTTCTTCATCTCAAACGGTACTGACTCCTTATCCTTCTGCACGTTCGCCTCGTCAAAATTGTGACCGATGAACCGCTTGATCTGGTAGATCGTGTTGGTGGGGTTCGTTACCGACTGACGCTTTGCGAGGGTTCCGACGATGCGCTCGCCATTCTTTCCAACCGCGACAATGGAGGGAGTTGTGCGCGCGCCTTCCGCGTTCTCAAGAACGCGCGGTTCGCCACCCTCGACGATAGCCATCGCTGAGTTCGTGGTCCCAAGGTCTATGCCAAGGATTTTTGCCATACTGAAATATCGCTTAGCTTGCTAAATTGCGCCCAGATAGTGTCATTCTACGCCCGAAAACGACGCCTTTCAAGCCTTACCGACCTTCACTTTTGCCGGGCGGATGACTCGGTCGCCTCGCTTCCATCCGGTTTCAAGAACAGAGGTAACCGAGTCCTCCTCTCCGTCCTCGTGACCCAATGCTTCGTGCAGGTTAGGGTCGAATGCCTCGCCTATTGAGCCTAGGGGTTCAAGTCCAAGGGACGCGAACGCACTCTCAAGTTGTTTGACGATGCCCTGAAAGCTCTCTGGCACGTCGCCATGGGCTTTCGCGCGCTCAAGTGCGTCCATGGCTGGAAGCATCGCCTCGATAGCTTTTGCAACTCCCGATTCCTTTGCACTCGTCTTCTCCTCTTCAAAACGGCGAAGCGCGTTCACATAGTCTGCCTTGGCGCGCTGCCAACCATCAAGATTATTCTTTGACTCAGCGCGCGAAGTGGCAAGCTCGTCTCTAAGCTTCTTTATTTTTCCGTCTGCGCGCTCCTCTTCGTCTACGAGGTCATCATCCCCGCGGGCCTGTGCCTTTTGATTGGCTTTGGCTTCCTCGTCTATCTGAAATTCATCATCCATATAAAAACTATGCCCGAGCCTGGGGGGCAAGTCAAAAGCCGCCCTTTGGGGGCGGCTCTCTTAAGTTACTCGTCCGTGAGCGTCGCAAGGAGCTTTGCGATGGTGTCCGCGGCCGCGATGTGGTCGGGATCCTTGACGATGTCGGAAGCGTGCTTCCGCCTCGTCTCGGCCTCCGCGTACGTTGCCGAGAGACGTTCGAGTTCGGCGCGAACCGTCTCAATTTGTCCCGCGAGTTCGTCCGTAGTCTTCGTCAGACCAGGAAGTTCCGCTCGTGCGTTTCGTAGCGCAACCGACATCTTCTTCAGGCGTCCGACATTGTTGATGTCGAACATCGCAGAAGGAGTTGGGGCTTCAACGGGTGGTACCGCAATGCCGGTGGGCGTCGCGATTGCCCTCGCCGGTGGCCTCTTGGTCGCTTTCGCCACAGGTTTCGCGTCTCCGTTTCCGGGAGGAAGACCTGATTCTCCAGCACGGATGCGCTGGATTGGCTTCCCCGCCGTGAGCTGCGAGATAACGTTTCGCAGACCAGCCTTCGCGCTTTTTGGCGGCTCTGCGGACTGAAGGTCCACGGACGGCACGCACGGTGAGGGTACGACGACGAATCCGCTCCGCGCGAGCTCCGTGCAGACGCTTGAGCCCTGCAAAAGTTCGACGTAGAGGAAGCCATCGCCTCGGGTCATGCGACGCACGTAGTTCCGCGCCTCAAGACCCAGCATGACCTGCATCGTCTCTGATTCGTTCCAACCAAAGTTCTCCGCGAGGTCGCCACGGACATCCGACTCGAGCGCGAAGAGGTTTGCGCCTGTGAAAAGCTCACATAACGCAGTCGCTATCAGCACCGGGTCGTCGAGGAACTGGTGCGGCGTCGTGGGCTCGAGCTTCTTATCGGGGTCGAGCACAAGCGCGCCGAAGTCTACGTCCTCCATGGCCGAAAGCACAGCGGAGGCGGCAGTGTCCGATAGCGCCGGTAGGACGATATCGTTCGCCGCCTCGGGCAGCCTGACGTCCGCCGCGGGTTCGGAGAAGGGCTTGAGTGAAGCGTCGTCGTAGTTGAGCCCGGTTGCGACCTGCTCCGCGGTCAGTGGACGCGGCAGTTCAAGCTTGTACTTGAAGGCGGTGTCATTTGATCCGGGCTGGACCGTGATGAGCACCCTACCCTCATGCACCCTAGCGGGACCGATGCCCTTCTTGTGCTCGGAACCCCGAGCGAACTCGATGGGTATCAGGGTGAAGGGTCCTCCGACGAAATTCGCGGATGCGAGTTTCTGCGCGAGCAGTGACCGCACCTCATCGAACATGTCGCGACAATCCGGCCATCGCGTAATGCCATGCCGAATCACGATGTTCACTTCTTTGGCGA
Organism: Minisyncoccota bacterium; assembly: GCA_018062765.1. GTDB lineage: Bacteria > Patescibacteriota > Minisyncoccia > Phycocordibacterales > Phycocordibacteraceae > C7867-001. The sequence continues at coordinate 460,456 of JAGORR010000001.1, read as the reverse complement.
GCTGACGCAAGACTGGATTTGCCATCCGGTCGGTTCCTTCCCTATGGACGTACGAAATGTACTCCCATCTATCATTATACCCCAAATGTACTGTTTCGTAAACAAAAAAGCCCCCGTAGTAGGGACTTTCCTTTAGCGCTTCCCTCACAGATATTTCGTTCGCCGTCGCTCACGAAATTCCGCGAGCCCGCCTCGTGGTTTTGCCTGCTGGCAAAACATCACTGCGGCCGATCAAGCGTCAAGAAAAAAGCCCCTCAATGGGGCTTGTTTTCTAACGCTTGCTCCACTGCTTACGCTTGCGGGCCTTCACGAGACCTGGCTTCTTGCGCTCCTTTGCGCGCGGGTCGCGCTTCAAAAATCCTGCGGACTTGAGGGTGCCGCGAGTGTTGGGGTTCACCATCGTTGCGGCGCGAGCGATACCCATGCGCACCGCGTCAGCCTGGGCTGCGATACCGCCACCAGCTACTTTAGCTGTGACTGCGTAGATACCGTCGAGCTCAGCAGCCTTCAAGGACTCCTCTGAAATGAGCGTGCGCTCATCGGTGTGGAAATAGTCCTTAGCTGGCATGCCGTTTACCGTCACGCTAGCCTCCTTCGCCTTCATGAGGCGCACGCGGGCTACCGCAGTCTTCCTGCGGCCGATTGCTGCTACGTACGGAGTTTTATCAGGCATATTAGTCGTTTACAGTAAGGCGCTTCATACGCTCCTTGCGGAGTGCGTTACGGGGAATCATGCCGTCCACAGTCTTCTTGACGACCTCTCCGATGCCCTTCTTATCAATCATCATCTGCATGGAGGTCTCCTTAAGACCACCCGGGTAGCCGGTGAAGTGCAGGTACGTCTTTCCCTTAATGCGCTTCTCGCTCATGTCGAGCTTTGAAGCGTTGTTGATGGTGACGGTGACGGGAAGCACTTCGTGTTTTACGAACTGGACGGACTTCTTCCCAAGGAGCATAGATGCGGCCTCAGAGGCTACGCGTCCGAGCTTCTTTCCGGCAGCATCTATCGTGTATGCGATAGGCTCCATCTTCTTTATCGGGGTCTGAGGGGAAGTTTTCATATTATACGAGTGCGATGAACGCCATCTTGCGCGCGTCGTTGGTGCCGCGAGCCGTGCGCTTCACGATGCGGGTGTAGCCACCTGCGCGGTCCTTGTAGCGAGGGCCGATAGCCGTGAAAAGCTTCTTAGTTGCGGTTGGGTCCTGGATGCGGGCATTCACGATACGTCGATTAGCGACAGTGTCTGTCTTGGCGCGAGTGATGAGCTTTTCGATAACCGGGCGCAGTTCGCGTGCCTTGGCGTCGGTGGTCGAGATGCGCTCGTGTATGACGAGAGACCGAGCGAGGGAACGGAGCAAGGCACCCCGCTGGTTCTTGGGGCGTCCGAGTGTCCGGCCTTTGTGCTGATGTCGCATGTTAGGTTTCGTTACGAGCGTAGCGAGTTAGGAAACCTTACACCCAGCACCATCCCAAGTCCAATAACCCCCGAAATATTCGAGGACATATTAGCCTGCATGTGCGTGTGAGCTTTCATAAGCGCGTGATGGTGCTGGGTTAAGTGAAATATAGTCGCTAGCTCCTTATTTCTCTAGACCGTTATTCGCCCTTAAGAGCAAGTCCGAGACCCGAGAGCGCGAATTCAATCTCGGTAATCGCCTTGTCGCCGATGCCGTCGAGCTCCTTCAATGCAGACGCTGTCTTCTTCGAAAGTCCTGCAGCAGAGCGGATGCCCGCCTCAGTGAGCGCCGTGGTGACGCGAGCCGAAAGACCAAGGTCCTCAACTTTGGTCTTTGCGGCGTCCTTCTCGCCTGCGTCAGAGGATGACATCGATGCAGACGGCGTTTCCTCAGCCTCAACTGTCTCCTGGAAGCCGACGACTGCCTTGAGCTGGTGAATCATGAGCTCGATAGAACGCTCCAGAGCTTCGCGCGGAGAAACGGTGCCGTTGGTCTCGATGAGGATCTTCAAGCGATTGAAGTCAGTACGATCACCAACGCGCATGTTCTCCACCTCGTAATTCACACGGCGGATAGGAGTGAATGTTGCATCGAGCGCAATCGTGCCGATGTCCACCTTGTCCTTCGTAAGAAGCTCGCGAGGCACGTACCCAAGTCCGCGCTCGATAGTTGCTTCGATTTCGAGAGTCACCTTACCAGAGATGTCCGCAACATGGTGGTCAGGGTTCTTAATCTCGACCTGGCTTGGAAGCGTGAAGTCACCGGCGGTAACCACCTTCGCGCCTTTTGCGGTAAGGCGGATAACCTGTGGCTCATCCCCGTGAAGAACGAAATGGACGCGCTTGAGGTTAAGGAGGATTTCCATAACGGACTCGCGAACGCCCTCGATGGTCGAGAACTCATGCGCAACGCCCTCAATCTTAACGTTCGTGATGGCAGCACCTGGCAAGGACGAAAGGATGATACGGCGAAGGCTGTTACCGAGCGTGTGGCCGTACCCTGGGTAAAGCGAATCAATCTCGTAGGTGCCCGAAAGACCGTCTTCAGAGACGACGCGGGGCTTAGACGGCAAGGTGATGTGGTATTCCATGACTCAATCGTGATAACCAGTAATAAAACTAACGGCTGTAGAACGACAAGACGGCACCGAGGTCGCCCGCCGGGTCCGCGCTTGCTGCCGTTGGCATGTCCGCAAGGCTACCCGACATCTGCTTCACATCCCATGACAACCAGCTCGGGGTAGGACGCTCGGCAAGCTTCTCGGCAAGACCTTCGAACATAACGCTCGACTTCGAGCCATCGCGGATAGCGACGACATCTCCCTGGCGCATGCGGCGGGACGGAATCGTGGACTTCACGCCGTTCACCGTGATGTGCCCGTGAGAGACCATCTGGCGCGATGCGCGGCGGGTCTTCGCAAGGCCCAAGCGGTAGACAACCGAGTCAAGACGGATCTCAAGCAACTTGTGAAGCGTCTCAACAGGCGGGACACCGCGGGTCTCCATAGCCTCCGCCACGTAGTTAGCGAACTGCTTCTCAGAAAGGCCGTAGGTAAGGCGAACCTTCTGCTTCTCTAGAAGCTGCTTTCCGAACTCGGATGGGCCACGGCCACGCTTACGGGTCTTTTCGCTGCGCTCCTTGGCTATAGCGAACTTCTGCGACATCGTCTTCTCGAAGACGGTCGCGCCGAGTCGCTTAGCTATCTTGTACTTAGGTCCAATTTTCATAGCAATGTGTTAGGAGCGAAGCGAGTTAGACATTGCTATGCCCAGCACCAAGGACAGCAAAGTCACGACACCGGCGCTCGACGAGCCAGTCTGGTTGAAGAAATTTTTAGTAGTTATCATACGTGTTTTGGTGCTGGGCTTCGGCTCGCTACACTCGCCTTGGCTTAGGCGGACGAGGTCCGTTGTGTGGAACTGGGGTCGCGTCCTTGATGGAGCGAATCTGGATACCCTTTCCAGCGAATGCACGAAGCGCAGACTCGCGTCCTGCTCCGACTCCGCGGATGATGACTGACGCCTCCTTGAGGCCGACGATGGCACCCTTCTCTCCGAGAAGTTCACCCACCTTCGCAGCAGCGTACGGAGTCGACTTCCTGGCGCCCGTGAAGCCGAGCGCGCCGGAAGACGAAGACATGATGGCATTGCCCTTCTCGTCTGTGAGAACAGCCTTCGTGTTGTTGAACGTCGCCTCGATGTGAAGAATGCCGCGCTCGACGCGCTTCTTTGCAATCTTCGAAAGTGCGCGCTCCTTGCGCCCCTGATCGAGACCTTTGCCTGACTTCTTGATGATTCGTTTCTTTCCCATATGAATTATGTCTTCTCAAGCGTGCGGCGACCGGAGCCCATGGTCTTACGAACGTTACCGCGGACGGTACGAGAATTGGTCTTGGTGCGCTGACCGCGAACCGGGAGGTGGAGTGCATGGCGGCTACCGCGTGCGGACTTAATGTCCTTCAGGCGCTTTACGTTCTGGCCAATCTCACGACGGAGCTCTCCCTCGATGAGGAAGCCCTCAGCGAGCTGGCGAATCTTCTGCTCTTCGTCTGACGTGAGGTCCTTACCCTTCGTGTCGTGAGCGACACCTGCCTTATCAAGAATCTGCTTGGCACGGGTAAAGCCGATGCCATAAATCTGCGGCAGCGCGTATGCGAGCTGCTTATCGTCGGGAAGGGTTACGCCTGAAATACGCATGGTAGTAGAAGTACGAAAATATTATCCCTGGCGAAGCTTACGGCGGGGATTGCGCTTGTTTATCCGGTACAGACGTCCGCCCCTCCGTACAAGGAGGTCACCTGGCTGCTGCTTCTTTACGGATGCACGGACTTTCATCCTAGTGACAGGTTACGAGCGCAGAGCGCTGTGAACGGGTAATAAACAAGGCCTAACTTAACCTCCTGGTGATGCGGGCCTTGCCGCCATAAGGGTCGAGAACGAGCTCTACCTTATCTCCCACCAGTACGCGTATGCGATGCAGACGCATCTTGCCTGCTAGATACGCGAGCAAGAGATCCCCTTCCTGCGCGTCGGCCGGAGCCGGCATGCGGACACGGAAAAGCGAGTTAGGGAGGACCTCCTCGACAACGCCGGTCGGTACCTCTTTCGCATCGCTTTCATCCGCCATGTGGACTTTGTGAGAATAGCAGGAAGCCGATAGGGCGTCAAATCGCGCCTATTGCTTAGGGGCTACGACGGTCACTTTTATCTCCGTAGGGTCCTCCGGCAGGGTACCTGCCCAGAATGGACGAAGCGTTATCACACCCTCGCCTATCTCAGGGAGTCCTGAAATGAGGACTCGGGCAGCATCGCGGGTCTTTCCGGAGACTTGCCCTGCAATTTTATTCGGATCCACCTCCCAGACAATGGAGCCAGTACCTGAAAGCGTGAACTCGAATGGGTCGGCGGCCGAGACAGGAGCCTTAGGGGTAACTCGGAGCTGGTCTACGTTCGTCAGCTGCACTGGCTGCCCGGCATATCCCTGGCCGATGATTACCTGCGCGACTGCACGCGAAAGTGCGTCAGCCGGGAACACAGCCGCCGTAGCCGTGGCCTTGTGGCGAACATATACGCCTCCGGAACCGTCCGGAGCGTCCGGAAGTGGTGAGTAGAGGACATTCTCGGAGCCGGGGATAAGCACGTATCCCTCTGGCGTTGCTTCTCGAAGTCCGTCGAGGACGGCAGCGGGCAGCTCTGCCTGGAGCGCTACGCGTTCGCGGGTAGCGGTTGCTTCTGAGACCGATGGGCGGTTACCCAGGAATCCGCCGACGAACGACTCCGTAGACTTTCCGTACACCTGCTTCCCTTCAGGTGTGCCATCGAGTCCTGGCAGGGTGAAGTCGGTAGGAGCGATGTTGTACTGTTCACCCCCGGTCTCTGCAAAAACAGCGACCTTAGTCGTACCCGGGCTCGACGCGCTTCCGGCAGGAACGTTTATCGCGTCACGCGCGCGGTAGATAAGCCCGTTTGGAGACTCGAAGCGTGTGTTCTTTACGAATCGCTGCGGCGTAGCGGAAGTGTTGTAGACCGTAATAGTGCCTTCGGCAGCGTCATTTGCGTTTACCGTTGACTCAGCGGGAACGCTCTTTGAGGCGATTTTCTCGGTCGAGACAACGCGGAATGGCAGGTCTCCTCCATCTGGCGTCGCCGTATACTCCTGCGATACGGAACCGGACTGCGTCTTCGGCGTTATGGATACGGACGCACCAGAGAAGAGCCAGAGAGCAGCAACGGAGGCAAGCACGACGAGAATCGCGATGAGTGCCGTTCCCCAGGGAAAACGTCGACGTGGTGCTGGATGCATAGGCGGAAGAGGTCTCAAAGGTGGTGGGGTTTCAGGTGGAGGAGGCATATCAACATGCATGTCCTCCATCACGGGAGCCGGTTCGCGAGGGGCCTCGGGTGCATCAGGCTCGATACGCCTGCGGCGTGATGGAGGGATGATGTCGTTTACGGTGCGCGGGGTAGGCATGACAATGCAAATAAATGCTATGGCAGAAGTATACACCGAGCGCTCCCTGGCAACGGGTCTATTGGGTATACACGCGCGCTGCGTGGTAGCCAGCAAGCATCAGGAAGATATCATCACTCCCCTGTCCGAGCGGGACGATAGCGCTCTGCAGCTGCGACGGGCTGACTATGATAATCGAGAGCGGTTCGTCAGAAAGCCAGAGCGACCGGACGCTCGCATCAGCCAAGAGCGTCTTAACTGTCTGTCCGAATGTCTCATCCGCAAGCAAAAATAGTTTACGAGGCAGCGCCTGATGTTCAGATAGGTCCTTGAATGCGAGTATGCAACCAGCAAGCCAGTCTTTAGCTCCTGCAGCGCTAAAACGTTCCGTCTTCGTGTCCCGCGTAACGTGCACACCTTCTTCGATAGATTCCGCTCCGGCTTCGATACGGGGTGAAAGAAGAGTGGCCAGTCCGGCGCCGCAAGAAGCGACGCGCGCAACGCGGCCACGAGATACGAGTGTGATGTCGGTTGCAAGTCCTGCCGCATCCATAATGAGATAATCCCGTTCGTGTGGGTAGAGCGCGGATAGCGAGCTATAAGAAACCCAAGGGAACGACGCGAACGCAGCGCCTGTCAGGTGCGCCTCGCTCTTAAGCGCATTATCCGCGGCACTCTTGAGCAAGCGCTCTATAGAGGAAGACATGACGACAGCTTCGAGTCGCTTCGCGCGTTTTCCGACGGGCTCCTCGATGGCGTATCCGTTGAGAGAGGTGGCAATAATTGCGGAATCCAATGGATCATGTCCTTCCGGAAGGTTTTCATCTGCTTTGGAGAGCTCTTCGAGGAGTCCCCGTGTAACAGGAAATGCTGTCTCGGCATCGCGAACGCGCTCTTCTACATGCGTCCGCTGCCACGGTGAGGCCACGGCGACGAGCGCGACATCTGCGCGACCGCTTCCAGTGGCGTCACGCAGCATCGACGAGCCGTGCGCGACTAGCGAACGCACCGCTTCCTTCACTGTGGCGGCCACGTCGCTCATCTCGCGATGCTTTATGCGTACCCCGTAGTGGAGTGTTGGCCGCGTCCCTTTAGAAAGGGTGAGGTATGCGGCACCAACCGAGCCGGAGCCGATGTCTACAACGATAGCAGCATCGATACGCTTCTTACGGAACAAGGACATGTTGAAACTATACAGCGTAGAGCGTATAGCGGACAGTACACAGCCTGAATTTTCTATCCGCTAGACGCTAATCGCTATACGCTAGTCCAAAACTGCTTTAATTCGGCGTATCCCGGCAGCTACGGCCTCCTCCTTCTGTATGCGGAACTTCTTACCACCCGCATGAATCTCACTCGTATTGCTGACGTGCGGACCACCACAAAATTCAAGCGAGAATGCTTCCGATATCTTTGGGTCAGCTTCAGTGGCGCCTGCGGGTCCCACTGAATAGACAGACACCATGTCCGGATATTTCACCCCGAATTCCATCTGCGCACCCAGCTTTTCCGCCTCCTCGCGCGGCATAACCGTGCGCGTGACCGGCAAATCCTTATAGATGAGCTCGTTCACAATTCTTTCCACTTCCAGTTTTTGTTCATCAGTGAGCTTCGAGGGCGACGCGAAGTCGATACGAAGACGCTCCGAGGTGATATTCGAACCGCGCTGCTTCACTTCGTCGCCGAGCACCATTTGGAGCGCCTTCAAAAGGATGTGGTGCGTCGTGTGATAGCGGACAGTCTGCTCCGAGTGGTCCGCGAGCCCTCCAGCGAACTTTTGCGCTGCGCCCGCACGCGAGAGGTCCTGATGCTCGCGCATCTTCGTCGCAACAAGCTCTGTATCAATAGAAAGCGCTCGCTCCTTGGCAAGTTCCTCTGTTAGCTCGACCGGAAATCCGTAGCTCGTAGCGAGCGTGAACACCGTGTCTGCGTCTACTGAACCACTACCCGCTGCCTTCTCGAAGATTTTTAGTCCTGTGTCGAGTGTCTTACGAAATTTCTCCTCTTCTCTTGCGAGGCCATCGGTAATGGCGTCAGCCTGGCCAAGTACTTCTGGATAATGGTCTTCATATGCGTGCCCGAATCCACGTGCGACTTCAGAAAGAATCGCATCTTTGATGCCGAGTTTGTCTGCTTCGCGTATCGCTCGGCGAATAAGTCTGCGAAGGATATATCCGGCCTCAGTGTTCGATGGTGCAACGCCCTCAGCGAGCATGAACGCAGCAGCGCGAACGTGGTCCATGATGATTCGAAACGAGCGAGTCGAGGCTTCATCCGAGAGGTATGCCTTTCCGGTGCGCTCTTCGAGCGTCTGGCGAGCATGGTCGAACACATCAAGCAGGAACACATCAGGCTTACCGATAGAAGCAATAGCGATTCGCTCGAGACCACCTCCGAAGTCGACGTTCTGCTTAGGCAGATTCGAGAATGAGCCGTCCGCGCTTTTCACATACTGCATGAAAACTGAGTTCGCTATCTCTACGAATCGTCCGCAGTCACAGTTCACATGACACTCCTTCCCCCACTTCGTGTCGTGCGGAGTACCAAAATCATAGAAAATCTCCGAGTCAGGGCCTCCTGGTTCACCCGCAGGCATATTGGCTGGTACTCCCGCGCGACTCCACCAGTTCTTCTTCGCGCCGTACGCGAATATGCGGCCGCCCTGCATTCCCTTCTCGTATCCTTCCTCCTCCGTACCTATGCGCACCAGCTCGGCTTCGATGCCGCTCTCTTTATACAAACGCTCCCATATCGCAACTGCTTCCGTATCAAGCTCCATTCCCGTGTCCGCATCTCCATCGAATACGGTTACATAAAGATTCCTCGGATCAAGCCCGACTTCGTTCGTGAGGAAATCGAATACCCATGGCAGCTGTTCCTGCTTGAAGTAGTCGCCCAAGGACCAGTTGCCGAGCATCTCGAAGAACGTCGTGTGGCGGTTATCGCCGACTTCCTCTATGTCCCCTGCGCGGAACGACTTCTGCGAGTTCGCGATGCGACTCCCCTCCGGGTGATCCTTTCCTAGGAGGTACGGGACCAGGGGCTGCATGCCGCTCGAGGTGAAAAGCGTCGTCGGGTCGTTACCGGGCACGATAGGTGCCGACGGCACCACCGCATGCCCGCGTTCCTTATAGAAATCGAGGAATCGCTTACGAATCTCGCTCACCGTCATATGAAGCGACGATAGCACACGGTGCATGCCGCGCGAAGCGTGAAGCTCTGTACTATACTGCCCGCATGTCACCGAAACGCTCCGTCATACAAGTCCGAGACATGAACAAGAAGGTAAGACCGGGCGACGATTTCTACGAGTACGCAGGTGGCGGATGGCTAGCGCGCACCGGAATTCCCAAAGCGGAGAGCCGCTGGGGAACCTTTATGCAGCTGCGGTTTGATACCGAGAAAAAGCTTCGCCGCGTTGTCGATGAACTTCTCACCAAGAGACGACTAGCGAAGGGCTCACCCGAGCAAATGGTCGCTGACCTGTATCGCTCTGCCGCGGACCTTAAGACGCGACAGAAGCTCGGCATGCTGCCTCTCTCACCATGGCTCAAGATAGTAAGAGAGATACATGACAGGAAGAGTCTTGAAATTGCTATCGCGAAGCTTCATCGCCTCGGTGTCACCGCTCCCTGGGGCGTCATGATTGATCAGGACGCAAAGGATTCTACGAAGTACCGCCTGCACCTCGTTCAGGACGGACTTGGGATGCCTGACCGCGAATACTATCTGAATGATGACGCGGAATCGAAACGTGTGCGTACCGCCTACGGCCCGTACGTAACACGGATTCACCGCCTCGCTGGGTATGACGCGAAGGAAGCTGCGCGTCGCAAAGACATCGTCATGCGCGTTGAGACCGAGCTTGCCAAGCACTCGATGGATAAGGTGTCCGCGCGCGATGCGGATAAGACCTACCACAAGAAAAGCGCCAAAGAGCTTTCACGTCTTCTCGCTGACTTCGACTGGAAGCGGTACTGGCGACTCAATGCGATACCGGCTCCCGCGTCTGTCATCGTCATGCAGCCGGAATTTTTGAAGGGGGTTTCTTCAATGCTCGCGCGCGTAAACCTGTCCGACTGGAAGGTGTATCTGGAGTGGCAGCTCGTTAATGACATGTCAGGCGTCCTTACCCCCGCATTCGTTCGCGCCTCCTTCTCTTTCTACGGAACAGTACTCACGGGTACTAAGGTCATGAAGCCGCTATGGCGTCGCGCACTCTCTGCCGTCAATGGAAATTTGGGAGAGCTTTTGGGGAAAGTCTATGTGGAGCGGTACTTCAGCAAGGAGGCGAAGCAAAAAATGAACATGCTCGTAGACGACCTGTTTGCGGCGTACGCGGCACGCATCAAGGGAATTGACTGGATGAGTCCCGCGACTAAAAAGAAGGCGCTCAAGAAGCTAAGCGCGATGAATCGTAAGATTGGATACCCCGACAAGTGGAAGTCCTATCGCGGCCTCGTCATCCGTCCAGACGACCTTATGGGAAACCTGGTTCGTGCCGGGGAGCAGGAGCATAAACGCCAGGTGAAGAAACTTGGTGGTCCGATAGACCGTGGCGAGTGGTTTATGTATCCGCAAACGGTGAATGCGTACTTCGCGCCAAACCTTAACGACATCGTCTTCCCTGCCGCCATCCTTCAGCCGCCGTTCTTTGATCCTTGGGGTGATATGGCCGTGAATTACGGCTCGATTGGTTCCGTTATCGGACACGAGATTACGCACGGATTTGATGACCAAGGCTCGAAGTTCGATGAGAAAGGTAATCTCAAAAGTTGGTGGACGAGCGAAGACCGTAGGCGCTTCGAGAAACGTGCAGACGTTGTCGTTAAACAGTTCGACCAGTACACGGTAGCCGACGGGGTGCACGTAAACGGAAAACTGACCTTGGGTGAGAACATTGCGGACCTCGGCGGAGCTTCTATCGCCTATGACGCATGGAAGCTGTATCAGTTACGCACTGGTGACGCCTCAGACGTCGATGGATTCACGCCAGAACAGCGGTTCTTCCTCGGATTTTCCTTGTTTGAGCGCGAGAAGTCCAGGCCTGAGTTCCAGAAGATGCAGGTTATTAACGACCCGCACTCGCCTGGGAAGTTCCGCATCAACGGGCCGGCCTCCAATATGGAGGAGTTCTACCGCGCATGGAGCGTCGAAAAGGGCGACAAGCTCTATCGTGCACCTAGTGAACGCGCCAAGATTTGGTAGGAATTGTGCTCAAGTATAAGAAAAGCGGCCGCACCTAGGTGCGGCCGCTTCGGCTACAGTCTGTCGAGTTCGGGCACACCGGTCTCCCAGGCGCCGATGGTGGCTTCCTCCTTCCACGGGCCCCAGCCGCGCACGGCGACGAGGAACGGGTCGGTGTTGTAGGAGTCGATCATGATCCTTGCCCCGGTAAGCTCGTGGACACGGGTTGCCCGCTCGCGTAGTCGCAGCGTGATCGGGTTTGCGCCCGGCGTGCGGTCATAGCGGTAGAGCGAGGAACGTCGCCAACGGGTAACCCTGCGCAGATCTTTGCTACTGGCACCAGTAACGAGAGCGAGGGCGAATACGCATGAGAGCGGGATGAGACCCACGGCGAACTCCAGGCTGTAGGAATACATGCCCGTTATACCTATGGCCGTCGCAATCACGACGAAGCCAAGGTAGCTGTAGATGATCGCATCCGATGCTCGGTAGTTGCTCGCGCGGTCGATTGCATCAGCGACCGCAAAGAGCGAACACCAGCTGAAGAAGTGTGCGAGCACATAACGCACAGGACTGAAGCTCTTGGAAAGCTCGCGCTTGTGAGCGTAGACAGCCTCCTGCGACAGGATGGGCACGTCGAACGCCTGTAGCGTTTCCTTAAGCGTGAGCGGCGTGGCCCCGCTCGTAGCGAATCCGGCCGCTAGGCCGCGCACGGGTTGTGCGTACATGGAAACCTCCTCAAAGAGCGGTAAACGTCACCTGACGCCCATCCGAGGTAGACCCTAGCACGAGGATAGCTGCACTTCCACAGCCGCTACTGCGCTACGAAAGCCAATCAATGGGAGCACGACTGCGAGCTGCTAAATACGCGTTCGCCTGCTTAAAGTGTCCGTTCCCGAAAAATCCTAAAGAGGCAGCAAAGGGTGATGGGTGCGGAGACTCGAGTACCAGATGCTTCTTCCTATCAATATGCGCACCCTTCTCTCGTGCATATCTGCCCCACAGTAGAAAGACTACGTGCTCGCGCTTTTCGGAAAGTGCCTTTATAACGGCATCTGTAAATCTCTCCCATCCCTTGCCTTGGTGAGAACCCGGCGACTTCGCCGCTACTGTGAGCGTTGCGTTTAGAAGCAATACGCCCTGCCGCGCCCACCGAGATAAATCTCCGCTCCTACTGCGCATTGGTTCTCCAAACTCTGCTTCGATCTCCCTAAAGATATTTTGTAGCGACGGAGGGTTGCGAACGCCCTCGTTTACTGCAAACGATAGACCGTTGGCCTGCCCTAATCCGTGATATGGGTCCTGTCCCAGAATCACAACTTTCACCGACTCAAAGGGGGTAAGCTCAAACGCACGAAAGATATCCTTTGAAATGGGATAGGTAGGACGCGTGAGATACTCGGCCTGTACGAAAGCGATAAGCTCTTCCCAATACGGCTGGCTAAACTCTGGCGCAAGTGCCTGCCTCCAGCTCTCCTCAAGTACGAGTGGCATATTAGGCGTCAGTATAACGAAAAAGGCCGCCGCGTGGAGCGGACGGCCAGAATCTTATTTTGCGTTCTTCGGTACCCACGGGTACGCGAAGATTGCGAAGAAGATGGACATCATCGTGAAGATGAACGCGACGTCAGCCGAGTCGAATCCGAGCACGTCGGACCTGCAGGTGACATTACGTGCCTGTTCACACTCCCAAACGACGTACGAGCTTTCAAGAAGTAAGTAGATCGTAAGGAGGGCGAAGACCGCACTGATGATCCAAAATACGGGACGGACGATGAACATTGAGTGCTCCTGGGTGATTGTTTGACCCTAGAAAACACCCCACCAATATAAAGTATATACCGTTTAAGGCTATTTGTCAATAGCTCCCTCGCTGACCAGCAGCTTTCGCTTGGCGTCAGGTCCTCCACGATTGTACTCGCCTATCTTTCCATCTGAACGAATGACTCGATGACACGGCACATCCTTAAGGAAGTTGTTAGCCATGATGGTCCCTACAGCTCGCGAGGCGCCCGGGCGACCTGCGCGAGCCGCGACTTCCTTGTATGACATCGTCTTACCCTTAGGAATCTTCCGGACGATGTCGCGCACCTTGTCGGCGAACTCGGTTCTCATGCTACTTCTTCTTTGCTTTATGAATCGCAAGCAGTATCTTTCCCGCTTCTTCGCGGTAGGTGCAGAAATCACACGGACCTCCGCCAAAGGCGAGCCCCACTTCCGGTATCTCGTCAGACATCATCGTCGCTTTAAGATCATGGAGTGTCGGCTCTATCCACGAATCGTCGCCGGTGTAAGAGACAAGGTTGATATCAAATTCGAGCTTTGCGTCGAACGCCTTCTCATCGGAGCGACCGTTGGCGTAGACGAAATACCCCGTCGGTGACACCTGAAATCCATTTCGACGGAATAACCACTGGTACACCTCGATTTGTTTTTTATAGGACGGGTACAGGTCAGCATCAGTCGTCGGTGCCTCTTTTTTCGAAGTTGCCTTGTAGTCGACGACAATGAGCTCACCTGAAGGCGCCACCCACACATCGTCTATGCCGCCACGCACAATAAGGTTGGTTTCCTCGTGATGTGTCTTAACGCCTCGCTTAAGCGCGTCACGCCATTCGGTAAGACGATCATCGTTGAAAGGCACCGCGTCAATTCCGTACTTTGTCATCAATGGATGCGCGGTTTTGTCAGCGCGATGCGCATCGAACTCCTTCTTAAAAAGTTCGTCAACTGCGTTATTGAGCGTGAATGAGGGCCCCGACGGGCGCTTCACCCCAAGCCGCAAATCGAGGTACGAACATCGTTTGCATTCGGAATAGAGGTCAATCTTCGAGCGGCTTATCGTAAATGGCTCCGTAGAGGTGGGGTCGAATGTCTTGGACTTCCAGGCCATTTTTCTATTCTACGCGAGCCGACCTCAGGCTCAAAATTAAAGCGTTTTGAAGTCCTTCCGTACCCGTGCGCCGGTCTCGAAGTCTATAAAGGCGCTATCGCCATGGAGCTCGAACTGTCCGTCCCCGTCGTCTCGGTAAAGAATGATTGCGTACTCGCTTTGTGGTGATGTAGCGCGCAAAAGAGGGACGGGGACACTGTTGGAAGTTCCAAGTGTGTGGAAGGCGCCAAGCGCCCGCCAGACGATATCACCACGCATTTCTGCAACTACGACCCACACCGCAGGCGCGTCCACGTTCACGCGCTCGACCATAACCGAGCTTCCTGCAGGCTGGCTAGAAACACTCACAAGCTCGCTCGCGATCGCCAACCGCAGCGCTTCGTCGGATGCTGCCTCGCTCGTGATACGCGGCTCCCCTGCCGCCAAGAACCAGCTTCCACCTACGACTATCGCCGCTAATGCGATAAGCAGCGCAGGAATGAAATATGAGCGGCGTGGCGGTACTCCAGGAGGTAAGGTGAGCATTTCAGCCATGGGATACGGGATTATGCAGGGTTTCTATCTCCGCCAGTATACTCCCGATGCGAGATGGGGGTACGCCTATCTTCCGGAGTACTTCGCGGCGCTCCTTGAGTCCGCGGGTGGTCACGATGCGCTCGCCGATAAGCAGATTCTTCTCAGCCTTCTTAAGTGTTGTAAGCGTTGATACGGGGTAAATCCCGCTCGCGACGATGCGGTCGAAGAGGTTCCCCTCTGCCGGATAGTTCCACCCGATGAGTTCGACGCCCGAGCATTTGCCGTAGTCGATGGCATGCTTCGTAAACTTAGTGTTCGTGATGAGGCAGCCGCGCGTTATGACACAGGTACGCTTTCCCGGCTGACAATTGGCGACATCATCTAGCCTCGCCTTTACATAAAGCGCTACTTTTACGTCAGTCTTATAAAACGCGTCATTGTGGTACTTAAGCTCACCTGCGATAGTCTCTTCGCCACGGGTCGCAAAAAGGTCGACCTCGTGAGAAACGCACTTGCCTTGAACAATCTTCCGCCACTCCACATTCCAGCCCTCTGCGGTGTAGAGCTCCGCTATAAAATCCTCAAATGGATGCCCCGAGGGGCCAAGTTCAAGAAGCGCTCGGCGAAGCGCGTAGCGCGCAGCAGCCGGCTTCGCCTCGCGCCGGAGCATAGAGAACGCTTTTCGGTACACCTCCGCCGACATTACGCTCGACGCAGATGTAGAGAGAATCACGTGCGCTATGCGCTCGGCCGATGCCATGGTTGCGCCAGCTTTCGTGAGCGACCCGATAAGCTTCGCCGGGTCGAATGCTTCAACCGTTCCATCTGCTTTGACGATAGTGGATACCGTCATGGTAGTAGCGTTGGCGTAATCGACTCACCATTTGCCGTAAAGGCTACGGTAGCTTCTTCGGGAGCTTCGACGAACACTTCAAACGGCACATCTGTCTCGACTTCAAGACAGATGCCCTCTATAGGATCGTTCGTAAGAGCAATGGTGATGATGTTATTTCCCGCGTCGTAGGCAGCTGCTGCAGCGACCGTCAGGCATCGATTCGGTACGCGCGCGGTCCCGGATAACGCGTACCCATTCTCTTCGTATTCGCTCGCGTATGAGACAGACACTATCCGTAGCGCGACCGGCGCATCATCGCTTGGGGCCTCAGTAGTGCGCAGGAAGAGCGTCAGGAACCCAACTATCACTATAAACGTGACGATGAGTATCGAAGGCCACAATCGCATTGCGCCTATGATATCACTCCTCCGCCAAGGAGCCGGTCACCGTCGTAGACAACTAGGGATTGCCCTGCTGCTATAGGCTCCCGCATTGACTCAATCGGGGTTACTTGCACACCCTGAACCCGCACCAAGACGCGCGGTCCATGATAGCGATACTGGGCCACATAGGTTTTCGCAGCTTCTGTCGACGCTAGCCAATTCGTATCAGTGAGCGCGAATGCACCTGTCCAAGGTGAATGATTTGGCTCCTGAGAGACCGTCAGCATGTTTTTCTCTATATCCTTCGCAACGATGTACCATGGCCCGGGTACCGCGTCTTTGAGGGCGACTCGCTCGCCAAGCGTGTAGAGGAGTGCGCCATCATGTGTGCCGATAGTCACTCCGGTCTCATCCACCGCCGTACCGGACTCGCTCGCCAACTCCGCTCTCAGAAAATCTTCAACAGATATGTCCCCCAGAAAACAGATTCCCTGACTATCTGGCTTATCGAAAACAGGTAGATTGAATGTGCGAGCAAGCTTCCTAACCTCCGACTTCTCATATATGCCAAGCGGAAATAGCGTACGCTCCAATGCCTCCTTAGGCACTGCCCAGAGGAAGTAGGACTGATCCTTCGCAGTGCTTCTGCCGCGCTCGAGCTCTCCATGTTCGACGCGAGCGTAGTGACCGGTCGCAACATAGTCCGCACCCTGTTCCATCGCGTAGCGATAAAACGCGCCGAATTTCACCTCTCGGTTGCACATTACGTCAGGGTTCGGCGTACGCCCCGCGCGGTACTCGCGCATAAGATAATCGATAACTCCCTTCTTGTATTCGTCGGAGGCATCAAGTGTCTTGAATGGGATGTGAAGCGATGCTGCAACGCGCATCGCGTCACGCCTGTCGGCGCTCCAGGTGCAAGGCATTCCAGGTGGGTACCAGCCTTTTATGAAAACGCCCGTTACCTTCGCGCCCTCCTTCTGTAGGAGCGCAGCGGTCACCGCGGAGTCAACGCCGCCTGAGAGTCCCACATATATGCGTTTTCCTCGTACGTCCATGCGGCGACGATAGCACAAGAAGCGCCCCGACCAATCGTTGTCGGGGCGCTCGTTCAGTCTTATGCGGCGTGTACGAGCCGAGGTTTCGTGCCTGGCCTGAAGCGTGCAGCAGATGCAGCTCTGCGCGCCTCGTGCTTCTCTGCTGCCTCGATGACAGCCTCTTGGAGCGTAACCCCATGACCCAGGAGGTCACGGGTCAGGTTCGCACCGGGCCGTACCAGATCGAGCATTCCTGCGTCACCCACAAGCCGCACTTTGAAGGGCTTAGGGCAATTCGGGTTGTGCTCGACCGCATAGGTAAGGTCGCCGATCGAAGCAAGCGGACTCTCCGCGGAGATTATCCGGGGCTCGATATCTTGCATTGTGTTCTCCTTTCTCTATCACCACCCTATACGAAAGCATAATTATGTCGAGGTGGTCGCCGTAGCACCCCTGTTTGCGAGCTAATCCAGGTAGAGGGCGCGATTGCGCTTGTGCTCCTCAAAGGTCTTAGCAAAACGAGTGACCCCGTCATTACCTGTCAGATAGAAGAGAGAGGTGGTGGTCGCCGGAGTCGCTGCGGCAAGGATAGCTACGCTGCCTGGGTTGCCGATTGGGCCTGGCGGGAGGCCCTTATTAAGGTACGTGTTGTAGGGTGATTCGATTTCGAGCTCGGAGAACTTGGGGCTGTAGAGCGGCACATCCTTGATGTAGCTGAATACGGCGTCTACTTGAAGCGGCATCCCAATCTCTATGCGATGCCAAAGTACGCCCGCGATGGAACGCATTTCCTCTAGCCCGCGTCCCTCCTTTTGGAGAATCGACGCCATGATAATGAGGTCTTTCTCCGAGTGCTTGGAGGCTACCACCTCAGCCGCAATCGCGTCGCGCTCATTATTGAAATGCGAGAACAGCGTGATAAGCGCGTCCTCCGGAGTCACATCCGGATAGAAAAAATAAGTATTAGGAAATAGATACCCCTCCAAAGGAAGTCCTTGTTCAACGAATGCGTCAGCATCAAAGTCAGGAAAGGCTGCCGCGAAGACACGCGCCATCTCTCGCACCGTTGTGCCTTCGTGAAATACGATGCGCGTGGGTTCTATTCCGAAACCGCCTATGGCAGTGCGATACGCAACTTGAAAGAGCCCTACGGGTCGATGAAAGACGTATTTACCAGCGTCCGGCAGCGCACCAGATATGCGCATCAGGGCGGTGTACGCGACTGGAGAGCGTACAATCCCTTCCTCATAGAGGCGATCAGCAACTTCCCGTACGGTGGAGCCCTCCTCTACCGTAATAATCGTCCCTGCCGGAAAGCGGCCAGGAGGTGCGATAAGGGAAAACCAAAGGAAGGCAAGCGATAGAATTGCTGCGAGTGTGACGGAGATGTACACCTGGCGTAGACGCGAAAAGTGAAACTGAAGCGCAACCACACTTGTAGCCAGCATGTCTCGGACGTCTCTAAGACTCATAGAGGAAGATTAGGGGGTGCTTCCCGCGTAGATGAGGAGATGCGCGGAAGGCCCGGAGCAGTAACCGTAGCCGACGGGATGTGGAAGAGCGTCGCAAGTACTGCCGTATTAAGGATCATGTTCGTAGAAATGTACGGATAGTGGAAATACGCGCGCCTTCTTGCAGCGTCTACCATTTTGCGCATCTCGTGCTCGTAGTGGTGCCCGGTCGGATCTTCCCATGGCATCTCGGTAAAAAGCTCAGAGCCTACCGCGCCATCTGGCACAATCTCATTCCACCCAGCGAAGGGTCGCCAGATTTGAGATACGAACGCGCCAATATTGCCGATAAAGTGATCGCGGTCGGCTACGTAGACGGCGCGCATGCCGACATCGAATGCGCCCTTGTCGACGTTCCGTTCGATGGATGCCATGCTCTCGGTCTGTCCCTTGGTAGGGTTCGGGAAGCTCTTTGATTTCCTTTTTACGCCAGTCGCGTCGACAAATTCCACCTCCCCGATGGTGGCTTTTCGTATCTGTTCGACAATCTCCTGTCCTTCGTCCCACCAGGTGTATTTCTTACCATTCTTGATTTTGCCACCATACTTCTCGCTCTTGGTGTTACGAATGATGATTTGGAGCCATAGTCTCTCGCCTTTCCCGAGAGAGCTCAGGAACTCGATGACCTGTGATAGCGGGTCTGTCTGCTCCTCGGGCTTATCAAGCTTGTCGAGCTTGTAGTCTTCATAGGTAGCGAGCGGGTACGGGTCCGGCAACTTGAGCTTGTACTGGCAGCTCCAGACACGATTCGAGGGCGCGAACGGATCAATCATCCTTAGAAAGTCCGGTATCTCGACTATTTCAAGACCAGGATACTGCGCGTAGAGATATGTCTCAACCGCCCTGCGCATTGATTTCCTGGTCCAGACGCAAAAGTGCACTCGCCCTTCGATAGAAATGAGTTCAAAGGACCACCAAGGTCGTGTGCGTCCGAGGACATTCTTCTTCCACCAACTTCCCTCACCCGGCCCGATGTTGAGGTTTCTGAATACGGTCTCCATCGCGGCTGGCGTTTTCCGCGTGTCGCGCGGAATACGAAGCTCGAGATACACAGTCTCCTGGCTCGCGTTGTATTCAAGGCGCTTCACGCGCATCCAGCGCGCCCATGCGAGTTTGTAAAGGAGATACGGGAGCCACAAGGGTGAAAGGAACAGAAGGAGTGACCAGTTATTTAGGGTCTGCTCTGGCGCGACGACAAGGAATGCGAAGTTTGCGAGAATGAACGGGATGTAGAGCGTCCACGTAGGAAGTAGGATGCCGTAATCCGAATGGATGCTGTGCATCGTTTCGTGCACCCATCCAAGAAGCGGTAGCCCGCCTCCGCCGTGTCCGCCTGCTGACATTGCGCATATTGTAGCAAACGGAACACGCGCCCCGTGAGATATTCGACAGGTATAAGGTACCTACGTTACCTGCTCAAAAAGATATTCTGCTCTCAAATAAAGAAACGCGCCCCTATATCTCATGGGGCGCGTTTCGTTTATGTGGAGACAACGTTGTTAGGCTGGCACGTACTTGCCTTCCTTGGTGCGCGAGAAGTAGCGCGTGTCATTAAGGTTCACGAGTATGGTGTTGTCCTTCACGTAACGAACCTTCTTTACCTCCTTGATAACCTCGTCGCGCGTAAGAGGACCTTTTTCAGTAAGGATCTTCTTGATGACATCGCGCACGACGCCAGGGCTGTAACCCCACTCGGCAAGTGCGTAAAGCCCGCGACCAACGAGCACGAAGCGCGAATCCTTAATGAGTTCGTTGTGAGTCGTTGCTACGTGCGCCTTTTTTGCAAACAGGGTGCCAATAGCCTTTGCGACATCGCCGAAGTGCATCGGCTCGGCCTTCTGTTTGATGACGAGGTACGCGTAATCGCGAATACCCTTGGTGCGGATGCCAGGTGCGTGCGTCTTGCCCCACTCAGCAAGCGGGTTAGCGGAGATAGTCTTCGATATGGAAAGCCACCGCTTCATGACCTCCTCGTTCTTATAGGCGTCATTGACTGCCTTAAGCTCGTCGAGAAACTTGTCCATGAGCTCACCCTCGGCGAGAACTTCGTCATCGGGCAGAGCGCGGTAGAGGCGCGAGAGCGCGTCGTGGACGGCGTCCGCCGTCTTTGGGTCAACATGCCAGCGAGCATAAAAATCATCCGTTTCGCGCTCACGGAAGAAAGCGCTGCCAACTACGAGTAGGAAGCGGTATCGGTTGCGCGTCTTCTCATCCTTTGCGAGCCCTTCGAGGAGTTCGTCTTCTGGTACGATGCCGCCAAGGCTTTCTATATGCTTGGCAAGAGCATCAAGGGTCGGGGATGCGTCGCGAAAGGCTTTTCCCGAGCGGACAGACTCAAGGCCGGTCGACTCAATCTGGCGGACACGCTCACGCGTAATGCTCCAGCGATCGCCAATCTCTTCGAGGGTCTGGCGCTTTCCATTAGCTCCCAGGCCGAAGCGGAAGGTAAGGACTTCGCGAGCACGGTCAGGCACCCCGGAGAGGAGCTTCTTGACGAGGGAGGCGGTATCTATAGCTGGGCCCGAAGAGCCCTTTTTTGCTGCGGTGGTTGCCTTTTTTGCCATATATCTGTGGTGCTATTTATACCAATTTGCGTTAATAACGTCAACCCTGCGCTGTCACGCCCCACGTAGCGACTTCATGAAGTTCTACAATTATGCGGTTTTTTCTCCTTCCGTCAATAGCTCGTCAAGATGGCGGTCAAGAGCTTTCGGGGACCAGGTTAAGGATGCGTCCAGGCACGTAAATGACCCGGGGAGACGCCCCGGATGACCAGAGCACAGCGAGCGCTGGCAGCTCCTTGGCAGCAGAAAGCGCATCCGCCTCCGTAGCGTGTGGTGACAGTGTAATTTCTCCCTTCTTCTTCCCTGCTACCTGCACTGCGATAGTGACGACGTCTGACGTCAGTAAACGCTCATCGACCGTCGGAAGTAGCGACGCATGAATGCTTCCTTCACCGCCCACCTCATTCCATAGATGCTCAGCTAGGTGCGGCGCAAACGGAGCAAGGAGTCTTAGATAGTCCTGGTACACCGGACGACTCACTTTTGAAAGGGCCGAAAGCTCGTTCAGAGCTATCATGAGTGCCGATAGAGCGGTATTGAACTTGAATCGTTCGGAATCGGTGACGACCTTATGCGTGGCCTTAGCTATCACGCGCTTCTCGTCGTCGGTCGTCTCGTCGTCGGTCACCGACTTAGAAAGAGTTGCTACACGCTCGAGGAATTTGCGCATCGCAATGATTCCGTCGAGGTTCCAAGGATAGCTCCCGGGTTCGTTATAGGGACCGATGAACGCCAGGTACGCGCGTAACGCATCTGCCCCGTAGGTCTTCACCATCTCATCCGGATTCACGACATTGCCCCAGCGCTTAGACATTTTTTGCCCGTCAGTACCCATGATGAGTCCACGATTGAAACGCTCGCCAAACGGCTCTGGTGTAGGAACGAGCGCCAGGTCATGCAGCGCCTTGTAGAAGAAGCGCGCATAAAGGAGGTGCATGGTCGTATGCTCGGAGCCGCCTGAGTAACGGTCAACTGGTAGCCACTTTTTCATCAGTTTTGCGTTAGAGAAATGTGCGCTGTCCTTTGGAGCTAGATAGCGAGTGAAGTACCAGCTTGAGTCTACGAATGTGTCGAGGGTATCGTACTCAGGCGTCCAGCCGTCTCCGAATATACGGACTACGCGCTCGTTGAGCTCTTTGGATGTTGAGAGCGGCGAACCGGTGCTTTCCTTGCCGCTAAAATCAACGTCAGTCGGCAGAAGCCACGGGAGGTGCTCGTCTGGAACCAAGTGCGGCTTACCCTTCGGATCGTAGACGACCGGTATTGGGCAACCCCAGTAGCGCTGACGCGATACAAGCCAATCGCGAATGCGGTAATTAGTCGTGCGCTCACCGTTTGCGAGCGCGACGATATCCCACATCGCGTTTGTGTTGCTCCTGCCTTCAAAGGGGCCCGATTCAATAAGCTGACCGTCTCCTCCATACGGCGCATCCTCCGCTACACGTGCCCATAGAAACGCAAACTCGGCGTGCTGGAGTCCGAGCTGTGGAATCTCACTTCGCGGCACCCACACTGGCGTATGAAGTTCCTTTTCCTCTGCCTGCACAGATGATTGCGTGTCGCTTTTAAGAGTAAAGAGCAACACCGTGTTACGCGCTGTGCGATTCACATCCTTGTGCGCCGCGAAGAAACGACTTTCCGTGCGACAGACTACCCGTACGAACTCAATGTCGCTATAGCCAGTTTCCTCCCGAATCTCGCGCATCCCGGCTGCAACCGCGTCTTCACCTTCATCAATTCCTCCTGATATGAAGGTCTTCCAATTCTGCTTGGGCCAGGTAAGCGTGAGGTACCGATCGGTTTTGGGGTCATGAAGGATGCTTATCGTCGCGTCGCGCGGCACAAGCTGCTTGCCCTCTCGCCACGGATTAGTGTTGTCGACGAATACAGGCGCCACTACCTGCCGTATCGGAAGGTCGTGTTTTTTCGCAAACTCGAAGTCGCGCTCATCATGAGCCGGCACGGCCATGACGGCGCCGGTTCCGTAGCTCCCGAGCACATAATCGGCCACATATATCGGAAGCTTTTCGTGATTGACTGGATTCTCTCCGGTGACTCCTGCAAGAAGTACTCCCGACTTTTCCTTGTTCTCGCTGCGTTCGCGCTCGGTCTTCGCGCTTGCCGTTTCCAAATACGCCTTAATCGCCGGCTGTGTCTTGGCTAGCTCACGCGCGAGCGCGTGCTCGGGTGCGATGACCAGATACGTAGCTCCGTACAACGTGTCCGGACGCGTAGTGAAAACCTCAATAACACCAGGTGCACCCTCTAGTGCGAACGTGATTTTCGCGCCTTCCGACTTCCCTATCCACGCGCGCTGCGCGTCTTTGATGTCCTCGCGCCACGGCAATGCGTCCAGGTCCGAAAGGAGGCGATCCGCATACTTCGTGATCCGCATGAACCACTGTGTAAGACTCCTCTCCTCAACCGGCGTATCGCAACGTTCGCACTTTCCGTCGATAACTTGTTCGTTGGCGAGCACGGTCCGGTCCTTGGGGCACCATTTCACAGGCGCCTCCTTGCGCTCGGCGAGCCCATGCTCAAAGAGCTTTGCGAAAAGCCACTGCGTCCAGCGATAGTACTCGGGACTAGAAGTTACAACCTCCTTGGACCAATCGATAGATGTTCCCATGGAGCGAATCTGTGCACGCATACGCTCCATATTGGCGTCGGTCCAGACCGCCGGATCCGCGCCGTTCTTCATCGCAGCGTTCTCTGCGGGGAGCCCGAAGGAGTCGAAGCCGATTGGGAACAGGACATGCTTCCCTTGCATGCGTTTGAGGCGAGCGAAGATGTCAGTGACGGCGTACGCGTACCAGTGACCGGTATGAAGGTCACCAGATGGGTACGGAAATTCAAAAAGCAGGTAGTACGGGTCGGGATTAGTCGCCTCGAGGTCGAGCTCGTACAGTCGCTCCGCCTCCCAGCGCTTCTGGGCATCCGTCTCTATCTTCGCGTGGTCGTAACGTGCCATGCCCGAGCCTACTCCTAGTCCTTGAATTTCTTCCAGCCGAGGTAAAGGAGGGCCAGGAGCGCGACACCGCTTATGGCAAGGCGTATAAGATCATCAGCGTCGCCCCAGTAGGCGATGGAGCCAATAACGAGCGCGAGTACGCCACCGTACGACAGGCCAGAGGAGACAATAGCTGAGCCCGATATAAGAACGCCAGCGATGATAGCGATAATTCCTGCAACCACCATGAATGCGAAGAACTTGACCGCATGTGCTTCGCTTGCTGCCTGATACGCTTCCTGGCACTTCTCAAAGAAGCAGTTACCAAGCATTTTCTCGTCAGCACCTGCGGGTGCCGGCACCCACTCTCCCTCAGCTGCAACACAGGTCATTTCGTCCTGAATGGCATATGACCGTTCGGCGTTCGGGCAGAAATCTTTATAGTCCGGAGGTGGAAACGCAACACGCCCGGCAACAAAAAGAAACGCCGTTAGAACGATTGCAATACCGAGTATGACTGCCCAACTAACAAACTGAGGATTCTTCGAGGGAGATGCGGGAGGAGGTGCCGTGTTTTCCATATGGAACACAGTTTACCACGCCACCACGAAACGCTAACTGTGCAAGAAGACCATCACATCCCCATCCGCGACAACATACTCCTTCCCTTCAGTTCGGACCTTTGCGTTCTCGCGCGCTGCAGCATAGGACCCTGAAGCAAGGAGGTCGGCAAACGCAACCACTTCCGCACGTATGAATTTATCCTTGAAATCGGTATGTATTGCGGCGCCTGCCTCGGGCGCGCTTGCTCCCTTGGGAATGGTCCATGCCCGACTCTCCTTCGGTCCGGTTGTGAAGAACGTGATAAGGCCGAGCGTTTCGTACGCACCACGAATGAGCTCTACGAGTCCATCGATAGAGACGCCGAGCTCCGAGCGGAACGCTGCTTTATCCTCGTCCCCGACGTCGTTAAGCTCCCGTTCGGTACCAGCGTCAACGTGCACGAAGCGCGAACCAAGGCTCTTGATGTATGCGTACGCCTTGTCGGCGCGCTCGTCCGCTATCGTCGAGCCTACCTTTCCGTTGAGGGAATACAGTATCGGCTTCATCGTAAGGAGGTTCATGTGACGGATGATTGCGTGCTCTGCATCCGTGAGAACTGTCGTCGAAGCGAGCTTCCCTTCGCCCAAGGTCGCTGCAATCTTTGAGAGCGCGTCCTTTTCCGCGAGAGCCTCCTTGAGACCTGCACGGACATCCTTCTCGACGCGCTCCAGACGCTTGGCGACCTGGTCCCGGTCTGCGAGCACAAGCTCGAGGTTGATGATCTCGATGTCGCGCACCGGGTCTACGTCTCCATGCACATGCGTGATGTCAGGATCATCGAAGAATCGCACCATTTCAAGAATCGCGTCCACCTCGCGTATATGGGTCAAAAACTGGTTACCGAGTCCTTCGCCCTCCGAAGCGCCCTTCACCAATCCTGCGATATCTACGAACTCGATAGCCGCTGGAATGGTCTTTTCAGAGCCCGAAAGAGTAGCAAGTTTATCTAGCCTTTCGTCGGGAACGCCCACGATACCGACCGAGGGCTCTATGGTGCAGAACGGATAGTTCTCCGCAGGTACAGATGCTTTGGTGAGCGCGTTAAAAAGCGTGGATTTCCCCACGTTTGGAAGGCCGACGATACCGATACGTAACATCCACTCACCTTACGGTCTCGGAAGGTAAAAATAAAGAGCGACCCAAGAAGGGCCGCTCATGTCTTTCCCCGCCTATGCAGCGAAGAGACAGTATATGGAAAACAGTGGTCAGGAGCGCGACTTCAGTCCTAGAACTATTGGGGAGGACCGGGACATCTGTTCCGATGCAACCTGACCGCACTCTATATACGCCTACCTACCCTTGCGCGCAAGGGAGTCGACCTTGCGCTTCCATTTCTCGATACGGCTTTCTGGCGCGCGCTCAGAGGGCCCAAAGGAGGTGATTTTCGTCTTGAAGCCTGCAAATCGGAGAATGGACCAGCCTATGGCGGCAGTGTAGTTCCCGAACGCGAAGCGGTCTACGATGGGCGGATTGCCGCAGAGGATAAAGACGCGTGCGGTACGACCCTTAAGAAGGCGATCCCAACCCCATCGAGATGGCCACATACGGAACGCGAAGCGCGGGAGGAACATACGATCCCACATGCCCTTTAATAGTGCTGGCATCGAGCCCCACCAATTCGGGTATACGAGGACGAAATGCTCGCACCATGAGAGATTCTCCTGCACTGCGACGAGGTCGGGTTCCAGATCCTGTCGCACTTGATACCCCTTCCAAAGGATGGGGTCGAACGAAAGTTCACCAATATTCATGCGACGCACCTCATGCCCCGCAGCCTTCGCGGCCGCTTCGTAGCGATCTGCGAGCGCCGCCGACAGGGTCGTGTGGTTAGGATGGCCTAAAAGTATGAAAATACGCATGATTATTTGTGATGAGGGTGCATATGCCCGTGATGCGCACGTTCTCGCTCGCGGAGCTCGGCAACAGTAATAGCAAGCGATTTCGCGCGCGCTAAGGCCGACACATATCCCCAGAACGTCATGCTTGCGAGCACAAGCGCCACATATAGCGCCATCAGTATCAGAAGCGGATACACACCACCCTGCCACACATCAAGCGTGAAGATCATCCACCAGCCAGCAAACACTGCGGCCGCCCCCACGTGCCACGTTATTTGCTTCCGTGCGAGAAGATACGCGAACACGATAATGATGAGCGCTAACAGGTTCTGCACCCACAGCGATGGATGCAGAACGCGTTCCGGAGAATTTGGCAGGAAGTACTGGACTATGACGAGCAGGATTCCGGAAATGAGGACGAGCGTCATTCCCCAGCGGAGGGCGAAGAACGTGGAGCGGAACCAATCGCGCTCGCGTCGGTCGAGTCGTCCGTCAGCGGTAGCCTTCGCGTAGAAAATCTCTGCAAACAATGCACCCCCGGCGCCAAGGCATGCGCCAAGGCCGTGTACGGCGATGAGCAGAATCGCGAACGGTTCGAGCATGTCCAGTAGTATACCGCCCACCTACCCAGGCAATTGGGGACTATGAGGGTCTGATGACCCTATCGCGGGCTTCCACCCTGTAGCTCAGCTAACTGGGTTTTGTATTTCTTCATGACTTCGAGCGTGGCCTTCATCTCTGACTCGCCGGCTTTCTTCCTACGCTCAATTTCCTCACCGATAGATTTGAAAAGCTGCGGATTCTTCTCGACCATCGCAAGCATGAGGTCCTGTTGCGCCTGCGGGACGCCCTTCATCTTCCATTGAACCGCCTTCTTGAGAAAAAATGACTTAATTGACATGCACAAAGCCTATCAGAAAACGAAATCCGCCGCGACCCTAGGGTCGCGGCGGTTAGGCGAATATGCCTGGCATCGTATCGAGGAAGACGATTCGATTCGCGGCGGCATAAAGCCGAGCGCTCAAACTCCTTTCCCAGGAGTAGACGACGAGCTCAAGTTCGACTCGCATCTCACCCGTCACCTTGTCGCTATAGGACTCGAGGATCTTATCTCTGGTATCGACGAATTCTCCATCGCCAGAAAAAAGGATGAATCGATGCTGTATCGGCACCAGAGCCACAGGCTCTCCGAGCTCCTTGGTCATGTGCATCGCGACCGCGCTCCACATCGCACCATGTATCAAGGGATCGATATCTCGACGCCTGTCGCCATCCATGCGTTTTGTTGGCGGATTAGCACTCACGCTGGCGTTAAGCGGGCGCAAAGCACGCTCGAGCCGGCTGAGACGTTGACCCGTCTCATGGAAGTCATTGCTTACCATCTCGAACGCCTCGGTCGTAGTCTCGACGCTCCCGGCGGTGTCGCTGCGAACGCTTTGTGCGATGCGTTCCCAGTTAAGGGGCGCTCGCGAGTATCGCTCCGCGCCGCGCCGGATGTTAGGCAGATCGATGAGGACCGTGCTCCGTACGCGGTTAGCGACATCACGCTCTAGGCGATTCGTCGTGTATTCCTGTGCCGCCTTGGGAGGCGGGCATATATGAAGGTTCATCACCCTCCTCCTCGGTTAGGGGTTAGGTTCCGACCGGATTGTAAAACGACTTCGCGTTTACGTCAAAGGAGCACTGTAGCCCGGTTATTTGCTATCTCCGCTACCCCGCTCTCCAATCGAATCCTATGCTTCTCTCCGCTAGCTGCAGTAACGCTTAATTCACCTGCCTTAAGCGTTGAAACAAAGGGTTCGTGGTGCGCGAGTACGGTGAATTGCCCATCCACACCAGGCAAGGTTACCGACAAAGCCTCCCCATCAAAGAGGTTCTCGCCGAGCTTCGCGATTGTGAGATGAAAGGATTTCATAGCTATGAGCTGTTAGCTATAAGCTTCTAGTAAATAGCCTGTTCTTGAAGCTCGCAGCTGATAGCTGAAAGCTCATTTAACTTCGTCTATCGTGCCCTTCATGTAGAAGGCCGACTCAGGCTTCTCATCATGCTTCCCTTCCACAATCTCCTTGAACCCGCGGATAGTTTCCTCACGAGAAACGTACGCGCCCTTCGTTCCGGTGAATGGCTCTGCGACGTTAAACGGCTGCGATAGGAAGCGCTGGATTTTACGGGCACGGTACACCGTCTGCTTGTCATCTTCCGAAAGCTCCTCGATACCGAGGATGGCGATGATGTCCTGCAAGTCCTTATAACGCTGGAGGATCTTTTTCACCTGGTTTGCGACCTGGTAGTGCTCCTCGCCGACAATGTCGGTCGAGAGCGCTGCGGACGATGAGTCGAGCGGGTCGATTGCCGGATAGATACCAAGGGATGCGAGCTGACGCGAAAGCACCACCTTACCGTCGAGGTGGGCGAACGTTGTCGCTGGTGCAGGGTCCGTAAGGTCGTCAGCGGGCACGTACACCGCCTGCACCGAGGTAATGGAGCCCTTATTGGTCGAGGTAATACGCTCCTGGAGCTTGCCCATCTCCTCTGCGAGTGTCGGCTGGTATCCCACAGCTGACGGAACGCGACCGAGGAGCGATGAGACCTCAGAACCTGCCTGCACGAAGCGGAAAACGTTGTCCATGAAGAAAAGCACGTCCTTGCCTCCTTCGTCGCGGAAGTACTCAGCCTGCGTGAGGCCGGTGAGCGCAACGCGAGCGCGAGCGCCCGGCACCTCATTCATCTGTCCGAAGACAAGCGCCGTCTTATCAAGCACGCCTGACTCTTCCATCTCGTGATACAGGTCGTTACCCTCGCGCACGCGCTCTCCCACTCCGGCGAACACCGAGTATCCGCCGTGCTCTGAGGCGACGTTGTGAATGAGTTCCTGGATGAGCACGGTCTTGCCGACACCCGCTCCTCCGAAAAGTCCCACCTTGCCGCCCTTAAGGAACGGGACCATGAGGTCTACTGCCTTGATACCGGTCTCGAAAACCTCTGCCTTGGTCGTCTGTTCCGCGAACGTAGGCGGCTGGCGATGTATCGGAAGACGCGGAGCCTTCGCGTCAATTGCGCCCTTGCCGTCTATCGCCTCGCCAAGCACATTGAAAAGGCGACCCAGGGACGCATCGCCTACCGGCACGGAAATCGGAGCGCCAGTTGCAGCCGCCTCCTCGCCGCGCGCGAGCCCTGCCGTCTCGTTCATCGATATTGCGCGAACGCGATCGAGACCAAGATGCGAGGACACCTCAAGCGTGATGCGGCCGTGTCGATCGTTCGCATCGACGACGAGTGCCTCTTCCACGCTCGGACGATTCTGTGGGAAGTGGATGTCGACGACTGGTCCGATGACTTCGGTGATGGTTCCTTTGTTCATAAATGTTAGCTGTTAGCTGAGAGCTTATAGCTTTTAGCTTGATAATACAAAACCGAATTTCCTGAAAGCTTGTAGCTCATAGCTATTAGCTCGCTAAGGCCTCGCGGCCCGACACGATTTCCGACACTTCCCTGGTAATGGCGGCCTGGCGCACTTTGTTATAGGAGCGCGTCAGGTCTCGCGCGACCTCCTTGGACTTATCCGACGCATTCTTCATCGCGACCATGCGAGCCGAATGTTCTGAAGCCTTGCCTTCAAGAAGCATGTGGTAAATAGAGACCGACAAAAGACGCGGCAGGACTTTTGATAGGACTTCATCTGCCGATGGCTCTATCTCATAGGACGCGGGTGACTCGAGTGCGCCCTCATCGCTCCATTTACCCTTCGCTGGCACGATTTCTGCGACGGTCTGACGCAACGCGTCAAGAGAAAGCGGCAACACCTTCCGCACCGAAGGGACCTGCTCGAATGTGGACTTGAAGTTGCTGTATACCGCGACGACTTCGTCAAAGAGCTCCACCTGATGTCCTGCGGAGAGCTCCGCAGCAAGACCCTCCACGACGGCAAGATCGATGTCGTCGCGCTTGTTCTCGATAGCGCGCTCTATTCGGTAGCCGCGACGCGAGAAGTACTCCTCACCTTTGCGTCCGTACGCGTACACCACCACGTTCTCGACTGACTTCCCGGCAACAACCTCTGCCGCGCGCTTGAGCACGTTTGCATTAAGCCCGCCCGCGAGCCCCTTGTCGCTTGTGATGACGAGGAGCGCGGTGGTTTCTACCTTACGCGGCGCGACGAGCGCGTGGCTCTTGAGCGCGGACGTTCCTGCAAGACGGCCGAGGATGGACACGGCAGCGCGAGCATACGCACGACCACCGAGCGCCGCCTGCTGTGTCTTGCGCATCTTTACCGCAGAAACAGCTTCCATAGCGCGCGTCACCTTGTGGGTGCGCAGCGTGGCCTGAATCTTCGTTTTGATGTCCTTGAGCGCCATGAGTGGTTATGCGGCGCGAGCAGCGAACGCTTCGAGCTTCGCGCGAAGCGCCTTTTCGGTGTCTTCACTTATCTCACGCGACGTTCTTATGGTCTCAAGCTCGCTTGCTGCCTCGCGCGCGAGGTACTCACGGAGCTTCGCTTCCGCTGCTTTCGTTTCCTCTGGCGCGAAAGCATCCAAGTACCCGTTTGTCGCAGCGAATATGACGGAAGCCTGGAGTTCGAACGCGAGTGGTTCTCCGCGTGGCTGGGTAAGCACCTCGGTCATGCGGCGTCCGTCATCTATCTGCTTCTTGGTATCTGCGTCGAGGTCCGACGAGAACTGCATGAATGCCTCGAGCTCGCGGAACTGCGCCAACGAGAGTTTGATCTTGCCCGAGACCTTCTTCATCGCCTTCGTTTGCGCGGAGGAGCCCACGCGAGACACCGAGATACCGACGTTCACCGCAGGGCGCTGGCCCTGGTTGAAGAGGTTCGACTCGAGGAAGATCTGTCCGTCCGTAATCGAGATTACGTTCGTCGGAATGTATGCGGATACGTCGTTATCCTGCGTCTCGATAATAGGAAGCGCGGTCAGAGAACCTCCACCTTTTTCCTTTGAGAGCTTTGCGGCTCGCTCGAGAAGACGAGAGTGCAGATAGAACACGTCTCCCGGATACGCTTCACGTCCTGGCGGGCGGCGAAGAAGCAAAGACCTCTGGCGATACGCGACCGCCTGCTTTGAGAGGTCATCGTAGACGACGAGCGCGTCCTGGCCGCGATCCATGAAGAACTCTCCGATAGCAGCACCTGCAAACGGCGCGAGGTACTGCAAGGCCGCCGGGGTCGAGGCTGGCGCCGTAACGACGATGGTGTAGTCCATCGCACCCTTCTCCGTGAGCTCCGCAACGAGTTTTGCAGTCTTCGATTCCTTCTGGCCGATGGCGACGTAGATGCAGATCGGACGGCTCTCAACAGGTTCGTTCTTCTGGTTCAAAATGGTGTCGATAGCGATCGCGGTCTTTCCGGTGCCGCGGTCTCCGATGATGAGCTCGCGCTGTCCGCGACCGATAGGGATCATGGCGTCGACCGCCTTCACGCCAGTGTGAAGCGGAACGTTCACCGGCGCACGGTCGATGACGCCGTACGCCTCGCGCTCGATAGGGCGCACCTCGGTGGCGTTCGTCGGACCCTTGCCGTCTACTGGCTCGCCAAGCGGATTGACGACACGGCCGATGAGTCCGTCCCCGAGCGGTATGGAGAGCAAGCGTCCGAGCCGTCGTACGAGCATTCCCTCGTAGACCTTCGAAGCATCCCCGAGCACGACGGCGCGCACGCCGTCCTCCTCAAGGTTGAGGACCAGGCCGTAGAGCGGCGAGGGATCCTTGAGCGCGTCCTCGAGGCTTCGATCGTGAGTCGGATCGAAGAGCACCATCTCCGTCATGACGGCATTCTCAAGGCCGTCTATTTCTGCGATGCCGTCACCGGCAGCGCGTACGACGCCGACCTCTTCGCTTCCTCCCTTAGGAGCGAAGCCGGCGATCTCTGCCTCGATCTTCTTTATGATGCTCTCCATAATCAGCTCGTAATCTTCCTATAAAGGTCTAGTAAATTGCTCTTTGCGCTCCTATCTATGAGCTTCCCGTTCCCGCGCACGCGCCATCCTTGAAGAAGCGCTGGATTGACGACGACCTTTGACGCCTCTATGCCCGCGCTCTTCGCGGCACTAAGCGCCGATTGCGCTTCGCTCTCGCGCGAAACCTCGACGAGAGGCGTCGTCGCGAGCTTACCGGCATCCATGCGCCTTAATTCGCGCAGGATGGCTGGTAGAAGCTTCAGGCGACCCTTGTCCTTGAGGTTCTTGATGAGTCCCGCGACCGCCTTCTCGGGAGCGACGGAATCATCGAGCCTATTCAATGCGGATGCGTACACGCGGGCGTTCATGGTTATTTCTCTACGACCGCCTTCCCTGCGGCGAGTATCGCAAGCCGCGCTATCTCCTGTTCGCTGTCACGGAGCGATTTAGCTGCGGTCTCCTTCGCACGCAGTTCCGCGTCTTCCGCGATCTTTGCCGCCCGCTCCTCCGCCTCTTTTGCGATGCGCGCCTTCTGTTCGAGCGCGGACTGGCGTGCGCGTTCGACGAGCTCCTGGCTCTCAGTCTCTGCAGCATCCTTCCTCGCCTTCGCGACGTTATCAGCCTCTCGGAGCGCGGTAGCTGCCGCCTCAGCGTCCTCAACACCCTTCGCAACTACACGCTGGCGCTCCGCCACGATGTTCATTACAGGACGGTAGAGGAAGTACGTAAGTCCGGCAACCAGGATCGCGAAGTTCACCGCCTGTATCAAGAGGAGGTGCCATTCGACGCCAAACGCTCCGAAGAGTGCGGACATACGCCTGGTATCGCTACGCGTACTTAATCACGAACCCGGCGACGACGGCGAAGATGCCGAGTGCCTCCGTAGCCGCAAGGCCGAGAATCAGGTACGGGATGATGTCATTCTTCGCCTCAGGGTTGCGACCGATGGCCTCAAGACCCTTCGAGACGAGGATGCCCACGCCGATACCCGGGCCAAGCACGCCGAAGCCGATGACGATTGCCATGGCAAGGCTGTTGAATGCTTCGATTTCCATAGAAAGTCTGACTGAAAAGGTTGGTAAGCCTCCGAAGGAGGCGTCCACCACCCGGCGTCCCGCTTACGCGGCGCCGAGGTGACGGACGGCTTCTTCCGAGTGGTCCTTCTTGTGTTCCTTATCTTCGTGCGCGTGGTCTCCGTGGACTTCTATTGCGCCCTTAGCGAAGAAGAGGGTGAGCATCGCGAACACGACGGCCTGTATCGCACCGACGAACATCTCGAATGCGAGAACCGGTATGGGCAGGAAGAGTGGTACGAAGAACATCGCGACGAGAAGGAGGACCTTGCCCGCGAAGATGTTACCGAAGAGCCTGAACGAGAACGAGACGATGCGCGCGAGTTCCGTGATGATCTCGATGAGCCCCACGACCGATCCTACGGGGTCCCGGAGCGGATTGATGAGGAACTTTCCTGCGTACTTCACAAGGCCCAGGGTCGCGATTCCCGCGATCTCAATAGCGAAGAATGCAACCAAGGCGAGCATCAGCGTGAAGTTGAGGTCCGTGGAGCCAGGATAGAAGTACGGCACGAAGTGATGCTCGCTTGCGGATGTCTCTGCTGCGTACTCCGGCGTGTGCGCTTCATCCTCACTGGCGACCTCGTGCGCAACTGGTGCACCGTGGGACTCGACGTCCGTCCCGATAGCGCCCACGAACGGCAAGAGCGCAAACCAGTTCACCGCAAGCACCAGGACGAATATCGTCATGATGATTGGGAACAGACGTCGCGTTACCTTGTCGTTCCCGAGCGTGTCGCGGACGAAGTCGTACGGTATCGAGATGAAAGCCTCGAGGACAGCCTGGCCTTTGCCCGGCTTCATCCGAAGAGAGCGGCCAGCGACAAAGGCGAACGCGAGAAGGAGGAGGGATACCGTAATCACGGTCACCAAGGTATTCGTGACCGTGTACTCGCCGATATGACCCAACGCCGAAGGCGCGAGGTGTATCGCAATACCCCCCTCCATGAGGTCTAGTCTAGCAGAACCGTGCCCATCCACAAAAGAATCAGCCACGACCAGGATGGTCGTGGCTGAGGTTGTCACTGCGGGGGCGAAAGAGGCATACGCATTTCACCGGCGAAGTAGAGGTTGCCGCTCGCACAGAACTCCGCAAGCAGCTCGACGGCAGCCTTGAATTTCACCCTGCAGGCCGCGTCCTCACCGCAGGTGTGCGCAAGGAACTGCAGCAGGTTCCGCTCCGGCCACGTGTGGATGTCGAGGGCCGACTCCCCAATCTGCGCATCGTAACTGTAGCCGCTCTCGTCGTCACCGCCTGGGTAGCGGATGATGTGTGAATCGATGAGCGTATAGCCGGCCTTGATCATGATCTCATCAATCTCGATGCGCAGATCGGCAGAGCGATTCCCACTGCCAATCATGAGCGTATCCAACGCCCTGCACTCGAAGAAGCACTGGCCGAGCACCATGCTGTCTGCATCGTCTGTGTTCATCAGAAACCCCCGTAAAGGCGCGCAAGCGCTGACTAAGTGACTGGGCGACAGTATAGGCTATTTGTCTAGGGGCGCAAGCCTATTTCCCTACTTCGCTCATGTCTTCCTTCACTTCCTCCACCTTCTTCTTTATCTTGATGCCGACACGCTTCGCCCACGCAGCGAACCGATGATCTTCAGAAACCTCAAGCGTAATACCAAGAAGGGTAAGTCCCACGAAGATAAGCCACGAGCCGGGCGTAAGTGGTGTTATGAGCGCAAGAAGACCAATAATGATGCAGAGCACGCCCACTATCTTCTTAAAGAATGACACCGATGGAGCTTTAGCAGGCTTTTCAGGCATTGCTTCCAGTATACCGTCAAGCTGTTTGTGATAGTTGAGTCTTCATTAAGGCTATACACAGGCACTTGACGAAAGCTGCTTGCACTTAGGCTACGTGGTATAATCCAGCCACGGTAATTATTTACCCCGTAATAACAAGATTCGATTATGGTTCGAGCTGCCAATCCTGCATTGCTGAAGCCTATGACCCTCTCCGCAGAGCTCGAGGCGGTCATCGGTAAGGGTCCGATGTCTCGCGGTGAGGTCGTGAAGCAGATCTGGGTATACATCAAGAAGCATGACCTCCAGAATCCGAAGAACAAGCGCAACATCCTTGCGGATGACAAGCTCAAGCCTATCTTCGGGGGCAAGGGCGAGGTGACGATGTTCGAGATGACGAAGCTCGTCTCAGCACACCTTTCCTAATCCCCTCGAGGGGTAAGCGAAAAGCCGCCTTCGGGCGGCTTTTCGCTTACCCGGCTACGCTATCTTCTTTGCAGCTTTGGGCTTTGGCTTCTTTGACTTTAGAGAGTTCGCAATCTTCCGGCCAAGCGAGACTGATTCTGGCATTTCAGACGCGGGCTCTGGCTTCGTAGGTAGCTGCGCCTTCAAGTCCTCAAGCTCCTTGAGAATCTTCTTCACTTCCGCGAGCACGTGGTCGACTCCTGGAGTCGCATCTACTACCACACCTTCGACAGGCGGCGGCGCATCATCCTCTGCCATTTCCTCGACACCCTCCTGAATGTCTTCGACATCTTCGCTGATCTCCTCAACGTCTTCGCTAATCTCTTCGACGTCTTCCTGAATCTCGTCGATGTCCTCTTGGATTTCGTCGATGTCCTCGGAAACTTCCTCAAGCTCTCGTGCCTGTCTGTTGACCGACATCTGAATAAAAATTGCGAGATAAATGGCTTCCAGAGAAACGAGAGTCGTGAGAACAAGGAGTACCATATCCCACTCGGCAAATCCGATGACGCCTGCAAGGAACGCCACGATGAAGAACGCGGTGTGCGCGATGACTGATGCGGGAGAGCCTACCCAGGTCGTCGCGTTATCGAAAAAAGTAGGAGCAGGACGAGGCGCTTTCATTCGGGGAGGATAGCACGCGACTCCACGGTGAAGGAACCTGTGGACAGTATTTCTTCCGAGATTGTTGGTGGTGTGCCGGGACCAATGAGCATACGAATCAGACGTGCGTGGCTTGTATCTTCCCTTTCAAGCGCCGCTTCTGCCTTTATCACGGACACCGGTATGACTTCGTATCGAACCTCGTCCTCACCTACTGACGCGCGCACGAGTAGTGCGTGCGTGGTCTCCCACGAGAAATCCTGATCAAACATGAAGTTTCCGAGCGAATAGAATATCGGCTTTCCTTGATATATCTCCAAAGGCTGCACGACATGCGGATGCGTACCAATAACAACATCCGCGCCAGCATCTATGAAGGCGCGTGCGGCGCGCGTCTGGACGGCATTTGCTAAGTACACGTACTCATCGCCCGCATGCATAGTGGCGACTAGGTAGTCGCATCGAGGACTCAAACGCATGATCTCCTTCGCAACTGGAGAGGGGTCAGGTGCAATGAATCCCTGATAACCGACAAAGCAGGCGCGGATACGTCCGATGTTCGTTTCGACCGAAAACTCGGTATCAATGTTGTGAGGTGAACCGTGATATCCGATGTTTGCGAGCGCAAGATGAGTTTTGGTTTCAAGAAGCCCGTCTCGACCAAAGTCGTCGGTGTGATTATTCGAAAGCGTAGCGACATCTACATTGAGTGACGCGAGTAAGTCAGCGAAGCGCGGGTCGGATGTAAATTCGAGTCGACTGCTATCTTTGGAGGCCACTGACGGCTTGTCCGTGAGTGTGGTCTCCAGATTCACCACCACGGCATCGGAATCGATAAGAGTTTCCTTGATGCCTGCAAACAAGGAGTCGTCTCCGTAGGCAGCTGCATGCCGTCGTACTCCTCTATCGAACATGACGTCTCCAGTAAAAATAATGGTGACAGGCTCCGGTGCGAGCGCAGGAATAGCGTCTATGACGACGTCGACAGCCTCCGCACGGAAAGCCTCGTCGTAGACGAGGAATCCCATAAGTCCAAGCAGTACTGTAGCGAGAGCTACAAGCGATATCTTCATGTGCGCTCTATAGGATTCGAACCTATGACCTTTCGCGTGTGAGGCGAACGCTCTAACCAACTGAGCTAAGAGCGCGCTTGTATAAGGTAACGCACTAGGTCAGCGCACTCAATCGCTCGGAAAGCTAGTATCCGACGACTCCCGTTGCGACCAGATACGTTAGCGCAGATACGATTGATGAAAGGAATGCTCCCCATGCCATATCTGCAAAGGTGACCGAGAGCGGCCAGTCTTTAAGGGTGGCGAGATTAGTGAGGTCATACGCGGCGTACGCAAAGAATCCGAACAACGCGCCGAATATAAGCGCATTTACAACCGACCGTGCTTCTATAGCAGGCGCTACGACGAATATCGCGAGTCCAACTGCATATATGACATAGAACGCGACTGCCGCCGGGATATTGAACGACGCGGCAAACAGATGTCCGATGCCCTCCTGGTAGAAGCCGCGCGCGATAATGCCAATCCAAAGAAAATCGATAGCACCAATGAGTGGCGCAGCAATGAGCGTGAGAATGGCGTAAAGCATAGTGATGTTAGTTACTTTCCAAAGAATAGTACCTCAAGCATAGCGCGACGCGCTGGATCGAATCCCGCGCGCACAAACTCGTAGCGAGTCATGTCTCCTTCGAACTGCTCTTCATCAACCATGCGTATCGCATCATCTAAGGAGACCGGAAGCAGCGTGATTCGCTCGCCTGCATCGAGCTTGATGTCACTCGCCTCTTTGCAATTGCGCGCAACAAACAGATACATCGCCCAGTCGAGCTTTGTAACTGGCTGGTACGCCTTCCATAACTCCCAATCCGCAGATTCAAATCCCGTCTCCTCTAGAAGCTCGCGTTTAGCTGCAGTAAACGCATCTTCGCCCGGGTCTATGCGGCCGCCCGGGAAGGTCAGTACCGTGCCACGCGCCGGTTGCTCGTCCTCAATGAGCATGATTTTCTTATCTACCGTGGTAGCGATAACCGCTACGGTGTCGTCTCTCTTCGCCTTCTCGAAAGTCCTAGTCGTGCCATCGAATTGAACCTGCTCCCACTGGTATATATCGAAAATCTCTCCGGTAAAAACTCTTCGCGCTGTATCAGGCATCGGCTGGCGGGAGATGGGGCGCGGTATGTCCATGACTCGAGTATACCGAGCGTTGCGATATGCACAAAAAACGCCGCCCCTAGTGGAGCGGCGTCCTGAGCTAGTGCCAGTTGAGGTTCTGGACTGAGCCTTCGATTTCGCGCCATGTCCTAGACGCGCCGTACAGTATCTCGGTCCAGTTGTCCGCGATGAGCGCCGGAATCATGATCGCGAGAGCAAAGGCGAAAACTATCCACGGCCACGTACTGCCTGCCTCGTGGCTATTGCACTCGCGCTCGAAGCGGCGCTGGCTTGCTTTGTAGCGTCTGTCGAGCAGATCATCCTCAGAAAGAGGACTACCGTGATCATGGGGCATGCGAGGCCCTCCTTTCTGATTTAACTATGGCACGAAATGAGCAATTTCGCAACCCTGTGGATTACCGGCTCAGGATGTAGGTGCAGGTTCCGTTAAATACTCCGGCAGCGATGCGCTTAACCTGATGCGGTGTTCCCTTTACTGGTACGAACACATTCACCTCGTACTCGTTGCAGGAGAGTTTGTCTTCAGGAATCGTCAGTGACCAGCGTCCGTCTACGACTTGCACCTCGTTACTGAACACTGACACGGTATCGTTGCTACGGAACCGAAGCGCGACCTGCACGTCAACCTCGTCTACGTTCTCGGCAGTTCCGGAAACTACCTTATTCCCTTCTGTTTTCATAAGAGAACTCTGATCAATCGTTGCGGCAGGCTCGCCAAACCAATTCGGGAATGGAAATGATACGCCCTGCGAGCTAAAGAGCGCTATTTGGATAATAATGATGGCCGCGATACAAACGCCAAACAGAATGGCAACGTTTTTCATATACGCATGGTAGCGCGAGGATGATACTGAATCGGAGTAGGGTGTGCAGAACGTTGATGAAAAAGTAGAAGCCGCCCCGCTCCAAGAGGAGACGAGGCGGTTTTAGTCAGTGCGGTGTGTTGCAGTCGACGGGGATGGCGATGGCGTCGATCGAACTACGGCAATCAATGCGGGGACGCCTATACCAACGTAAATCCATTTCATCTAAGAACCCTCCTGTTTGCTGGCGGGATAATGACGCGGGACGGGAGGGGTGTCAAGAGCAGTACACGATTCGGTCACGAGTAAATGTGACGCCGTCGCAGGCATTTTTCTCGAACCCGTCCGGCCTTCGAATCGTGGATTCGGCTAAGCGCTCGCACCTCGTCGACACTCGGCGCTCCGCCTAGCCACGCTTGCGCGACAGTCCCTGCTGGGACCGTAGACCGCGCGAGCTTTCGAATCCTGTACGGTCTCACAACAGCAACAAGCGCACTGCTTACACAGTGCGCCTGGCTGATTGTGGACCGTACAGGATTCGAACCTGCGACCCCCTCATTGCAAATGAGGTGCTCTACCAACTGAGCTAACGGCCCATATATAGGGACAGGTAGAACTTTACCCTATCGCCGTTTTCTCGCCAACCCCTTTTCACCACTAGTCGAGTAGATCGATTTTGGCTGCGAGAATGAAGTCGTTCTCGGAGAGGCCCTTCACAGCATGGGTGGAAAGGCGGATGCCGACCTTTCCCCAGGACAAGACAATATCGGGGTGGTGACCTTCCTCCTCTGCAAGCGCACCGACCTTGTCGACGAATGCGAGCGCTTCGGCAAAGTCCGGGAACGTATAGTCTCGCGAAATCTCCTTGGCTTCTACGTTCATTTCCCAACCCGGAACATGCGGGAGGAAATCCCCTGCCTGCGCCTTCGTAAGCGCAGGGAAATCCCCCTCGCACGGAACGCACTTGCGCCTAGCGAGCTCGCTCATACCGCATGCTTTGCGAGCCCGACGAGGTGATGGAGGAACTCAGGGAACGACACGCCGACGGCAGCAAGACCCTTTGGCATGAGTGACTCGGAAGTCAGGCCGGGGAGCGTATTCGTCTCAAGATAGTAAATGCCCGAGGGCGCCACGATGAAGTCAGACCGCGAGTAGTGACGTAGTCCTAGAATGCGGTGCGCCTCGCCTGCGAGACGTCGCAACTCCGCTGACACGTCCGAAGAGAAGCGTCCTGGGCAAACCTCGTTTGAAGAACCCGAGTATTTAGCGTCGTATGAAAAAAAGTCGCGTGGTGGTGGCACGATTTCGATTGCGGGCAATAGGTACAACTCCTCTCCACGAAGATTCTCGACCACTCCTACAGTCGCTTCTGTACCAACGATGCGTTCCTCGATAAGGACACCTGAAGCCCCCTCCTCAAACAAGGTCACAACGACATCGTGCACAGGCTGATAACCCGCAACTATGGAAACACCCACCGACGAGCCCCAGCCCACAGGCTTTACCACGACCGGCTGATGAAATGCGCGTATCGCGTCATGCACCCCGGCCTCCACCCCGTCTACCGATTCGATGTACACGTCGCGCGCAAGCTGGAAGCCCGCCTCGCGCGCTCTGTGCTTCGTCATCGCCTTGTGCATCGCTACATGCGAAGAGAAGGAGTCTGACCCCGCATAGGGCACCCCGGCATTCTCCAAAAGGCGCTGCACCTGTCCGTCTTCTCCGTACTCCCCGTGAAGTCCCAAGAGGGCGACATCGATGGAACGTAGCGCATTCATGGGCTCTACTTCCCTCCCGCGGTCATGCCAGACTCCCCGCTTGTCTATATAGAGGTCGCGGACGGTGTAGTGATCAGCGGGCAGATGCGCGAGCATTGCAGCGCCTGACTTAAGCGATACCTCATGCTCGCGAGACGGGCCGCCGCGCAGAACTCCTACTACCGTGCCTTGCATATGCAAAGTATAACGCAGCTCCTGCACTCAAGTTTCAGCACACCATTTCAACTCCCACCGCATCATAT
Organism: Minisyncoccota bacterium; assembly: GCA_018062765.1. Taxonomy (GTDB): domain Bacteria; phylum Patescibacteriota; class Minisyncoccia; order Phycocordibacterales; family Phycocordibacteraceae; genus C7867-001. The sequence goes on along the minus strand of JAGORR010000001.1, from coordinate 419,418 downwards.
GTACCGCTCGTGTATGTATGACTCGCACATATATGCCCTATTTATGCATTGCTCCATCCCGGTGCCTATAGGCACCGGGATGGAGCAAGTGAAAGTAAGGAGGAAAGAGAAGTTCTGAAGCGGGCTGCTTGATACGCGCTGCCGGGCAACGCACGACCAACCAGGGCAGCTAGCACCCGAGGCAACTCATACGCAAACGGGAATACTCTTTTACTTGCGCAGGCTTCTTGAGCGCGCTTCGCGATGGCGCCGCAGGGAGAAGCGATGTGCTTCACTATTTGCGAGCACCGCATCCGCCGGAGTAATGCCCTGCTCGGCAAATCCCGGCTTCATCCCGAGCACCTCGCGCGGGCGGTGGCGCTCGTCCTTTACGACTGCGAGTACCGGGATACCTATGCCGAGCTCCGCGAGAAGCGACTCTGCCTGCTTCCTATGCGTCTTTCCGCCATCCACCACGATAGCGCGCGGGTACGGCCATTCCGGGTGATTGAAGCGGCGCGCGAGGATCTCGCGCATGGAGGCGATGTCATCGTTTAGGGACTTCCCGCCTTTCCCGCGTATGCGGAAAGTGCGATAGTCCCGCTTTACCGGGAGCCCTGAGTCGAGAACCGTCATAACGCCTATCGCATTCGTACCAGAGATATGCGCGGTGTCGTATGCCTCTATACGCGGAGACGCCTTGTCTTCCGTGCGCTCCGCCTTGATGAGCGACACATCCTGTATGTGGTCGAGCGAGAATAGCTGCCGGCGCGCCTCGCCTGCATCCTCGAAGCGCTCCTCGTCCGCCGCTTCCTTCATATACTTTTCGAGCTTGCGCCGGAGCGCCTTCGTCTCGCCGGAGAGAAATAGCTCGATGTTCCGTATCGAGCGCATGTAGGACTTCCGATCGAACTCGCGCGGGTACTGACCTATCTGCCTGTTAAATTCTACTTTCGCCTTCTGATGCTTATTGGTGGTCGCGAGCGTCGTCCGTCCATCGACCAGGATGATTGGCTGCGCCGTATCAAAAAACGGAAATATCTTCCGTATGAGGCCAAGGCCGGTTCGAAGCTGGTACCCGGAGGTAAACGGTCCGTGAATGCTCCGTACGCCCACTTCCTGCGGCTCGGATATCGTCTTCGCAGCCATATCAATAGCGGTAGCGCGCACTGGGAGCACACGAGGCACATCCTCATCGGTTACCACCGCGTACAGGAACGACTTATCATCCTTGCCCTCGCTATTGGCCGGCGGCAGATACTCGCGTATGAGTGCAGCCTCGCGCACCAGCGCCTCAAGCACGGTGGGCGTCGTTTCAAACGACACCCGGTCCGCCTTCGTCACCATATCGACAAGCCGCGGGCCCCGGGTCGCAATAAGGTCGTCATCGAAATAGGAACGCACGCGATCCCGCAAGGACGTCGCCTTTCCTACGTAGAGAATGCGCTTCGCTGACCCCTTCCCCGCGGAAAAGAGATAGACCCCAGGGACATCCGGAAGGTCGAATTTCTTGAGGTCGTCGCGAATCATGGGTAAATCGTACGCGCTCAATCGGTCATTGGAAAGAAGCGAACCCAACCTAGGTCGGGTTCGCGGTCTATTGGGCAGCGATGAGTACGGCTCGCGCTTCGTTCGCGCGCAGCATGCACTGGGCCTCCACCCACGTGCCGTGCGGCATACGCACCTGTATGAGTTCCCAGGGCGTATCCGCAAACCGGTCGCCGAGCGCCACCAGGAGCTTGTCGAGCTCGAGATTCCCGAGGCTCACGTTCCGGCGATAGACGGCTATCGTAAGGAGTTCCGAACGGTTGCCGGTTACGGCTACAAGCTCGAGCGCCTCGCGATACATCCGGTACTTCGCGGCCATGGGCGGGTAGCGTACTCCGTCGATCTTCCCTGTCGCTCGGTCGCGCACGCTGTGCCCGAGCAACGGCTCGCATATCGAATTCACCGTGGGGAACCATCGGTTCATCTTCCACGGCCCGCAATCCTTGGGAGGAGTCGGTTGCACGTAGTACAGCGGCCGCTCCGCATCCCAGCGCGGACGCTTCGGCATCTTGTGTCGCTCGAGGAGTTCTTCTAGCGTTCGAGTTCCCTTCATCGCACAGGTCCTTTTCGTATGGAGAGCTTCTGAAGATTTAAGACTAGCAGCTTCCGAGCGCCTTGCGCAACACCAACAGTCGTTTTCTACTTCGCACCTTAGTCTGTCCGATTACTTGGGCCGCTTTATTTTGCGAGCAAGGACCTTCTTGAGGTAGTAGCCGGTATGAGAGCCTTCAGTATTGGAAACTTCCTCCGGCGTTCCTCTAGCGACGACCTTCCCGCCACCGGCGCCACCCTCAGGACCGAAGTCGATGAGGTAGTCAGCGCACTTGATGACGTCGAGGTTATGCTCGATGACGACTACGGTGTTTCCGCGTCGTACCAATTCCTGGAGGATCTCGACGAGGCGGCGTACGTCATCGTAATGAAGCCCCACCGTTGGCTCATCAAGCAAGTAAAGCGTCTTCATCGTGATAGGACGATAGAACTCCGTGGCAATCTTCACGCGCTGCGCCTCGCCTCCGGACAGCGTTGTCGCGGACTGCCCCAGCGTGAGGTATCCGAGTCCCGTAGATACCAAGGTCGCGAGACGATCCTCGATTGCCGGAATATCCTTGAAGAACGCCACCGCGTCCTCGATGGTGAGCCCGAGCACTTCGTGGATGTTCTTACCGCGGAAGGTGACGTCTAGGGTCTCTTTCATGAATCGCTTTCCCTCGCATACGTCACACACGACATAGACGGTCGGCAGGAAGTGCATCTCCACCGCTACCATGCCGTTGCCCTGGCATGCCTCGCAGCGGCCACCCGGAACGTTGAACGAGAACCGGCCTGGCTTCCATCCGCGTGCGCGTGCCTCGGGCGTCGCCGAGAACAGATCGCGTATGTGCGTAAACGCGCCCGTATAGGTCGCGGGGTTAGAGCGTGGCGTACGGCCTATCGCGGACTGGTCAATGAGAACGACACGGGAAAGGTACTCCGTGCCGGTAATGCTTGCCGCGTGCACCGCCTCAGACTGACGCCTTGAGTACTTTGCAGCGACGTTCTTATGAAGCACGTCATACAGAAACGTAGACTTCCCGGAGCCCGATACGCCGGTGATACCCACGAGCTTTCCAAGCGGAATATCAACATTCTGATTCACGAGGTTATGCAGAGTCGCGCCGCGGATCTTAATGGCTCCCTTCTCGCTTGTGCGACGTTCCTCCGGAACCGGAATCTCGTTCTCCTCTCGAAGATACGCAAGCGTTGATGACCCGCTTTCGTTCGTCTTTGCGGTTAAGAGATCTTCAAGCCAGCCGGAGACCACTACCTGCCCGCCATGGGTTCCGGCTCCTGGTCCGATATCGATGAGGTAATCAGATGCGTAAATAGTGTCCTCGTCGTGCTCAACGACGATGATGGTGTTCCCGAGCTCCTTAAGAGATACCAAGGTCTTTATGAGTCGGTCGTTATCGCGCTGATGAAGACCTATAGTGGGCTCATCAAGCACATAGAGTGCGCCCACAAGACCGGTGCCAAGCTGTGACGCCAAACGGATACGCTGCGCCTCGCCACCAGATAACGTCGCCGCGGTGCGCGAGAGCGAGAGGTAATCAAGGCCGACATCAAGCATGAACTTCAGGCGTCCGTCTATTTCGCGGACGATAGGCGCGGCGATCTCTGTCTTCAGTTCCGAGAACTCCAAGGAGTCGACGAATTCCTTCGCGTCGCGTATCGACATCGACGTGAAGTCGACAATGTTCTTTCCAAGCGGGTTTTCACCCTTTTTGACCTTACCCTTCAGGAAGACACGGAGCGCTTCGGGACGCAGGCGCGCTCCCTCGCACGTAGAGCAAACCTCATCTGAGAAAAGAGACTCGGTACCGAGTCCGTTACATATGGGACATGCACCATACGGACTATTGAACGAGAACAGACGAGGCTCGACTTCAGGGAACGAGGCACCGTCCTCTGGACAGATGAATTTCGAGGATAGGGTCTCGGTCGTACCGTCTGCGTGGCGAATCTTTACCAGACCGTCCGCTTCCTTAAGCGCGAGTTCAAGCGCTTCCGACAGGCGCTCACGCGCGGCGCTCGGGTTCTTCTCGAATTCCGAAAGGTAAATAGTATCGACCAGAGCGTCGATGTCATGCCGCTTGTTCCGATCGAGCACGATCTTCTCGCGCAAGGACTGCGTCTTTCCGTCGACTACGACTTTTTCGTAACCCTTACCCAAGAGGTCGTAGAGAAGCTGGTAGTACTCTCCCTTGCGACCAACAACGACCGGCGCCATAACGGCTACCTGCCGCGCATCGACCGCAACTCCCATCACCTTCTCCTTGCCTCCAGCTTCGCCTCTGGCGGAAAGGCGCATCATGACGATCTTCACCATCTCCTCTTTTGAAAGCTTCACGATGGGTACGTCGTGATTCACGCAGTAGGGCTGCCCCGCGCGCGCATAAAGGACGCGCAGGTAGTCGTAAATCTCGGTGATGGTCGCCACCGTCGAGCGCGGGTTATTCGAGCGACTCTTCTGATCTATGGAAATAGCGGGCGAGAGGCCGGTAATCTCGTCAACATCCGGCTTCCCCATCTGATTGAGGAATTGGCGCGCGTACGCGGAGAGCGACTCGACGTAGCGACGCTGCCCTTCGGCGAATATCGTATCGAAAGCGAGAGAAGACTTTCCGGAGCCGGAGAGTCCTGTGATGACGCTCATCGCGCCACGAGGCATCTTTACCGATATGTTCTTGAGGTTATGGGTACGCGCACCCTTAACGGTGAGCCAATCAGCTCCCCGTGCGTGATGCTCGTCCTTTTTTGCCTTGCTTGCCATAGATTTGCGCCCGCGCATGGAGGCACAGGGTCACCAGACATACTATCAAATCGACCCTTTCCTAGCGAGGATTGACATAGAAGGTGACGGAAGCAGGTGCACAGGAGGAGGCGTCGCAGGCCGCAGCAGCATGGCAATCCGCGAGCTGTAGGGCAGCTGCGAGCGGATTTGCTAGGCCGAGAGAGTCGCAGCTCCTCGCTGGAGGAGCTGACGTGTACTCCGTATATGCACCTGCTGCAGTACCGTTACGCAGAACCGAGCACCTTCTCCATCCGTGCGACTATCTCCTCCACGGAATTCTCCGCCTTCACCAGGTACTCGGTAGCACCAAGCTGTTTCGCGCGCTCTTTATCTTTCTCCTGTCCGAGATTCGAAACGACGATGATAGGCGTCTTCCCTGCCTCATCCGGTCGCTTGCGGATAGTCTCGAGAACGGCGAATCCGTCCATCGCTGGGAGCATGAGGTCGAGAAGGACCATAGCAGGCCGGTATTGCTCGAAGAGCGACATAGCCTCGTTACCGTCGGATGCGTACAGGGTCTGGTACTTCCCCGCAAACGTATGCCCTAGGAGGTTCTTAAGGATGGGGTCGTCCTCGACGACGAGGAGGAATTTGGTGTCGGTCATGGAGGCTAGGATAGCACGGCTATGCGGCCGGCAAGGAGAGGGTGAAAGTCGTTCCTGGCCCCTCCTTGTTCTGGGTGAAATTCAGGTCTCCGCCGTGGTCGGTCGCGATGGTGCGGGCGATATAGAGACCGAGTCCGTTGCCCTGATTCTCTTTGGCCACCGCGTTCTGCGCGCGATAGAAGCGTTCGAAGATGTTCCCCTTGTCCTCTGGCGCGATGCCTATGCCGGTGTCGCGCACCATGAGGTACACCCGGCCGGGAGCTACGTCCATCGCCGCGGTAACGCTTCCGCCGGAGGGCGTGTACCGTATTGCGTTCTCGATGAGGTTCGTTACGACCCACTTCATACGCTCTCGGTCCGCGTTCACGCTCGGCACAGCGACGGTCGCGTGCATCAGGGACAATGACACGCTCCGCATCTCAGCGAGTGGCTTCAGATCCGCGATGACCTCGGCCGCAAGCGCATCGATATTCACCAGCTCGAACTTGTACTTGTACTTCCCTGATTCGATGGAAGAGATGTCGAGCAGGGTCCCGACGATAGCGACGAGCTCATGACTCTTATCCGTCGCGCTCTTTACCAGGGAGCGCTGTTCCTCCGTGATGTTGTCCTTCTCTAGGGCTTCAAGCGCCCAGCGGATGCCGGTCAAAGGGGTCCGGAGCTGATGGGCGGCTGTCGAGATGAAATCGGACTTCACGCGGGACACTTCCGCATCTCGCTTGTGCAGCTTCTCGACGCCCTCGATCAAGGCTGAGAGCGATTGCGCCAATGAGCGTACATCTGTCGGCGCGGAGGACGGGACCGTGAACGGGAGTCGCGTGCCGTCCTGTGCGAATGCAGCCATCGCCCTTCTCAGAGCGCGCATCGGCTTCGCAATCGTGAGCCATAAGTATATGAAAAGCGGCGCAAGGACGATGACCGCGGCAACAGCGGTAGAACCGGCCTCGTATAGCGGATGGCCCTGCACCATGACCGAGTACCAGACCGAGCCAGCAGCTACGGCGGCTAGGATGACATAAGACACGAAGAACAAGAGCGCCAGAGGCATTACCTGAATGATAGCAATATATAAACGAAACCTCCCCAGATATGCAGGGGAGGTTGGAAGTTCGGCACTGGACCTCAGGACCGATGTATGAGCATGTCGTCGAGCGTGCGATAGACGCGCTCGAGCTCTTCGGTTTTGAAGAACATGCAAACCTGGGGTGTATCGCCGCAGGTGCCGTCCTCGCGAATCTCGAGCTGATCGTACGGCTCTGAGAACGTATTGTCCCAGAACTCGATCGCGATCGTCTCGTCGGTCTTCACGATCCAGCGCCCGTTGCCGTTGTCGGCGACGATCGACGCCTTTCCGTGATTCTCCAGACGCGGCGACTCTTTCGTGACCGCCCAGCCGACCTCGTTCTTCACAGAGTCGATGAGTGCGTCGTATTCGCGGCGAACGGTGCGTTCGCCAGGGGCCCCGCCGCAGGCAACGAGCCCGAGACAAAGGCAGAGAGTGCCGAGAACGAGTGACATGGAAACGAACTGCCGCATTGGGATCTCCTACCCGCTAGCGTGATTGCTGATGTGCATAATAGCACCTAAACACATATCTGTCAATAGCTACCGCCCACGACGATTTCTCGGTCGTGCTTTCTTAACCGGGCCGTTTCCTTCAAGCACGTAGAGCTCGTCCCGGATGAGGGCTGCGGTCTCGAAGTCCAGGGACTCCACCGCCTCTGCCATCTGCTGTCGCTTGTCCTTCACGAACGCCTCTGGGTCGTCCCGATACATGATTGCGTCGAGTGAGAGGAGCGAATCTACTGTCTTCTGATGCTCGGTGCGTATCGACTCAGCGATATCACGAATCTCTTTTTTTATGGAAAGCGGCGTTATGCCGTGCTTCTCGTTATAGGCAACCTGAATCGCGCGACGTCGGTTGGTTTCCCCTATCGCCTTCTCAAGCGACCCTGTCATCTGATCCGCATACAAAATCACACGCCCCAGAACGTTACGCGCTGCGCGTCCGATGGTCTGGATGAGGGAGGTCTCGGAGCGCAGGAATCCCTCCTTATCGGCGTCGAGAATGCCAACGAGCTCTACTTCCGGCAGGTCGAGCCCCTCTCGAAGGAGATTGACGCCGACCAGTATGTCGAACGTTCCCTTACGGAACGCCGTGAGTATCTCGATACGGTCGATGGTCTTTATGTCCGAGTGAAGATACTCGGCTTTGATTCCCTTCTCGCGCAGGAACGTCGCAAGGTCCTCTGCCATCTGCTTGGTGAGGGTCGTCGCAAGCGCACGCCCGCCGCGCTTGATGACAATCTCGGACTCTGCGATAAAGTCCTTCACCTGCCCCGGGAAATCCTTTTCCTCGGTGACCGGCCGTATGACCAATTCCGGGTCGATAAGGCCCGTCGGACGGATGATCTGCTCCACAACCTGGCCGCTAGGTGCCACCGAGTGCTCACGTTCATAATTTCCTGGCGTTGCAGACGTGTAGATGACTTGTCCGATGCGCTTTTCGAATTCCTCGAACATCAAAGGACGATTGTCGCGTGCCGAAGGCAGCCGGAAACCGTATTCAACGAGGTTATCTTTGCGACTTCGGTCACCCGCGAACATGCCGCCTATCTGCGAGACGGTTACGTGGGACTCGTCTATCACCGTGAGGAAATCCGCGGAACCGTCCTTCTTGTGTGGAAAGTAGGAGAGCAGCGTATGCGGCGGCTCTCCCGGCTTTCTGCCGTCGAAGTGACGCGAGTAGTTTTCGATGCCCGTCGTATAGCCGATCTCCTTTATGAGAGCGAGATCATGAAGCGTGCGGCGCTTCATGCGCTCCGCCTCGAGGTCCTTGCCCTCGCGCTTCAGCTTCGCCAAGTGCTCGTCGAGCTCGAGCTTAATGTCCTCGATTGCCCGGTTTCTGTCCTCCTCGTCTGATACGAAGTGCTTGGCCGGGAATATGAACGCAGAGTCCACGGAAGTCGACTTCGCGCGGGATACCGGGTCGAGGCATTCGATCTCCGCGACGACATCCCCGTCGAAGCGTACCCGGTATATAGAGCGTTCGTTGACCGGCATGAACTCCACCGCGTTCCCTACGGCGCGGATCTTTCCAGGCTCAAGGTCCGCGTTCGTGCGCTCGAAATAGATGCGTATGAGCTTGCGGATAAGTCCCGCCCGGCCGCCCTCTATCTCCTTTCCCTTCTCGAGCTTCACATGCACCTTCTCGTACTCTTCCGGCGAGCCGAGGCCGTATATAGCTGAAACGGACGCCACAATGATGACATCCTTGCGTGTCAAAAGCGCCTGCGTCGCAGCATGCCTTAGGCGATCTATCTCGGCGTTTATCTGCGCCTCCTTCTCTATGTAGGTATCAGAGTGCGCGATGTATGCCTCCGGCTGGTAGTAGTCATAGTACGAAACGAAGAAGTGCACCGCGTTATCCGGGAAGAATTCGCGGTACTCCTGCGCGAGCTGCGCGGCAAGCGTCTTGTTGTGCGCGAGGACGAGTGTCGGCTTATCATAATTCGCGATGACGTTTGCGCAGGTGAACGTCTTTCCGGAGCCGGTTACGCCGAGCAAGGTCTGGTGTTCGAGACCGTTCTTAAGCCCCTTGGTGAGCGCGCTGATAGCCGCAGGCTGATCGCCAGCCGGCGGAAAGGGCGTATGGAGCTTGAAATTCGCCATGACAGGACATTCTAGCACTTTACGCGCCAGCCCGCGGATGTAGAAAAAGCGGCAGTCAAAATGACTGCCGCCCTTCGCCTGATCGGCGGGCTCACGTCGACATCGCGTAGACGATCGCTCCGATCGCTGCAAGGATGCCGGCTACCCACCACACGCGACGCTTCCATTTGCCGTACGCAAAATTATCGTTCGCAACCATCTGTACCTCCTTAGCTGACTGAGTACTGTATACCACTAATCAAGGCATATGTCAATTGCTGTAGTAGTTGCGTACAAACTCCTCACGAAATGCTTCGAAGCGACCATCCTGTATCGCACGTCGCGCTTCATCCACGAGCTGAAGGATGAATCCGACGTTATGCATCGAGCACAGCATGGAGCCGAGTAGCTCCCCGCTTCGCGTCAGGTGCGAGACGTATGCGCGTGTGAAGCCTTCCGTGCCCGGAATCACCGTCTCCGGGTCAAGCGGCGAGAAGTCGTTCTTAAAGGAACCATTCCGGAGGTGAAGTATCCCGCGCTTCGTATAGATGGAGCCATGGCGGCCGATGCGGGTAGCCGCCACACAGTCGAAGAGGTCCATCCCGTTAGCGATACCCTCCAGGATATCGCCGGGCTCGCCTATCCCGAGGAAGTGCTTGGGTAGCTCTTCGGGCAATTCGTTTACCGCGGCTTGAAGCGCTCCTCGCATGTCCTCCTTGCTGAAGGAGCCGCCGATGCCGATACCGTCGAATCCGAGTGAGGCAATTTCTCTAGCGGATTCCTTCCGCAGGTCTTCGTGACGCCCGCCCTGCACGATGCCGAATATCGCCTGGCGCTCGCGCGCGGCGATATTCTGCCGATGCGCCTTAAGGGAGCGCTCCGCCCAGCGGTGCGTCCTATTCATCGAGTCCTTTTGCTCCTCGTAGGGCGCGGTCGGTGATTTGAACTCATCGAACGCGAAGAACATGTCTGCGCCAAGTCGTTGCTGAATCTCTACCGAGCGTTCCGGCGTGAAGCGATGCAAGGTACCGTCGTAGTGCGAGGTGAAGGTAACGCCTTCCTCATCGATGACCGCAAGCTGGCCGTGTTGCGAAGCGACGCCCTCGTCGTACACCGCCACCCCGTCTTCGGCAGGCTCCTCGCCTTTCACGAACTTCGATATGGTCTTTCCAAACGCTACACCTAAAGAGAACACCTGAAACCCGCCTGAGTCCGTCATCGTAGGGCCGCTCCAGTTCATGAACTGCCCGAGTCCTCCCGCCTGCTCTACGACAGCCTCGCCGGGCGTGAGATACAGGTGGTAGGTATTAGCAAGAACGACCTGAGCTCCTATGGCCGTTAGCGTTTCCGGCAGGATGCCTTTCACGTTCGCCTTGGTTCCTACCGGTACGAAGGCGGGCGTCTCGATGACACCATGCGGCGTCGTGAGCGTTCCTGCACGCGCCTTCGAGCGCGGTGAACGCGAACCTATGGAAAACAAGATGGCTGACATCTAAAAAGCCTACGGGCGACGGGCGTAAACGGCAAGCCGCGACTGCCATGAAGACTTGACATATTCAGTAATAAGTTCATTATCACTCACGGTTTTACGTTCTAAGACCACGGGCACAAGTGCCCGGCAACCCAAGCCTGAAGGAGGCCTTATGGCCCGCAAACTGTTGTTAAGCGCCGCCTGTGCGCTCATGCTGATCGGCTGTTCTTCGGCGGCTCCGACCTATGAAGGCCCGTTGCCGCCGAACATCCTGCCGGCGACCGTGCAGACCGATGACCTCGGCCGCCTGCTCTTCGTCCGAACCGATGCCGCGAGCGCCACGTTCGGCGAGAACGCCGTCCGCATCCGCGTCGCCGCGATGAAGCAGGAATGCGCACAGAACGCGCATTGGCATTAGCTGAACCGGTTCTGGTTCGGCGACAGGCAGCACACGCAGCTCGGCGAGATGGCCGCCTGGTGCTCGCTCTTCACCATGTGGATCGACAAGCACGGCGCCATCGTCGACGAATAAGCGACGACAGCCGCGCAAACAAGGCGCCGAGGAAACCCCTCGGCGCCTTTTACTTTTCCAGCGACGATCATGAGCTTGACAAGCTACTATAATCATGTATATTTGACTGCAGGAGTGCCGGAGGAGGCTCATCTGAGCCAATTCCCTTCCGAAACTGAAACCAATCAACTGAAACGCCCGAGGAGGGCACTGACATGCGTATCTTCCGTGCCGTGGCACTCGCCATGGCGATCGTCGTTCCGCTCAGCGCATGCGCTTCCCGTCAGGGAATCGCACCACTGGAACGGACGGCTGACTTCGAAGCGCGCGTCCAGAACGCGTCGATCCATGCGAACCTCGATGGTCGTGGCATGTACTACGAGGGCAATCTGCCCCCGAACATCGCGCCTCTGACCGAAAAGACTGACGACTTGGGTCGTCAGACCTTCCTGTCGACCCGCTACGCGATAGAACAGTTCGGCGAACGCGACCTGCGGTATCACATCCCGCAGGTGGTGCGCGCCTGTGGCCGCATCGAGTTGCAGCGCCTGTGGCTCGCTGAGCTCCGCCGTCAGGCGGATCACATCGAGGCCTTCCAGCTGAAGGCCAAGTCCCAGCGCGACACGAGCAACATCGTGACCATCGGCTCGGTGGTTGCCGGCGGAATCCAGGCCTGGAGTGCGTTTGGTGCCGACTATGGCGCCACCTACCTCTTGGGCAGTGTGATTCCGTCGCTCTCCAACCAGATGATGTACAACACGATGTTGGATGGGTACGACATGCAGAACAGCATGTGGCTCGCCATGTCGCGGTTCTGGTTCGCCCAGAACGACATCTGGCTCGACGCGATGGGAGAATGGTGCCCGTCCTTCGTCGGCTACGTCGAAGCGAACGGCCGCCTAGTCCAGGTCGAACAGCGGTATCAGGATCCCATCCGGGACTGAACCGAGACAACCATCCCTTCGTGGGAAACTACAAGCGCCGGAGAGAAATCTCCGGCGCTTACTTTTTATACTATGTTCGAAAGCTACTGAGCTTTTTCAACTTTTACGAGTTCGACCTTGAAGATGAGCGTCGCGTTTGGCGGAATGGAGCCGTATCCGTCAGGTCCGTATCCCTCATGGGGTGGAATGATAAGGATACGCGTACCTCCCTCCTTCATCCCGACGAGTCCCTTCTGCCATCCTTGGATGACTGAATCCACGCCAAGACGGAACGTGAAGGGGCCGCCGTGGCTTGCGGACGCATCGAATATCGTGTTATCCGGGAACGCTCCTATGTAATTCACGGAGATAAGGTCGCCGCTCGCAGCCTCAGCGCCTTCCCCGACACTCAGATCGGTTACGGTGAGCTCGGTCGGCAGCACATCTGCGTAAGCTGCTAGGTTTTCTTCTGAATTCATAGTGACAGGGGGAGAAATGACTGCTGACGGAGTAAGTATGGCGGGGCCGAAGAACAGGAATCCGAGAGCAAAGACGACCGCGAGGGCGACAGCTACTCCGGTACCAGTGACATTCATACGCTATGTGTATTAAGGCTTGTCCCCGAGTATAGCACCCTGCACATCGTCAACGGAGCCCTTCATAGCAACGTCCGCACCAGGCACACGAGTCTGTATGAAGGCTGCTATCTCTTCTTCGCTCGCGCCCTTAGTGAGGAGCGCATCGAATTCGGTTGCGGTCGCATCATCCATCTGCTCCGCGAGCCGCACTAGGGATTCCTTCATGATAAGGTCTCCGGCAGTAAGGAGAACCTCCTCCTGCTCATCGGGTGGAAGCGAGCCGATATCGAGTGCTCCGTTTGTGTGAGTATCCATACTTCAGGTTGTTACAATGCGAAACTATTACTTCTTCTGCGCACGAAGCTGGTTAATAGCCTCGTCCGTGGTTATCGACTCGCTCGCTGCTGGCGTCGGCGTTGCTCCTCGTGACGCCGCTGCCTGCGGATCGCCGAATTGACGGATCGCTTCGTCGGTAGAAATGGTATCGCGCGGTGGTCCTTCCGGAGACGGTACAGGACGAACTGGCTCTGGTGCGGGTTTTGCCGCCGAAGGCGCAGGTTCTGACGCAGGCGTTGGTGAGGCGTCTACACGTACCGGTTGAAGATCGCGTTCGATGGCAGCGGGGGACGCGACGGGAGCACTTCCCACAACCGCGGCTGCAGGAACTCCCCTCTCGCGTGCCACCTCTTCGAGATACGCGTCATACTTACGTGCGTAGTCCTCCCAATCGAGACGTGCCTGTCGCGCGTCCGCTATCGAGAGTCGGTTCAGGTGCTGCGTCTTCTCGACTTCTGTCATGTCCCAATAGGACTTCGTTTGACCAGCTACTCGAGGAGGCTCCTCTCTTGGAACTATCTGCTCTTGTCCTGCGCTCGAGACTACTTCTCTTTGAGCAGGTGGTGGCGCCTCACTTGGAGCTACGCGTTCACCGGAAGCCCTTGTTTCCGGTGGAATCTCACGAACAGGAGGTGGTGGATTGCTATCAAACATCTTTCCGCTATATGGATTCTTCTCGTCTATGAAAACTGCCTCGCCTTTTGCGTCCGTAAGCACGAGCTTCTCTCCGTCTATCCTGATTCGAGCTTCCTTACCGATTGCTGCACTCTCATCGGTGACCCCTGGCTTGTAGAGTCCGTATTTCTTCGCGACTGCCTCGGCTTCCGCATTCGTATCAGCCGATGCTATCTCACGCGTCATAGCTGAAATGCCTGGTGTCGTCTCAGTGATGCCCTCGCGCGCAAGCTGCTGCTGGAGACCTTCGACGAGCTTAATGCCGCCGTCACCTGAACGTGCCACGTATTCTGTCGAGGTGCCGCGCACTTCGGCCGCAACTGCGCGCATATCGTCGAGTCCTTCACTCGACACGGCGTCACCTCCGTTACCGCCCGAGATTATCGCCGACTCACGAGCGAATCCCCCGATAGCGTCCGCCTGCGGAACGGAATCCGTCGGTACCGGAATGCGTCCGAAGGGACTCCCCGCAGGGCCTGGATTGTTCGCAGGTGGCGGCACGGATGAGTCGAGCGGAGCTGCGCCCCCGGAGCCTTCACCGCCTGCTCTTGGTGCTCCGCTTCCCGTACCGCTCTCACCCCCGGCGACAGGCGCAGACTGGCCTTCACTGCCGCCAGCGCCTCCCGTGACCGCTGACGAAGGCGACGCTGACTCGCCACCAGTGGGTACGGCCGCTGTCGCGCCGGCGCTCTCGCCTGTTCCCATAATCTCTCCGCCGATGCGCCTCAAATCGCTAAGGGAGCTAGTAACGACGGGCTCTAGTCCCGGCATAGAACGTGCCGTAAGGAAGGCGACGCCGAGCGCGACGCCCATCTCCCAACGCCTTCGCGTAGCTGCTATTTGCGCAGCGTCACCCTTGCGGAACGCAGCAGCTGCCGCTGTTAAGTCTGCGGCACTTGTGATACGCGAGTGTCGCACAGTATCAACGGCAGCTGCCCGGCGCGCACCCACGAGACGCTGGAACAAGGAGCCTGCTGCCGCACCCGCGGTGGAGCCAGTGAGCATACCTGCGATAACCGAGGCACCACGCATCGCACCTGCTGCCCACCCGCCAAGCACGGTACCGACGCCCGCAGCTGCGACGATACGGAATGCGCGAGCGCCCGTCGGAGTAAGCGTCCGTTCGAGTCCCTGGTTCGTTGCCTGGACCAACGAGCGCATCCTATCGAAGACGTTGCGTTGTTTTGCTCCTAGCGCCTCCGCACGAGTCTCGATGCGTGCGTTCTCGTTCCCGGCTGTGACTTCGCGCCACGCAATAGTAGACATGTAGCGATCGAGTACGCGGCCCTGGTACTGCGTCATGTACTGGTTCACGTAGTCCTCTTTAGACATCAGCCGGCCGTCTTCGTACCGCGGCGCATTCCAGCCGACGCCGACAAGAAGTAGGTACCTGGCCTCTCCCTTTGCACGTAGCAGCGCCTCGCGCTCAGGCGCGTTAGCCGTTAGCCGTTCCGTCGCGGAACGCTCGAGTGCTTGCTGGTATGCAAGGCTTGCTGTCGCCGAGGCAGCCTCAAGTCGCTTCAAGTTCTGCCACTCGGTGGAATTCGTTGCCTGTACTGCAGCGCGCGCAGCCAGGTTGTTATTCGCATAAAATGCCCGGTACGCAGTGAGGTACGCTTCGCGTGCGTTGTACATGTCGCCAAGCTCCTGTGTAAGGCCAGCCTCGACGCCAATCTGCACACGGCGCTCAGCACGCCGATGCACAAGTTCTTCTTGCGTGAGACCTTGCTCCGAGAGCGGCTGCCATGTAGGCGTAGCTTCCGAATTCACCACTGCGGGAAGATTTGCTACACCTTCCGTTGACGCACTCGGGAACACGGCGTGCGCAAGTGCCGCATCAGCGGCGTCCGGATCTACCTCCGCAACCAGCACAGGCTCTGGGGCTGCAGATGCTTGCGGCGCAGTATCGATGACCGGAGGAAGCGTGTCTATCGATCCGGGCGGGGTGACTACGGACCTCAGCGCTTCCGCTCTTGCGGGAGTAGTGGTTCTCAACCCGAGGTCAGGCGGCAAGGTATCGATAGCCCCGGCTGGCATTTCCGTAGGCGGCAGCTCTTTGATACTCAGTATCGAACGGCGCAGACTCTCGCGTACGCTCTTCGGGGTCGCATCCTTGAACTTATCCGCAGGGAGCCTCGGCGTGCTGTCGTGAATAGCAGGCTCGACGTCGAGTTCAGAGGCGGCATCCGCTCCAGAAGGCTCCGTAACCGTATCAGGAGCATTCGTGTCAAACGTTCCAACTACCCCTGATACGACCGCAGGATCAATGCGGTCCATGTCGGTACGGCGCATCGGGCCAGGTGAGTCGTATATGCTTGGTTCATCGCGAATCGCGCGTGACTCGCGATCCTTTTCCGATCGCTTTGGCTTTCGTGCCCGCTCGCGCGGCACTTGCGGTGCTGGTTCTGACGCAGCTTTAGTCGGAAGCACTATCGGGTCCTTCTGCTCGAGTTTGGCAAGTTCGGCGCGAACCGCGCGTATCTCGCGATCAGTAAGCGATATCCCCGGGTTGTAAGGCTTTCCTGGAATCGGCCTTTTGACTCGCTTAGCGATGTTTCGCCACGATTCGAGCTCATTCGGGTTATACCCCTTTGCGAAAATCTCATCTGCGAGCGGATAGTAGCGCGTATCCACTTCGTCGCGCGAAGTGGCCTCGTTCCTTCCTGTCGCAGTCCCATCGACCGGGCGCAGCCCTTCGGATACTTCGTTTCCGATTTCTCCGAATATCACGGAAAACGATGCCTGGATGATATCCAACTGTTTCTTACGGCGTTCGTGATTCACTTCATTCGCGTCATCCATAGCCTTCAGCCTGCCTTTTGCCTTACCCATAGCATCGAATGCCGTCTTCAGGCTCGCAAGCGCATCAGGACGTACCTGTATCTCGGGGTGTTTCTCAAGCCCCCTTATGAGCGCGGTGAATCGCTTGTGCGCTTTCGAGACCGCTGCCTCATCGTAGCTGGAAACGGGCACTTCATGCTGTTCAACAACAGCGGGGGTGGCAACTTGAGCAGGCACCTGTTCCTCACCAGCATCAGCGACTGCCATCCCTTGAAGGCCTTTCTGCTCGACGAGTTTCGCAAGCTGCTCCGCGAGCTTGCTGCCATTACCGTTTCCTGGACCCTCGCCTGCCATATATAGCTGTGATTATGACATGTACCTGCTTCTGATAAGGTTTTCCACCTGTGTACGGTCGCGGCCGTAGACGAGTGCTGAGAGCTCTCTGAGGTCGTCCACCTGCGCAGGGTTCGTGGCGGCCGGTGGCGGCGTCTTTATATTGAATGGCTTCTGCGGCACGCCGCGCGCAAGGAGTCTGACGTACGCGTTGTAATTCTCTATGTTCACGAAATCGAGCGCGGAGAACACCGGCGCGAACTGCTTCTCGAAGTACTCGCCATCTTCCTCGCCGACGCGGAACACGGCCATGGAGCCGACGTTCCCGAACACGGCATCCCGCACCTTCTCATCCACCTGCGCCAGAAACTGGTGCGCCATGGTAAGCGAAAGCCGGTATTTGCGAGCCTCGGAGAGGATTCCCGGTATGGAGTCCGTAGTTATGTTCTGGAATTCGTCGATATAGAGGTAGAACGGCGCGTAGTCTGCCCTCGGGTTATCTGCACGAGAGAGCGCAGCCATGAATATCTTCCCGACGAGGATGAGGCCCAGGAGGTTGGCGTTTCGTTCCCCGAGCCTTCCTTTAGAGAGGTTCACAAGGAGTATCTTCTTGTTGTCCATCACCTCACGGAATTTGAACGAGGATTCCTGCTGCCCGACGATTGGCCGCATGAAGTCGTTCGCGGTGAAGTCATCGAACTTGTTAGTGATGTACGGAACGATGTTTTGAAGCGATGCCTCTCCTTCAGCCTTCGTCGCTATCTCGTTCCAGAACTGGTTTATGACCGGATTATTACTTCGCGAGAGTTTCAGGTCGCGGAACTCCTTGTTCGAAAGGACTCGCGCGATATCGAGTAAGGTCGAGCCCGATGCCGGGTCCTCCATCACCAGGAGGGTTGAGTTGCGGAAGTACTGCTCGAACGCAGGACCCATCGACTCCGGCACGTCCCCGTAGAGGCGGCGGAATATCGCGAGGATCTCATTAACGATGAAGGTTTTCTGCTCTGGGCGGCTCGCATCGTATTCAAGCAAGTTGAGGCCGAACGGACGCGCCAGGTTCGCCGGATCGAAATAGATGACATCCTCGTATCTCTCGGGAGGTACAGCCGCGAGGATATCGAGGATGTCGTTCCCGTGGGGGTCGATGAAGCAGACGCCGTTCCCTGCCTTGATGTCCTGTATGGCGAGATTCCTCATGAATACCGACTTACCGGTTCCCGTCTGTCCGACGACATAGAGGTGCCGCATGCGGTCCTCCGGCGACAGGAATGCCGCAGTCTTCCGTCCGCGGAACTCGTTATCCCCGAGATACGTCCCCGAGTCAGGGAGATCCAAGGGCGCAGCGGCCGCAGTGAAGCGCGACTGCCGGAGTTGCGGCGTAGAGCTGATGCCCTCGGGCGGGAAGTGGTAGAGGCTCGTGACCTCTCGAAGAGAAAGCGGTATCGCGTCCTTCGCCGGCAAACGGTAAGAGAATGCATGGAAAAGGCTCTGTACCTTGGTGCCTGAGAACCGATTCCAGTTGATTTTGTTGCCTACGGTGTTGGTGAACTGATTGAATGCCGCCTCAAGGTCCGCGAGCCCTGACTCCGCGCGGGTGTGGGTCGGCGAGGACACCATGAGACGGAGCGTCGTCTTTACGATGGGAGCTGCGATCTTCTTCTCTATCTGCTCAATCAAAGCCTGGTTCCCATCTTTCCTTTCGGCTCTCTTCTCAACTTCGTTCTCCCATTTGCGTGAGCCCGGGAAGAGCGCTGACCCGATCTCGCGCGCGGCCTCGCCCACGAATGTCTCCGGCATCGAGAGCGCACGATCCTTCGATTCGCCGCGACGGAGCGCTCCGAGTATCCGGCGGTAATGTTCCAGGTGGTGCGTATCGCGCTCGATGATGACTTGGAGCGCCGCTCCCTCGCTCGCCTTCTCGATCTTCGCGAAGGCACCCAGAACCGTATTCAACGGGTCGTAGTCGAAATCAGCATAATCCTTGAGAGGAAGCACGCCTTTGTCAGCTAGCGTCGCAGAGGCGCCTACGGCAACGCCATCCTCGCTGAATATGTTGTAATCGTTCGGCTGCGGACGAATGTTCGCGTTCGGAAAGGTTGCCAAGAGCTGCTGCTCAAAGAGCGCGCGCTTGCCGTTAGGCACAGCGACATAGAAAAGGAGCTCCGGACGATTAGCGGGAACAGCGAGCTCCATCGAGAAATAGCCCGGCTCGCTCGCGCTCGCATCCCCCACCGAGAGCATGCCTGCATAGAACTGCTCCATCGAGGAGATGAGTTCCTTCAAGGTCTTCTCTCGCGCGTCCGAGTCCTTGCCGGGCTCCGGAAGGATGACCTCGTAGAGAGTCATGTGGAGCGCCTTCCATGCTGGTTCCCGTTCCCCGAGCCCCTTCACCTGCATTCCAGCGACGACGTACTGCACCAGGAATCGATGGAAGTCGTCATCGAGATGCGGATTCCGGAGCTTTTCAAGGACCGAGAGCGCATTCTTGATACCCTTCTCCTCCATGATTCCCTGAAGTTCCGCCATCGTTGCGTCGTTATCATCCGGATCGAGATCCAGCGCGATGCCTTCCACTTCAGCTTCAGGTAGCTTGTAGGACGGAGCGAGCACCGTCTCTGGCATCTCGCGCCGGTGATGAAGGATACGCTCGTGCACGAGAGTGTTGCGCGGTGCTTCCTGCGCGCGCCCCGCGAGCTCGCGTTCTTTCTCCTCTACTTGCGCACGCAAGTAGGCAAGCTCCTCCTCGGGAGTCGTAAGCTGCCGTGTTCCCTCCATGCGCTCTAGTATAGGCTACGCGTAGAGCACCATGCCTCGCGATGAGGGATAAAGGAACGCGCCGCACAGAGCGTGCGGCGCGCGATGTCATATCGAAGCTGGAGAACCCTCTACGATGAGCATGTAGATGCGTTTGCGCAGCTTTTGGTCGTGGAGCGCGAGGCACTTCGCGGCGTGGAGCGCCGCGTTCCCTGCTGCGGTTAGGTCATCATGCGGATCACCCGAGAGAAAGACCGGTATGCCGCTTCCGACCTCAACGCCAATCAGGTCCGACATGGAGCGCAACCAATGCTTAGCTGACCTGCCTCCGGTGTTGAGCACCAGGCACATGGGCACGACGCTCGCTCGCGTGAGCATGTGTGCTTCGTGGACGGAGTCGCCTGAGATGACGATAATCGCGCCGTAACCGCTCTCCGGGCAGGTGCGCACTATGCTCGAGGCAGCACCGCACCCGGTGCTGGACTTCAAGGGCACGCATCCGTATGCGATGCCGAACTGTTCGAGCTCCATTTTCACTGCTCGAGCCAGATCGTCGCACCCCTTCTTTACCAGAATGAGAACTTTGAGTTTCGTATCCGTGCCTGGCTCTGCCGCAGGTGCTTTTACACCCCAGGCACGTGGCTTAGTGACCATCTATACCCCCTTGCTTGTCCGCTTCAGGAAGGAACCTGAGCCTGTCGGGGACTATAGCACTTAATCATCGAAGCGCTTCAGTACATAGCCGACCAGCGCAAGCACGATTGAGAACAGGAGCGCTGAAATGAATCCAGCTGTCTCGAACCCAGGCACGATGGCGTCCGCGAGCATGACGAGGAGTGCGTTGAGGACGAGCGCGAAGAGACCGAGCGTGACGATCGTTATGGGGAGCGTCAGAAGCACGAGAATCGGCTTCAGGAACGCATTGATGAGGCCCAGTACGATCGCGAGCACGAAGGCGGCGGGCACGGTCGTCTCCACGTCCGGCACGACATATGCAGATACGTAGATAGCGAGAGCGAACAGCAGCCAACGGATGAGTATGTTCATGCGCTATGATCTCTTCTTTGCAGACTTCCTAGGCGCCGCCCGCTTCACGGCAGTCCTTGCTGCGCCAGTAGCACCGGCCCCAGCCTCTGCCGCAACCAGCTTCCAGTTCGACTTCAGCTCCTTCATCGCTGCTGTGAGGTCCGACTTCTTGAGGTTTCTTGCATCCTCGTATGCCATAGCCGCATCGTCGACGATGCGAGCGATTGATTTAGCGTCGAGCTTCCCGAGCTTCTTCGCTTCCTTGATAACCGACCGCTTAAGACCGGTAGCCCACTTCGAAGCCGCTTGCCGATGCTTCTTCGCTTCCGGACTCGCGTAGAAGTAATAACCGGCACCGACTATCGCCGCTGCGGCCGCGACGCCTGCGCCGATCTCAAGTGCTTGGGTGGTTTTCTTATCCATGTGCGTATGCTTAGCCGCTAATCGTCCTTGCTTCGTCCATGTTTCCCGAGGTTCCCGATAAGCCGCATGAATGAGCGGAATGTCGCCTTCCCAGTGCGAACGCGACCTCTGAAGTCCTCTATATCCGCGCGGATGAGCTCGCTCTCGGCCGCGACCTCACGGGTTACGCGCTCTACTTCCTTGAGGATACGCGCGATGCGCCAAAGGATGATTGCGGCGAACGCGCTGAGGATGAGCATGCTCCCCGTCGCGACAACGAAGAACACGTCCATCTTGAGAAAGTCATCCATGCGCTTAGAGCACCTCGCTCGCTAGAAGGTTGTGTCAGTTCCGTCGGACTCTCCGCTTCCGCCGCCATCAAGTTCGATGTTAATCCCGGCGTCTGACGACTCTTCAACAGGTGTGCGGTACGCGAAGTACCAGACACCGAGGCCTACGACAGCGACTAAGAGGAGTACGAGTATGACGTTGGTGGTGCTGTTGCCTTGGTTCATGAGGATAATGCTAGTGGGTACGGGTAAAGGTCAGGCGATGGGGTTCTCTCCGCGGATGAGACGGATGAGGATCATGATCACGGCAATCACGAGGAGAATATGGATGAAATTCCCTATGGTGTAGCCGGTCACGAATCCTAGGATCCAGAGGATCAGCAGGATGGTCGCGATGGTGTAAAGCATGGGTGAAGTGATTCCTGATAAGGCGCGTCTTAATCGTACTACGCGCGCCGTCGGTTGACGCCGCAACGCACCACGACTCAGCAGCTACTTGTACCGCGTGCTTAATGAACTGCCGGTGAAGCTATCCTCTCCCAGTTATCGTCCCGCAGCGTTATGAGATGTACGTGGTGGTGCGCAGGTACGGATTTCGCGTCATGCGTCGCTTCAGCGATGTAGTTATATCCCTGCTCCTGGGCATATCCGTCCTTGATAGTCGCGTACTCTGCTTTCTCTTCCTCCGTGAGCTCATGCTCCGTCACGTGCCTCTTGGAGAGGATCATGTCGTGCTGCTTCGCAATAAGGTCGTACGGGAAATCATTGCGCACGATCCTCCAATGGGTGAAATCCTTCACCGTCTCTGCCTTACAGAGAGGACACCCGTAGTCCGCAGGGCGTCTGCTCCGCTCTGCCGCGTACCTGGCCTCTGTTTCCGGAGTACGAATCGTCGCTTTTGTCGCCATTCGTGCATTCTAAGCGAGCCTTCGCCGATGTACCAGACACGCGGCCCCTATGGGCGGTTCCTGAATAGAACCCTCTTCCCAATCTTAGGGCAAACTTTTTCTAATTCTGAAAGAGTCTTATCTGCTGACGAAGCTAGAAAGAGTTTCATGTCTAGAATTCTTCAGTGGAGTTATCCGCCATGTTTATAAACTTAGTTCCGTTCGCCTCAAGCTGCGTCCCGATCCAGCGAGGAATACTAGTTTGCTTGTATGCATCGGTATACATCGCGTCGTGTATTGGAAATGTAATCTTCGGTTTTATTGCCTTACCGTAGTCGATAGCTTCTGAGATCTTCAGCCATGGGCCCCCTGTTGGGAGCGCAAGAATCTCAACCTGTTTTGGTGGCACATCATGAAGCGCATCACCTGGAATAAATAGCTTTCCGGCAATGAGGTAGCCCGTGTTGCGGCAAGGTGAAGTATCGCCGTAGATAATCGCATGGTCAGTTCCGTAGCTTTCAATAGAAACGTCGTTTACGTCGATGTTCTGCCCTGGCTCGATAGTGGTATAGGCGATTCCCACTTCCTCGAGCTTCGAGCCTACAGCCGCATGAGTTATAACCTTCGCTTCGGGGTTCTTCTCTAGAACAACCTTGAGCTTCTCTGGCTCGAAATGATCCGCATGTTCGTGGGTTATAAGAACTGCATTGAGATCGGATATATCTGGAACCCCAGTATTCCAAGAGCCCAGATCGGTAAGGATACGAACTTCATCGGTTTCGATGAGGAGACAGGAATGGGCGAATTTCGTAACCTTCATAATCCAATTATAACGCGCAAACGAAAAACCGCCCTAGGGCGGTTTTTCGTTCTGAATGCGACTCTCAGCCGGTATGCCTTTTCTGAATGGAGTCTTGGCTTAGTTCAATGCGTCTCGGACGCAAGAACCTCGCTCAAGTTGGCTGGGGGGCTTGGAGTCGAACCAAAATTAAAGGCTTCAAAGGCCTCTGTCCTACCATTAGACGACCCCCCAATGACTCTAACGATACAACGGTTACGAAAATTGAAAAGACTTGATTAAACGAGGGACGCGCTCACCTCCATGATCCAGCTACCGAACGTGTCGAGCATGAAATACATCAATACTGGGCCGAGCAGGAATGTAACGATCAATGCCAGTACATACGCCTTGCGGTTATTTGCTTCCTTATTCACAAACGAACGGATGATCATCGTTATGTTGATCACCGAAAGGAAAGCAAACAAGATTACCGCGCCAGCGAGCGCAGCTAAGTCTGGGTATGAATCAGTGAGGTATGGCAGGTTGATGAGAAGCAACGAGTTAACCGCAAGCGTCAGGAGCACTTCTATGAGCAGTATCCTTTTCTGCATGGTGTTTTGATTATAACTCTCTGCTGCCTGCAAAAAGCCCGAGTATCGCAAGCTCCAGGGGTAGCGCAGGCACGCTCGCGTACCGCATCTGGGAGGCTGCTTCAAGGAGTGCTTTCAGGACGTCGTGCGTCAGCTTCGAGTCCTTGTCTTCAGCGAGCGCGAGGATTCCCGCGTACGCATCGCCCCCCTGCTCCTCCTCTATCACCTTGCGGAGCGTCGGTGCGTAACGAACGAGCAGCGTTGCGCGCACGTATTCGAGCAGAAGATCGAGGTAAAGCGACATATCTACGTCCCCTTCTGATGCCCTTCTAAGCGTGGCGAGCGCTTCGCCAGCGTCCCCTTTGCCGAGCGCTGCGGCAAGCGTTGCCACGAGCTCGCGCTTCGGAGCTCCCGTGACCTTCTCAGTCTCTGAAAGCGTGATGCTCCTGTCGCTCGCGGAAGCGAGGACGCGCTCGAGTACCGAGAGTGAATCACGGTACGAACCGTCGGCGAGCATGGCGACGAGGTCTGCTGCTGCAGTCTCTATCTGGTACCCCTCCTTCTTCGCGACCGACGCCACGAGCTTTGCGAGCGCACCTTTAGATGGCTTCCTGAACTCGAACACCTGGCACCGGGATTTTACGGTCTCCGGTACTTTCTCGAGCTCTGTCGTCGCGAGGATGAAAACCGCGTGCGCGGGCGGCTCCTCCAAAGTCTTCAGAAACGCATTCCATGCGTTCTTAGAGAGCATGTGCGCCTCATCCAGTATGTAGACCTTATAGGGCGAGGAGAACGGCATCGTGTACACCTCTTCTGAAAGCGCGCGGATGTGATCGACGCCGTTGTGGCTTGCTGCGTCGATCTCCCTTATGTCGCGCTCATCCGCACCTAGTTCGCGAGCGAAAATGCGCGCTATGGACGTCTTTCCCAAACCCCTAGAGCCGGCAAACAGGTACGCGTGCGCGAACGTCTTACCCTCGACCTGACTTTCAAGAGTCCCCGTAATATGCTCCTGCCCCATGACTTCTTTGAAGGACTGCGGACGGTAGCGACGATACAAGGAGAGTTCTGCCATAGCGTGCCCCGATTATAGCGTACCAGCGACGTTCTCGAGTTCTGCCGCAGTTTCCGTTTGCATGAGCTTGCCGCGCAATTCGGCCGCCCCATCGAAATCCTTTACGAACGCTTTTACGTGCTTCTTTAGTATGTGGAATGATTTTCGGGGTGCGAGCGTCTCGAAGCGCTTGGCGAGCTCGACGAGTGCTGCTAGCCTCTCGTCGAGAGGAATATCAGCGAGATTCCTGCCTGAAAACAGCCATGGATTGCCGAATATACCTCGGCCGAGCATGACGCCATCGCATCCGGACGCTTCTGCTTTTTTTCGCGCATCATCCAGATCCTCCGCATCCCCGTTTCCGATGATTGGCATCCCGGGCGCTATTTCATCACGCAGCGCAACGATACGCGGCATCAGCTCCCAGTGCGCGGGCACTAAGGACATCTCTTTGCGTGTACGCAGATGCACCGTAAGAGCATCAGGACGCATGGTTATGGCATGACGTATCCAGCCGTCGATGTCTTCGCGGCTGTATCCGATACGGGTCTTTACGGAGACCGGCAATCCGCCTGCCCTCCCTTCTCGAGCGCCCTCGCGTGCAGCCTCAAGAACGCTCGCAGCAAGTGCCGGGTCCTTGATCATCGCCGCGCCGCAGCCCTGCTTCTCGATGGTCTTATCCGGGCAACCCATATTGATATCGATACCATCGAATCCGAGCTCCGCGCACAGCTTCGCACCGTATCTCATCATTTCCGGCTTTGCGGAGAAGAGCTGTGCGACGATGGGTCGCTCGCCCTCCGTGAAGCGGAGGTCCCGGATGAGCGGATTCTCAGCGTCCGAGGCGTACACGACGGAACCATCGCTGCGCGGCTCGCGCGTGTGATAGAGGCCGTCAGCCGAGACGAACTCGGTCCAGGTTACGTGCGGCGCGCCCTTCTCCGCGATGAGTGAGCGGAAGGCTGCGTCGGTCACGTCCGCCATAGGGGCGAGCACGAAAAAGGGCCGTGGCAGCCGGCTCCAGAAGGAATCCATACGTAAAGTCTTATATCACTCTGCGGCGTTGTCTACTGGGGATTGCCTGCGGCTCACGTATGCCTTCCCCTCGAAGCGGAGATCCAGGTAGTCGATGGACCCATCCGTCATGGAGATCGTCGGCATCACGCTCGCAGCGAGGGCCGCTGCCGCGGCCTCCTGCCCGAGGATATACGTGATGCGGGAGCGGCTGCCGTATACATAGAGATCTGCCTCATCTCCCCGCAGCTCCACAGACTCGACGCCAGCACCCAAGGACTCTATAGCGCGTACGAGCTGGAGCGCGAAGGGTACCTGTCGCGCGGCTTCCACGGTCGCACCCACCGGCTCCGTGTCGCCGTCTGCAAGGGGCGCATAGATACGCAGCAATGTAGTAGCACTCTCTCGGAGCCGGTAGATAAACCCCTCGCCATCGGCCTCGTAGCATCCTGCGGCGGGAAGGGCCGCTGAAACTCCGCACCATGAGAAGGCCTCCGCGCGTTCGACCGCCGAGATGCGTATCGAGGAAAGCCCGGTGCGTTGTATGGAGAGCGCGGAAACATCCGGAAGCTTCGCGAGTATCGAGGAGCGTATCTCGTGCTGTGAGAAAAAGAGTATCGAGTCCTGCGGTATCACGCCGATGAACGTACCCCCCATGGCGGTTTTCGCTATCGCTTCCATCTCGAGCTTGTGCGCGCCATCCGTCTCGATCGTCCGTATGCGTAGCGACGGATGATTAAGCGCGTAGATCGCACCTCCCGCAAGAAGCGCGAGGACGACGCACGCTATGACGAGCGAGCGATTACGGGCTCGCTTCCTGCGCGCCCGCAAAGGCACGGAGGTATCGACACGTTTGCCCGCTTTCGGCGCGGGTCTGCGTGAAGACGCGCCAGCGGACGCGCTCTTCTTACCCGGCGTTATGTCCCAGGATCTCTTTGCCGACATAAGGAACGAGTACCGTCGGAACGCGCACGCTCCCGTCCTCCTGCTGGTAGTTCTCGAGTATCGCTATAAGGGTACGGCCGATGGCGAATGCGGTGGCGTCGTTCATATGCACCGGCGTCGTATCGCCGGACGCGAGCCTGACGCGCGTATTGAGGCGACGCGCCTGATAGCTTCCCATGTAGTCGGAAGTGTGCGTCTCGCGATAGGTATCCTGTCCCGGCATCCACGTATTGATATCGAACTGCCGCTGATCGGGCTTTCCCATATCGCCAGTGCAGACGATCAACGTCTGGTGCGGGAGCTCCAGGGAACGCATGAGGTATTCCTGTATCGCGACGAAGAAATCCTGCTCCTTGTATCCGTCCTCGGGCCTGGTGAAGCTCTCCATCTCTATCTTATCGAACTGATGCTGGCGCAGTATCCCGCGCGTGTCCTTCCCGGCAGCACCGGCTTCGCGCCGGAATGCGGTCGAATAGCCGACATACCGTATCGGCAGCCGCTCGTCCTCGAGAATCTGGTCCATGTGTATAGGACCCAGGGTATGCTCGGCGCTCCCGACCAGGAGGATGTCGTCCTTCTCAAAGTAGTAGCGCTCGTCCAAAGGATGCAGGCGTGCCATGCGGCCGGCGACCTCTGCGCGCACCATCACGGGCGGGATGACCGGCACGAACGGGCGCGTGTCCACCTCAAGCCCTGCCTCCTGCGCTATCTTCTCCAAAGTTTCTCGCGAAGTGAGCGTCTTCATCGCGAATTGGATGAGCGCGAACTGCATCATCGCGAGGTCACCCTTAAGGTATGAGAACCGCGCGCCGGAAACCGCGCCTGCGGTATCGGTATCGATGATGTCGAGGTCGCGACCGATATCCCAGTGCGCCTTGGGTGCGAACGAAAACGCAGTCGGCTTACCCCACTCGCGCACCACTTTGTTACCTGCCTCGTCCTCGCCCTCCGGAGTGTCCGGAGACGGGAGATTAGGGACCGCGAGCATGAGCTTCGTCCACTCCTCGGTCGCCTTAGTGAACTGCTCCTCGAGCTCCTTCATACCCTCCTTCAGGTGCTGCATGGACTCTATGAGTTTCGAGCGCTCCTCACCGCCCGCAAGCGAGATTCGTCCGGATGCTCGGTTCTGCTC
Organism: Minisyncoccota bacterium; assembly: GCA_018062765.1. Classification (GTDB taxonomy): domain Bacteria; phylum Patescibacteriota; class Minisyncoccia; order Phycocordibacterales; family Phycocordibacteraceae; genus C7867-001. The sequence continues at coordinate 391,818 of JAGORR010000001.1, read as the reverse complement.
GGCGCGCTTGTCGTCCAATTGCTGTCGTATCGCCTTTCGTTCTTCGTCGACGACGAGGAGGCGATCGATATCGACATCGACCTTCTTCTTCTGGGCTGCCATCTTCACGATGTCAGCATTCTCGCGGATGAAGTGGATATCCAGCATATATACTTAGCCAGCATAGTATGGCGGAGGGCTTGCGACAACTTGAAGCAAGCGAATATCCGGCGCTGCTCCGGGAGATTCCTGATGCGCCGCCTTCGCTCTGGCTGCGCGGCACGCTCGCGCCGGAAGGTACGACATATCTCGCAGTCGTCGGTTCCCGCGCGCTTTCCTCGTACGGGCGCGAAGCATGCACGAAACTGATCACAGGGCTTCGCGGCTATCCCGTATCCATCGTCTCGGGTCTTGCATTGGGTGCAGACGCCTGCGCGCACGAGGCAGCGCTCCGTACCGGACTCCATACGATCGCCATACCAGGCTCCGCGATAGATGATGATTCGATAGCGCCCGTGACTAATCAAGCGCTCGCGAAGCGGATACTGGGCTCGGGAGGAGCACTTCTTTCGGAGCACGCACCAGGTACGCTTGCTCGCCCCGAGTTCTTCCCGTCTCGTAACCGCATCATGGCGGGAATGTCCGCGGGGACTCTGATCATCGAAGCCGGTGAAAAGTCCGGGACGCTCATTACCGCAAGGCTCGCGACCGACTATAACCGCGACCTGCTCTGCGTTCCCTACCGCATCGGCGACCCAGGCGGATTTGGGGCGCACCTTTTCATACGCCTTGGTGCCGTACTCGTCTCTGAGCCTGCCCATATCCTTGAGGTTCTCGGCATACAGGAACGTTCTGCTCTCGCTTCGCCCTCGCAGGCGATGTCCGATGATGAGCGTGTCATGCATGACGCCCTAGTTGAGCCGTTGTCCCGCGATGACCTGTTGCGTGCTACGAGCCTTCCAGCCGGTCGTGCGCTTTCCGCGCTCGCATCACTCGAATTGAATGGCTTCGTCCGTGAGGAATTCGGCCTGTGGAGACGCGTGTAGTCGCCTTCATCGCATATTCGATGCTTGACCATATATATAGTGTCGCGTTATGACTGACTGAATGGCGAAGAAGCTGCTCATAGTCGAGTCGCCCGCGAAAGCGCGCACCATACAGCAGTACCTCGGTAAGGAATACGAGGTGCTTGCCTCCGTGGGTCACGTGCGTGACCTCCCGAAAAGCGACAAGAACGCTATAGATATCGAGAAGGGATTCCGTCCTCACTACATCATTTCCCCTGGAAAGCTCGACGTTATCGAACGCATCAGACGGGCTGCTGCGAAGGCGGATGAGATATACCTTGCGACCGACCCCGATCGCGAGGGCGAGGCCATCTCGTGGCATATAAAGGAGGCGGTTGGACTGAAACACCCTAAGCGCGTCGTATTCCATGAGATCACCAAGGCGGCCATTGAGGAAGCGCTTACGCACCCGCGCCATATAGATGAGGACCTCAGAAAGGCGCAGGAGGCGCGCCGCGTCCTCGACCGCATCGTGGGGTACGACCTCTCGGGCCTTATCTGGAAGAAAGTGCGCTACGGGCTCTCCGCCGGCCGCGTGCAGTCCCCTGCGCTTCGCATACTCGCCGAGCGCGAGCGCGAGATCCAGGCATTCGTTCCGGTGACGTATTTCGTGCTCTCCGCACTTTTCAAGGCGAAGAGCGGGGAATTCTCCGCGACCTGTTCCGAAGAGCCGAAGACACGCGAGGAAGCGGACAAGCTCCTGGCTGCAGGCAAGGCAGGCGCATGGTCTGTCGCAAAGGTCGTAGAGCGTGCGGAGGATCGTAATCCCCGTCCGCCGTTCACGACCTCCACCCTGCAACAGGTTGCTTCTACGCGTCTCGGATTCTCGCCATCACGCACCATGCGCGCCGCGCAGAAGCTCTATGAAGCCGGTCACATCACCTACATGCGCACGGACTCCGTGAATCTAGGCAAGGATGCCGTAAACGCGATACTCAGCATCGTCGAGAGGAAGTTCGGCAAGGAGTACGTCGACCGTCGGGAATACAAGACCAAGTCGAAGAATGCTCAGGAAGCGCACGAGGCAGTGCGCCCGACTGACCCTGCGCGCGAGAAAGCCGGCTCGACGACCGATGAGGCGAATCTCTATGAGCTCATCCGTACGCGTGCGCTTGCGAGCCAGATGGCAGCAGCCAAGGTGTTGCGCACGAGCGTATCGGTTGCGACGCCGGGTGTACCTGCGTTTACCGCGAACGGCTCCCGCGTTACCTTCCCTGGATGGCTCGCGCTCGACACCAAAGCGCGCGGTGAGGACGTGGAGCTTCCGAAGCTCGCTGAGGGAGAGGTCGTCGAGTTGAAGTCTCTCGAAGGGACCGAGAAGCAGACGGAGCCGCCCAACCGCTACACCGAGGCAGGGCTTGTGAAGGAGCTTGAGAAGCGCGGCATCGGCCGCCCATCGACGTACGCGTCCATCATGAAGACAATCCAGGACCGCGAGTATGCTCTCAAGGAAGGACGTACCTTGATGCCTACGGCTACCGGCATGGTGGTGTCGGGGTGGCTCGAGGAGCATTTTGCCGAGTACATCAGCGATTCATTCACGGCTGAGATGGAGGACGAGCTCGACGAGATAGCGCGCGGCGAACGCGAGTACGAGAAGACGCTCGCGGAATTCTATAAGCCGTTCAGGAAAGCGGTCGATGCGAAGGAGGATCTGCCGAAAGCGACTTCGCTGGGTGACGTCCCTGAGAAGTTCCATTGCCCTGACTGTGAGAGCGCGATGGAATTCAAGCTCGGGCGTGGTGGTGTATTCATGAGCTGCAAGCGCTACCCGGAGTGCGAAGGTGCGCGCGGCGAGGATGGAACCGAGATACGTCCGGATGAGCCTATCGGCACGCACCCGGACACCGGGATGCCCGTATACATCAAAACCGGACGCTTCGGCCCGTATGTGGAGATGCCATTGAAACAAGCTGTTAGCTCAGAGCTGGTAGCTGACAGCCTGACTGAGGAGCCCAAGGAAGAAGAGAAACCCAAGAAGAGAAAAGCAGCGAAGAAACCGGCGCGAGCCAAAAAACCTAAGAAGGTGAAGATTGAAGCGAAGCGCGCCAGCGTCCCTCCTGGAACTGACCTCGCTACCATCACCCTTGCCGACGCGGTGAAGTGGCTATCGCTTCCGCGAGAACTTGGCGTGAACCCCGACACCGGGAAGATGATTTCGTCGGGAGTCGGTCGATTCGGCCCGTTCGTAGTCCATGATGGCGAGTTTCGTTCGTTAAAGGCGCCTCTGGACCCTTATACAATCACTCTCGAGCACGCGCTCGCGCTCATCAAGGAGCCGAAGAAGCCGCCACGCGGCGTTGAGAGCATGAAGGAACTGGGTAAGCATCCGCGCACCGGAAAGACAGTCATTCTCTATAAGTCAAAGCAGGGTCATTTCCTTAAGAAGGGTCTGCGGCGCATCTACATTCCCGAAAGCGTTTCTCCTCACTCGCTTTCTGTTGTCGAGGCACTCGAATACCTCAAGTAACTTCGCATTCTGTCGTCGAGAGTGCCGATTTGGTATGCTGTAGCCGTGACGAGCGCCAAAGAGATTGTGGCAGCCATGCGAAGTCCCTCTGCAGAGGACATCGCCCTTATCACAAAAGCGTACGAGTTTGGAAAGAGAGCGCATGAGGGACACGCGCGCTATTCCGGTGAGCCGTATTTCGTACACCCATCCGCTGTCGCGAAGCATTTAGCGGAGTTTGGCATGGATGCACCTGCGATAGCCGCAGGTCTTTTACATGATTCAATCGAAGACGCGAAGGCCACATCCGAAGAAGTCGAGCGCGAGTTTGGCAAGGAAGTCCTTTTTCTTGTCGAAGGAGTGACGAAGCTCGGGAAGCACAAGTATCGGGGCGCCGAGCGTCATGCAGAGAGCCTTAGACGCCTCTTGGTCGCTACTTCTGCTGATATCCGCGTACTCATCGTGAAGCTTCTCGACCGTTTCCATAACATGACGACTATCGAGCATGTGCCTGAGGAGAAGCGTAAGCGCATCGCGATGGAGACGTTGGAAATATACGCACCGATTGCCGACCGACTTGGCATGGGACGTATAAAAAAGCAGTTAGAAGATATGGCATTCCCCTACGTGGACCCGGACGCCTATGCGCACGCGGTAGAAGTAAGGAAGCTCAAGACCAAAGAGAACGAGGAGGGACTCGCACGTATACAGAAAGCGCTCCAAAAAGAGCTCGCCAAGCGCGGCGTCACGAAGTTCAAGACCGAGATTCGCACAAAGGGTCTCTGGAGTCTGCACCAGAAGTTGAAGCGAAAGCATGACGACATCACAAAGATTCACGACATAGCGGCGCTTCGCGTCATCGTGCCTACGGTAGATGACTGTTACTTGGCGCTTGGTGTCATCCACTCCTTATGGAAACCATTGCCGGGCGAGTTCAAGGACTACATCGCGTTCCCCAAGCCGAACGGTTATCAGTCCCTCCATACGACGACACTCACTGCTGAAGCGGGAATCGTAGAGATGCAGGTACGCACAGAGGAGATGCACCAGCGCGCGCAGTTCGGTATCGCTTCACACCTTTCCTACAAGCAGCTCGGTAAGGGTATCGAGAAACTAGACGCGGCAAGTCAGAAGAGCGCATTTGAGCGGCTTTCACTTTCCTGGATACGCGGACTCATTCCGTCCCTACTTCGCTATTCCAAGAAACCGACGGCTCCTGGCACATCGCCAGTAGAAATAAAAGACACCCCGCAGTGGCTTAGAGATTTACGTGATGGTCACGCAGGAATTGAGGGCTCAGAAGAATTCATCGAAGGACTCAAAGAGGACTTCTTCTCACACCGCGTATTTGTATTCACTCCGAGAGGCGATGCAATCGACCTTCCGTACGAATCTACCCCTGTCGATTTTGCGTACGCTATACATTCGGACCTCGGTAACCACATGAATGGCGCAAAGATTAACGGCAAGCTTGTATCTCTTGATACGAAGCTTCGTAACGGAGATCAGGTTGAAATTATGACGCGAGACTCAGCACATCCAACGAAAAAGTGGCTCGAGTATGCGAAGACCTCTCTCGCGAAGCGCCACATTCGGCTACAAGTCGCCGATAAGGAGCACAAGGTCGCGGAAGCGGCAGTACCGAGGAGGCGCGCGAAAAAGCGGATACTTCCGAAAACGCGCCGTTAGGATCTCGCGTGCTGTCAAAAAAGCCCTGAGACAAGGAGCGCGATCGAGAAAATGCGAGGCGTACGCATCTGTACGTTGAGCGTTTTCGAGTGATGCGTGACAAAGTATCGGGGCTTTTTTGACGCACGCGCTAGACGCTGAAGTTCTTGATGGAATCAAGATCATCCTGCTCTGCTGCTGTTGATGCTGGTGCTGGTGCTGCTAGCGGAGTTGTTGCTACCTCATCCGTAATCTGAGACGTGTTCGCATGTTCGATATGGGAAGTTGCGGACACCTCTGGTGCTCCCGGCTCTCCGAAAGAAGTATCCTCCTTCGTCGCAAGCTGAGAGACTATATTGGAAAGGTCCTCTGGCGAGAAAAACTCGATGAGGAGACGTCCGCCTTGCGGGCGATTCTCGATGAGGACGCGCGTACCTAGGGTTTCCGTAAGCGACTTCTCGAGCGCCATCATCTCTGGTGTCTTGTCGTGCTTGCGAATCTTGTCCTGTGCAAGTCGACGCACCATCTGCTCGACGTGGCGCACAGACGTTTTCTTAAGGACAATTTCCTTGAACAGAGTTTCCATCTCAACCGGCTTATCGGCGATCATGAGGAGTGCCCGGGCATGCCCCTCGGAAAGCTCGCGATTGACGACAGCCTGCTGCACTTGCGGCGGGAGCGCCAACAGACGGATGGAGTTCGAGACATACTCACGCGAGCGTCCTATCTTTTCACCCACTTCCGCATGAGAGAGATCGAACTCCTTTACGAGCTGGTTCAGTGCCTGCGCTCGGTCGATTGCGTTAAGGTCCTCACGCTGCAGGTTCTCGATGATGGCAAGCTCGAGCTTTACCTTGCCTGATTCTTCTCCGATACGAATAACGACCGGTACCTGCTTGAGACCGATAAGCTTCGAGGCACGGAGCCGGCGCTCTCCAGCGATGAGCTCGTACTCGGTCGCGAGTCCTCCATCCATGCGCGCTATCTCGACGCGTGTTACGGTCAAGGGCTGCAGTATCCCGTACTGGCGAATACTTTCTGCAAGCGACTTCAGACGCTCTTCGTCGAACTCCTTCCGGGGCTGATAGGGATTCGGTTTGACCTTGTCAGTATCGACCCAATACACGGAGTCGTATCGTGTCGGCTCTACTGATCGCATCGGCTCTGTCATGTGAAGGATTTTAGCATGCGCTTATGCGCGCAACATATTTGTCACGTGCCGGGGTGGCTTGGTCGCGAATAAATGCCATGTCGTCACATGGCATTTTCCGCGACCCCAGCTCACGGCTTCATCTGCTGATGAAGCATCGCTCCGGCGTTCAAGTCCCACCCACGAGCCCTTCGCACGCTGCGCGTGCTTCATGTGCCGGGGAAGGCTTGGCCAGGAATAATTCTCTCGCCGTCACTCGAGAATTTTCATAGCCTTGCCTCGCGGATTCGTCTGCTGACGAATCATCGCTCCGGCGTTCAAGTCTCTCACGTACCCTGCGCAGGCAGGGTACTCCCCGACCATGCGCGCTTCGCGCTTTGTGCCGGGGGAGAGACTTGAACTCTCAAGCCTTGCGGCGGAGGGTTTTGAATCCTCTGCGTTTACCATTTCGCCACCCCGGCGTAGCTCACATCCTACGTCACTCCTCGGTTTTTGAGAATGTAGTCTCTGTGGTAGGGTGCGTCCGGAATGGCTCAATTCTGAGCCTTGGGAGGTCACTGTGACCGAATCGACACGTGTGTTTCGCCTGCATGAGTCTGCGTTTCTCGCGCTCGACGGGATGTCTCTTGGCACCGCGATATCGGTGGCATCCGACAACAAGGAGCGTTTCCTCGGCGTCAAGGTAAATGACGCGCTCATCGGCGAAGTAGGTGCTACGACGCTCATCGAGATTCTGAAAGAGTACGGACATGTCTTCGCAGACCCAAAGCTGCACGACATACCTAACACGGTCGCAAACAGCGTCGCGAAGTTCACGAGAGCGGGCGCTTCTCTCATCACCGTCCACACTACCGGCGGGAGGGAGATGATGCGCGCGGCAGTGAAGGCCTTCGATGACAACGGCGGTACCGACTTCGGCATCCTGGGCGTTACCGTGCCGACTTCGCTCAGCGACCGGCAGTGCGTCGAGATGTACGGCATGCGGCGCCTTGAGAAGGTGCTGCAGCTTGCCGGTTTCGCACTCGAATCCGGACTCTGGGGCGTCGTCTGTGCTGCGAACGAAGTGAGGGAGATCTCGGAGAAGTTCCCCGACCTTCGGACTGTTGTTCCTGGAACACGTCTTCCGGGCGGCAATGCACATGACCAGAAGAACATCGAGACAACTCTGTTCGCCTACGAGAGCGGCGCGACAGTCACGATTATCGGCCGCGACTATCTGTCGCATGCGAACCCTCAAGAACGGTACCTGGAGTATCGCAAGCACCTTGGCGATCTTTAGGCTTGCAACGTAGAAGGCCGCGCGTTTACACGCGCGGCCTTTATCGTTTATCTTAGCGAGCGGCATTCATGGCGCTCATGAGGCGCGACCACTCCTTCTTCGGCTTCAAGGCGAAATTTCCCGACTGCATATCGAGGGCGACCGCAGGGTCATCCTGCTGCCACTGCGAGTAGGTCTTCCTGACCGCATAGACGATAGGTATCGTGCGACCCGACCTCGTGGTGTACTCGTGATCGTTCGTTTCCGAACGATTCAAGAAACAGCAGATGCCCTCGACAGTTGCACCGAATGCTTCGATGCCGGCGATGGTCTCTTCGGTGTTCGTCATGTTATTGACGACATCTTCCGATATCCAGACCCGATGACCGGCCCACGGCTCTTCGCGACTGAAGACCAGCGCTTCTTCCTGTCGGTGCGTCTCGGTCGCGGGCTTCACGATGGATTTGACCGGATAGACGAACGCAGAGCGCAGCTGACGAGCCACTTCTTGACCGAGCGTACGGCCGCCTTCAGGGACGCCGCAGATCACGTCAATCGGATATTCGTAGAGCGCGATCAGGTCCGTCGTATCGACGATCGATTCGACCAGATGTGGCCATCGCTCGAGCTTCCCGAAATTCGCATAGACATCGCCGACGTACTGGAGCTCGTCGGATCCGTACTTCCCCGCGTAGCCAACAAGCGGTCCGATGCGCTTGCCATCAGCATCGCGCGGACATTCGTAAAATCCTCCTGCTTTCTCTAGAAGTACGAGCGGCGTATCGTCATGCCCTGGCTCGTATCCGTGCAGGTCGTACTCGGTATTGTCGGTCATTTGGCCTCCTAGCCGTTCGGGTGCAGCATGCACCCCCATCCGAATCTAGGCTGAGTCAGGTAAATGCGCAACCCGCACTATGGCGGGTTGCTGATTGCTATATCTTACCGACGAGATCCATGCCGGGCTCTAAGGTGTCGCCGCCCGGCTCCCAACTTGCGGGACATACCTGCCCCTTATGCGTCTCGACATACTGCGCCATCTGGAGTTTGCGGAGCGTCTCCGCACCCTTGCGCCCCATGCTGTTGTCGTTGATTTCCATCGAACGAAGTATGCCGGAAGGATCGATGATGAAGGTTCCGCGCATTGAGAGCCCTTCATCCGGAGTGAACTCAGCCTCGCCACCTTCGATGAGTACGCCAAACGCGTAGCCAAGCTTTCCTGACGGGTCTGCGGCCATCGGATACTCAATCTTCTTGATGGAAGGTGAAGTATCGTGCCATGCCTTATGGCTGTGCACCGTGTCGGAGGAGACAGAAATAACCTCCGCATTGAGCTCCTTGAACTTCGGATAGAGCGCAGCGAGCTCCTCAAGCTCCGTCGGGCAGACGAACGTAAAGTCTGCTGGGTAGAATGCAACTACCACCCACTTTCCGCGAAGCGATGAGAAACTCATCGTCTTTGCTTCGTTATTCTGAAACACCTCGAACTCGTAGTCCGGGACGGCCTCACCCACTTTCACGTTCAACGAATACTCCTTTGCTTCGTCGTGGAAGTTACCACAGTGCTCGCAGTAATTGCTCTTGGTGTCTTTTGCCATAGTAGATTAGCCGCTAGCTAGTAAATAGGTGGGCACATGATAGCATTTCGCCCTATGAGCGCCAAAATACGGCTTATTCTCGTTGCGGGTCCGACCGCAAGCGGCAAGACCGCGCGCGCAGTCGATGAAGCTCTTAAGAGAGGGGGCGAAATCATTTCCGTCGATTCACGCCAAGTCTATCGAACGCTTGATATCGGCACGGAAAAGATTCGGCCGGAAGAGATGCGTGGCGTTCCCCATCACCTCATCGACATACGGGAACCGGAGGACTCCTACAGCGCCGGCGACTTTCGGGATGATGCGACGCGTTTTATTGAAGATATCCACGCGCGAGGGAAGATTCCAATTCTTGCCGGCGGCACGCACTTCTATTTCGACGCGCTTCTGCGCGGCATACCAGAAGCAGTTCCCACAAACCCAGCGCTTCAGTCAGAACTGGCCGATGTTTCTAGCGAAGAACTCTTCGCTAGACTTCAGAAACTAGACCCGCGGCGAGCTGTGGAGCTTGACCCAAAGAATCGCCGTCGGCTCTTGCGCGCTCTGGAAATCATCGAAGCCAAGGGCTCGGTGCCTGAGCGCGAATCACTGACCGAGAAGTACGAAGTCGAATGGATAGTGCTGAACCCGGAGGCTGAGGAATTGAAGCCTCGCATAGAGGCGCGTCTTGAGGAGGCGCTCGAGAAGGGACTCATCGAGGAAGTACGGCGAACACGCGAGCGCGTGGGTGATGCACGCCTTAACGAGCTCGGACTTGAGTACCGCATTGTCGGCGAGTATCTGCGTGGTGAGCGCGAGGAAGCATCACTTCTCCCTTCCCTTAACGCGAAGCTATGGCAGTATGCGCGCCGTCAGAAGGCGTGGCTTCGAAAGCTTTCTGCGCTTGTCTAGCGACCCGATGGTGACCAGTGCACCGTATCGGTAGGCAAATTGTTGTTGAAGCCCCACTGAGAACCATTTGCTTTAAGCCATCGGTATTGGGCGCTATCACAGGAACTATCTGTCTTTCTACAGCCGACGGTGAGGTCCAGAGCGACACCTGAGTTGTGGTTTGAACCGCTGCCACCTAGCGTACACGGCCTTGCGACTTGGCTCGTGTCCTGATTGTAGCGATACCATAACTGAACCTGTTCGGCTTCGGACCGATATCCGTCAGTCACCTTAATGTCAATTCCATCGGCAAGCGCTGCGGCGCGCATCGCAAGGAAGTTCTCGACCGTACTCGGTGTTGCGTATTCAGTTTCACCGCTTGTAGCCTCCGCAGGGAATGCCACCATCCCGGACGCCGCCGGGACCGGGCAATTAGCGCCGCTGCCTCCACCGCCAGGACCGGGAGTAATAGGCGATGGATCCGTTCCCTCAGGCGGCTCAGTGATCGGATCCTGAGCAACAACACATGCGCTGCCACCGGTACCAATAACGCGCGTTGTCTCGTCTATACCGCCCGCACCCAAAGACTCGAGGACCTTATCGATGATGAGCCACGCGCCAAGAGCGATGACGAGACCTACCGCAGCATTAATAAGCATGCTTTTTGCTTTGCTCTTGTTCTCGGGGTTCGTCGCAGTAAACACAAGCAGGATGCCGGCGTAGGTGATGACGAGTACGACGATTAAGACCGCGATGGTCATGATGAGCGTCACCAGATTGTTGAGCATCTCAAGTACGCAAACCCAAGCCGCAGGGCACGAATGGCACGCTGCCGGGACGATGGTCCAGCCCTCGGTGAACTGCGCATGCGCGGGCATAGCTGTAAGTAGCAACGGGAGAAGCAGGAGCAATGTCGTAGTACGTCGCATACTAGTCAGGAAGTGCTATGGAGCCGGGACAGAAACTCCACCCAAGATTACCTCCCGAGTAAGTTTCATTTACCCAATACGAAGTGCCGACATAGTAATTGAGTGCACACATATCATTTTCCCCAATCCCGAGCTTCTTCATTAGAAATGCTTCTGCACGCTTCCTAACTTCACCTATCGGCTCGGTGGCAAGACCGATCGTGAAGGCATCAATCTTGCTATCGTACTTAATGTTGAAGTCGCTTGTTGCAATAGGTTCACACTCCTCGTCCCCGTCGCAGTAGCCGAAATAACCGGCAAGGAAGTACGTTCCGGGATTACCGGGATCAGGTTCAGTCTCGCCATCGTTAACGAAGTCACGAGCGCGTATGTCCTCCCCGCCCACGGCCGTAATAATTACGCCATCGTTAGTACTCCCAAATGGGTCAGGAGTTACCATGGGAGGAGCTTCCGGCTCAGGATTCAAATTGAGATAGAAAAGTGTGCCAGCAGCCAAAAGCCCAACCGATGCGAGTGCGAGTATCCAAAAGGCTGTTCGGCTCATAGGTAAAGTATAGCGCTAGAGCCCCGCATGGTCGCGAATACACTTCTTCTGTTTCGAGCTGCGCGAATCCGCAGTCCAGTCGCTGAAGTCGTTTCCGCTCGCGTTATTAAGACACACGGCTGCGGCGGCAGCGCACGTAAGGTTTGCAAGTGCCTGACGACACTTGGCAGCGAGAGCTCTCGAGGCCGGATCAGACTTCTCCACTCCGCCTGAAAATGCCTGGTGACACTGCAAGTTGCCACAGGCGGGGATGTTGAGTGAGTGGCACTTATCCTTAAAACCAAGAATGTTCTGCCACGGACCCGCTGCACTCGTACGCTGCCCAGAAGGCGTCGTCGCACCATCGACATTTGCGCCGCACGAGCTCTCGGGACCTGCAAGGCAGGCAAATGTGTTCGCCTCTCGCTCCGAGATTTGGTACCCACCGGCCGCTGCGGCTGCGCGCACAGCAATCGGGTCACACGAGCCGGTACCTCGAGGAGGTGGTGCCAGTGGCAAACCGGCAGCTACTTCCTGACTGGTTGGTATTTGAGATTGCGGAGGTTGTATCGTGATACAGAGCGAGCCGCCTGAACCTATGACGCTTGTGCGGCTTGCGATGTCTCCTGCGCCCAGGCTTGTGAGCACCGTATTCACAAGTAGCCATGCGCAAAGCGTAATAAGAAGACCAATCGCCGCGTTTCCAAGAATCTTTTTCCCTTTCGACAGGTTCTCGGGGTTTGTCGCATTAAACAGGAATATAATCCCTGCATAGACGATAACGAGAACGGCGATAAGCATCGCGATGTAAATTGCGAGCTCTAGGAACCCTCCCGATATTATGAGAACCGCCTTCCAACCTGCAGCGCACGTGCGCAGGTTCTGATCTCCCTCATCGAGGTCCGGGATGATTGAGCCTGACGGAAGCCCTTGTGCCGCCGCGGCAAGCGGTATGAGAGAAGCTGCGAGGAGGTAAAGTGCCAAGCGGCGCATGTGGCTTTGATTGTAGCTTCAATAATGGCTAGTGCGTGCTGCTTTCCCCACGAACGCGCCTCTGGTATCGTCTAGAGGTAGCTCGCCATTTGCACAACGGGTCCATCGTATAGTGGTAGTACAACGGTCTCCAAAACCGTTAGCGTAGGTCCGATTCCTACTGGGCCCGCCAAAAAGGAAAAACCTGGACTGCTCCAGGTTTTTCCTTTTTGGCGGGGTCGCGAAACTTCCAAGTGTCGACGCGGAAGTATTTGTGACCACCTGGGAGCCGCACCCATATAAAGACGATAGCCAGCAGCTGCTGGCTATCGGTGGTTAATCGCAGTTACTTCCAGTTACCGCATCGACTTCGTCGACGGTGTACCCGGCCTCAAACATCTGCTGGCGTAGATCGACACGATCTTCCGAAGCAAACTTGAGCTTCATAGGATTCCCGAACGAGTCATCGTTCGCGTCGATGCGGTCAGCGAGTTCCTGCAGATGAGTCGGCAGGTCGACTCCCTTAGTGCGTGACATGTGGACCTCCTTCGCTTGTCCTGTTTCAGTATACGCCTACGTTGCCTTGGTGCTCGCACCAAAAGAATGACCCGCCAGGCCCAAAGGGCGTGGCGGGTCGGTATTCAGGCTCCTTCTTCGAACTCCTCGAGAACGCGGATGAACGGGTAGTCCTGGCCGGAGAGTGCATAGCCGCGCAGCACGTCGCGGAACCCTCGGTACTCGTCGTCGTACCCCCAGTTGAAGGAGATGCGATTGCTCCACCAATACCAGCGCCACCCTTCGACCTCGAGGAACGCACGGTATTCCTCCGGTATGAACTGGACAAGCCTGCAGTTGAACCGGGCATGCGCCGTCGAAGTGACGCACACCTTATTCGGCTCCAGGTCGATTCTCGTCGTGAAGATCCACGGCGGGGTCACTTGGATGCCCGGCTGCTCCTGCAAGAAGAGCTCGCCCGAGAACACGTCGTAGGCAAGTCCGCGCTCGTTCGCACCCAGATAGTTCACGCAGAGCAGATAGAACGAAGCGAGCGCAATCGCGAGGCCCATGAGGGTTGCGTACGCGACGGTCCTCATTGCACGGATGCCGCGTCAGCATCTATCCCCTTCATCTCGCGGATGACCGTGAGGAAGGGATAGGTCTTCCCCGACCCGTCGTATGCATAGCTCATCAGGATCTCCGCGAGAGGGGATCCCGAGCCGGCCGAGGCGACTGTCCCGCTCGCGTAGTCGACGCCGTGCCAGCTGAGGAACGTCTTGAGTCCCTCCTCGCTCGGGTTGAACTGCACTAACTTGCAGTTGAGGACGCGTTTGTTCGCGGCGATGCAAACCTGCATCGGGCGCTTGTCGATGACGCCGAGGTTATCCCACGGCAGCATCAGATGGTAGCCGGGCCGATCGAGCCGTTCGATTTCACCTGAGAGCGGATGGAAGACGTAACCGATCTCGTAGTTCTCGACCTTGCCGACGAAACCGGCGCGGAAGAAGCCGTAGCCGAGCATCGTGAGGACGAGAAGCGCACCGACCGCGATCCCAAGCTTTTGCCAGAAATTCATTCGAACCTCTCTCTGCCAGATGATGTGACCGGGGAATCCGGTATCTGGTCCGTGCGCACTCTGCTGCATGAAAGACCCCTCGTCAAGCTGGCCTGAGTAATGCAAAACCGCCCTTTCGGGCGGTTTCGGTAGAATCTATTTCTTCGCCTCCTTGAAAGCGACCCGCTTGCGAAGCGTCGGGTCGAATTTGATGTATTCAAGCTTCCGCTCAACCTGCTTGCGGTTCTTGCGGGTGAAGTACACGTAGTCGGACTTCGTGGACTTCAGCTTTATGAGGTGGTCCTGTGACATGCGAAAACTATAGCAGGAAGGCCTTTTTTCGGCAATTTAGGCCGCGTGAGCGGTCGCGGCAGCCCGGTGCCCGCCACGCGGCGCGTTCTTGCGGACCTCAAACGACGGCTCGCCGTTCTTAAGCGTCACGACGACAGACCCGCCTTCCATGATGCCTTGGCCTACCATCAGGGTCGCGATAGGCGTCAGTATTTTGTCCTGGATGAGGCGCTTTAGGGGGCGTGCGCCGTATTGCGGGTTGTATCCCTTTTCCGCAAGCCATGCGCGAATCTCGGGCGAGAGCGCGAGCGTGATGCGCTTCCCGCCAAGGCGCGCAATTACCTCCTCTACCTGCTTCTCTACGATGTCCGCGAGCGCTGCTTTGGAGAGCACATCGAACATGACGATATCATCGAGACGATTGAGGAACTCCGGACGGAAATGATCTTTCAAGGCGCCCATCACCTTCTCCTTTATCTGCTCGTATTTCGCGGCGTCGTCAGCACCCGATACACCAAAGCCCATCGTGGACATGCGGTCCATGAACTCCGCGCCGATGTTCGAGGTGAGGACGATAATCGTATTCTTGAAATTAACTTTACGTCCTTTGCCATCGGTAAGGTGCCCCGAGTCGAGAACCTGGAGGAGAATGTTGAACACCTCCGGATGTGCTTTCTCGACCTCGTCAAAGAGTACGACCGCATACGGACGATGACGAATGCGTTCAGTCAGGCTTCCCGACTCCTCGTAACCCACGTAGCCTGGCGGCGCGCCGATGAGCTTCGCAATCGAGTGTTTCTCCATGAACTCAGACATATCAACGCGCACCAGTGCGTCTGTGTCGTTGAACATAAATTCCGCAAGTCGCCGCGAAAGCTCCGTCTTACCGACGCCGGTTGGGCCAAGGAAGAGGAACGAGCCGATAGGACGGTTAGGGTCAGCGATGCCAACGCGGGAGCGCTTCACCGCGTCCGTCACCGCAAGCACTGCCTTTTCCTGACCGATAACCGCGGACTTCAATGCGTCATCCATGCGTGCGAGTTTTGCTGCCTCTTCCTCAAGCATCTTAGAGACTGGGACGCCGGTCCACCGCGAAACCACGCTCGCTATCTCCTGCTCAGTTACCTCTTCGTTCAGCACGCGGCGAGACTTCTGAAGCGACTTCAAGCGCTTCATCTTAGTCTCAAGATCTTTTTCCCACGCAGGAATCTTGCCGTAGCGAATTTCCGCAGCAGTGCCAAGGTCAGCGAGCGCTTCCGCGTTCTCCGCTTGATTCCTAAGCTTCTCAAGCTCGGTCTTAGCCTTTCGAATGCCATCGAGTACCTCTTTCTCGTTCTTCCACTTAAGTTCGAGCTCCGCCGTCTTCTCACGCAGGTCCGCAACCTCGGTATCGATAGACTTTATGCGCTCCTTAATTTCTTTCGCACGATCCCCGTCCTCGTCCTTTTCAAGCGCTTGGCGTTCAATCTCAAGCCGGCGAATCTTACGGTCAGTCTCCTCAAGAAGAGGCGGTTTGTTCTCAAGCGCAATACGGAGACCCGAGGCGGCCTCATCAATAAGATCTATCGCCTTGTCCGGAAGAAAACGGTCGCTTATGTAGCGGCTGGAGAGTTCTACTGCGTTTACAATCGCGCCGTCCGTGATGCGCACGCCATGGAATAGCTCATATTTATCGCGTAAGCCACGCAGTATCGCGATAGCATCCTCGGGGCTCGGCTCCTGTACGAAAATAGGCTGGAAGCGGCGGGTGAGTGCCGTATCCTTCTCTATGTACTTCTGATACTCCTTCAGGGTAGTTGCGCCAATAACGCGTATCTCTCCACGCGCCAGTGCGGGCTTCAGCATGTTCGATGCATCCATCGCACCTTCAGCGGCGCCAGCTCCGACCAAGGTATGAAGCTCGTCGACGAAAAGGATGACTTTTCCGTCGGCCTTCTCCACCTCCTTCATCACGTTCTTCATTCGCTCCTCGAACTCGCCTCGGTACTTTGTCCCGGCGATAAGAAGCCCGAGGTCAAGGGAAAGGAGCTCCTTATTACGGAGCGATTCCGGCACGTCCCCGCTCGCGATTCTTGACGCGAGTCCTTCCGCGAGCGCGGTCTTTCCGACCCCCGCTTCGCCGATAAGGACTGGATTGTTCTTCGTGCGGCGCGACAATATCTGGATGACGCGGTTTATTTCCTGATCGCGTCCAATAACCGGGTCGAGCGCATTCTCAGAGGCGAGCTTCGTCAGATTCCTGGTGTACTTGGCAAGCGCCTTGAAACGCTTTGGTTCCGCGCCCTGCCCTTCCTTCATGCTCTTCAACTCCTTAAGCACGCTTTCGACCGTCTCTTCGTCTATTTTGAAGCGTGCAAGCACATCAGAGGCTGGGCCCGGGTGCTCAAGAAGCGCAACGAAAAGATGCTCAGTGCCCACGAACGCATCATTCATGCGTGCCGCAACCTTGCCAGAGGCCTCCAAGGCCTGCGCGAGGTCGGGAGTGAGATACAGCTGATAGGAAGGCGAAAGTACGCTCGAAGTCTCTGGCGCCTCCAAGGTTTCAAGAAGAGTATCCGCAAGAAGCATCGTGTCGATGTCGAGGCGGTCGAGTATAGAAAAGACAAGACTCTCTTCCTGATGGATGAGCGCCGTCAAAAGATGTAGCGGGGAAACGTGATTCTGCCCGCGCTCAATGGCGAGTTCATGGGCCTTGCGTATCGCTTCCTTGGCCTTGGTCGTGAAATTCTTAAAGGGAGGCATGGCTTTAGAAGAAGACGCGAACGCCTAGCTATCCTTACCGCCCGGATGCCAGATTCATCCGCGTTACTGAAAGTATAGCACGGAGCGTGCTATTGCGCTTCGAGTATCGACGTAATGCTCTCTGCACCGATGTACGTGCTCGCCGCACCCGTTGAGATGCCGACGACCCGACCTGAAAGATCCACGGCTCCGCTACCGCGCGTGGTTTCTGGAAGCGTAGTCGTCACGCTACCGGCGTCCACCTTGGATACGATGCCGGTCACCGCGCTTCCGTCGGCGCGTATCGCTATTACTGCCTGTCCCTGCTTGAGCGATGACGATGGGACGGGATTCGCTGCCGTTGCGGGCGGGAGTGCCGCGTTATCGGAGAATCCATAGAGCATGAGCGACCCGTTCTTGCGCGTAAGAGACACTGGCGAAGAGGCGCCGTTTGCGAAACCGACGATAGCTTCGTTCGGAAGCGCCTCGTCCGTGACGAATACCGCGCTACGCGAGGTAGGGAGATACATGCCGCGCGCGATAGCCGGAGTCGTTGTCGACTTATCATAAAGGAATACCGTCCGTGCGTTTGCAACCGCGACGGCCGAGACGAGACGGTCCTCCTCCGACGGTTGTGGCTTTCCCGGCGTGACAACAGCGGGAGCCACAGTCTCGACCGTGTGTTCGACGATACGGTTCACCGTCTGCGTGATAACAGGAGGTGCCTCATCAAGAAGCGAGACGGTTACGATTCCGGTTGCAATCGACATCACGAAGTTCACGAGGAGCGTCAAGAGCAGGAGCTGTGATTTGGAGAGATCGTCTATGTCCATGCATCTAGGATACTCCGGGGCTGGTATGGCTACAAGGATGCGTCAAGGAATACGACGGTCTTTTTGAGCGCGATAACGAAACGTGTCAGGTCATGCATCGATACGCCTGGTCCCCAGGAGATACGGAGCGTCGACGTCGCCCGCGCCTCGTCCTGCGTTAGAGCAGTGACTGCACGCGAGCCTTGCGATGAATCGGATTCGCAGGCGCTTTTGGTCGAAACAGCGAATCCTGCTTCATCCAGAAGCGCGACAAGATAATCGGTATCGCGGCCACGAAGCGACAGATTGAGTATGCGTGGCGAACGCTTCTTCCCTTCGTTTATCTCGATAACAGGAATGGCAGCTATGGCGTCCATCACCACATTGCGCATTCGCTCCCATTCGGTGACCCGCGACTCCCGTTCGCGCTCAGCGTCTTCGAGCGCTATCGCAAAAGCCACTGCACCTGCGACGTTCTCAGTACCAGGTGAAAGCCCGCGTTCCTGCCCGCCGCCATGTGCATACGGGATGAGTCCGAGCATACGCGGCGCAATAAGGACACCTGTACCCCGCACGCCCCCAATCTTCTGTGCATCGAGCACAATGATGTCACCTGCAATGCGCGTGCGCTCCATCTGCTCTGTATAAGGTGCCTGACTCGCGTCAACGAGAAGCTTTGCGCTCGTGTCACGAAGCGCAAGTGCGACTTCGCGCGTATTCCAAAGCGTTCCTGTCTCCCCGCACACCATATCTACCACGACGAGCACGGTATCTGGCCGTAGCTGCTTCTTCAGATATTCTATATCGATTTCTCCGTCTCGTATCGCGAGCGGTTCCATGACCACCCCCCATTGTGAGAGAGATTTGAGTGTTTCAATGACCGAAGCGTGCGCGCTAGGGAGGTAAAGAACATGCGGCGCTGCGGCGCCTCGCCTTTTTGCGGACATTACGTTCCCTTGAATCGCGATATTGTTCGCCTCGGTCGCACCTGAGGTAAAGATGACATCGTCCGATTTAACCGAAAGCACCCGCGCAACGCGCGTACGCGCACCCTCAAGAAGCGATTTTGCGGCACGGCCTTCCGTATGCGGGGACGACGGGTTCCCGACAAGCTGCAGCGCCTCTCCATGTGCGTGCAGTGCCCGCACCGACGCCGGTGCGCTCGCTGCGTAGTCGAGATACGTTCGCTTCTTCTGAAACAGGTTCCTGAACATATGCGCACTATATAAAAAACATTGCAAAAAGGCGATTTTCGTGATGAAATCGGCGAATATGGCCGCCTCCCCACGCCCTCCCATCGTTGCTGTTATGGGTCACATCGACCACGGCAAATCATCCTTGCTTGACTACATCCGTAAGGCGAACGTTACCGCAGGCGAGGCAGGCGGCATCACGCAACACGTGTCCGCATACGAGGCTCTACACGAGCACGAGGGCGCTGTGCGCAAAATCACCTTTCTCGACACCCCAGGTCATGAGGCATTCCGTGCGCTTCGCGCGCGCGGCGCTGCGGTAGCTGATGTCGCAATCCTCGTCGTCGCAGCCGATGAAGGCGTAAAGCCACAGACGCTGGAGGCACTTGCGTCGATTCAGGAGGCGAAGACACCGTTCGTCGTCGCGCTCACGAAGATTGATAAGAATGGTGCTGACGCGGAGCGCGCAAAGTCATCGCTTCTTGAGAACGGTGTCTACCTCGAAGGACTCGGCGGAGATATTCCATACGCGGGCGTCTCTTCAAAGTCTGGTGTGGGCGTGCCTGAACTTTTGGATCTCGTGCTTCTTACCGCAGACCTTGCAGAGCTTTCCGCTGACGCGGACGCTCCTGCCTCCGGATTCGTTCTCGAATCCACGCAGGACCCTAAGCAGGGACTTTCCGCGACCTTGATAGTCAAGGATGGCACGCTCTCGTCAGGCTCGTTTGTAGTCGCAGGAGGCGCATACGCACCAGTGCGATTTATTGAGAACTTCGCCGGAAAGCGCGTCGATGCAGCACTCCCCTCGGCGCCCGCACGCATATCCGGGTTTTCCATCCTTCCGCCTGCAGGCACGCCCTTTTCCTCCGCAAAGTCCCGCAAAGACGCAGAGGCGCTTGCCACGGCGTTCAATGCCGAGGCCAAGAAGGAGCAAGCAGCGAATGTGGAGACAAACGACAGCATCACTACCCTCGCACTCGTTATTAAGGCTGATGTAACGGGGAGCATAGAAGCAATCAAGCACGAGCTCGCGAAGATTACTCATGAGCGTGCGGCTATCCGTATCATCCAGACGGGCATTGGCGCGGTGGGTGAAGCGGACGTAAAGACCGCGCAAGCATCAGGAGGCGTCGTTATTGGGTTCTCCGTAAGCGTCGATGCAGCTGCGCGCGATGTCGCCGAGCGCTCTGGCGTTCTCATAGAAACATTTACTATTATTTACGAGCTCAAGGAGCGTGTAGAAGCACTTCTAATCGAGCGTACGCCAAAAATAAACGTTGAGACTGTCACCGGCGAGGCGAAACTGCTTAAAGTCTTCAGTGCAACCTCTACGAAAAAGGTTGTCGGAGCAAAGCATGTGTCCGGTACGCTCGCTCTCAATGCGCTCGTGAAGATACTTCGTCAGGACGAAGAAATTGGTCGTGGAAAGATTGTAAACCTCCAGCAGGCACGAGCGGATGTCTCGGAGATTAAGGTAGAAGGAGATTTTGGTATGCAGATAGAGACAAAGGCGGAGGTGCAGGGCGGGGATGTTGTCGCAGCTTTTCGCACGGATATAGCATGAGCCTTCCATTTACCGGGGGCGGCAAGGCAAATCATCACGGCGAGCGCGCCGAGGAGCAGGTAGCGCATCTAGCGGCTGAGTTTATTGCGCGCGAATCGAATAACACATCGCTTATAACGGTGACACGCGCAGTACTCTCCTCAAGAGGTGACCGCGCCACCTTGTTCGTCACCGTGTTCCCTGACACCGCCCTTCCCTACGCGCTAGATTTCTTAAATCGCAACCGCGATGAATTCCGGACCTTCCTCAAGCAGAAGTCCCGTCTGCGCGCCATTCCGTCTGTAAAGTTTGAGCACGATGCTGGGGAGAAGAACCGTCAGCGAATGGATGAGTTAGGGAACCAAATTTAAGACAGAGCGGTACTGGTCACGAATAAGGTCTGCTCCGTCGAGCAGACCTTATTCGTGACCCCGCCTCGCAATCGTGCGTGCTCGCACGATATAGCTACGGCCTTCAATTCCCGCTATTAGACGCTGCGCGTCCAATTTGAGGCCCGAGCGGGAATTGAACCCGCGCATAGAGGATTTGCAGTCCCCCGTGTTACCACTTCACCATCGGGCCGATGGCAGAATCCTATCACGCCCTACCGAGTACCAGGGGTGGGAGTCGAACCCACACGCTTGTTACAGCTGGGGATTTTAAGTCCCCTATGTCTACCGTTCCATCACCCTGGCGTACGACTAGTTCTAGCATATATCGAGAAACCCATAACACATTACTGCTGTTATAATCCTCCGATGAACGAGCCTGTCGCCTTTCTTAATGGGGCATTTCTTCCGCTTCAGGAGGCGAAGGTGGGCATCCTCGATCTCGGCGTCCTACGCTCCTACGGTGTCTATGAGGGCATTACGGTCATTGGCGGAAAGCCGTTTCGCTTCGAAGACCACTGGCAGCGGTTACTGAAGTCAGCGGCTGCCCTCTCCCTTACCATTCCTATCGAGCGCGACGCGTTTGAGGCTGCCCTGATAGAGATCGCCAAGCGCAACTCACCAGATACGCGCGCAACCGTACGTGTCGTTCTTACTGGCGGAGAAGCGCTCGGAGGGCTTGAGCACGTTCCTGGACGCGAGACATTCTTCATAAATTGCGAGCCGGCATTTGTGCTTGCGCCCGAAGTGTTTACTGATGGCGTTTCTCTCATCACGAGCGAGCACCAGCGCATGATGCCGGAGTACAAGACCATCAATTACATAAATGCGGTGATGCTACAGCCTAAGCGACGAGCCGCGAACGCACTCGAAATCCTGTACCACGCAAACGGCAACATGCTCGAGTGCTCGACATCAAACGCGTTCATCGTGAAGGACAAAGTGGTTATCACGGCGAAGGAGGGCGTATTGCATGGCATTACCAGGAAGGTCATCCTAGAGCTTGCGGCTGAAGCCGGTTACAAGACCGAAGAGCGCGCAGTCAGCATGGACGACGTTTGGAACGCTGATGAGGTGTTTATCACCTCGTCGTTCAAGGACGTAGTGCCGGTCATCCGCATCGATGACCGTAAGGTAGGCAGCGGTAAGCCAGGGACCCTCACGACTGACCTAATTGGACGATTCAGAAAGTACGCTGGTATCTAAACGTTTTGCAATTTGTGGTCACGGATATTTCATTAGTCATTATTCATGAAATTCCGCTATCCCGGCTCGTGGTTTTATCTGCAGACAAAACATCGCTGTGCCTCGCACGTGGTCATAGCCCTGAAGCTCGTCGACACTCACTTCAGGCTACGACCCTGGCTCACCGGTTTTGCGCGCTCGCAAAACATGGTTCCGTCGCGCACTAACCGAAAAGTCCTGGTGCAGACCAGGACTTTTTCGTGTTAGTGCGCCTACCTGGGCTCGAACCAGGGACCTTATCCTTAAGAGGGATCTGCTCTACCAACTGAGCTATAGGCGCGACAGAACGCAATATAACAAATCGTAGTATTCTGTGAAGGACGCTGGGGTGGCGGAATTGGTATACGCGCATGGCTTAGGACCATGTCCCTCACGGGTTAGGAGTTCAAGTCTCCTCCCCAGCACACGTAACCAGACACAAGCCTGGCGCAGAGGCATGGGTGGAGACTTGAACGCAAGCACGGTCTACGCGGCGAGCACGCCGTGTCGTGCGAGCAGGGCCGAGCGGAGCCGGGAGTGACGACGATCGGCAGACGCTTCGCCAAGCCCTCCCCAGCACATAAAGGCTGCGCAAGCAGCCGCAATGGCATGGGGTGGAGACTTGAAACCGAGCGCGGTCTACAGACTTAGCAAAGTCTGTCACGCGAGGGTGGTCAGGCGGAGTGAGGAGCGACGGCGACGAATGAGCGCCTGACCAAGCCCTCCCCCAGCAATCGACAAACGAGCCCGTACCTATGAGCTCTTTTCTTGATTTGACGCTTGACATTGTGTGGGCTGTGGTGTATAATACATACAGGGAACCTTAACGACCAGGAGGGTCATAGGAATGAAGAACCTTGTAAGCCAATACATAGTCGGTCCTGACTTCAGTTCGAAGTTGTGGCGCATCGCCGTCATACTTATGGCGGTCGGCGCGCTCTGTGCGTTTCTCGCCTACCGAGTCGACGGGAACTACCTCATGGGTGTCAGCTTTGCCACTCTCGGAATCCTCATGGTGAAGATGGGCTGGAAAACGAACGTCTCTGCCAAGCCGCAGCATGTCGCCTTGGTGACTTGCTATGGCGAACCGCAGGACATCCTCGTCGGACCAGGCGACTACATGACGGCAGACTACCTGCCGTTTGAAATCGGCCTGATACCAATTGACGTAACCCGTCTCGATGTCGAATTTGCCCCATTCTCGGTCACCTGCAAGGCGACCGACAAGGAGGGCAAACAGACCGCGGGCGGTTCCGTGGATGTGAAGGTCGATCTTACGATCGAGCCAGACCATGAAGCCAAGGACGACAGCGGAAGACCGATCGGGCCTCAGCGCATGAAGGAGTTGATCAAGAGCGGCCTCATGAACGGCGTCCGAAGCATCGTTGAAGGCATGACGAAGGAGGCCATGCGTGGTGCAGCACTCTTCCATACCTGGGAGCAGTTCCTGTTCCTCAAGCTTCCACTATCCGTTCAGCTCATCACGATGATCGCGAACACCAAGATGGCTGAGCTTCCTCGCGACGCAAGCGGGAAAGTCGACGAAGCGCAGATCAAACGTCTCGGTATCACTGCCACGAACTACGAGGCGAAGACTCAGGACGGAACGCTTAAAGCGATCGACGACCCCGTAGCCTACTTCCTTGAGGCAGGCGCGGGCCTCGAAGCGAAGGAGCAGCGCGCCGCGCAACGCGAGGTTGAGAAGGAGATTGAGTTCTTCCTCAACACTGCGGTTGCGAACGGTGTCGGTGACGTACGGCAGCTTGGTGTTAAGATCACGCGATTCAACGTCGCGCGTCTCACTCCAGATGCTGTGATGCTACTGGCACAGAACAAGGCCGCAGCGGAAGACGCAGAGAAGCGTGCCGAGGATAAGGACAGCGATGCCGAACTCGAGCAAGCGCTCAAGCTCGTCGCGGCGTCCGAAAAGTCTTCTGAAAAAACAAAGGAGTCTATCATGACCTTGACCGAGGCTCTCGACCGGGTACAAGCCCGGCGCGGGACTGCAAAAAAGGTCATCGTGCAGTCGAGCGGCAACAGCCTTCTCGACGCCGCTGTCGGCCATAATGCAACCAAGAACATCTGAAGGAGTAACTTGTGGCATCTCACGCTACACCCTCAGCAGGCTCGCCTGGTGAGGCGAAGAAGAGCGGCAATTCCTTCATGTGGGACATTGCGCTTTGGGTTACGATCGCTCTGAGCGTGCTCGGATTCTTAGGCTACCACTTCCAGTTTTGGGGTGAATCGAATCCGACGCAGGCTACAAATGAGCGTGGCTACAGAAGTTCGTCTCAAGATGAGCGCTTAAACGTGCCAACAATCTGCGGCAAGCCAAGTGGCGAGACGAGACCCCAGGCGCGAATAGCTCCGGCCAAGTCGTCCCCAGACGACTGGTCGCATGCTCCCGAGCTTTGGATGCCGAGAAACTGCCCTGCCGCTGATCTTCACGTGCTAGAGACGAGCGGCTACGAGGCCCAGTGCTACGTGCATGAAGCCTGGATCAACTGGACAGCAGAAGGCTGCGAGTTTGCTGATGGATTTCGCATCCGAAGCTCTACAGCAGAACCCTTCGTCTTCCATTACTGGATAGAAGGTCCGAACTAGTTCTTTCCTCTTGAGGCCGCCGCACCTGATGGTGACGGCGGCCTTCTTCTTTACCGGTACTGATTTGGGTCTACCCCTATCGTGCTTCCGATAAGCTCCACAATGCTCCACGCACCGAATATGACAACAAGCCCAATGACACCCCACAGCATGACGCGCTTCCCCGTCGACTGCGCCTCCGCATCCCCGGCATTCCATATGAATACGACGAGACCCCAAAGAAACATTACAAATGCTCCAAGCGCTAGAAGCGTGATGATGGGATTCACTATCTGCGTTTTGATGCCCTCAAGAAGCGGTATCTCTACTCTTTCGTTCATTACTGTTCAGTATATATCCGCACTCATCTATGGCACGTACTAATCGGGGATAGCAAAAGACCCGCCGAGCGGGTCTTTTCGCCTACACTATGAGTTAGTTCGAGTCCCTGACTCCCGGAGCGTCCGGCAAGTCATTTTCGTCCGGTGCTCCGCTTTGCTCCAGGTCGATGGTGTTCACGACGAGATTCACGAGTCCCCAGACTGAAATCATGAAGAAGAATCCCAGAAGTCCCCAAATCATGAGGTCGCGACCTTTCTCGCGAGCCTCCTCGTCTCCGCCACCAAGAATGAAGTACTTGAATACTCCCCAAATAAAGATGACGAACGCGAGCGCGAAGATAAGCGGAACCGCGATGTTATTGATGATGTCAGTGAACTCCTGACCGAGATCGCCAAGGTCCTGATTATTACCGCCTTCGCCAAACTGCGCGAACGCAATGGCCGGGATGGTGAACAGAGCGACGAGCAAGAGAATTTTCTTCATAGCAGTGGTAAGCGGATATGTACTAAGGGTAAGCGGCTTTGGCGCGAAGTCAATCGTATGGGGTGCACTGTGGGGACAACCGCATTAGCAGTCTTCGTTGTCCTGTTCGAACACCGGCAGACACGGCTTGGAGTTATTATCGAATCCTATGGTGTTCTGAAGCAGGTTCACGATACCCCACAAGGAGAGCATGAGTACGAACCCAATAAGACTCCACAACAGGAACTGCTTTCCTTTAGCGCGCTGCTCTTCCTCAGCTCCGCCAAGGATGAAGTACACGAACACGAACCAGATGAATACGACGAATGCGAGTCCGAATATGAGCGGAATGACGTACCCATCGACGAAGTCGAGAAGCCATCCGATACGAAGCTCGAGCTCGCTCGGCTGTGACTCACCCGTGCCCTGCTGATCAGGTTGCGGCTGCTGCTGGCCCTGCGCAAAGGCAATGGACGGTGTAAGTGTGAACATGAGCGCTAGTGAAAACAATAGGGCGGAGAATGTCTTTTTCATACGTTTAGCGTATCAGTACTGAGCCAGGCTATGTGTACTTATAAACAGCTAGAATACCGAATCGAGGAGTAGGTTTACGAGCCCCCAGATAAGGAACATGAACACAAAAGCGATACCGCCCCACAGCAAAAACTGGCGACCCTTCTGCAAATTCTCCTCGCCCGGAATCATGAAATAGCGAAATATGCCCACCAGCATCGCGAGGAATGCGGCCGCAAACAATAACGGGATAATACTGGAGTCAATGAAGCCGGTGAACTTGTACACCATCGAGGCGAAGGTGCCTTTCTGTCCCACGACGATAACCTCCTCGCCGTCCATATCAGAGCGCTTCAACCGTCGACTTAACCGCCTCTGCAATGACGCTCGCGCCAAGCACGAGGAAGCCGCCGATTATCGTCCATATGAGTGCGCTCCGGGCCTTGGAAAGATTTTCCGGGTTCCCTTGGGCAGTGACAAAGAGAAAACCAACGTAGACGAGCATCATAGTGAGCACGACTACACCTATCTGGACGATGACGTTCAATATTTTGCTAAGGAGATCATTGAGCGTCATGTCGCTATTGCACTCGTTGTCGAGTGGATTCAAAAGGAATCCGCACCCCTGAGAGCCTCCCCCCAGATTGGTACCGTTACCTGACGGACCTCCGCCGAGATTGGTACTAGCGTTACCGGTCGCTCCACCCCCAAGATTCATGTCCTGCGCGTACACTGGGGCGGACATCGCTGAAAGAGTCAGCAAGAGTGCAGAAACGAAGATGGCTGTGCGTTTCATTGCCTTACCTTAACGACGCGTCGATGGAATCTGACGCATACTTGATTGCTTGCGCGATAGTAAAGCGTCCTGAAGTCACGTTCTGCATCATACCAGCGAAGATGCCGTCCGTGACGGAGGGCGCTGGGGAGAGCCAACCGCGCGCAATGAGCGCATCCGGATAGAAGACCGGTGAGTAGAGGTCCGCGGGCGGCTTCGCTATCAGGGTGCGCATGGCAGGTGCTAGACCGGCACTCTGCGCAGCAAGCGACATTATGCGGGCCTCCGTAAGCCCGAGCGCTGCAGAGAATGCCCCGTGGTAATTGCGCGATACCTTGGTTATCGCGAGCGCGTATGCTTTCGCGTACACCGCCTTAGTGCCGCCTGCCTCCGGCTGCGGCATGCGCGCCATATCAAAGTCGAGATTAGGGTTTGCTGCGGCTAGGGAACGCGCCTCCGACGCGTAGCCCGGGTAGAACGCCAAGGTTCCAGAAAGAAACGCTTGTCGGGACGATTCGCGCGCGCTGTTCCAAGTATAAAACGGCTTCACCGGGTCAGCGAACTCTGCATAAAAGAGAAGAGCGGATTGGACCGGGCTTCCTCCACCCGCGTCGCTAGTGAATGTGGCGCGTATGCCGCTCGTGCCTCGCTCGGAGAGACGCGAGCCTGCCTGCAAGAACAGGGTCGAGATAATTCCGCGCGCATTATCCACGTTCCCGTAGCTCCCGAAGGGTATTGCCGACTTCGCGACAGTATCCCCTTGCCGGCTCGTAAGCGTGTCCACGAGACCGCGTATCCCGGCCCAGGTTGTGGGCGGCGTCGCGATGCCTGCGTTCGCGAGCGTTTGTCGATTGTAATACATGACCATAGGGTCGAGCGCGAGCGGGAATCCGTATGTGCCCTCATTCGTAAGGAATATCTCGAATATGGTGGCGTACATATCACGATACGTCCTTTCCGGAACGGACTTGAAAGAGATGAGCGAGAGCTTCGACTCTTGGCTTGCGAGCTCCTCTTGGGAGATAAGTACCAGATCGGGGCCATTACCCTCAGCAAGCGCGTTCGCAAGCTCTGAAGCGAATGCTTCGGGCCGCACGTACAGATACGACACGTTGCGATAGTCGCTGTTTCGCGTCAGCTCCTCCATCGCCCCCTGCATCTCGCGCTCGGGGATAATGCCCCAGATAACTACTTTGCCCGCACTCGTGCTTCCTGTTGCGTTGCGCTCGTAGGTGGCGAACACGAACACACCTACGAGCGCCAGTACTCCGAAGACGGAGATCACGATGAGTTGGAACGGACGAATGTTCAGGTTCGGCATCATGAGGCGGGTGTCGTAAACAGGATACCGTAGTGATGGGGACCTGCGCGAAAACTCTTCGCCTTGTGGAATCCTGCCTGTATAAACAATCGCTCTGCTTCTGACTCAGGAACGACCTGGTCCGGATGAGGCCCCAAGTGCCCGTAGGAACCCGCCCAGTCGATGACAAGCACCTTTCCGCCAGGATGCACGATGCGCTTCACCTCCGAGATCGCGCTCGTATGATGCTCCACCTGGAACATGACATTCGAGAGTATGGCAGCATCGAGGACTCCGTCCTTAAGCTTGGTGCCGCCAGGGCGTTCGAAGTCTCCCCATATCGTCTCGACATTCTTGAGCCCTGCGCGATGTGCCGCGTCCCTTATATGCATGACGACTTCCTCCTGGACATCGATCGCGTACACGCGACCGGTGTCTCCGACGGCGCCAGCTGCAGCAAGCGCGTAGTGACCCGATCCAGCGCCCAAGTCTCCCACCTTCATGCCGTCATGAAGGCCTATCTGCAGAACATTCTCTCGCGGGTCCGCGAATGACATATATATGTATAAAAATAGCACGCATCTGCCTTGGGTCGTCGGTTTTTGGGGAGAGTAGGAACAGGATGTGAGTACTATTGGGTGCGCGCGAGCTTTTGCGCGCAAACGCGAGCTAGTACATGTAACAACGTGATATGCCGTGAACTTCTTTGCTCCATCTCGGTGCCTATAGGCACCGAGATGGAGCAAACTAGGAGAGAGCAAGGAGGTCGAGGAATAGCGATTTGCTAAACTAGGCGCATGTACCCTTTCGGTCCGCAGTATTGTGAGACGCCAGATGTGTTAACCGCGTTCCCTGCGGAAACATGGAATACATGGTCCAACCTCATCATTGTCGCGTTCGGACTCCTCGCACTCTACCTTGTGTACCGCCGCGCACCGCGCGCGTACGATCTCTGGGTACTTGGCATTCTCTTAGTCACGAACGGCGTTGGGAGCCTACTATGGCACGGACTGCGCACCCCGTGGGCACTTGCCTTCGACACGACACCAGGACTTCTATTCCTACTGTTCTTCGTATATTTTTGGGCTCGCACGTTCTACGGATGGCTCGGCGCCGGCCTCATGTTTGTCGCATTTCTCGCGCTCCAATACCTCTCGGCACTCCTGGTCGATGCCACCTTCCCTGAACTACCTTTTTTCGCAGGCGTCGCAATTCCGGTTGTCCTCCTTGGGCTTTTACTCACGTGGAGGAGCTATCGAGTATCCGGACGCGCCGCTCTCCTTGGCATCCTTGCACTCGTGCTCGCCCTATCCGCGCTCCTGTTCCGGTCTATCGATTTGTGGGCATGCGAGTACATAACAATGGGCACTCACTTCCTGTGGCACGGACTACTGTCCGCTGGTGCGTTCTCCGGCATCCTCTCCTTGCTTGCGCTCCGTAGCAAATAGAAAACGGGACGCCTAAGCGTCCCGCTTACAGTCGTCACACTCGTTGTCAGGCGGCATTCTCATGCATGTCGACATCTATCTCGCACTGATGCAGGGAGAGAGCCATGTTCGCGCGCGCATGGAGCTCGTACGCATGTTGGAAGAGGCTCGTCGAGAAGATGGGTCGCCGCTTCAGCATACCGACGAGGAATTTCGCGCGGCCGGCGGAAAAAACGTGCGGCTCGACTCCGTATTCGAACTTGATGTATTCCTCGTACTGCGAGAAACGCAGCCGAGGCTGCCCGAGGATGGCGAGGTCGATGTCGCACATCACCTCTTCGTCGGGAGCCTGCGGCAGATGCAGCTTCGTCACGAGAATGAGCCGCTTCACCTGATCACAGAACAGCACCGGCATGTCCATGCCGCGAAGCTCGCGATAGGCGTACTCCGCGCTCTTCTCCTCGTTACCGGACGACGTCGTGCTGTAGACGATGTCGTGGAACCAGAGCGCGTGCTCGATAGCCGCCCAGTCGGTCGCGCGCGGAAGCGTGAGATACTTGCGGGCGATATCGAACTCCGTGAGACAGTGGCCGATATGTTCGAGCGTGTGGTAGAAGCGATGCTTCTCACCATAACGAGCGATCACATCGTTCCAGATGACCTGCTTGGCGTCTGAGAAATGCCAGAGCCTGAAGAAACGTTCCTTAAGTGCATCGAGGTCCATTGGGGCCCTCCTTTCTTTCCGTTCTCGAGTGTAGCCCGACACCTATAAAGCGCAACGCCACAGGAATTTTGGCGAAAATTGGAAGCAGATACTAAGTCACTCAATAAACCGTGAAGAAGGGTTCAGATGCGAGGCACGAATGAGGAGCGAAGCGAGCCGTATTGAAATACGGTGAGCGAGCACCGGAATGAGAAACGACGCAGATGACCCTTATCCGCGGTTTACAACGCCACCATGGAGGCGATGGCATCTCCCTCTCGCAACTTCATAATGCGTACCCCCTGCGTCGCGCGTCCAAGGCTCGAAATCTCCCCCACCTTCGTGCGGATGACCTGGCCTTTCTTCGAGATGACGACGATTTCATCCTCCTTAAATTCACCCGTGAGAACCTTCGCGCCGATAATCTCACCAGTCTTGCCGGTCACCTCTGCGGTCTTAATACCCGATCCACCGCGTCCCTGAATTTTGTACTCATCGATAGATGTGTGTTTGCCATACCCTTTGGCCATGACGACGAGGAGCGCTGCGTGCTTCTCGTCCGCAGCTGGAATGACTTCTGCGGAAACTACCGAGTCTCCCTTCTTCACAGACATGCCGCGCACACCCGCCGCCGTGCGCCCCATCTCGCGCACGTCGTCTGCCGCAAACCGTATCGATTGCCCCTTCGCGGTCACTATGGAAATGGTATCCCCCTCGGAGGCCAAGTGCGCGGAGACGAGCTTATCTCCGCCCTTGAGGTTTATCGCGATGATGCCGGACTTGCGCACGTCAGCGAATGACTTGGCAGCAACTTTCTTCACGACGCCCTGCTCGGTCACGAAGAACACAGACAAGGCATCCCGCTCGGCGCCCTTTGGAACCGCAAGCACTGATGTCGCCTTCTCCTCGGCTGCAAAAGGCAGGAAGTTCATGATGGACTTCCCCTTCGTTGCGCGCCTTCCTTCTGGGATGTCGTACATCTTGGTCTGGTACGCCTTGCCGAGATTCGTGAAGAAGAGAAGGTCGGAGTGCGCCGAAGTAGAAAGGAAGTGGGTCACCACATCCTCTTCTTTGGTAGACATATCGATAACACCAACGCCACCGCGCTTCTGCGCCTTGTACTCTGATGGGTTAGTGCGCTTCACATAGCCGCCTGCGGTGATGACCAAGACGCTCTCCTCGTCGGGAACCATGTCCTCGACCGAGATGTTCTTCACTCCGCCCTTCACGATCTTCGTACGGCGATCATCTCCGTACTTCTCGCCGATAGCGACGAGCTCGGCCTTCACCACCGCGAGAATCTTCTTCGCGGAGGAGAGAATCTCTTTGAGCTTCTTGATGAGCGCCTGGACCTCCGCAAGCTCATCCTCAATCTTCTTGCGCTCGAGGCCTGCAAGCTTCGAAAGGCGCATCTCGAGAATCGCTGCCGCCTGTATCTGCGAGAACGCGAACTTCTTCTGGAGCGCCAAGGAAGCCGCAGCAACGTCCGCTGATTTCTTGATTATGGCGATGACC
Source organism: Minisyncoccota bacterium (assembly GCA_018062765.1). Taxonomy (GTDB): domain Bacteria; phylum Patescibacteriota; class Minisyncoccia; order Phycocordibacterales; family Phycocordibacteraceae; genus C7867-001. Next base: position 360,016 of record JAGORR010000001.1, on the reverse strand, counting down.
TCGTCGATATGATCGAGCGCTTTCGAGAGTCCCAAGAGGATATGCTCGCGCTCCTCGGCCTTCCGGAGGTCGTACTCCGTGCGACGCTTCACCACCTCCCTGCGGTGCTCGATGAAGTGCTCGAGCATACCCTTCAAGGACAGCGTCTGCGGCACACCGTCGACGAGCGCCAGCATGTTGTAGTGGAAGGTGGACTCCAATTCCGTGTGCTTATAGAGAGCGTTTAATACCGCCTGCGGGTGTGCAGTGCCCTTAAGCTCGACAACGACGCGAATGTCTGCCGCTGACTCATCGCGAAGGTCGCGGACGCCCTCGAGCTTCTTCTCCTGCACCAACTCCGCGATGCGCGTGATGAGTTCTGCCTTGTTAACGCGATACGGAATAGAAGTGATCACGATGTGGCTTCCCTTCTTGTCCTCGACAATCTCTGCCTCGCCGCGCACGACAACGCCGCCCTTGCCGTTAGCGTACGCGTGCTTGATGTCTGCCTGATTGAATGCGATGCCGCCCAAAGGGAAGTCAGGACCCTTCACGATTCCCAGGAGGTCATCGGTTGTCGCCTCCGGCTCATCGATAAGGTGCACGGTCGCATCTACCACCTCCTTCAGGTTATGCGGCGGGATGTTGGTCGCCATACCAACAGCGATGCCCAACGTTCCGTTCAAAAGAAGATTCGGGAGCGCCGCCGGAAGCACCTTCGGTTCCTGTCGGGTGTTGTCGTAGTTGGCGCCCCAGGTCACCGTGTCCTTCTCGAGGTCTGCGAGAAGCTCGTCGGAAAGGCGCGACATCTTCGCCTCCGTATAACGGTAGGCAGCAGGAGAATCGCCATCGATGGATCCGAAGTTTCCCTGACCCATGACAAGCGGATACCGGTATGAGAAATCCTGCGCCATCTTAGCCATGGAGTCGTAGACGGCGACGTCGCCATGAGGGTGATACTTACCGAGCACGTCTCCGACCACCGTCGCTGACTTACGGAACTTTGCGGACGGCGTGAGGCCTGCTTCGCGCATCGTAAAGAGGATGCGGCGATGCACCGGCTTGAGGCCATCACGCACATCAGGCAGGGCGCGCGAGGTAATGACGGACATCGCGTAGTCGAGATACGACGTGCGCATCTCGCCCGTAATCGACTGCTGTATGACGCGCTGTACCGGCGCGGCTTCCCCTCCTGCTTCAGGCTCCTTAGCTTTTGCCATAGTCAGGATCTAGAACGCGATAGCGGACGGCGTCGCGTCCGCGGGCTTATTCGGCGTCGTGTCGACGATCTCGACGCCGCTTGCGCGCGTCGTCGTCGCGCCTGCAGCGCCCGCGCCAGCAAGCACGTCCGTAAAAGAAGAGCGCGTTTCAGAAAGAGATGCATTGAACTCCTCGGACGGAGCGGGAGCACCCCCATAGGGTGTTACGAAAATCATGACCATAAGCCAGCCCAAGGCGATGACGCCGGAAGTGCCGAGCGACGCGCCTATCGCGATGCGCTCGCGCACCGCCTTCGGCTTCTTTCTAAGTGAGTCCAGGTATTCCTTCATACCTACGGGGTTATGACGATGATAGCACCGTCCTTTCCGGCGACGTCCTTCTTGCGCACGGTGAGCTTCTCGACCTTCTCAGCTTCTCCACCCTCTTCCTTGAGGAAGGCATCGAGCGCCTTAGTTTCTCCCATCCCGCTCCAGTGCATAGGAATGATGATGTGGGGCTCTAGGGAGACCGCGAGCTTGTTCGCCTCGACCGGCGTCAACACCCCATCGCCGCCGACCGGCACGAATAGGATGTCGATCTCATCTATCGCCTCGCGCGCCTCAGCAGGAAGCTCGGTGGAGGAGAGCGCTCCTAGAAAGACGAGATTCATATCCTCGAGCTCGACCGAATACATCGTGTTTATCGCATCCGCCTGACCCTTCGGAAGCCCGTACTGGCTCTTGGTCAAAAAGCCGCGCACCGCGACTCCGGCGCGTTCGTACTCGCCGGGACCGTTTATCAAAAACGGTTCGCGCTCGCCATAGGTCACCTCCGCGGCGCCATTCATGTCAGGGTGGTTGCGGGAGATGATCGCGAGATCCGCACCGAATTTGACCGGCGGCAGCGTACCTGACTTTGAGATGGGGTCGAAGGCAAGCGTCAGGTCCCCGAACGTGACCTTGAAGCACTGCCCGCCGTGGTGCGTAATGACCATTGTGTATAGGAAGTATAGCAAAAATGAAGGCCTGGTGATAGCTTCCTATAGCTGCGCCACCCAGCCCGAACCCCTTAGTATCGGCGCAGCCAACTCCGGGCCCTGCCTCAGTGCAGGGCCCTATCTTTTTCGTACACAGCAGCAGCTTGCATACGCTCCCTCTACGTGCGTAGATACGACTGCAGGACCAGACGAGAGCATCTGACGAGTACCGAGTGACCTGAGCTCCTTCTCTGGGACCTGCGTTTCGATAGCAACATCGAGGGCGATATGGCTAGATCTTTGGATGGGATGGCTTTCTTCGGGACAGGGCTTCCGACGAATGCCGCCTACCGCGATCACCGAGAGCGACGTACGCTCGAATAGTGACCCGCGGCACCGACCGCCTTCCAGGCTGATTTGATTTCAGCCAGCGCCGTCGGCGAGCACTTCCCTGCGTTCTTGGGAAAGGCTTGCCGGCGGCGTGTTATTTCGACACGTTCTTGGGTGCTTGACATTTTTTAGGCTTCGTGTATAGTCTTCCTACCGCCAGACGCGCGGCGGGATACGTCCCAACGCACAGGTCTCGGCTGTTCTCGGGGCGCGACGCCCCACGATGTGTTCCACCAAAAGGGAGGTCACCATGACCTGGCACCGCAGCTTGTCCGTCCGTTAGAAATCGGCCGGCGCCATGATCTGATCGCCTGATCCCAAACTAGAAAGGAGGTGGCTGACGATTCACCCAGACGCTAGGAACTCGCATACGAGAACCATAGGCTGGGCTCGAAAGCGCAATCTAAGTTGTTGTGAGTCGCGCGTGAGTTTCGCGCGGCAAAGGGAAAACATAGCAGAGACTTCGGGGCCTCGGCTCGTCTTCGGACGACCGAGGCCTTCTCTATGTACCTATCGGAATCAGGCGGTATATTTAGCACGGAAACACCTGGGGAAGGAGCATGTGATGACCGATAACGTGATTTCGCTCGAGGAGCGCAGAAGAGAACTGAAGGCGTCTACGGCAATAGACCGATTCCTGCCGCAGGCAGCAGAAGTCACGATGACTCACGAAGCGGCGACGCTCTGCGAGGAGATAGACCGGCTCGGTCGCGAGAAATTCGGCGAAAGCTTCGGGTTAATGTTCAACAAGCACCCAAGTACGCCTGAGGAGTGGCGCCGCCACGGTATGCATCTCAATCAATGGCTCGCCGCAGCCCGGCTCATTGACGACTTTTTCGTCTGAAGGATACGAAGCCCCGCAGAATGCGGGGCTTCACTCATGCCCGGCTGCGTGGTATATTCCGCCTCGTAGCGAGAGCGTTCAAGTCATGGAGACGGGCTAACCCTGCCGACGCAGCACCCGTATCCGGCGCCTCGTAAATAAATATATGGAAGCAGTCGAAGAGAAGAAGGCGCGTCAAGCGCCGCCGATTCCGCCTATCGTTATAGACCAGAACCACCCGATGGCATCCATGGTGGATGGCATCCCTGTGCCTCCTACCGCTGGAGACCTCGTCGAGGGAACCATCGTAGCGCTCGGTCGTGGACGCCTCTATATAGACCTCCCGCCGTTTGGTACCGGCCTTATCTACGGACGCGAATACTTGAACGCCGCAGACGTGCTGCGCAAGGCGAACGTTGGTGACACCATCACCGCAAAGGTCGTCGACGCAGCAGGCCGTGACGGCTACATCGAGCTTTCTCTTAAAGAGGCTCGTCAGGCCGCTATCTGGGGCGAGGCAGAGCAGGCAATCGCTGCGCAGACTGTCTACAACCTCACTATTGAGGATGCTAACAAGGGTGGTCTCATCCTCTCGTGGCAGGGCATCCAGGGATTCCTCCCAGCTTCCCAGCTCACGAAGGATCACTACCCACGCGTTCCAGAGGGTGACAAGGACAAGATTCTCGATGAGCTCAAGAAGCTCGTCGGCCAGGCACTCCCTGTCCGCATCATTACCGCAGACGCACGCGAGGCGAAGCTCATCTTCTCCGAGCGCACGGGCGAGGACGAGAGCGAGAAGGCAAACCTCATCGACAAGTACCAGGTTGGTGACACGGTCGAGGGCGAAGTCACGGGCGTCGTCGACTTCGGCGTCTTCGTTAAGCTCGAGCAGGGTCTTGAGGGGCTGGTGCACATCAGCGAGCTCGACTGGGGCCTCGTTGAGGATCCACGCGCCTTGTTCAAGGTAGGAGACCCTGTCGGTGTGAAGGTCATCGAGATAAAGGAGGGCAAGATTTCCCTCTCGGTGAAGGCACTCAAGGAGAATCCTTGGAAGACTGCCGGCGAGCGCTACAAGAAGGGCGACGAGGTACCAGGCGTCATCATCAAGTACAACAAGCACGGTGCCTTGGCTTCTATCGAGGAAGGTGTCGCAGGTCTCGTGCACATCTCGGAGTTCGAGACGCCGCAGGAGCTCCGCGAGAACCTCGAGCTTGGAAAGAGCTATCCGTTTAAGATTGCGCTCTTTGAGCCGAAGGATCAGCGGATGACCCTCTCCTTCATGGGCACGAAGAAGAAGAAATAACGTCCCGAAATCCTCACATGCAGCGTTGCTCACTCCGGGCTCGTTCACCGTATTCTCGATACGGCTCGCGTCGCTCCTCATTCGCGCCTTGCATCTGAGAGATTTCTGACTCGTTATTAAAGAAACAGGCCGCCCTCACGGGCGGCCTGTTTCTTTTTTCATCTCGCAACTATCGAATGACTAGCGCGTGTTCGCGAACATCGTCGCCTTCTCGATGCCGTCAGTCGCATAAAGACGGAGCGCCTCGACGCATTTCTTCATTACCTTCTTGAGCTCCGCTTCGTCGGCAGGCTTGAATTTCCCGATGACGTGATTCAGGACCTTCTCCTCGCCCGATACTTTCTTCGCCTGATTCTTCTTCCCCTTCCCGCTGATGCCAATCTTAAGTTGCGCGAACGCATCCGTCTTGATGGCGCGCATGATGCTCTCGACGCCTTTGTGTCCGCCCGCCCCACGCGCAAACGTCATCTTGGTGACGCCGAGCGGCAAGTCGAGGTCGTCGCGCACGATAACAAGCGTCTTCGCCGCCTTCACACTCTTGATAAAATGCATCACCGACTTCCCTGACTTATTCATAAAAGTTTCCGGAAGCACGAGCGTGACTTTCTCTCCGCCAATCTCTCCTGCGGTCACGAGTGCTTCCGACTTTTTGTTCAGCGCAAAATCCTCGAATCCCTCCGCCTTCGCGAGAGTGATGAGCGCCATGCGCCCTGCGTTATGCCGGGTCTTCTCGTACTCATTACCAGGGTTCCCGAGCCCAACCATCACGATTGCCATTGCCCCGCATCATACCGCATTTACGCCTCAAGCCCTGAGTGATAGGGTCCCACTGGAAGCTCGTTTGAAAGCTGCCGACTCCACACAGCCGCGAAAGGCCAGAGAGATGTCGAGAGAACCGTACACGTACATGAAGGTCGTCATCGTGGACGCCGGAGGGCGCGGAGAAGCGCTCAGGAAGAAGCTCTCCGAGAGCCCACGGGTCGCAGAAATCGTGATGATCCCGGGGAACGCAGGCGCGCCCGACGAGGATCGTCGAGAGATGCCGAGGACGTTCTCGGAGCTCGTTGCGCTCATCGTTGCCGAGAAACCGGACATGGTAGTCGTCGGCTCCGAAGTCACGCTCGTCTCCGGAATCAAGGACGCGCTCGCGCTCCATGACATCCTGGTCTTCGGACCGAGCGCGCATTGCGCGCATCTCGAGGGCTCAAAGCTTTTCGCCAAGGGCGTCTGTCGTGCGGAGAATATACCGACGGCCGACTTCGCGGTCGCGCGAACGGCGCGGGAAGCTGAAGAGCTCGTCACCGCGCACGGGCTTCCGGTCGTCATAAAGGCGAGCGGGCTATGCGCAGGGAAAGGTGTCGCGGTCGCGAACACCTATGCCGAAGCGAGCGCGTTCATCCGGGTCCTCATGGAAACGGATGAGGTATACGCCGCAGTGGAGAAACGCCTCATTATCGAGGACGTCATCGAGGGTTCCGAATACTCCGTCATGGGACTCACGAACGGACGAGAAGTGAAGCTGCTTCCGATCGCGCGTGACTACAAGCGCCTCAGCGCCCTTCCGGGCGCACCGAACACCGGCGGTATGGGCGCATATGCACCTGTCCCCGAGTGCGACGAAGCATTCCTGGAACGCGTGCGTGAGCGGTTCTTCGAGCCGACCTTGGCGGCGCTCCGCAGGGTTCGCGGGAACTTCACCGGCGTCATGTATGCCGGACTGAAGGGCTCGCTCAACGACCCGAAACTCCTCGAATGGAACGTGCGCTTCGGCGACCCCGAGTGCCAGGCGCTCCTGCCCTTGATCGACGCGGATCTGATGGACTACATGCTCTGGACGAACGGCATCGAGACGCCGACGCTTCGCGACGGACCCATACCGCTGGTGCGCGCGCGCACTTCCGTATGCGTCGTCATGGCTGCAGAGGGCTATCCTGGCGCGGTTCGGACGGGCAGCAGCATCGCCGGCTTCCGGGTCGAGCGCTATCTGCCTTCGACGCTCGGGCATGTGCTCCATGCTGGCACGAAGCGCGAGGCAGACCAGGTACTCACCGCCGGCGGCCGTGTCCTGAACTCGATCGGTTTCGGAAAGACGGTCGGCCGCGCTCGTGATGCTGCTTACGCGATCGCCCACGTGTTCGATTTCGAAGGCAAACAGATGCGTAGCGACATCGCAGAAGGTCTCGAATAAGCTCTAATACGTTCCCGCCGCACTTTGTGCGGCGGGAATTTCATTTGACGCGCACGCATATTCATTTCGTTTACGGGAAAAACTTGCATGGAGAATCGGTGAGCGTACAATGCGTGCAATGCAGTTTCTTTGGCATGCGTTGAAGGAGCTTCTCGTCTTCATCGCGCTTGCCGCTCTCATCGTCCTCCCCATTCGATTGTTTATCGCGCAGCCGTTCGTCGTTGAGGGCCAGTCCATGGCACCGACATTTGAAAATGGTGACTACCTCATCGTCGACGAGCTTTCGCATAAGTTCTCTGCGCTCGATCGCGGCGACGTCGTCGTCTTCCGCTTCCCGGGAGACACCTCCGTGTTCTACATAAAGCGCATCATCGGCCTTCCCGGCGAGAAAGTGCATATCAGCAAAGGCATTGTCACGGTAACGAAGGCCGATGGCTCGACTATTACGCTGGACGAGCCGTACGTAAAGCAGCAGGATGCCTCGACGTATTCGCCGGACCGCAACCTAGGCCCTGGTCAGTACTATGTCCTCGGAGATAATCGCGCGAACAGCTCCGACTCGCGTATCTGGGGCGTTCTTCCTGAGGAAGACATCATGGGTACGCCGATGATGCGGCTTCTCCCGGTCACCGCGACCGATTGGAATCCGGGCGACGTAGCACTCCCACAATGACCGCACTTTCATACAAGCCTGATGATGTGCTGAAGCGCGCGGGTGCGATCGCAAGTTACTACGGCTTCGTGCCTTTTTCCGCGCTTGCCGCTGGAAAGCGCGGACAAGGAACGAAGGCACCATACCCGGAAGGATTCGATGTCGAATCGCTGGACGCCGCCGGCAAGGATGTTGCTGCGTTCCTCAAGTCCGTGCGAGACGCAGGCCTCACGCCTTCAAGCACCCAGCCTCTCTTTATCTGGCACAGTAATGCGGCTGCCGGTCGACCCTCACCCAAGAACGTCACGCTTCAATTCCATGCGCTCGGTATCGATCGCTCTATCGCAGACGCGGTCCTCATCCGTACCGTACGCGCCTTGGTCGCTGAGCTCACGAAGATGGAGCCGGTGCTGCGCCTTAACTCTATGGGCGACAAGGAGACGCGCGGACGCTTCGCGCGCGAACTGACCTCATTCTTCAGGAAGCAAGGCGCGACCTTGCCTGCCGACTGTGTTACATGCGCGAAGAAGGATGTGTTCGAGGCAGCCGAGATGCTCGCTTCCGGCGCGTCCGCGGACGTACTCCCTTCCCCGACCGATCACCTATCTGAGCTCTCGCGAAAGCACTTCGAAGGCCTCCTCGAGTATCTGGAGGCAACTGATACTCCGTATGAGCTCGCTGCTGACCTGCTGTCGCGCGGCTCCACATGGACCGAAACGTGCTTCGAAGTGAAGAGCGACGACAGGGTACGCGCGTGGGGTTCCCGTTATAACGACCTCGCCCGGCACTTCTTCAAGAGCTCGCTCCCGTCTATCGGCGCCGTCGTGCGAATCGAAACTACCGCACCCACGGTCACCATGTCCGCTCTTAAGGACCGCTCGAAGCCGCGCTTCGTCTTCGTCCACATCGGCGAGGACGCAAAGCGCGTCTCAATACGCATGACCGATTCCCTGCGTGCGGCGCGCATTCCGCTTACGCAGGCGATAGGCGTCGAGTCCCTTACCGAGCAGATGCGCCTTGCTGAGACCGTGAACCCGCCCTATCTCCTTATCATGGGCCGCAAGGAGGCTCTGGAGCGCTCCGTGATACTCCGCGAGCGCTCCACCCACACAGAGAATCTCATCCCGCTCGACCGTCTGGTCGATCACTTAAAGCAGTTCGCGTAAGCAGTTTTCCACAGGGGCTTGCTTTTTCCCTGTTTTCGTAGTATAAAGTTTCCAACCGCAGCTCAGGAAATAGGAGGAGACGATGCGGAATCTTGCTCTTTTTGGCTGGCTCCTGATGACCGGCATGTTGGCGATTCTCGCCTATGCAGGCATCTTCTACGGGCTCTCGGACCTCTTCGGGGTTATCCACGACGATCGCTGGTGGGCCTCCGTGCTCGTCGCGATCGCATCCGCGAATGTGTTCGCCATCTTCTTCGGCGGGCTCGTGAACGGGTGGTGGGCCCGCCAGAGCGTCTTCGAGAACTACACGTCGGCGTTGATTGCGCCCGGTGAAGCGATCATCAACACGATTCGCTACACGCCGCTCGCCGTGTACGAGGCCGGTCGAGAACTCACGGATGAACAGGTCATGACCGTCGAGCTCGGCGGCTATGTCCTGGTCGCGATGGGCTTTGCCGTCCTCTACCCGTGGGAATGGGTAGTCGCGGCTGGCGCCACGACGCTTGTCATCCAGGTCCTTGCAGCAGCCATCATCATCCCCCTGTTCTTTGCGAAGCCGACCTTCCTCATGCGGGAATAACGCTCGCCCCGCCTATCGGCGGCACCCCTTGGGTGCCGCCGATTCTCATTTCTAGACACTAGATGGGCCGTTGTGCTACAATCCGACCCATGATTAACGCCACGCGCGTGGAGGTTAAGCGCTCGAAAAACGAGAGCTCCGCTTCCCTTATCCGCCGTTTCTCCCGCCGCGCGCAGGGGCTCGGCCTCGTCCGTGAGATGCGCAAGCGCCGCTACTACGAGCGCCAGAAGTCGAAGAACGTCGATCACGCACGCGCGCTCGTGAAGGGCGCACGCCGTGCGGACTTCGCTGAAAAAGTGAAGCTCGGAAAGATAGACCTCGTTGCGCTCGCGGCAGCTCGTCGCGGCCCACGCCGCTAATTTACGCAGATGACCGGACTCTCGGTCAGGAACCTCACCCGGCGCAAGACGCCGGTGTTTCCTTTTACCAGAGCTGCGAAGGCGATGCTTCCGGACTGGGAAATTTCTCTAGCTTTCGTGACAGATGATGAGGCATTGCGTCTTAATAAGACGCTGCGCCGTAAATCGTACATACCGAACGTCCTTTCGTACGAAACGGGAAAGAGGAGCGGAGAGATAGTCATCTGCCTTGCGGAAGCTGTGCGACAGGCTCCTGAATATGAAATGACGTACCCCGTATTCTGCGGATTCCTGTTTATCCACGCCGTACTTCACTTGGAAGGATACCGACACGGGCCTACAATGGATACGAAAGAACGCGAGCGGCTCGCCCGCTTCGTTCCTCATTACTTTGATGAAACGCCGAATCGCAACGGGAATCGACATCGGAACCTCACAGGTGAAGATAGTCGTCGTCGAAGCCGTCTCCACTAGCGCGGGGATGATGCCGCGTATTCTTGGAACCGGACTCGCAGAGAGCCGGGGACTCCGGCACGGCTACGTGGTCAACAAGGAGGAAGTAGCAGCCGCCATCGAAGAAGCGAAGGCGGAGGCCGAGCATATGGCCCGGATGCCAATTAAAGCCGGATTTCTGTCTGTGGGAGGCATTTCCTTGGACGAGGCGCGAGCGAGCGCCGAGACCGTCATCTCGCGCGCAGATCAAGAAGTTTCGGAATTGGATCTCGAGAAGCTCAAAGAGATTGCGCGCGAGCGCGCAGCGGGGAGCCTGATGAATCGCCGCATCCTGCATGAGATTCCACTCTCCTACCGGCTCGATGGTGAAAAGATGCTTGGGGACCCGGTTGGCATGAAAGGTGTTCGACTTGAGGCGGACTTCCTCTTTGTTACCTCGCTTGCGCAGCATGTAGAGGCGCTGACGTCCGCGGTCGAGGACGCCGAAATAGAAGTCATCGATAAGATGGCATCGCCACTGGCAGGCTCGAACGTAACACTATCGCGCGACCAGAAAACCAAAGGCTGCGTCCTCGCGAACATTGGCGCAGAGACGGTCTCAATCGTTATGTACGACGAGGGCATACCGGTCTCGGTCAAAGTTTTTCCGATGGGCTCGACTGATGTGACAGACGACATTGCACTCGGATTCCGTGTCTCACTTGAAGACGCAGAACGATTGAAGCTCGGCCGGCTGTCAGGCGCTATGTATTCGAGACGCAAAGTCGATGACATCATTGCTAATCGTTTCTCACGTATGTTTGATCTGGTGGATAAGCATATGAAGTCCCTGGGTCGCAAAGGCATGCTCCCTGCGGGCGTCATCATCTCAGGAGGAGGCGCCGGTAACGGCAACATCGCGGATATCGCGAAGCACGCGCTCGCACTTCCCTCACGTATCGCGGAGCTTAAAGCGACTGAGGGCGGCAAAATAAAGGACTCCACCTGGGCGGTTGCTTATGGCATCGCGCTCTGGGGACTTACCGGGGACACGGAAGCGCCGAAAAGAAAGTTCGGCGCGGAGATTGGGCGGTCGTTAGAACGCTTTTTCAAGCAGTTTCTGCCGTAGAAAGAGTAAGGAGGGCGACACGCGAGGAGCTGTTGTCAATCTTTCCATACCTGCTTTCGCTGGTATCATTCACTACGATTTCCAATTAATACTTGATTATGTCAAAGCGCGTAGAACCTGAGATTGAAACCTTCGCAAGGATACGCGTGGTGGGTGTTGGCGGCTCCGGCGGCAACGCGATAAACCACATGATCAACTCCAAGGTGCGGGGCGTGGAGTTCGTGGCGGTTAACGCAGATGCACAGGACCTCCACCGCTCATCCGCGAAGCGGAAAATCCACATCGGCAAGAACCTCACCCGAGGACTCGGCACCGGCATGAATCCGGAACTCGGACGCCGTGCAGCAGAAGAGACACGACAGGAAATACAGGAAGCGATACAGGGCTCCGACATGGTGTTCATCACCTGCGGTATGGGCGGCGGTACAGGAACCGGAGCATCGGCCATCGTTGCAAAGATTGCAAAGGAACTTGGTGCACTCACCATCGCTGTCGTCACGCGACCATTCGCATTTGAGGGCGCGCAGCGCCGCGACATCGCGGAGCGCGGCCTCGCGGAATTGAAGAAGGAGGTGGACGCATTCATCGTCATTCCTAACGACAAACTCCTCTCGGTCGTGGAGCCAGGCGCTTCCGCAAAGGCCGCATTCGCCATGGCCGATGAGATTCTCCGCCAGGCGGTGGAGGGAGTCTCCGACATCATCACGACGCCGGGCGACATCAATACGGACTTCAACGACATCAAGGCCATCATGGAAGGTGCGGGTCCTGCCCTTATGGGCATCGGTGTTGCGGAGGGCGAGCAGCGCGCAAAGGAGGCAGCGGCGCGTGCGGTCAATTCCCCGCTTCTCGATGTATCTATCACAGGCGCAAAGGGCATCCTGTTTGTGGTCGCGGGCTCAGACGATCTTGGCATCATGGAGGTGCAGGAAGCAGCGCGCGTCATCAACGAGTCGGTAGACCGCGACGCGAAAGTCATCTTCGGTATGATGAAGGACGAGAAGCTCAAGAAGGGACAGATTCGCATCATCGTGATTGCAACCGGCTTCCCAGAGCGTCTCGGCGATTTCACCGCACCTCCTGCTCCGGAGCGTTCTCTTTTCTCCATGCCACCTAAGGAGGTAGAGGTAGCACGCGGAAAAATATACAACGATATGGGCAAAACGGAGGCCCCTGCTGTTGAGGAGCCAGCGCCAGCGCCTAAGAAGGAGAAAGCGGAGCCTATCGTCACCGCACAGCCGCGCGCACAGGCCGCAGAAGCGCCTAAGGCACCTGAGGTGGATGATGATGAGGCGTGGGGAGCTATCCCATCTTTCCTCCGCAGGCACAAGAAGTAATCCTTGTATTTGAGTGAATGATGGAGGGCCGCAAGCACTAGCTTGCGGCCCTTCTTCTTAGACGACCTCGACGCGCCGACCATCCGGATCGTCGACCACACAGACCACCACGAGGTCTCGCGTAGCTATCTGAGCGTGCTGGAGCAGTCCTTCCTTGGTAAGCCGTTCGAGCGCAGCTTCGAGATTCTCGATCTTAAAGCCGAGCCGCACCCGACTCGGCTCACCCGGGTATAGCTCGAGAACAATCCCCTCTGGAAGGAGCGCGGCGTAGTGCTCGGGCCCGTTCCCGTGCTTTTCCTTTGTGAACTCGATTCCAAGTAACGCCTCATAAAAGCGCCTCGATTCCTCGAGCTTCTCGGTACGAAACACCAAGAGAGACAGACTGGTCATTTCTTCCTCCGTTTCTGACCTGCCGCTACCCTAGCACGTTCTCCCCAGTGGCTGCCATCCTGGCAAAAGGGTAAACTAGGCTGACTATGAAAGACCTAATCATCATCGGGGGCGGACCAGCAGGTTGCGCCGCAGGCGTCTACGCTTCCCGCAAGTACCTGAAGTCCTTACTTATCGCCGAGGAATGGGGTGGGCAGTCCACGGTATCGGAAGGTATCCAGAACTGGATAGGAACAGAAAACATTGCTGGCGCAGATCTTGCGAAGTCTCTCCGCAGCCATGTCGATGCCTACAAGGGCGAGATGCTCGAGACAGTCGACGATCGGGTTGAGAAACTAGAGAAGATCGATGGCGGTTTTAGGGCGTTCACCAAAGGCGGAAAAACATTCGAAAGCAAGGCCGTGCTTATGGCATCTGGCGCTGCTAGGAAGCGTCTTCAGATTCCCGGCGCGGACGCGTTCGAACATAAGGGCGTTACCTATTGCGCCTCATGCGATGGTCCATTGTTTGGCGGAATGGATGTCGCGGTTATTGGAGGCGGCAACGCTGGCTTCGAGACCGCCGCGCAGCTCCTCGCCTACTGCAAGTCTGTCACGCTCATACACCGTCGTCCTGATTTTAAGGCGGACGAAATTACGGTGCAAAAAGTACTGGCGCATCCCAACATGAATGCGCTCACAGAGACCGAACCGGTCGAGGTGAAGGGTGACAAATTCGTCTCAGGTCTTGTTGTGCGTGACCTCAAGACCGGCGAGACGCGCGAACTCGCGGTTGCAGGTATTTTCGTAGAAATCGGCGTGATGCCAAACACCAGCTACGCGAAGGAGGTAGTGAAGCTTGATGAGATCGGTCGAGTCGTTACCGATTTCAAGAACCAACGCACGAATGTCGAAGGCGTATGGGCGGCTGGTGACTGCACGGACGAGCTCTACCACCAGAACAATATTGCGGCCGGCGACGCGGTGAAGGCTCTTGAGGATATCTACTACTGGGTGAAGACCCGCTAGGTAAAGAAGTACCCGAGGCATTAGCCTCGGGTATCGTAGTCAAACGTAGATTCTTGGTCGCCGGCGGCGTCGTCAGCAGGCTCGTAAGACAGGTCGCACGATTTCCGATGCTCGGTGCCATCGTCGACGAAATGATTGACGTAGCGTCGGCGCTTGTCGCTTCCATAGAGCGGGATGTAAGTATCCACCTCCTGCCCACACTTCCGGCATGTCGCATTGCCGCCAGATATGTCGTGCACGTGCCTCTCCTCCTATAACTGTATGTATTGTAGCTCAATTTCAAATATAGTCAATTACCGTACGCCATTCATCTCCCAGATTTTTTCAGCTACATTTCTTGGCATACCCTCAAACGGTAGGTGGTGATTATCAAAAAACGGCATTGAATTACATTCCAGGAACCCGCAGAGCTTCTGCTCTTTCCAGGACTTCGCGGGGTCCGTCATGATGAAATCAATGCCTGAAATGGAGGCCTTAAGGAACCGGGCCGAGTCCTCAAAAAGCCGAATATTATCGGGATGCACGTCATCCGTTACGTCCGTAGTAGTGCCCCCAAGGCTCCAATTCACCTTCTGGTGAAGCGTGACGCGCCTATCTGCCTCCGGTACCGATTCCGGAGTAAGTCCCTGCCATGCGAGCTCCTCCTCGGCCGCTCTATCAATCTTCATCTTAGAGAAGTACGGACCCCCGCGCCCTGGGTGCTTGTTTGCCTCCTCCATAAGCTCTCGCACTGTATGTACCCCGTCCCCGATGACATGCGGTGGGTCACGCCGGAGGAGTGCAACGAAGTTCCCGGCGACGACCGTCGCCCGGTATACCGGTCCCTGAAGCTCCTCCTCGACAACGACCACGGGCGATACCTGCTTTGCGATACGGAACGCTCGTATCAATTTCTCTTCAGTATCTATGTGCAAGGTGGTGTGGCGTGAAGCGGAACCCGAGTGAGGCTTCGTTATGAATGTCCCGCCGCGCTCACGGAAGAATTCGAGTGCCCTCTCTAGACTCTTGAAGCTTCCGCCCGCAGCTATCGGAAACCCGGCCGGACCAAATCTTTTTTTGAGCTCCGCCTTGTCGTCCATCCACGGCTCGCGATACATATCTCTTTCCGGAAGCGGCAACCCCTCAAACGCGATGCGCCTGCCGTCCGGCAAAGTCGCGTGGAAAAGGTTCCGTGCGAGGCCGAACAATCGCCACTCCCACATATCTACGCCACGCGTATTCGCGTCTTCCCACAGTACCTTCGCCAGAAGGAGCGTGTCGTCGTCCGGGGCATTGACTCTCTTTGCAATCCCCAAAGCGACGGTGGCGCGGAATATGCGCGGCGCGGCCCATTCCTCGATGCGGTGCATGGTACGTGCGAGCCATCCTCCCTTCCCGCTCCGGGACGGTATAAAAGGGTCCACGAGACTGTCTATCACTATATTGGCGTAGAGAAGCCCATGAGGGACTGCTTGGCCGCCGCACGCCTCGCACTGCCGTTTTGCCTTCGCTTCGTTCATGTCGGGCATATTCTACCCTGCTCGGTATACTGCGGATATGGCGAAACGCTACTGGCTTATGAAGACGGAGCCGGACACATTCTCGATAGATGACCTTGAGCGGGTGGGCACGGAGCCGTGGACCGGTGTGAGGAATTTCACTGCCAGGAATTTTATGCGCGACCAAATGCAGGTCGGGGATACCGTCCTTTTCTATCACTCTTCCTGCGCTGTTCCCGGAGTCTATGGCGAAGCGAAGGTATCGAGTCCTTCCTACCCCGATCCGACGCAGTTCGATGCGAAAAGCGAGTACTACGACAAGCGAGCGAGCACCGAAAAGCCGTTGTGGTTTCTAGTTGATGTCGAATTTGTACGGAAACTCGATGTGCCATACACGCTTGCACAAATGCGCGCGAATAAAGAACTAGTCGAGATGGTAACACTCGAGCCCGGAAGTAGACTTTCGGTGACACCAGTGACTCCAGAAGAGGCGCGAGAGATTCTTGGATAAACGTAGTTCGACCCCTCCTAGGAGGGGTCGTTTGTTGTTGTGCGCTACGAGCCAAACCGACGCGAGGTGAGCACGATCCTCCGCGGAATCCTTTCTTCCTTTGGAGGCGGAATCTGGAGCTCGGGTTCCTCGTCCGTCGTTCGGCCGATGATGCGGAAGCTGCCGCCACCGCAGTACTTTTCCACCTGCTTCTCGACGGTGCGAAAGCTCCTGATATCAGGGCCCCCGCGCTGAGACCGGCGCTCAGTCTCCTCGACCTGCGCCGTGACCGAGTAGTCGTGGCCGGCGATGTGCGCAAACCCGTCCTTCTCAAGAACAGGCACCAGGTTCTTACAGTAGGGGCACCGCGTATGCGGCTTCTTCTCGACTTCCATCAGATGTTCGTTCACGTGCGTCTCCTCAAAGGTTCTTGATTCGATTACATAATGCCCTAAATATAGATAAAGTCAATTACCAAAAGAACCCGCGATGCGGGTTCTTTTGGTTTTACGCCTTTCGCATTACGCGGGACGTCGTATCTCGGTTGCGTATGGCCCCTTGCGGCTCTCCGTCACGCGGAAATTAAGCACGTCACCAGCTTTGAGATCCTTGAAGGCCATGCCGATGAGCGCATCCGCGTGGAAGAAGAGCGTGTCCTTGACCCCGCTTCGTTTGATGAAGCCAGAGTTTCGCTCCCCAAGCTCGACTACTTTTCCGATTTCCATATCTGAGCTTTCGGTGACGCACCTGATAAGCCATCAAGTGCAGGAGGCTGTATTTGGTCCGAACAGCCCTTCTACCCAGCGCTGCGTTTGATAGGAGGATTCTAGCACGAAATCAGGTGCTTGGCTAACCGTGTTTCTGGCTCATTTAGACACCTCGCAACCGACGAAATCAGTACTGGAACTAGACACTGCTTTCCTTCCCGAGTAGGGTGCCTAAAGACCAGCATCCCGCTGGAATGGAAGGAATACGGCATGAGCAATGCTCGATATCTGTGGTATCTACAGCAAGCAGCCGATATCAAGCGCAAGCTCTTGTATCTTGGGGTTCTGAAAGCTGCCCCGCGTGGAGAGCAACTCGACCAGGAGACATTCGCGGTCATAATCGCGAGCAGCTTCAGCTACGGAATCGCGCCCGAGATGCTCGCCGACGATTTCGGTGTCAGCTTCAGCGCCGTCGAGCGATGGTCACGCGGCCAGACCGTTCCTATCGCTCTGATTCGCGACGTCATCGTCGACGGCATCATCAATCGCCTCAAAGCGACTGATACGCCGGAGGAAATCGCCACACGACTCCACGAAGTGTCGGAATGCTGCGAGGGCGAGATCTGTCACATCAATTCGTGCGCGAAGCCCGCGAGCCACAAGATCGGCGAAGAGATACACGATGACGATCCTTACCCGGGCCGCCACAATTTTACCGCCTACGTGTGCTGCGACCATCTCGCCGAAGTTTTCGGCACTGCGGCCGCAGACTCCTGCGCGGTGAACTCGCTCGAGCGCGCGGGCGCGAAAGCGTACGAGGAGTAGCGACGGGAACGCCCAAATACAAAGGGCCGCGGTTAACCGCGGCCCTTTTGCTGTTACGTAGTGGACGCTCAGTCTCGCTGCTTCTGCTACATACGAACGGCGGAGAGGGGGAGATTCGAACTCCCGATGAGGTTTCCCCCATACCAGTTTTCGAAACTGGCGCATTCGACCACTCTGCCACCTCTCCAGATGGACTACTTATTCTATCTGGAGAGGTTTCGGTGGTCGAACAAGTTCGTCCTCCTCGCAAGCTCGGATGAGGCCATGCCCCGCACGGCCTCATCCACTCTGCCACCTCTCCAGCGGTAGTGTCTCGGCTATCCTAGCATTTCAGGCTCTTAAAATGTAGGATTTACGGGTGCTTCCTTCGTACGAAGGCCCTATCGTCTAACGGTTAGGACACGGCCCTTTCACGGCTGAAATCGGGGTTCGATTCCCCGTGGGGTCACACACCGACACAAAGCCCGGCCTGCGCCGGGTTTTGTGCTGTGTGTGAGCGCGCAGCGATGGATTATTCGTGACCACTATTTAACTAGGAATCGGTCTATCGCAGTCCACACCGGCCGCCCAGGCGCCGCGTGCTTCATGCCATAATCACCCTCGTAAGGCCCTGGGCGCTTATTCCCTTTCACTTTTACTTATGTTCACTGGACGTATCGGCGTGCGCGAATACTGGGTAGGTATCGTGTGTCTCATGCTCGCCATGATGGCCGTTACCGGCATTGTCATGGTTGCGTACTTTATGTTGATGCCAGTTATCTTTAAGGCGACCGGCTCGAATCTTGCCAGCCTTGTTTATCTTTCCACTGGCGGCATGATACTCGCTGTGCTTCCGGCACTCATATCACTACCCTACTCTATAGGCCTCCAAATGCGCAGACTGCATGACATGGGCTATTCAGGTTGGCTCCTCCTCGGCTTCTGGATTGTTGGTTTTATACCAGCGATATTCCAGCCAGCGGTTGTAGAGGTAAACGGGGAGGCAATCATACGACCTATCGGTTTGTTCATCACGATTGGACTCATGCTCGCATTCATTGTGTTCATCTCACTCCCTGGAACGAAGGGCTCCAACAAGTACGGTGAGTTTATCAAGTATGGAAAGGTCGACCGCATGATTACCGGCAAGAAGGACGGAGCGGTATCTGAGTCTTCAGGCACCGCAAGCGGCATCGCATGGCTCGTCGGCGCGGTCGCACTTGTGATTCTCGTCATCGTTGTGTACGCGGGTTCCAAGATGTAAAACCGGTATGAAGACGACCCTATTCACATCAACTCTCCTCGCGCTTCTGTTTGTCGCTTCGCCCGCATACGCGTGCAGCCCGCCGATAGGCTGGCAGAAGGAGTCGCGCGCCGCGTCCGAAATCTTCATTTCTGCTGGAGGTTCGCTTTCTGACGAGATCACTAACCTCGACGAATACACCCCGCTCACGTCACACGATGGCGGGACGTGCGGCACAACGACCAACTATGTACGCACTGACGTACTCACATTCGCAACCGCAGTATCCCTTATCGCACTGCTGCTTCTCATTCCCTACATATTCAGGCGGATGCGACGGCACTAAATGCGACTATTCCGGTAGTGAGCAGCTCGTTTTCTCTGCCAAGGTCGCAAGCTGCTGCTCGCCCGAAGCGCGCGCGCCATCCGCAAACTCCCATGTTGGGTAGGAGGTGATTCCCGCATCCTTACAGACCTGGAGCTGTCCATTGCGGTCAGGCGTCGAGCACTCGATATACGGCAGAAGCTCCTTCGACTTTCCGAACATCGCCTTCTGCGCGGAGCAGTGCGGGCACCAAAACGTGCCGTAGAACTTCGCGCCTGAATCCTTTATGCAGGTCGCAAACGCGTCGTACTTCCCTGGTGTCGACATGTAATACGCCCAGTACGCCATCGGAGCACCGAACACGACGAGAGCGGCAATAAGCCACGGAAGCAGTGAGTTCTTTTTCATACGCGCAATTGTAACAGAATACTTTGGGGATAGCTTATTGCTGTAGGCACGTCTTCACCGTACGGTGAGTATATGAATAAAAAAGCTGAACTCCCTCGTTTTCTTGTCGTCCTCTTGGTCGCACTCGCCATCATCGCGGGTGTTTCCTTCGCGCTCCGCGATTCGGGTATGCCGCATCCTAAGGGTGCCGACGCAGACGCGAAAGTAAACTTCGACGCTGATCGCTTCGTGAAGCCAGGCTCAAAGGCTCCCGCCGTACCTGAGGCTTCCGACGAGAATAACCGTCTTCGCGCTATCCCGGCCTCAGGCAAAGCGCCACTTACCGTTACTTTCCTTCCCGCATATGCGGGAGACGAAGCGCACACGCTTGAATTCGGCGACGAGAGCCAAACCTCCGTTACTTGCCTCGAGAAGGGACTCGAGACCTACGCATGCGCGCGTATGGAGACGGTAGTTCACACATATAAGAAGCCCGGCACCTACACGGTCTTCTATCGCGAGGGCAACGATGTTCTCGCCAAGCTCACCATCGTCGCATACTAGACCAGCGCGTGTGATATCGTGCCCGCATGAAAGGGCACGATTTCGACGCCGCTCACCGGCACCTCCGGAAGCATTCCGCAATGCGCGAGGTTCTAAAACGCCACAAGCTCGAAGCATTCGCAAAGCGCACTGACCCCTTTACCGCACTCGTCCGCTCCATCGTATTCCAGCAGCTCTCAGGGAAAGCAGCAACGACGATTTTGAATCGCCTTCTGGCCTACTTTCCGAAAAAGAAGCCTACGGCTGCATTGATGCTCAAGCTCACCGCTGCGCAATTCCGGAAGGCCGGCATGTCCGCACAAAAGACCGCTTACCTGAAGGACCTCGCGAAGCGTTTTTTGGACGGTACGATAGAACCCCAGAAGTTTCCGAAGATGACCGACGAGGAGATACGCGAGCACCTGCTTATCGTTAAAGGCATGGGCCGCTGGACGGCGGATATGTTCCTGATGTTCACCCTGTATCGCCCTGATGTACTTCCTACCGGCGACCTTGCGATACAGAAAGGATTCCAACGCGTATTCAATCTGAAGCAGAAGCCTGACGCAAAGAAGATGGAGAAACTTGCCGAGCCTTGGGTTCCCCATCGGACTGTCGCCTCGCTCTATCTCTGGCGCGTAATGGATGGGGACTAAGGTCCTCACCACCTCGAATTAGATTGCTCCATCCCGGTGCCTATAGGCACCGGGATGGAGCAATAGGGAGAGTGCGGTCTTGGAGTGAAGTTCGCGATGATAGTCTGTTGCTATGCACCGAGATAAACATACGAAGCTTCCTCCGGTTCCGGAAATAGGATTCTACTACCACTACAAGCACGATCCTGCGGGCGAGTTTAACAACTACGCATATGAAGTCGTCGGCGTCGCTCATCATACTGAGGACGATGCCTACGAGCGCGATCAATTTCTCGTCATCTATCGTCCGTTATACGAGGCATTTGTCTACAAGCTTGGGCGTTTGTTCGATGCTCGTCCCTTGTCGATGTTTATGGAAACCATAGAGAAGAATGGTGTCACTCGCCCGCGCTTCGCGCGTATCACAGACGAAGCGCTCATAGCGCAACTCAAAGAAAAACGCCGAGAGATGTATCCTGAATTAAAGACCTAGTGCTTCGCGCGAGACCACACCTTCCCGCAGGATATGCACGACGTCGCCTGAGACTGAAATAACCGTAGATGGTACGCCGCCCTCGCGCGGGCCGTCATCGATAAGAAGATCGATATGCTTAATGCCGTCTGCAAAATGGCGCACGATGCCCATGACGGTCGTTTCCGTATCCATCCCTGCCATGTTCGCTGAGGTCGCTGTCACCGGGTGCGCGTACGCTTCGGCCAAGGCGCGCGCGAACGCGTCGTCGGGGATACGAAAACTCGTCGTTCCATTAAAGGTCAGATGCTCCGGAATATGCGACTTCGCGGGGACCACGAGTGTAATAGCGCCCGGCATATGAGCCTTCGCAATCTCGCGTGCGCGTTCTGAGAGTTCCGCATGCTGTTCAATCTCTGCGACCGACGAAGCGAGTACTGAGACGGGCTTTTTGGCCTCGCGAGCCTTCAGCGTTCGCAGGCGATTCAATGCTTCTCCGTCTAACGCATTCACCCCGATGCCGTACAAAGTGTCAGTCGGATAGACGATTAGCCCGCCACGCGCGAGTACCGCAGCAGCACGCCTGGCGGCTGCTACTACCCCTACATCTGACACCTTGAGTATCTCCATAACGGCTTGAATACTAGCCTAAAACGGGGTATTCTGCGAACGTTCAAAACGCGCGGTTAGCTCAGTTGGTAGAGCATCTCATTGACGTTGAGAGGGTCATAGGTTCAAGTCCTATACCGCGCACCAAGACAGGAATCCTGACTTGCGTCAGGATTTCTTGCTTGGTGCGAGCCGGAGCCATGTCGCGGAGCGACGGGCGAGGCCGGGTCGGGGTTGCGAGCTAGATTCGGAATGCTTGGACGAATATAGCCGAAAACCGTGACCACACAAGAATTGTGTGACGACGATACGAGCGCTTGGCCAAGCCCTGGATTTGAAAGCCAGCAATCCTTTTCATCTGCCATACTATCTACACATGAAATCACGACCCCATCGCAAAAAGTCGCACGCAGGTAGCGACAAAGTTTACATATACGGACGCCACGCTCTTGAAGAAGCGCTGGTGCAGGTTCCACATATCCTCAAGAAGGTGTTCCTCGCGCCCGAGATTCAGGACACCTCCCTTTCTGATGCACTCCGCGCAAATAACATTCCGGTTTCAGAGCTTGGGCGTGGTGGCGCGGACGACCTCGTCGGGCGCGACGCCGTGCATCAGGGCGTCATAGCCATCATCGATCCCGGGAAACTTCTCATCACGCTCGAGGAGTTCCTCGCGACGGTCGACAAGAGCAAGAATCCTGCGGTTGCGGTGCTTGGCGAAGTCCAGGACCCGCATAATGTAGGCGCCATCATCCGCTCCGCTGCCGCGTTTGGCCTTTCGGCGGTCCTCATCCCGACCCACAACCAGGCAGGGATCACTGGCACTGTTGTGAAAACATCTGCCGGAATGGCATTCCGCATCCCGCTTGTCTCCATCGGGAACGTGAACGATACCCTGCGAAAGCTAAAGGACGCTGGCTTCTGGGTATACGGCCTTGATATGGAAGGAACGGTCGTGCTCTCTGACGAAAAGTTCGACGCACCTGCCGCATTCGTCATCGGAAACGAGGGCGCCGGTATACGCGAGAAGACCTTGGAGCTTTGCGACATCAACCTTTCTATACCGATGCATCCGCGCACTGAGTCCCTGAATGCTGCCGTATCTGCCGCGCTTGTCTTTCATGCGTGGAGCGGAAAGCACCCTGAGGCGCTTACTATATAGGTATGGAGCGCCGCGATCTCATTACGGAGGCGAGCGAAGGATACGAGCTTATCGACTCGGGCGAGAACATGAAGCTCGAGCGGTACGGCGACATCGTCGTCGCGCGCCCGGAAACGCAGGCGATATGGCCGAAGCAGAAGCCTGAGCGATGGAACGAGGCCCATGCGGAATTCTCCTGGAGCGAGAACAAAGGCTCCTGGACGGTCAGGAAGCAAATGCCGGACTCCTGGCAGGTCGCACTTTCAGGCGGTACGTTCGTCGCACGTCTTACCTCGTTCAAGCACACCGGCGTCTTTCCGGAGCAGGGACCCAATTGGGTCTGGACGAACGATCGCATCGCAGCGCTTCCGGAGAACGCTTCCGTATTGAATCTGTTCGGATATACCGGTATCGCTTCCGTCCTCGCCGCCAAGGCCGGCGCAAAAGTTACGCACGTCGACGCCTCCAAGCAGGCGGTCGGATGGGTGCGCGAAAACGCAGCCGCGTCAGAGCTTCCGGATGACGCTATCCGCTATCTCCTTGATGACGCTCTCGCATTCGCAAAGCGCGAAGTGAGGCGCGGACAGAAATACGATGGCATTATCCTCGACCCACCGGCATTCGGCCGCGGCGCTAAGGGCGAGGTCTGGCACATCGAGGAGAACTTGCCGGAGCTGATGACGACCCTCAAAGAACTCCTCTCAGATACTCCGGGCGCGTTCTTCTTGGTGAGCGGGTACGCCGCAGGATACGCACCTGACTCTTTCCGCCAACTCGTCGAGGGCGTATTCGACGCGCAAGGCGGCGAGTACGGTGAACTCCAGATACGCGAAACGGCCGGCGACAGAGTCGTACCGGCCGGCATCTTCGCGCGCTTCTCGCGCTAGCTATTGATTCTTCTTCGCGTAGCCCTCAAACGCCTTTAGAAGCTCCATCGGAAGTGTGAACACAATGGTGTTCGACTGATCCGAGGAGATGTCGTTCATGGCCTGAAGCGTACGCAGGTGGAGAGCGCCAGGCGCTTCTGCAAGCATGCGCGCGGCCTCCGCCATGTTCTTCGACGCTGCAAGCTCTCCCTCGGACGTGATGATAACAGCGCGCTTCTCGCGCTCTGCTTCCGCCTGCTTGGCGATGGTGCGCTCCATGTCAGGGGGAAGCGCGACATCCTTCAGCTCGACATTCTGCACCTTTATGCCCCAGGCGTCAGTCTCCTTGTCGACAATCTCGCGGATGCGATCGGCGATTTCGTCACGGTTAGCTAAGAGCTCATCGAGGGAGACTGACCCTATGATGTTGCGCATCGTAGTCTGCGCGTATTGCGATATGGCATACATAAAGTCCTCGACCGCGAGTACCGCGCGCTCTGCAGAAGAGACTTGGTAGTAGATGACGGCATTAACCTTCACCGAAACATTGTCGCGCGTAATAGCGTTCTGGTCAGGGACGTCGACCGCCTTCGTGCGGATGTCCACCTTTCGGTAGAACTGGATTACAGGGAATACGAGCCGCCAGCCGGGCTCCATCATTCCCGTGTATTTACCGAGTGTGAACTTCACACCACGCTCGTACTGGTTAATTTGACGGATGCTAATAATGATAATCGCAAGGACAACGACGCCGGCGATGATTATTGGTTCCATATGCGATGAGCCTACCATATGGATAAAAGCCCTCATAAACGCTATATATAAGCGTATGAAGACCATCATCCTCTTCCACGGCCACTGCCCCGACGGATTCGGGGGTGCCTACAGTGCCTGGAAGAAATTCGGTGATTCTGCGGAGTACATTCCCCTCAAGCACGGCAAGGAGCCGGTTGTAGTAGAGCCTGGCAACGACCTCTACTTCATCGACTTCTGCTACCCGAAGGATGTAATGGACGCTATTGCTGCTGACGCCGCATCACTCACCATTCTCGACCACCACCTGGGAACAAGCGAGGTGGTGAAATCATTCCCCAAGGGACACTTCGATAATGACCATTCGGGAGCGGTACTTGGTTGGCAGTATTTCCATCCTGATACGAAGGTGCCGACCCTGCTCTCTTACATCGAGGATGGCGACCTCTATCGCCACACACTTCCTGACTCCCGTGCACTTCTCGCCTACATACACACTAAGCCACTTAGTTTCGAATCATGGGATGCCCTTGTCGCTGAGCTAGAGGATTCAAAAGGACTCGCTGCGGCAATATCGCTCGGCGCTACCTATCGCGAGCATTACGGCATCCTCGCGTCCCAGATGATTGATTCTGCGGAACTCGTTTCATTTGAAGGCTACGAGATATACCTTGCTTCAGCTTCGAGCGCGTTCGTCTCGGACGTCGGTAACCACCTCGCAAAGAAGAAGGGACCCTTGGCGCTTGTCGGGCAGGTACGTCCGGACGGAATTCGTGTCGGAATACGTGGCGATGGTTCGGTGGATGTCGCGGAAATCGCGAGGAAGTTCGGCGGCAACGGTCATCCTTCAGCCGCAGGCTTCTCACTCCCGTGGGGCACTCCTATCCCGTGGACGCCAATTGAAAAGGATGAAGATTCTCGCGATTGAGACATCGTGCGACGAGACGGCGATAGCATACGTCGAAGCTCGAGGAGATGAATCCTCAGCTGATTTTTCTATACTCGGGAACGGTCTTCTCTCTCAGATAGATATCCATAAGCAATACGGCGGTGTGTACCCTGCGGTCGCGAAGCGCGAACACGCCAAGAACCTTGTCGCCGTCCTCGACACGGCTCTTGCTTCTAATGCGCCTGGACGAACCGTTGTAAATGAAAAAACATTGGAGGAAATCCACGCACTGCTTGCGCGTGAGGTCGGGCTCGCTGACGCACTTATCGCATATCTTGAGACTCATGGAGAACCTGAGCTCAATGCAATTGCAGTGACGCACGGCCCGGGACTCGCGCCCGCGCTCTGGGTCGGAGTTAATTTCGCGAAGGCGCTCGCACTCGCATGGAATGTACCGATAGTCGGCGTAAACCATATGGAAGGACACTTGCTTTCCGCGCTTGCGACGAAAGATTCCGATAATGCGCTTTCGATACATGAACCGAAACTCCCGGTACTTGCGCTCCTTATATCCGGCGGCCACACGGAATTGGTCCTCATGAAAGCGTGGGGTGAGTATGAGCTTATAGGCCGAACACGCGATGACGCAGTCGGGGAGGCGTATGACAAAGTAGCGCGCATGCTCGTACTTCCCTACCCAGGAGGCCCTGAAATTTCGAAACTCGCAGAAGCCGCGCGCGAAGAGAAGCTCACAGATACACTCTCGCTCCCCCGCCCCATGCTCGACTCAGGGAATCATGACTTCTCGTTTGCGGGTCTTAAGACAGCCGTTTTGTATCTCCTCAAAGGAGCGTCCGAAACCGACCCAAAGCATGTTGCCTATGCGTTTGAGGAAGCGGTGGGCGAGGTACTCGCGAAGAAGACATCGCACGCTATCGACAGAACTGGTGCCGCAACACTCGCGATAGGCGGCGGAGTGTCCGCGAACATTCATATCCGCCGCGTATTCGACAAGCTCATCGAAGAGCACCATCCGGACGTCTCCCTTTTCATACCGCATGCAAGCCTTACCGGCGATAACGCCGTAATGATCGCTATCGCTTGTTTCTACCGCATCATTCGCAAGGAGTACGCTGACCCGGAAACCCTTGCTGCAGACGGCAATCTGTCTCTCGCATAAAAGTCGAGCGCGCACCGATGCGGTGCGCGCTGTGTTATCTCGCCCTGTCTTTGCAGGCAAGTTCGGGATTCGAGTCGTGCCCGAATAGGTGGAGATTCAGAATGATCGCATTAGCAAGTTCCGGAGGGCTGACAGGTGTCAGATAGTGATATGTCATGCTGTCGCCAAACCACACCTCGTAATACCTGCCGTCGTGCGATTTGTAGAGCGGGATGCTTTTCCCTTCCGGGGTAACGTATTCCGCGGACGCAAAATGCATTCCGGGCGGGACTTCTCGTACCTTCATGACTTGGTCCTCCTCTTGTCTTCGCGGAAAGTACCACGTATACCGCCTATTTGCTATATTCGAGAGTAATGGATGAGAAGTTCAAGGCCCCCTATAACCCGCAAGCGACCGAAGGTCGCCTGTATGAGGCGTGGGAAGCGAGCGGGTACTTCAACCCGGATAACCTCCCGGGCGATAGGACGGAACCGTTCGTAGTCACCTTGCCTCCGCCGAATGTCACCGGCGTACTGCATCTCGGACACGCGTACGAGGATTCCCTGCAGGACGCAGTCGTCCGCTATCAGCGCATGCGCGGAAAGCGCGCGCTCTGGGTACCAGGTAGCGACTCTGCGGCGATAGCGACGCAGGCGCGCGTCGAGAAGAATATCCAGAAAGAGGAAGGTAAGTCACGGCATGATATCGGCCGGGAGGAGCTCGTTCGACGGGTCCTCGCATTCGCCAAAGAGAGCGAGAGCACGATACTTTCGCAGGTGCGACGCATGGGGGCATCGCTCGACTGGTCGCGCTACGCGTTTACGCTCGACGACAAGCGCAACCACGCGGTCTTCGAGGCATTCAAGCGCATGTATGACGCCGGGCTTATCTACCGCGGCAATCGTATCGTCAACTGGGACCCGAAGGGTCAGACGACCATATCGGATGATGAAATTGTTCATGAGGAGCGTCAGGCGAAGCTCCACACGTTCCGCTACTCGAAGGACTTCCCCATCGCCATAGCGACCACGCGGCTTGAGACGAAGGTAGGCGACACCGCGGTCGCGGTGCATCCGGACGACGCTCGATATAAAGAATTCGTTGGCAAGGAGTACGACGTCGTGTTCTGCGACGTGCCGCTCCATATAAAGATAGTGGCTGACCGCGAGGTAGACCCTGAGTTCGGCACGGGTGCCTTGGGCGTCACCCCAGCGCACAGCATGATCGACTGGATGATCGCCGACCGGAATGACCTGCCGCGTCCTCAGGTCATAAGCGAATACGCCAAGATGACAGTCGAGGGTCGCCTTTCGGGCCTCAAGGTAGCGGAAGCAAGGGAGAAGGTAGCGGAGTGGCTTGCCGAAGAAGGCCTCCTGGAGAAATCGGAGGACATTACCCAGAACGTTGCGACCGCAGAGCGCACGGGCGGCGTTATCGAGCCCTTACCGAAGCTCCAGTGGTTCGTCGCGGTCGATAAGCCGTTTACCATTCCCTATTCCGAGATACCCGGCATCGATTCCGGAAGCCAGACGACCCTGAAGGCAATGATGCGCGCATCGGTTGAAAGCGGCGAAGTGACCTTCCCGCAGGAGAATTTCCGCAAGATCTACTTTCACTGGATAGATAATCTGCGCGATTGGTGCATCAGTCGCCAGATATGGTTCGGCCATCGCATTCCGGTCTGGTACAACGGCGACAACATCGTCGTGAGCGAGACATCGCCTGGCGAGGGCTTCGAGCAGGACCCGGACGTGCTTGATACATGGTTCTCCTCCGCGCTCTGGACGTTTTCTACGCTCGGCTGGCCAGACAAGTCGGAGGACCTTGCGCGCTTCCATCCGACCTCTTTCATGTCTCCTGCGTACGAGATACTACCGCTGTGGGTATCGCGCATGATACTCATGAGCGGATTCTTGCTCGGACAGGCGCCATTCCGTACCGTTTATATCCATGGCCTCGTGCGAGACTCCAAGGGCCAGAAATTCAGCAAGTCGCTCGGTAACGGTGTCGATCCTATCGAGATGATAGATAAGTACGGCGCGGACGCGCTCCGTATGGGCCTTTTGATCGGCACCGCTATCGGGAACGACATCCGCTTCGACGAGAGCAAGGTGAAGGGATATAAGAATTTCGCGAACAAGCTCTGGAACATCGCCCGATTCGTATATGAGAATGAAGGCCATGTAGATAGCACGATCCTGCTAAACGGAACGGATGAGACGCATCGCAAGGCATTCGCGGCCATACTCGAGGACGTCACGAAGGATATGAACGAGTACCGGTACTACCTTGCAGGCGAGAAGCTCTATCACTATGTCTGGCATGAGCTCGCGGACAAGATTCTTGAAGAATCGAAGCCGATATTCCTGAGTGGTGATATAGATGCGATAACATCGCGTCAGACTCTTCTTCATGCGCTCCTTGATGCGTCCCTGCGCGCCCTTCATCCCTTCATGCCGTTTGTGACAGAGGAAATCTGGCAGCACCATCCGGGCAAGGACGCGAAATTCCTCATGGTCGCAAAGTGGCCGAAGGCGTAATGCTCTTCACTTGGAGCGAGTCCTATTTCGTTCTGAAAGGTTTGAAATCGCCGAGTGCAGCGTAGCGAAACGTACTTTCAGGGCGGAATAGGCGAGCGGAATCCTGATACACTTAAAGCGTGATAACTTCTATCGCGCTTGCGTTTGCTATCGGCTTCCTGCCAGCCCTTATCTGGCTATTCCTCCTTTTGCAAGAGGATGCGCCGCACCCAGAACCCAAGCGCATCATCGCGCTCGCGTTCCTTGCGGGCGCGCTCTCCGTCCTCGTCGCGCTTCCGCTTGAGCAGATGGCACAGGCGCGTCTCACCATGATGACCTCCGTCATATTCGCGTGGGCGGTCATAGAAGAGGTAGTGAAGTACGCTGCTGCTGCGGCGCTCATCCTCTGGCGAAAGTGGGTCGATGAACCCATCGACTATGTCATCTACCTCATCGTCATCGGACTCGGGTTCGCTGCCTTCGAGAATGTGCTTTTCGTACTTTCACCATTCACGGGTGGCGAGATAATGGCGGGCTTTTTGACCGGGAACCTGCGCTTCATCGGCTCAACCCTGCTCCACGTATTTGCCTCTGCCTTAATCGGATTCGCGCTCGCATTCTCATATAAAAAGCCCTGGAGTTTCCGCGTTATTGCAACTGCGCTCGGACTTGTCCTTGCAAGCTCGTTGCATGCCCTTTTCAACCTCCTTATAATCTCTAAAGACGGCAACGAGACCGTAGCAGCCTTCTTCTTCGTGTGGACCGGCGTCGTCGTCGTCCTCGCCTTGATGGAAGTGCTCCGGTACCAAGCCCGCCAATTATCAAGGAAACCTCGTTAGCAATGGCAATCAACAAAAAACGCTCCTTCTTCGAACGACTCTCCGGCGCCTCTCAAGCTTCGGACTACGACTCGTTCGACGACGACCTCCCCACCGAGCGTGTGAGGCGCGATAATGCGCCTGTATCTGCAGCAGCTGCTGCAGCACGTAGCGCCATATACGAGGACGACTCTGCAGCCACCGAGGGTCAGCTTCCGGTAGATGTCTACCAGACCGCATCCGACATCGTCATACGCGCGTTCGTCGCAGGGGTACGCGCTGACGACCTCAATGTATCGATCAGCCGCGATATGGTAGTCATCGAGGGCTCGCGCGAAGAACGAGACCAGGTCATGGACGCGGACTACTTCACACGCGAACTCTTTTGGGGCTCATTCTCCCGCACCATACTGCTTCCCCAGGAGATAGATGTCGAGAACTCATCGGCAAACGCCAAGGAGGGGCTTCTTTCCATCGTGTTGCCGAAACACGATAAGGCTAAGCAGACCAAACTCAAGGTCCGTGTCGGCTAGGCACTCGAAGCTCGAAAACCGCGACTAGCTTCGTTACCGGGACCCTTGCGTTCTCTCACCGTACCTCTGTACGCCTTGTGAACGCTCAGCCCCGTGCCTCGCTCTATTCATCGATTTTCAAGCTTCTCATGTCAAAAGCCCCGAAAGGGGCTTTTACTTTATGATCGTCTGGAGCTCCGGCTGTTGGGGCACCGTCTCGATATCGAACCGGATATAGCCGATAGTCGCGCCGCTCTCAGTCTCTATGGAAACACGCCACGCGCCTGCCACCCATTCACGCATAAAGGAGTAGCCGCGGTAGCCCGCATCGCGTCCACCGCGTATAAAGAACGGCAACGTAGCCTTCGTGACCCACCCGCCCTGTGCGTCGTCATAATACTCCCAACGGTGCACGATGGGCGTCTCAAGGGCGACTGGGGCGAATACGGCGCTGAATGCGTATGGAACTTCTCCAGGGGCAAGGTGAAGCGTCTGACGGCTTACACGCGAGAACCAGGAGCTCCTTGGCTCTTCGGTCACCTCATAGCCTTCAGCGGTGCGTACGAGACTGTGGTAGACACCAGCATCCTTAAGTGCAAGCGGCAAGGGCGGGAGTATTCCGGTGAAATAGAACAAGTTGACGACTAGGAGTATCGAGCCAGCCACAATACCCGCCTGACGAGCGAACGGTTCGAATCCATCCTTCCGGATGAACTGCATAAGAAAGAGGAGTGCCGCAAACACACCGACCGACACCACTCCGCTTCCGAGGAATATGAGCGTACTGATGCTTCCGAGCGCTATTGGAAGAGCAAACATCGCGTAGGAGTAGAGCGCAAAGAAGAAAAGCCCGGCCTGAAAGAGTATGCGTTCGCGGTACTTCCTGAGTACCTCGTTTCCGATAAAGACAACCGCCAAAAGAAGCAGGAACGGCCAGCTCGCGTATAAGGTCGCGCTTTTGGTGTAGAACACCAAGCAACCTGAGAGGAGGCCGCCGAGGACAAACTGGGTCACCATCGGCAAAATAGTGTTTATGGGGAGCTTACGGGTCGCCGCGGAATCGGGCTTCATCCCCGAGAAGTGGTGCATCAGTATAAGCGCCATCGCCGCCGTGACGAGGTAGAAGGAAAAAAGTGCGTGAACCCAGCCGAAATCCACCCGAGTCAAAGTGACCGCATCGATGATGAACCCACCGAGGAACACCGCGGTCGAGACGCGGCGTTCGTGCGCCCGCACAAAGGCGAGAAACTTCTTCATGGAGTAACTATAGCAAAAGGCGGCCATAGGCCGCCTTCGACGCTCAAGAACTCATAAGGCTTTCGACGAATGCCGACGCAGTTACTGCAGAGACGCCAATTTGCACCAAAAAGCGAGTTGCCGTGATGCGACGGAGCTGTCGCACGTTCTCGCTTGCGTGCCCCGTCTCCTGATGGACCCGCATGAAGCCGCGATAGGTAGTAGAGACAAAATCTTGAGCGATATCGTACGCAATCTCGTCGTCATTGAAGGCGTACATAGAGAGCAGATACGTCGCAACGTCATCCACGGCCTGCTTGCGCAGCGTCGGATCAATTTGATAGGAACCGGGCCTGTCGGTCATCTTGAGTCCTCATTTAGAGTAGGAATGTTCAGCCGCGCCGAGTGTAGTACGGAAATGGGGGAGGAACAAGGAGGGCTCGGTCACGAATCACTAACCGTTTTGATGCGCTCCGCTTCCAAAACGCTAAGTGTTCTCGACCCCGGCTCGCGGTCTTGCACGCTCGCAAGATAACGCTGCGCCTTTCGAGCCTGCACGCAAGCCATGCAGATGGCTTGCTCTCCAAGCACAAAACTGCGTTTTGGTGCTTGGAGGCGGGCTCGAACCGCCGACCCCATCCTCTTCAGGGATGTGCTCTACCAACTGAGCTATCCAAGCAGTGCGGCTATCCTATCATGAAGGATGCCGGTTTTCACGCCCCCTTTTGAGCCTTTTACTGCTGCTGGTACTGCTCGTAGAGCTGTTGCAACTCCTCTATATTAAAGTCCGCTGAGCCGGTGTATACGCTCAAGAACTGATTGATGATCATCGGAAGGAGGAGGAGAGGAAGGATGATAACGAGCATCCACAGGACAACCCGACCCGCGAACCCCCACCATGCCTGCCGGTTCATCGAGCGCAGGAGCTCGTTCGTCTCCTTGGACACGCGCAGATTCTCCTCTAAAAGCGATTTCAGTTCAGGGTCCATATGCAAACAGTATAACGCGCAAGGTGGCTTGAGTTGGCTTTATTCCGTGATATACATACCCTAAACCTGCTCATTGGAGGCGGTCATGGAGAACACGGTAGCGGAGGTTACGCAGATGCTAGGTTACGCATACGCCGTCAAGCAGCTGCCGACGGACGGAGGCAGGTGGCACGGAAGTTGCCCGACGCTCGGCGCCACCTGGCTCGTTTCAAGCGAGCACCAAGGACATGAGCTCGCCGAGTATTCGATCAGCTTCAAGCTGCGCGAACTGAAGCAGTCGGACCAGCCCATTCCACCGCCGGATTTCCCGGCATAAATGTGGATTCAATCTCAGGACCTCTCTTCGAAGAGGTCCTGTTCGTTGATGGTCACGGTTTGTAGCCAGGAATAATTCGCTCACCGTCGCTCACGAATTTTCACGGCCCTGACTCGCCCGTTTCGTCTTTTTTCTATGTGTGCCCCCACCAGGAATCGAACCCAGATCTTTCCCTTAGGACGGGATTGCTCTATCCATTGAGCTATGAGGGCGAGAACTCTTGGACGATAGCACAAAACCGCCCTGAGGCGGTTTTGTGGGTCATAAAAACTGACTATGCTCCAACTCCAAGTAGCTTCGAAAGTTGTTCCTTGTCGAAACCGACGATAATCTCCTCGCCCACGGTGATGACCGGTACGCCCATCTGTCCTGACTTCTCTATCATCTCCTTGCGCTTCTCAAGGTCCGTCTGCACGTTGTGCTCCGTATACGTAACATTGTTCTCCTTGAAGAAATCCTTGCTCATCTGGCAAAAGTGGCAGGTCGGGGTGCTGTAGATGGTGACTGTTTTATCCATGATCGGTTCCTTTAGAGAGAAATTGTATCACACACAGTCTGGGGATAACTTTCTGCGTCGTTTTCTATGAATCGGTGGGTGTACCGGAAATCGAACCAGTGCCTCAACCGAGGGAATGAAAGGCTATGGGATAGCCTTTCATCGGTTATTTCATTAGTGCAGGATACGAGAATCGGTCAAGCGCTCGCTCGTCGCCGTAGCTCCTCACTCCGCCTGACCACGCTCGCGCGACAGGCTCTGGGAGAGCCTGTCGTCGTCCTACCACTAAACCTTTGTGCGGGTACCGGGAATCGAACCCGGGACTCAACCTTGGGAAGGTCGCGTTCTACCACTAAACCATACCCGCATTCCTGCCTGCCGCAGGCCTAAAACCAATCAAACCAGCGCTTCCACCATCCTTGCTTCGGAGGAGGCATCGGTGCCTCCTCCTTCGGCACCACGATGATAACCTCCTCACCTGGCCTCGCAACCCCCAGAGCCTCACGCATCGCCGCTTCCTGTCCGCGTGATGTCGAGAGCTCTTCAAGGTCCCGCGAGAGAGTCGCCTCGCGCGCGGCTAACGACGCAAACTCAGCCTTGGTTGTTACTACGCCCTCGCGTGCACGCTCCTCTTTGGCGGCGATATCCCAAACGAGTCCTAGAGCCCACACGATGCCGAGCGAAAATAGACCGGCGACCGCAATATCGCGGAATGGGATGCGGCTGAAGGAGCTTCTGGGGCGACGCATACCCCTATGATATCAGGGAGCGCAAACCGTCCTGTCGATAGTGCTCTCTAGCGCTCCGAGTCCTGCACCATCTTCATGAAGACATCCTCTGGAATATCTACCTTACCGTGGGCCTTCAGTTTCTTCTTTCCGCGTTTCTGCTTCTGCAGAAGCTTCATCTTTCGAGATACGTCGCCACCGTAGAGGTACCCGGTCACGTCCTTGCGCATCGCTGAGAGAGTGCGTGACGAAATGATACGTCCGTGCGACATGCCCTGAATTTTGGTGACGAAGAGCTGCTTCGGGAGCACCGAGTGGAGCTTTTCTACCATACGCTCCGCCTCCTCATCGACGCGGCGACGCGAAACGACTCGTGCAAACGCCGGTATCGCTTCGTCCGCAACGAGAATATCGAGCCGGACCACATCCGCAGGGCGTTCGTCCAGAAACTCGTAGGAAAGCGACGCGTAGCCTGACGATACATTCTTCACCCTGTCGAAGAATCCCCGCATCAATTCTCTCAGCGGCATCTCTGCGATAATCTCAATACGCCCATCGTCGTACGCGCTCGTGGCGGTCATATTCGCCTCATGATCGTGAAATAGCTGCACGAACGAAGAGAGGGTATCTGACGGTGTGATAAGAGTGACCTTCACCCAAGGCTCCTCGATGAGCGTGATATCGCCGTAGTCCGGGAATCGGGACGGTGTGTAATAGATTTCTCGCTTGCCGTGCTTATCAGTGACCGCGTATGCAATGGTCGGTATCGTCACGATAAGCGAGAGCGAGGCTTCGCGCCGAAGGCGCTCCGTGACTATCTCAAGGTGCAGCATGCCCAAGAATCCGCAGCGGAATCCACGCCCGAGCACCCCCGATGATTCTTCCTCAAACGAAAGCGAGGAGTCCGTAAGGCGGAGACGCTCTAGGGCCTGACGGAGGTCCGTGAGGTCATCCTGGCTCTCAGGATATACGGAGGCCCAGACGACCGGACGAGGGCGTGCAAACCCGCCGAGCGCCTCCATACGGCCCTTAGCCTCCCCTACCGTGTCTCCGACCGCTACCACACCCGCCTCCTTCACTCCGGTCACGATATAGCCTATTTCCCCGGCCGAGAGCGATTCTGCAGGCGTCTCATCCGGCATAAATATGCCAGTTTCAAGAGCGACGAATGACCGGTCTGCGGCATGGAACTTGAGCGGCATGCCCTTCTTCACGCTACCGTCGAAAATACGCGCATACACGGCGATGCCGCGGTGGGTGGAATATGAAAAGTCAAAAATAAGGGCGCGCGCTTCCTCCCCGATAGCGGCGCGCGGAGCAGGCACGCGTGTGACAATTTCCTCAAGCAACTCCTCAACCCCTTCGCCGGTACGGCCTGAGACTGTGAGCACTGTGGCAGGGTCCACCGACAGGAGCTTCGCTACCGTCTCACGTATCTCCTCCACGCGCGCATACGGCGAGTCGATTTTCGAAAGCACAGGGACGAGGGTACACCCTGCTTCCTTTGCCATTTGTAAGGTGGTCAGGGTTTGGGCCTGTATACCCTGCGTCGAATCGACCAAAAGCAACACTCCCTCCACCGCCTTAAGAGCGCGTGAGACCTCGTATGAGAAATCGATATGTCCCGGTGTGTCTATAAGGTTCATCACGTAGTCCACGCCCGCCTTTGAGCGGTACTTCATGCGAACGGGCTGCATCTTTATGGTGATTCCGCGTTCGCGTTCGAGATCCATCTTGTCGAGCACCTGGTCGCGCATCTTCCGCGCTTCTATCGTGCCTGTACGCTCAAGAAGCCGGTCCGCAAGGGTCGACTTACCATGATCGATATGCGCGATGATAGAAAAGTTTCGTATGTTCATTGGATAGGTAGCCTGTCCGCGCGATGGAACTCCCGTCTAGAACTCCGATTGCGGAGGAAGCGCACGAGTGCTCAAGGCGCGGAGCGAACGATAGAGGTCCTTGAATTCTCGGTTCTCAAGGAGGACGAGAACGAGAGCGGAGGCTGCGAGACCAACGATACCAGCAGCGAGTCCTTGCGTGAAGACGGCCATCAAAGTCGACAAGGACGCGATATTCCCGAGAAGAAAGAGTGTGAGGTACGCGGCGCTTCCACCGATGATGGCGGCACCGAGACCCTCAGAGAGCGGGCGCAGGATTCCGCTTGCGACCCCCGGCGCAACTTTCGCAAGCGTGAGGAGTGCCAAGGCGCCCATGAAGAGCTGACCGACCGTAGCGCCAAGGGCGATGAAGAGCACGTCCGTTCCAGGTACGTCTGACACGCGAAGCAGTGCCTCAAAGAAGAACCGGAATGATGGGATACTCCCAGCAAGCGCGAGTGCTCCTAGGGCGCCGAGGGCGGACACTAAGAGACCTGCAAGCTGTATGAGAAGCGGATTCCATGAGCGACGAGCAGCGTAGAATGCGCGGGAAGCCAAGAGGATTACCCCTTGTGCGATGAGTCCCACCGCAAGCACCGCGAGTATCGCTGCGGTAAGGCGCGTTGCCTCCCAATCGAACACGCCAGCGCCGAGTATCGTGCGCACCAGATGTGCACGCAGAACGATGACGAGCACCGTCACGGACGCGGACCAGAAAATGAGATGGCGCAGAGCGGTCGAGAGCGTCGCTCGGAACGCGCTTCCATCCCCCTGCCCTGCCTTCTCGGCCAATGACGGGAACGCAGCGGTCGCGTACGACGCGCCGATCAAAGCAAGTGGAACGGCAGCGAGGTTCATCGCAAGAGTGAAGACGGAGATACCTCCGTCTCCGGTACGCGCCGCGAGCGCCGTGAGGACAAACACGGTGAGGGAACCTACGCCAAGGGCTAAGGAGCGCGGAACGGAGTCCCGGATTATTTCACGCATGAGCGCGAGGTCTGGAAGCACAAGACGCGGGAGCAGACGTTCGCGCGCAATGGTCGGAAGCTGGAGGGCTAGGTGCGCTGCAGCCCCGATGACGACACCGATGCCGATTCCCATAAGCCCGTAGGAGGGATACAGGAAGATGCCGCCGATGATTCCGAGATTATAGAGCACCGGCGAGAGCGCGAACACGAAGAAGCGACGCTTCACTTGCGTAATGGACATCAGTATCGCGGAGAGCCCCAAGAGTATCGGCTGTAAGAGCAGTATCTGCGACAGCAGCACGAATCCGTCGGCATCCGCCGCATCCCGCAGATCAGGAAAGAGGATGAATACCAGGGACGGCGCAAAGAACGCAAGAATCGCGGAAAGCGCGCCTCCGATGATGAGGAGGAACGAAGCCGCGTGACTCACAAGCCTACGTGCTTCCTCATTCCCCACTGTCGCGATACGCGGGATAAGGACGTACGCGGAAACCAGGGACGCTACTAGGGCAAATACAAGGTCCGGTATCCGGAACGCCGCGTAGTAGAGGTCTAGGGTCTCGCTTGCTCCAAAAGAACCCGCGAACAGACGATCACGCAAGAGCGCTAGCGCCTGGCTTGCGAGGGTGAGCCCTGCGATGAGGTACGCGGCCTCGTGGAGGCCGCGTACCGGGGCTTCAAGTCTCCGGAGAATCCTGCCGACCATGAGCCGCTACGGTGTCTCTGGTGTCTCTTCGGCTGGCGGCACGAACGCCGCGTCAGTTGTACCCGGCGCAGGTTCTGCGACCGGAGTAAGAGAGAGCGTCGATGGGAATGGATTCTTACCAGCCTCAAGCTCCTTGATGTACTCTGCCACTGCTCCCTGGTTCTCTGCAGAAAGCGCGCCAACGGTACGGAGTTCTGTTATTGCGCTTGCGTAGTCCTTCTTGGTTGCGTGCGCAACGGCGAGGAAGAAATGCGCGTTCGCGTAGCTCGGATCTATAGCGATTGCGCTCCCGAATGCCGCGATTGCGCCATCAATATTCCCCGTAGCGAGCCTGAGG
Organism: Minisyncoccota bacterium; assembly: GCA_018062765.1. GTDB lineage: Bacteria > Patescibacteriota > Minisyncoccia > Phycocordibacterales > Phycocordibacteraceae > C7867-001. Next base: position 322,101 of record JAGORR010000001.1, on the reverse strand, counting down.
ATGCCTACCTGGAAGATAACGGCCGGCTCATTAGGTGCGAGCACCAGCGTATCCTCAGCTGCGCGAAGCGCCTCCGGAGCCTTCCCAAGACGAACCTCTACCTGCGAGAGCACGTAGCGCGCCTCTGTGTAATTGCGCTTTAGCGCAATCGCTTCCTCAATAAGAAGTCGCTCAGCCTCGGCCAAGTTACCCTGAGCTATCTCTATCTGTGCGATGAAGTATGGGATGACCGGACTTGTCGGATTAAGCTCCTTTGCACGCGCGAACGCAACCTTCGCGCTTTCGTACGCTTCGGCGACATTGAATTGACCTGCGTATGCGTACACATTCGCAAGTTGCATCCAGTTTCGGTAATCGCTCCCGCCTATCTGCGTGGCCGTAATGCCGTCAGCGACGCTATCGCGGAGTGCGGCCTGGAACGCCTCCTGACGCTCGGTATCCGGGCTTGTGTTAGCTGGGTCTGCGATAGCACGCATCTTTGCAAGTCCAATGGCGCTCTCAAGACGATAGCTGCGATCGGATGGGACGAACAGCGTCGAATTAGCCGCATCGCTCTCAGCCTTCCCTAAGTTACCCGCCGCAAGCGCGTTAGACGCTGAAACGAGGTACGTCTGGGCAAGGTAGCGTTCAACGACGGTGTAGACGCCGTAGACGGAGGCGAGGAGGATCAAGGTAAGCGCGAAGACGATGACGAACCCTATGCGAGGACTCCTTGCGAAGGCGACACCCCATTCAGTAGCACCAGCACCGTGTCGCATCGTTGAGACAAAGGTTCCGGCAAGGAAGAACGCGAGCGCAATCACAAATGCGCTCGGGACCGCAAACACCATGAGCGCGAATACGAAGAGCGCGCCGACGTAGGAGGCGAGCGAGACGAATCGTATGAACGGATCGGATGGCGCACGCAGCAAGAGGAAGCGCGTACCCGCAAAGAGGAAGGCGCCGAGGAAGAAGAGCCAAGCGAGAGCTCCTGCTGCGCCGGTCGTTACGAAGGAGGTTGGGATGAATCCAACGCCCGAGAGGAAGTCGACAGTCCAGAACGGCGTTTCGTTCAGTGCGGGGTCGCGGAACTTCACCCACTCCTCGCCAAAGGATGCGGGGCCGGAACCGAAGATGGGCGAGGTCGCATACGTGTGGCTACCGATATCGAACGTAGCTTGCCAGGACGGACGGACGTCGAGCGTCTCGGCTCCAAGGCCCGTAACGAGCGCCGTGCCAATAGTTGAGCTTCCAATGAGGAAGAAGAGTGCTACGGCAAGAACCGCCAAGGGAGCGCCAAGCCCCGAGACGGTCGGAGCTCCGGCATCATAGGGCGTTGCTGCGACAATCTCTACGCCTTCAAGATCGCTATCGCCACCGGCCGGACGTCGACGCATCACGGCTTCGATGAAGAGACCGAGGGCGACGAGACCGGTAAGAATCCAGAGCAAGGAGGAGTTGACGATGGCAAGCAGGAAGAGAGCAACGAGGATGCCGCCCGAGAGTACGAGCTTCACCCGAGGTGAAGGCGTAAGGAAACGGAGCGCGAGCAAGGACAGTGCGGTTCCAAGACCAGCAACAGCGCCCAAGTCCGCGAATGTACCGATAAGGTTCGCAGTGGCGCTCACGGTCGTCGGCGACGTTTGTGCGACGATCACAAACGCGAGTTGTACGACGAGAGCAAGAATGAATGCTCCGGTAAGCACTTTGTACGCAGTCGCGTACTCAGCACGGCGCCTGAGCGTGAGCGCAGCCAAGGAGCCAACGAGTGCTGCGAGCACTATGAAGCCTGCGGTATCGGTCTCAAGTTCCGAACCGAAGAATCCGTCTGCGATGCCAGCACCAGAGAAAAGCGCGGAAAGCATGTACGCAAGCGGTACGAGCCACATAGCCCCAAGGAGCGCTACCGGTGGAAGGATGATGTTACCGCGGATGAGACGCGCAAGGATAAAGAGCGCGAGTGCGAGTATCGCGCCCGCCGCAAGCACCGACACCTTGGTCGCAAGAAACGGCACCGTTGCGTACGGTATCGCGATAAGACCGGTAATGGCGACGGTGAGCGCAAGCACCAAGACGGCTGCACCATCGAATGAGAATCCCTTCCGTTGCGGCTGTGCTGATGCGTATTCCATGTGTCGTAACTCTCTCCTTAGCTTCCCAGTAATGGCGATAAGTATAACTCGGCGTGCTGAGCTGCGGGAGCAGTCTCTGTTGAAAGCGATTTTTGTGTCGTAGTGTAGTCGATGAACCTGGCAAAACTGCCTTTTTGTGGTACTATATCCTTGGACCAGGCAAGACGATCGCCGCGCACCTTTTTGCGCTCGATGCAGAGACTAGCTTCGTATGGCCCACATCGGCTATGCCACGGTTGGAATCCCGTCGAACGTAGAAAGGTGCGCGGAGGAAAGTCCGGACATCGCCGAGCACCTTTGTGCGTTTGTGTAACTACCCTACGTCTATATGCCCTAGCTGGGCATCGAAGCCAAGGTATCTCTCGAACGTAGAAAGGTGCTCGGAGAAAGGTAGCGGGTAATCCCCGTCCGCCGAAAGGCGCGAGGTGCGAGCAGAAACGTCGGACGCCGAAAGGCTACGAATTCCGGTTTCCGGAATGGGCCTGCCGCAAGGCAGGAATGAAACGGCTAAATCCTTACCCCGATGCAAGGCCGTGCCGCGCACCTTCTTGCGCTCGACGCAGAGACTAGCTTCGCATGGCCCGTATCGGCCGTACCGCGGTTGGAATCCCATCGAACGTAGAAAGGTGCGCGGAGCGCCGCTCGAGGTGATGCGCAAGCATCATCCCAGATAGATGATCGTTCGAGTCGCGGAAATCGCCGCGACAATCGACAGAACCCGGCTTATCGCCCTGGTCCCGGAACTAATGAGAAATGCCACCCTACGGTGGCATTTCTCATTGCCGCCCCTGGCCCCTCTTTGCGTATATTCGATAAATATTGCATAATTATTTCAGTTTCATCCAAGAAGGAGTACCTTATGCCTGTGATTACCCATAGCTGGCCGGTAGACATTCGTGCGCTCGACCTCAGTAAGGGCATCCATGTAATTCGTGCGACGAACTTCTACTTCTCGCCGAACGCCTCGGTTGTCATACGAGAGATGCGCGAAATGCGGAACAAGGAACTACTCACCACGCTTCGCGGCGAGAGACGTACGGACCTAGCGCGACCCCTATCCGCTTCCCAGCGAGAGCATCTGCGCCACGTGGCCCATGCTACGACCACGCTCGTCGAAAGCATCGAGCAGGGGCTTCGGGGTTCTGGCATCATGCTTCGCGCGCTTAAATTCGACGAGGCGCGCGCTTCGAGCACTCACCCGGGGACCGATGTTGAGCAGTCGAACTTCCATTTCGACTGGCCGGGAAGCTCGCTCAGTGACTTCCCTGGCGAGAATCCGCAAATCTATATGAACGTCGCTGCATACATCGCGCGCACGTTTCGATACGCGGATACCCCGATAGAGGAAGCTGCGCGCGCAGTCGCGAAGGAGGGGGAGGACCCTCGCGCACTCACGGCACACACGGTGGCGTCGCGCATGATTGCTCGCGGGTTTACGGTGCGGACAGTCGACATCGAGCCTGGTGACATCGCGGTGTTCGACGGTCGCCGCTACCTTCATGATGTGGGAAAGGGCAAATGGGATGCGCAGGGCCGATTCACTGCCTTTCATGAGGCCGACCTTGCGGTAGCGCTCGATTTCATCGATGCGCCATACCACGAGAAGTATGACCCCAAGACCTCGTTCCTCACATAGCCGCCGGGAACAACGCCAAAGCCCCTCTCCGGAGGGGCTTTGCTACTTCTGTTTGGTAACTGCTACACAATCTCGCACGTGCCTGAGACGCAGGCGAGTTCCTTCTTCTGTTCGGTCTCGTCCTGGCGCTCGTAGAGCATGAGCTTCGCGTAGTCGACCGCCGGGAAGTTCTTCGTGCGACGCTCGTACTCTTCTTTGCTTATTGCCTCGTATGGGGCCAGGCGATAGACGTAATTCTCACGCGGAAGGAATGAGAGGCCTCCCACGATCTCCCAGTTCTTGTAAACCCAGTTCGCGACCTCTATCCACTCGTCGTCACCCACCGATATCGTGACTGATGGGTTGTGCTCGGTGAAGTGCTCCTTCACGAGCTTCCAGTGCGCAAGCTGGTCGAGCGCCGAGATGTCATCGCGGCAAATGGCATTCTTTGGCGCCTGCACCGGGAACTCGAGAACGAATATATTGGCCGTCTCTTCTGACTGCCCTACTTCTGGGAAATACGGCACGCCCTGATCGCGCATGAACTTGAAGAGGGAATCCGTTGCGCTGATGCGCACGCGGCGGATGTAGTACGGAGCGTGGCGCGGATGCATGCCAGAAGCAACATCGAAGGTCTGCGATACAGTGCCTGACGGCTTCACGCAGGTTATCGCAGTTGACGCGTTCACGCCGAACTTCTTTGCGTACTTTGTGTTCGTTTTAATAGTTTCCTCTCGCATCGCCTCGAGGGTCGCTTCGTCGCGCACCTCCTTCGAATCCCACTGTCCGGTAATGGAAACACCAAGCAGTCGTTCCGCCTCGCAGTTCTCCGTCCACTCCTTGGAAAGGTACGGAAGCTTCGTCAGGGTCGACTGGTAGGTACCGAGGATAGTCGCGATGCGCGCCTTACGAATCAAGGATTCCTTCGTGTCCTCGGCACGCGCGATGACTTCTGATAGGTTGCAGAACTGCTTCGATTTCAGAATAATCTCGCCGCATGGATTCGTTCCGGCAGGCCCTGTGACGCGACCATTTTTTACGTATCCAGTCTTCTCCCAGAAATCGATACGACGCTTCGGAAGCTGAGTGATGAGCCCGCCACGGTTAAATATGCCGCGCTCTCCAGAACCCGACTTCATGAGCGCAATCCACTCGTCCATGAACTCCGTGTTCGACGGCTTCTCCATGTAGATAGCAGAGTTGTTTGCGATAGAGCGCTGGGGGTTCGTGTTCCAGAACTCACCCTTCTTTGCGTCCCGTACCTGATCGTCGTCGAGGTCGGAAAGTGAAATCATCGCAGAGCGACGTACGCCGCCAGCGACCACGCACTCACCTATCTTGCAGATCATGTCGTGCGCATCGATATTCCGGAGACGGCGACCCTGGCGCTCGATGATGCGCGAGCGAGCGAACGAGAGAAGGGAACGCAAAGGCTCAGGGCCTGAGGCCTTCCCGCCCATGGTCTTAAGGCGCGCGCCAGCAGGACGAATCTGCGAGAAATCGAACTCGACATCCTTTCCCGCGTACCAGGTCTTGAGGCCTAAGGTCAACGCGTCGCACCATCCCTCCTTCGAGTCTGCAATGACATGCGTCTCGAGCTTATCTCCGGACTGGTACGCAATCTGCGGAAGTGCCTGCACGCTCTGGCTCTCGACCGAGTACCCAACGCCCGTACCGCACATGGAGATATACATAATCTCGGCGAAGTCCTCGAGCTTCGATGGAGATATGTAGGAGCAGTTATAGGCGCACACATTTGAGGTGCGCGCTGCGTCACCCGAGAATTGCATGAGACGCATAGACGGCATCACCTCTTGTCTAAGAATCGCGGTGCGTACTTCCGCATACTCCTTATCGGAAAGCTTGGCACCTAAATTCTCGCGCATGAAGGCCATGTACCGGTCCACGGTCTCAACCCAAGTCTCGCGACGTCCTTCGCCCGGAACCCACTTCGAGTAGGAACGCAGGTAGACGAATTCGCCAAGTGCGTTGTTCTTGAAATAGGACTTGCTCTCGTCGGCAAGCTTCCTAACTTCCGCCGGTATCTCAATCTGGGCGCTCCGGAGCTGAGCACGCTTATCGCGGTAGAGGATGAATCCCTTGGCCGCCTTAACGTAGTCGTTGATGATGAGGTGTTTCTCAACAGCATCCTGCATACCCTCGACGGTAGGAAGAAAATTCTTGTACTTCTTTGCAAAACGGGCAAGCTCGCCTGCCACCTGGTGCGCAACGAGCACTGCTTCCTCCTGGCTGCCCTCGCCTTCGGCGTTCATGGCCTTGTGTATCGCAGAAACAATCTTCTCGAAGGAGAAGGGCACGATGCGGCCGTCCCGCTTCTCTATTTGCGGGATGACTTCGCGATATCGCTTTGTCTCCTTCGATTCCTCGACTACTGCCGCAGAAGCGGTCTTAGCGGCAGCGGCACGAACGGCAGTTTTCGAGGTTTTCGACATAGTAAGAGCAGTCTAGGAATAAGCGGCTGAGAGGGGTATGAACGAATTTTACTCCCGCAACATCCAGTTGCCACTGTGGACAGTGGAGCGCAAAACGTTCCTAGTTTTTTTCAATGGCCGCGCCAACATTGATGCGCGCCCCTACCAAAAAGCCTCGGCGCTCTGCTGAGCCCCCGGCTATTTCTAGGACATATCGGACAGGCTCAGGAGGATAAAAGACAGTTGGGTACGTCTCTGGGCTGACCTCCCTTTCAATGCCAACAATCTCCCCGTTGTCCTTTATCCAAATGATATCGATTACTAAGTACATATCCTTCATCCAAAAGCCGTATCGGCCGACATCCTCAAACACAAACAGCATGCCGTAGTCATCCGCAAGTGCTGACCTGCCGGATAGTCCCTGAACGCGAGCCGCATTGGTGTCTGCAATCTCAATCTGCATGTCCGATAGGGAAGCAGACTCGACCGTGACTGCTTCCGGATTAGCCCTACCAAGCACCAGGAAACTGGCGCCAACTACTGCAAGTCCCACCGCAGCAAGTAGCAGCCAGTAAGACAGATTCATAGAGAGAGTATAGAGCTAATCTCGGGGCTCACGCGCGCGTAAATACGACCCTGAACAGAGCGCCCTCTCCAGGCTCGCTCGACACTGTGAGGCTCGCGTTATGCAGTCGCGCGACTTCGCGGACTATCGAGAGACCGAGCCCCGACCCCCCGCTTGCGGCATGCGTCCCCCGTTCAAACGGCTCGAAAATGCGCTTAAGGTCTTTCGCTTCGATGCCCGGCCCGTGATCTCGAACAGAGAATTCGACCGTCTGTTCGGTACTCAGTAACGTCACGTTAACGGCAGTCCCAGAAGGCGCATACGTTATCGCGTTGCGCACGAGGTTGAGTGCAAGCTTCTCTATCGCGAGTTGGTTACCAAGGATGCGTGCCTCCTCGCCTGAAAATGCGGTCACTATGGATACATCCTTCGCATCTGCTTTCTGTTCAAGCTGTGCTATCGCAGCGCGTACCGGAGCGGAAAGCGGAAATACCGTATCTATCGCAAATTCCTGAGGAGAAGCGTAGTCGGCCATGAGACGGAAGAACTGAATAACGCGTGAGACATGCTCTGCGCGCTCGACGCTCTTCGCAAGAAGTGCTATTGCCTCTTCGCGCGAGAGAGATGCGGGATGCCTGAGCGCGACCTCAACCTCGGTACGAAGCGTCGCAAGCGGCGTCTTAAGCTCATGCGATACGTTCGCGATGAACCGCTTCTGCGCCTCGATAAGCTTTCGGACCGGCGCGAACGTGATACCGATGAGGATATAAGCGCTCGCAGTGAATACGGCGATATTTACAAACCTGAGAATGAGGCGTATACGCTCTATCCTGTCAGCGAGCTTTTCATGTTCAAATCTCGAGCCTGACAGATCTGCCTCGGCTAGTATGTCCCGCAGCACGGAATCGAGTACGTAACCAGACGCCGAAAGGATGACGAACATCAAGACGAAATAGAGCGCCGTCGTGCGGACGCGCGCCCGTACGAACGGGTCCCGAAGCGCTTTAGTCAGCGATGGTATACCCAATGCCATGGATGGTACGTATGTACTTCGTTTCCCTACCTTCATCCACCTTCAGACGCAACTTACGCACATGCACATCAACAACATTTGTATGGCTCGGCTCCCCGCGCCAGACTTTCGCCATGAGCTCGCCTCGGTCAATAACACGATCGCGGTTCCGGACGAGGTGATGGAGGAGGTCAAACTCGCGCGGCGTAAGCGAAAGCTCGTCGTCCGCGCGGTAGGCGAGCCGGCGTGCAGGAAGAATGCGTAGCTCGCCAAATACGAGCTCCGTGTCATCGGCAGAGGAGCCGCGACGCGACAAGGCACGCGCGCGCAAGGAGCTCTTCAAAACTAAAAGGTTTCCCTAGAAAATCATCGGCACCTCGGTCAAGCAGCTCCACCCGGTCATCAACCGAGTCGCGCGCCGTGAGCACGAGCACGGGCGTTGTGATTCCTGCTTCCCGCATGCCCGTACAGACATCCTTGCCGTCGCCGTCCGGCAGCATGAGGTCGAGCATGATGAGGTCATACTGATTACCATCCCTTTCGAGCTCTGAAGAGGCAATGGTCGCCGTGTGGTACAGCTCGACCTCGTGTCCCTCTGCAGATAAGCCGCGAGAAAGGGCGTTCGCAAGGTCGCGTTCGTCCTCGACTACGGCAATACGCATGGCCGGTATGCTAGCACAGACCAATTTAGAGCTACGCGGTCTGCTTCTGTTCGCGTTCCGCTCGCTCAGCATCACGCTCGAACCCTTCGAGCTTTCGCTTGTTCCCCTCGAGTTTGCGCTTCGCATCTTCGAGGGCTCTCTCGGCTCGTGTTACGTCCTGCTCGTTGTTGCGTACTTCAGTCGTAAACCACGCTACCTCGCTTTTTATCTTGTTGAGATCCATGGAGGTATTGTACTCCTCTCTTCTCGCCTTAGGCGGATAGCGGAAAGGGAACGCTTTCGCGTTCCCTTTCCTATTCCGAGCGGAGAGGGCGAGATTCGAACTCGCGGTCCAGTTTCCCAGACGCTACCTTTCCAAGGTAGTGCTTTAGACCACTCAGCCACCTCTCCGTGTTGACGTTTTATATCACGCAGGCTGCCCATCTGCACTTTTCTGGGCATCAGCGATTAAAAGGGAACTCGGCATGGGAAATGAAAACGGCGCCTTAGGAGGCGCCGTTAACTTCAGGGGCGAAGGACCTAGTGGTTCTTCTTCGGGCGGTGCGGCTTCCGCAACGCCGATGAGTTGTACTGCAAGCCGCTCGAGCCAATGCCGCCGATGATGACCGTCACGCGGCCCTCGATGAGCTGCGGGCCAAAACGGAGGTCGACGCCTGCGTGGAACTTCCCGGGCGGCAGCGCGTTCTTTTCGCTGCCCACGCGCCACGCCACAATCTTCGTGCGGCGCTCAGCCTGTCCGTTGTCGATGTAGGCCATATGCTTCTCTCCCTAAAACGAGCGTATGTATATATAATACACCTATTTGCCTATTTGTCAATAGTCCCTAAAAGCCGCTTGATACGCTCCTCTACTGGCGGGTGGGTGGAGAAAAGTCGATTCACGAACTGCCCTGCGCGCTCGCCAAACGGATTACCTATAAACAGGTGCGCGGTCGCGTGATTAGTGCGCCGCATAGGGGCCGCGTAGCTACCTATCTTTTGAAGCGCTGAGGCAAGCCCTTCAGGGTAACGGGTAAGCAAGGCACCCGATGAGTCTGCCAAATACTCGCGCCTGCGGGATATCGCAAGCTGGATGAGCTGCGCGGCAATCGGTGCTAGTATTGCGCCTACTATCGCTACGATAGCGAGGGCCGCTCCCGCTTTGCTGTCACGGTCCCCACCTCCATGCATGCTCATCCGGAGGAACAGGTCCGCAACTATCGCGATGAATCCCGCGAGCACCACCGCCACCGTCATAACGAGCATGTCTCGATTCTTGACGTGCGAAAGCTCGTGGGCGATGACACCCTCTAATTCCGGCCGGGTCATCATCGAGAGAAGTCCCGTGGTCGCCGCGACGACCGCATGCTTCTCGTTTCTCCCGGTCGCAAATGCGTTTGGGGCTGGGTCATCGATGACATAGAGCTTTGGCATCGGAAGGCCTGCGGTGATAGCGAGATTCTCAGTAATCGTATAGAAATCGAAGAACTCCGTACGGCTTGCCGGCCGTGCACCCGTCATCGTGAGTACGAGCTTGTCTGAAAACCAGTAGCTCCCCACGTTCATGATGAGCGCAAACGCAACCGCAATATAGAGAATGGCTGGATTACCGAGGTACTGCGCGATAGCGAACCCGACCGCGATAACGAGTATAAGGAAGCCGAGCATCAACCCCCACGTCTTTATGAGGTTCGACGAGCGTTCGTGGTAGAGGTGTGCGCCTGCCATGGTTGACTATTTGTAGCTAAAGTTTAGCCTTGCCGCTAGAAAGCGCAAACAAGAGGGAGAGTTCCATGAAGCGCGCAGCTCTTACGTTTGTAATTGCATTTGTCGGCACGCTCGTCGGTATGGCTATTCTCATCGGGACGGCTATCGCGGTCGGCGCCGTCACCTGGCCTGATCTCGTCCGCACGATGCAGAGCATCACCGAGACCACTGAGCCGTATCGGGAACGGGAGTGGCATCAGTGGCTCGCGATGCTCAATGACGCGAGGCACGTGGCCGCTGTCCTCGTCCTCGGCTGCGCACTCCTCCTTGGCGTCCTCATGGGACGTGCGAAACCGACGAGAAAATAATAGACCTGACTAACGTCAGGTCTTTTACTATTCTGGCGCGCTAAAACGCGACCTTTACCGGCTGTTTCGCTGCCTGTTCTCCCTCTTCAAGCTCAAAGAATTCCCGCTCCTTAAAGCCGAACGCGCCTCCGACCAGGTTCCCAGGGAACTGCTGAAGCTTTGTGTTGAGTGACATCACTGTACCGTTGTAGAAACGACGAGATGCCTGAATCTTGTTCTCGGTATCAGAAAGCTCGCGCTGGAGCTCGAGGAAGTTCGTATTCGCTTTAAGGTCCGGGTACGCCTCAGCCACCGCGAACAGAGACTTAAGAGCTCCCGTGAGCATATTCTCTGCTTTCGCATGGTCCTCGACCGACTGCGCGCCCATGGCTGCCGTGCGAGCCTTGGTTACGCTCTCGAACGCCTCGCGCTCATGGGTCGCGTATCCTTTTACCGTCTCCACGAGGTTCGGGATAAGGTCATACCGCCGCTTCATCTGCACCTCGATATCGGACCACGCCTCTTTCGCACGGTTCACGAGGGTGATAAATCCGTTATAAGTGAAAACGAGCCAGAGCACGATGACAGCGACTATGCCGCCGACGATGTATAGAGTGGTCATGTGAAAAGTATAACAGAATCGGCACTTGCTTAAAGCAAGTGCCGATGGGGCTAGGGAAGCCTGAGCCAGGCGCGCTCAAGCCATACACTGAGGCGCACCGAGGCGTAGGCCGGCATGGCTGCGGCGAGAAAGGCTACCGGGACGGTCCCGATAGTAGCAGTAGCCGCCGGCCAAATCGCTTTCGACGAGACGGCCGCGAAGTAGCCGATTGCGACAGAGGCAACAAGCAGCGCAACGAGAAGCACCTGAATGAGCAGCAGTTTTTGACCTTGGGAAAGAACGAGCACGAGACCCTCCTCTTGAGAAGCACGCGGTAACCATGCCACATCCTTTATGCGTTGCAAGCGCTCACACTTTGGCGTATATTCGTGAATCTAGTTCTTTAAGGGAGGCTAAAAAATGGATGCCTGGGTCACATGGGTTAAGGCGAATCCTGCGAAGTCGGTCGCGTTTGGCGTCGTCACGTTTACGATCGTGCCACTCGTAATGATTTTCGCGTTCGTGAACGCCGCGAGCCCCAAACCAACGCAAGACTAAGCAGTCGCGAGAAATACAAAGCGGCGGTCCTTATGGACCGCCGCTTTTCTGTTCGCTATACGCCAATCCCTGTCCGCTTTTTTAGAAATCCATTCCGCCCTGACCTCCCTCGGGTGCGACCTTTGGCTCCGGAATCTCTGCTACCGCGGCCTCAGTCGTAAGCAGTATCGCCGCTGCGGAAACCGCGTTCTCAACCGCGCTCCGCGTAACCTTCACGGGGTCGATGATTCCGGCCTTCACCATGTCGTCTACCATGACGTCGTTCATGGCGTCATAGCCTGCGAATCCCTTCGCGCCCTGCACTTTCCCGACGATGACTGACGCGTCGTCCTTTCCGGCATTCATCGCAATCTGGCGAAGCGGCTGCTCAAGCGCGCGCGTGACGATGTCGTATCCGGTCTTTTCATCACTTGATACGCCGCCCTCGTCCTTCATGCCCTTCATATCGCCCGCAACTTTCGCGAGCGCGGTGCCGCCACCAGGCACGATACCTTCCTCGATAGACGCCTTCGTCGCCTTCACTGCGTCGTCAATCTTGTCTTTGAGGTACTTCATCTCTGTCTCGGTCGCGGCTCCTACGCGAATGACCGCAACACCACCAGAGAGCTTTGCGATGCGCGACTCGAGGTTCTCGCGATCAAACTGGGACTTCGTGCCTTCAATCTGCGCCTTAAGCTGCTTTATGCGCTCCTCGATATCGGCCTTCTTGCCCTTGCCGCCGACGAACACGGTATTGTCCTTGGCTGCCACCACGCGCGCAGCTTTCCCAAGCATCTGGATGGTCGCATTCTCGAAGGTGAGTCCGGTGTCGGCCGTAATAACCTCTGCGCCAACGACGACGGCAATATCCGCCAAGAGCTCCTTCTTACGGTCGCCGTATCCCGGAGCCTTAACCGCAACAACATTGAACGTGCCGCGCAGTTTGTTGAGGATGAAGGTCGACAAAGCCTCGCCTTCCACCTCGTCCGCAACAATCACGAGCTCCTTCTTTCCGCTCTGCGCGACTTTCTCAAGGAGGGGGAGTATCTCCTGTACGCCGCCAATTTTCTTGTCGGTGACGAGCACCAATGCGTCCTTCATGACGGCCTCCATGCGCTCGGGGTTGGTGACAAGGTACGGAGAAACGTAGCCCTTATCTATCTGGAGTCCTTCGACGATGTCGTAGGAAAGCTCCGTACCCTGAGACTCCTCTACAGTGACGACGCCGTTCTTGCCAACCTTCTGTATGGTCTCGGCGATAATCTTCCCTAGCTCCTCGCTTTCAGCAGAGATGGTTGCAACCTGCTCGAAATCACTCTTGCCTGAAACCGGCTTTGCCATCTTGGCGAGCTTTGCTACCGCCTCGTTTCGAGCGGCCTCCATACCAGCACGTATCGCCATCGCGTTTGCGCCCTTCACAACCGCGCCAAGTCCCTCGTCAATCATGGCTTCAAGAAGCACGACGGTTGTCGTAGTGCCGTCTCCAGCCCCATCATTCGTCTTTGTCGCGACTTCCTTCACTATTTCCGCGCCCATGTTCTCGAACTTATCCTTGAAGCTGATCTCCTTAGCGATAGAAACACCGTCATTCGTAATGCGCGGACCTCCGTATGATTTCTCGAGGACGACATTGCGGCCGCGGGGTCCAAGCGTGACCTTAACCGCATGCGCGGCCTTCTGGAGACCTGCATGGATGGCCTTGCGGGCTTCTTCGCCGAATAGTATCTGCTTTGCCATAGTGAAAATAGGGAATTAAGAGGGAAGCAAATAGGGAAGTTGAGCTACTTTTTCTTTGCGGCAGGGAGGACAGCGAGGACGCTCGACTCGGTAAGGATGTAATACTCCTCGCCATCGATTTTCACTTCGTCATACCCGTACTTGGAGAAGAGGACGGTGTCGCCAACTGAGAGCGACATAGGAAGAAGGTCGCCGTCGTCGTATCGGCCCGGACCTACCGCCACCACCGTGCCAGTAGCCGGCTTTTCCTTATCCACAGTGTCGGGAATGATGATTCCTGAGGGAAGCTTTTTCTCGTCTCCCCGAGACGGCCGGACGACTACGCGGTCTGCGAGCGGCCGGATTGAAAGTGCATCAGTCTTTGCCATACGAAATATGGTGTAGTTACTAGCTCTTTCTGGTAATCCCACGGGCTCTCCTTCCCTGCCCGTTGAGTTATCCACAGTATAGATTTCTCCATGAAGACCGTCAAACGTGGCGTATTTACTAGCTTTTATAGGTTGACTAAGAAGAAATTCGTGTGGTTGCCTAGATTTACACCAAGAAAGCCCGGAGCTCATGCCAGGATTTGCCGCGAAGCGCCCAACTATGCTATATTCGTACCCACAGATGGAGCTACTCGTGGCATACATGCCCTACGCGCAGATTGCGCTCTCCGCACTCCTTATACTCGGGATTATCCTGCAAACGCGGGGCGCATCCCTCGGAGGAGCTTTTGGAGCAGACAACTACGCATCGACCTTCTACAAGCGTCGGGGCGCCGAGAAATTCATGTTCAACGCGACGATAGTCATCGCCGTGCTGTTCGTGCTTTCGGTTATCGTCCGGTTCTTCATCTAAGGGCCGCGGGCTCCGGCCTGCAGATTCGAGAGGTTCTCTCATGTCATTTTCTTCACGCATGACGGGCGAGCTTGGTGCGCGGCACAGCCGCGGACCTTTGTCTCGTATAAAAGCGCATATTGCCGCGTTGCCGCCTGGCGACCGATTCATTGCTGGCGCACTAGCAGTGTTCGTCGTATTCGCGTCCCTATACGCACTCTCAGGCGTCCGCGACCTCGTTATGGTAACGGTCCCCTCCTACGGCGGCAGCCTTACGGAAGGTATCGTCGGGAGTCCGCGATTCGTGAATCCCCTCTTGGCGCTTTCAGACGCTGACCGTGACGTAACAGCGCTCGTTTACGCGGGACTCATGCGGGAGAACAGTGACGGTGAACTCATACCGGCGATAGCCGAGAGCTACGAGGTCTCGCCGGACGGTCTTACGTACACATTCACGCTACGCCCCGGCACGACGTTCTCGGACGGCACGCCAGTAACCGCAGACGATGTCGCGTTCACCGTAGAGAAGGCCAAGGATCCAGCCTTGAAGTCGCCTGAGTTCGCAAACTGGGCGGGCGTGACAGCAACCGCGGTTGCGCCCGACACGGTGGAATTCGTACTTGAGAAGCCTTACGCGTCGTTCCTTGAGAATGCGACTTTGGGCATACTCCCGAAGCACCTGTGGGAGGAGGAAGCGCCGGAACAATTCCCGTTCTCTCCCTTGATGACGATGCCGGTAGGCGCTGGGCCGTTTGTCATAGATTCGGTGAGCCGAAATACGAAGACAGGCATCATCGAGTCCTACGAGTTATCCGCGTTCGATGACTACGCGCTTGGGCGGCCCTACCTCGACCGAATACGTCTCGTGTTCTTCGCGGAAACAGGTGACCTTCTCTCAGCTCTCTCGCGTGGAAGCATCGACAGCGCGTACGGCGCGCGTACCGAGACCGCACTCTCCGCGTCCTACTCCCGGGTGTTTGGTGTCTTCTGGAACGCATCTGCCAATCCCCTGTTTGCGCGCAAGGAAGTCCGCGAAGCCCTCTCGCGCACCATTGATCGAGAGAAGATTGCCGGCTCGACCTTGGGCGGATTCGCCTCGCCTCTTGCGGGCCCCGTGCCACCAGGCTCCGGGATCGAAACGACGCCGATACCGGACGCGACAAGCGCGATTACGGATGCAACCGCAACACTCGAAGAAGCAGGCTGGGAATACGATATCGACGCGCGCGCGTGGAAGCATGCAGAAGAGGGGCTCACGCTCGCCGTGACCCTCAAGACCTCGAACGTTCCGGAATTGAAGGCGGTCGCAAGCCAAGTCAAAACCGATTGGGAACGCCTCGGGGTGCCGGTGACAATTGAGCTCTATGAGCCGGGCGACCTCTCGCAGAATGTGATACGCCCACGACGCTACGAAGCACTCTTATTCGGGATGGTCATCGGGCGCGATCATGACCTCTACCCTTTCTGGGATTCTGCAGAGCGTAACGATCCGGGGCTCAATATCTCGCTGTACGCAAATGCGCGAGTCGACGAACTGGTAGAACGCATGCGTACTTCGTTCGATGAGGAGGCACGCCGAGCGGACCTCCAAACGGTAAATGACCTTATCGCCGCCGACTTCCCTGCCGCCTTCGTCTATGCGCCGGAATTCCTATATGCAGTCCCAGAAGGACTTCGGGGTATCGAACTTCCGCAAATCACGTCGCCTTCGGATCGCTTCTCAAGCGTTCGAAACTGGTACCGGTACACGGAGAAGGTCTGGCCACTCCTGAGCGAATAGAAGGTAGGGGGTGAAAGGTTAGAGTCCTTCGCCCACTGCCCACTGCACGTTCGGAAAATCATGTTATTCGGATTTTCACGCGCACTATTGTATTCTCGTATTAACTACTTACTTACGTTCTACTAACTGAATCTTATGGCAGCATCCCCAGCACCTGCGCCGGCTCCGGCGCCAAACTCTCGACCTGCGTCCGGAACCGACGGGCCAGCACGCGCATTCGATCGCCCGCGCCGCCCTCAAGGCGCAGGACGAGCAGGCGGCTTTCGTGGCGCACGTGGTGGCGCTCGCGGCGAGCGCGGCAACCGTCCCGGCAAAGCGACCCGCGACATTCGTCGCATACTGCGCCGCCCAGGAGGCCCATCGGGCCCTCGCGGTGAACGCACGGCCGACTACAATCCGCCTCGTGCGGCCGAGAATATCGTCCGCATCGTCCCTCTTGGCGGCTGCGAGGAAGTTGGCCGAAACATGTACGCGGTCGAGACGCACGACGATATTTTCGTCTTCGACGCGGGCTTCCAGTTCGTCCAGGGTGACACTACCCCTGGCGTCGACTACATCCTCCCGAATACGCACTACCTCGAGCAAAACGCAGACCGCGTCCGCGCAGTCATCGTGAGCCACGGCCACCTCGACCACATCGGCGGCATTCCGTTCCTGTTGACCCGTTTCGGAAACCCACCTATCTACACCCGAAACCTGACCGCAGTGATGATCGCGAAGCGCTACGAAGAATACCCGGACATCCCGAAGCCAGAAATCATTACGGTCGACGTCGGCCAGGTAATTACCATTGGCTCGTCCCAAGTCGAGTTCTTCGGCGTCACGCACTCCATCCCTGACGCGATGGGCGTGTCCTTGCGCACTCCCTACGGCAACGTCGTCGTTACGGGTGACTTGAAACTCGACCACGTCAACGGAGAGCCGTCCGACCTTGAGAAGAAGAACTGGGGCGTAATTGCAGCGCAGAAGAACCTCTTCTTCATCGCCGACTCAACGAACGCTGAGAAGGACGGATTCTCCATTCCGGAGAAGAAGGTCTCCGAGACCTTGGAGGAAATCATTAAGACGGTGAAGGGGCGCCTTATCATCGGCACCCTCTCCTCCCAGTTCGACCGCATGATTCACATCATCAAGACGGCGGAATCCTTGGGCAAGAAAATCGTCACCGAGGGTCGTTCCATAAAGAACAATCTCGAAATCGCACAGAAGACGGGACTCTTGATTCCGCAGAAAGGAACGTTCATCCCGACTCAGGAAGTCGGAGACTATCCGCCAGATAAAGTAGTCGTGCTTGCAACCGGCGCCCAGGGCGAGGAATTCGGTGCCTTGACCCGCATCGCGACCGGTCAGAACAAGCACCTCACCTTCAACGACCGCGACACCATCATCCTCTCCTCCTCGGTCATTCCGGGTAACGAGATATCGGTGCAGCGCCTCAAAGATAACCTCTACCGCAAGGGAGTCTCCTTGATTCACTACCGCTCGAGCGACGTTCACTCGACCGGGCACGGGAACACAGGCGAGCTTATCTGGTTCAATAAGCAGATAAACGCGAAGTTCTTCATGCCAGCCTATGGCTACTACTCGATGACGCACTCGCATGCGAAGGCGGTCGAGCAGGCAGGACGTCCGCGCGACTCTATCGTTGTCGCTGATAACGGTACCGTCATCGATCTTATTGATGGCGAGCGCATGGAGATACACAAGCAGAAGGTTCCCTCTTCCCCGCTCGTGGTCGACGGCTTCGCTATCGGAGACATGCAGGAGGTGGTCATCCGCGACCGACAGATGCTTGCCAAGGACGGCATGTTCGTGGTGATTGCGACCGTGAACCTCAAGACCGGAAAGCTCCGCAAGTCCCCGGACATCATCAGCCGCGGCTTCGTCTACCTCCGGGAGAGCCAAGACATGCTTAATCAGGCGCGTCTCCTCATCAAGAAGACGGTTGAGGATACGACTCAGGGCATGAACCCGGTCGACCTCGACTACGTGAAGAACACGCTTACGGACGCTCTCGCAGGTTTCCTCTTCACACGAACGAACAAGGCACCGATGGTCATCCCTGTCCTCATCGGCGTGTAGCATCCGCTTCTACGAAGCGAGAGAAATGCCGCCAGCCCTCAGGCTGGCGGCATTTCTCATTACGGAGGAGGCACGCACCTCGCGAAGCACTATTAAAGTTAACCTCGCTCCCTTTCTTGATGGATTCTCGAATTACCACGAGTGATTCGCGAGGTGTCGTGCCTCCGGAGTGCTAAAATGCGCTCAGCATGCACGTACGCTGGACGCTCGCCCTCGCTAACTTCCTCTCCGTCGGGCATTTCTATTTGGTTACCTACATCCTTGGCCCCTACTTGGGGACAATGCTGCCGGCGGAGTACGTCGGACTGGTGGTCGCCGCTGGCGCCGTGGTAACGCTTCTCATATTCCCTCATGTGCCGGCTATTCTGCGCCGTGTTAGTGTGCGCCGTTTTGCGATTATCGTAGGTCTTATTCAGACTTCGTTGTTCTCTACTCTAGTACTTTTGCCCATTCCCGCGGTCGCACTCGTGGCAATAGCGCTTACCGGCGCACTTTCTCCATTTATTGCTTATGCGCTTGACCTTCTCTTGGAAGCGACTATGCAGACCGAAAGCGTGACCGGCAAAGTCCGCACCGCGTTCCTCACGGCCGGTAACATCCCGCTTCTTGCAGCTCCCATCATCATCGCGCTACTGCTTGATGGCGGCGCCGAGTATTCGCGCGTATTTACCGCCGCCGCCCTGTCCCTTGTGCCGTTCATCGTCCTTATGAGCCTGACACGCATTCCTGAGGCAGAGCCACCGCGTTACCACCGACTACGAGATGTGTTTCGCTGCGCAATGGGAAACTCAGACCTCCGAGGTACTTTCCTCGCAAATTTCGTGCTTCAGGTGTTCTATCACCTCGCGCCACTCTACATCTCGCTCTACCTGTTTACCGTGGTTGGCATTCCGTGGGACACCCTGGGATGGATGT
Source organism: Minisyncoccota bacterium (assembly GCA_018062765.1). Classification (GTDB taxonomy): domain Bacteria; phylum Patescibacteriota; class Minisyncoccia; order Phycocordibacterales; family Phycocordibacteraceae; genus C7867-001. Next base: position 303,201 of record JAGORR010000001.1, on the reverse strand, counting down.
TTGCGGTGATGCTCATTCCGTTCGTCCTTATCGAGTACCCCGCAGGAGTAGAAGCTGACCGTCATGGCGACCGGAATCTAATGGCGCTCGGATTTCTGACAACCGGTTCTGCGTTCGCGTTGGTCGGATTCCTTTCTATCGGCAGCTCCCTGCTCCTAGTCCTCACGATTCTCGTCATCTCCCGCATAGGAGCTGCGCTCGTCGAGGCAATGACCGAGGGTCATTTCTTCCGCTCGGTTACCGACCGCGATCCGACCACCGTCGAGCTGTTCCGCATGATGCGCCCGGTAGCTGCACTCATCTCTCCCTTGCTTGGTAGCGTTCTTCTTTATTTTGGCGGATACCTTACGCTCTTCCTCGTGTCAGGTATTCTTATCTCCGTTTTGGGGCTCTACGCATCGTTCTCGATACGAAATGTGTGCTGCCGGGAAGCCGAAAACGCCCCGATTGAAGCTCGACCAATCCCTCTTTCGTAAGGCTTGCGAGCGCCCCCTTAACCTGTGCTTCGCGATCCGTCCCCAGGAGCTGCGAGAGTTTACTGCCAGTCATGGGGCCTCCAACAAGTGCACGCAAAACGGCGCCGCGAGCTTGGCGCAAGGACCCGTCGAATCGCTTCTGTTTTGTATACCCTTTCACGCGCGCATTAGTGCGAACTCCCTGACGCTTTAACGCTGCGCCGTAGTCCATTAAGGCTGCATTCCAGATTCGTGCACTAACGATTTCATTTGACTTCCTACCTGTCGCAATTTTGGGTCGCGCACTATCTAAAGCATTCCTAATATCGTCGTCGGAGGACACGGCTGCGTCTGGAAAGAAGTGGTAAACGATAGCGGTGCGTATGTTGGTTTCGATAAGTATCTCGTCCCTGTCGTACGCGAACGCGACGACCGCTCGCGCGGTATAGGGTCCTACGCCAGGCAAGCTCTCGATATCCTCAAGACGAGTCGGGAAACGTCCTCCCCTGTCGAGCACAATCGCTTTTGCAGCTTCGTGGAGCATCTTCGCCCTGCGGTTATAGCCAAGGCCCTGCCAGTGTGTAAGCACACGCGCAAGCGGTGCTTTTGCGAGCGCTTGTAAGGTCGGAAACGAACGTATGAAATCCTTGTAAAACGGAATGACACGGTCCACCTGCGTCTGCTGCAGCATTACCTCGGACACCAAGATGTGGTACGGGTCGCGCGTCCTCCTCCAGGGAAGGTGATGCCTACCATGCGCCCGATAATAATCGAGAACTACTTTCCTAAACTTGCTCGGCGTCATCACGAACATCGTATACGCGTGGTGCGTTATGAGGAGCATTCGGCATGATGAGCGCCGCAAGGATGTAGAAGACGATGCCTGGGGCAACCGCGGTCACAAGCATTGCTGCCAAGTAGACCAATCGAACGATGACTGGATCGACATCAACATATTCAGCGATACCCCCGAGTACGCCCGCTATCACGCGGTTCTCCCTGCTTTTGGTGAGCTCTTTCATATAGACCTATTGTAGCAAAACGCGCTTTTCAGAGCTTGTAGACGGTTCCGTCCTCCTCTAAGACGACCTTCCATCCCCTCTTTTCGGCATGCGCGCGAAGTTCGTGGTCTGGATTAAAGACAAGTGGATTCTCTACCATTTCAAGAACAGGGATGAACGAAGCGGATGCCGCGAGCCCTACCGAGCCCTTCATCACCAACTTCTCCTTCCTCACAGCGCGCTGCAGCACTGCCCCGCGATTGGTTATGACTTCCTCGTCTTCCACCGCGCCCGTAAAACGTTCCGAGGCTCCGGTTGCGAAGAAGGAACCGTATGACTTATCGAACCCTGCTTCGTACGCGAATCCGTCGACCAAAAAACGCGGTGCGCCCGATATCGCAAGCAGAAAGTATCCACGGCTCTTAAGCTCAAGTAGCATGCCCATCACGTACGGAAATACCCTTCCCTTGTGCTCCTCGGTAAGCTCGTTTGCCATTGCCTCCGCCTCGTCGTACGCGACACCCTTTAGGGCCCGTCCAAGAGCAGGCAGACGTGCTGCGTCGGGGAGCCTCGGTATGCGGAGCGATTCTTCCGGCATGAGGTCGCGCTCCACCATCCGAGCAATGAGGAGCGAAGTAAGTGGCTTCGCATAAAGCGCGTCAAGATCGACGGCTGCGACGGGGCGCGAAATCATACCCTAATCGTACCCTTTGGTGCATAAAAAGACGAAGGCGCTCGGTAAGAGCGCCTAAGTTACGTGTGTGTTGTGGAAGAAAGAACAGAAGGTCGGGTCCCGACCCGGGTTGGAGTCTGGGGGTTAGCTGTATCCGAGCTTTCGCTCGAAGCCTGGTGGTCTCAACAAGACGTAGGCGCTCAGGGTACGTGCTCGCGAAACACGTCTAGGACGCACATGCCCTGTATTGTTGACCATCCCCAAGTTGTCAGAGAGTGCCAGACTTGCTTCTAGGATCGGGGACCCTTCCTTCCTGCCCCAAAACTACGCCCGTGCCTTCTTGCTGTCAAATCATTTCGCCTTGGGCCAGCGGCGAGCAGCCTCCGGCCAAAGCTTGGTGAGGGGGTGTTCCGCGCAGTCATGAGGGATCGCATTGCAGACATAGCGACCATAGAGTACGAGGCCGTTATTTACGTATTTCCAATCCTCCTTGGGGACGAGCCCCTCGAGCTCCTTCGATATCTTCGTAAGCTCCTTTTTATCAGTCAGGTCAAACCGTAGCGCAAAGCGCCTGACATGGGTGTCTGTGGGTATTCCCTCCCATATGCCGTATAGCTCGCCGAGCACCACGTGCGCAGTTTTGTATGCCACTCCCGGCAGACGCACCAGTTCCTCCTCTTTCTTCGGTATCTTCCCACCAAACTCATCGCGAATCATGCGCGCCGCCGCAGTTATCGCCCTCGCCTTGTTATTAAAATACGACACAGAAGATATCTCGCGCGCAAACTCAGCTACATCGGCGTCTGCAAAATCGTCTACGGACTTGTATTTCTTGTAAAGACCTCCTGTCACTCGATTCACGAGCTTATCAGTCGACTGCGCCGAGAGCATGACGGAAACCAAGAGTTGTATCGGGGTCTTAAAAACCAGTTCTGTCTTCGGTATCGGGTAAGCCTTCTTTAAATGCGCGACTATTTTCCTGGCCCGCGCTTTGCGCGCCTCTTGCTCAAACACCCCAGAATACTCCTTCTGCCTCTCTGCGCTCATTTCTGCTTGAATAGCTTTAAGTCCGCAATGACTTCCGCCGCATGTTTCGCCGGCTTCACCTTTTCGTACACCTTCCGGACAATGCCTTTGGGGTCTACTAAGAATGAACTACGTACCGTGCCCATGTACTTGCGTCCATACATGCTTTTCTCTGTCCATACGCCGTAGGCGCTCACCATCTTCTTGTCCTCGTCAGCAAGCAGAGTGAACGGCAGCTCGTATGCGTCCTTGAATTTCTTATGGCTTTTGACCGAATCGGTCGAGACGCCCACAACGGTCGCGCCGATCTTCTTGAAATCCTTGAACTGGTCGCGTATGGTGCACGCCTCGATGGTGCAGCCGGGCGTATCGTCCTTCGGATAGAAGTAGATGAGGAGCCACTTTCCCGCGTACTCCTTAAGCGTATGCGTCTTACCTCCCGCATCGGGAAGTTTAAAGGCCGGCGCCTTCTTTCCTACTGCGACCTTCATATACTCCAGTCATCCTCCTCCTCGGAAAACGAGAAGCGATAGAAAAGCGAGGCAATGACACCAATCGAAGCCGCAAATAGGATGAGGAATACCGTCCAACCCGCGACAGGTACGAAGGTTACGAGCGAAAGCGCGAGCATGCCAAATACGGCATCGCGCCACAACACACGTGAGCGTTTCGCTATCGCTCGCGCAAGCAAAGCGCCTGCGATGACCGCGGCAAAACAGTACGCCACCATCATGAGAAGCACGTACGCGGAAAGCATGATGAAGGCAATCGCCGCGCCAGCAAATGTCACTAGGAGAATCAGAACCAGAGCCGGCGTCGCGACCATAATCGCAAACCCGAGTAAGGTCATCAGAAGGAAATGCATCAGGTTCTTCGATAGCGCCTCGTCCGCCACCGCCTGCGAGAAGCGCGGGAAGAGCCCAGCAAGGATACCTACGGCAATCAGTCCCGCGAGGATGCGCACGAGGAAGAAGAGCAAAATTCCAGCTAGTGCGAATATCTGAGCCTCCTCGGCAGTCGGTAGGTAGGACGTGCCCGTATATTCGACGCCGCCATCTATGGTGACTGATGCGGGTATCGATGCTTCCTGTGGCGCGTTGTAGCGCAGTTTTCCGCGAATGACGGTTCCCGGAAGAAGAACGACGGTATCGGTCGCGGTAACCTCCACATCCTCGGCGAACTCGCCGCCCAAAGTCACCGTCGCGCCGTAGGCAGTTGCAGACCCGCGACTCCCGGCTGAAAAGGTTACATCGGAGCCTGCCGCCCACGCATCTCCCACAGACGCAGTCACATACACCGTTCCTGCAATGGCAAACAAATCACCCGTTACCGCTTCCCTAACTTCGACCTTGCCTCCAAATATCCGTAAATCGCCTGCGACTGGTCTTCCAACAACAACCGTACCGCCCATAAGGGCCGCGTCCCCCGCCACGGGCGTTGTGAGAGCTACGGTACCTGCGGCCGCGTGGAGGTCGGCCGGTATAGGAGCAGCAACCGTGATGTCGCCGCCCATGAGGTACACGTTCCCCTCAGGAGATTCCGATAGCACGAGCGAGCGCCCCGCCTCGACAGAAGCCGCCAGTCCAGTAGCCGGCGCAAGGAGGATGACGACGAAGAGAAGCGCCCGCATCATCATGGTTGAGGATAGCATGCGATTATGCAGCCCACGGCACGACCGCCGGTTCATGAGGCCGTGTGTCGCGAAAAAAATACATCGCGAGAAAGAATAGCGCGAACGAAATTGCTGCCGAAAGAACACAATAGATGCAGAACGCACCTATAAGCACGCCCTGAATAAACAGGAAGACGACAGAAGCCGAAGCGCCGAGTCCTGTGACAACACGAAGCGCGTCGATGAGTTTTCGATCGAAATAGAAAAGGAGTGCGAGAGAAACACCAAACGTGAGCCCATAGAACCCGACACCAAAGACGCCAAGCGGAACACCAAATGGCTTGGCGTAGGGACTCGCTGCGACAATATTACAGCCATCTAACCCTTCTATACCGCAGGCGAGATCCGACCCGGTATAGGCGCTCTCGGCAAGGTACCAAGAGTCAGCTATGCCAATGAAAGCCAGAGCGAGTATGACGAGGAGCACGATGCGGGCTGTCATATGTGGGTAATCGTACCCCCGGGGGAGGTATGCGGCAAATAAGGGCGTACAATGAGGGTATGGAACCTAAACGAAAGAGCGAGGAAGAGTGGAAGAAGGAACTTTCTCCCGAGGAGTACCGGGTATTGCGCGAGGCGGCAACCGAGGCGCCTTTTTCCGGCAAGTTCCTCGATAATCACGACTCCGGCATGTATACCTGCCGCGCCTGTGGCGCCGCTCTGTTCTCATCATCCGCGAAGTTCGATTCCGGTACCGGCTGGCCGTCCTTTACAGACCCAGCAGTCGCAGAGAATGTCGGTACTCGCGTCGACGACACACACGGGATGCGGCGCACCGAGGTTTTTTGCAAGAATTGCGGCGGACACCTTGGCCACGTCTTTGATGACGGACCGAAAGAAGCTGGAGGTAAGCGCTACTGCATTAATTCAGTGTGCCTCGGATTTGAGAAGGAAGCTTGACTCATCCCTCGTTTCTCTTTATATAAAAAGAAGGCCAGCACTGTCGCTGGAGCTGTAAGGAGAAAACGATGTCGAGCAAGGGCTTGCTTACGAACAATCCTGAGGTCATCGACTCGAAGTACGGCTTCGGACGCGACCCGGGAGACGAGGACCCTGAACGGATTACTAAGCTCAGGGATGCGGAGCCACTACCCAAAGCTCCAAAGCGACCCTACACCCCGCACGTGGTCGCTGCAGACCGGCACATCGCGTCGCCTGACGGCGCCTAAGAGCTACGCCCCGCCAACTTTTGGCGGGGCGCTTCTATAGACGTTCCTGGTATTTCTCTAAGAAGTGCGGGAACTGGGAATGCTGCGGAGACGGTAGGGCGTCGAGGCGGAACCAGCCTATCTCGTCGAACTTATGCGGCTCGCCGTTGGCAACCTTGGCAGGATCGACGAGCACCTTGAAGTCGAGCGCTATCCAATGCGTCGGCTTCCCATCGTGCGTCCGGTGTACGTCGCGCCAGCCGAGATTCTCGAAGGAGATGACGTCGGTGCAGTACTCCTCCTTAATCTCCTTACGGAGCGTACCTTCGACCGTGTCATCGAACTCAAGGCCCCCGCCGCCGGGATCCCACGTATGATGCTCATCGCGGCAATTCGCGCTTCGCTTCGAGAACAGGTAGTTCCCCTTCCCGTCGTGACAGATGTAAACGACCGTAACGCCGGTGTAGTCCGTACCGCGCTTCATATATGACAGACCGCACGCCCAGGATTCTTCTCGAAGTAGCGCTGGTGGTAGTCCTCCGCCTTCCAAAAGGTAGTCGCATTCGTTATCTCAGTCGCAACCGTCTTCGGGTAGAAGTTCGGCGCAAGCTCCCCCTTAACACGCTCGGCCACTTGCTTCTGTTCGTCGCTCAAAGTGAATATCGCAGACCGATACTGACTCCCCACATCAGGTCCCTGCCGATTCATCTGTGTCGGGTCATGCAGGCCAAAGAATTTCCGTACCAGCGCTTCGTACGTGACTTGCGCCGGGTCGAACGTAACTTCGACGGCCTCGGCATGTCCCGTCGTGTCGCGACAGACCTCCACGTATGACGGATTGTCCTTGTGCCCTCCTGTGTACCCGGATATCGCATCCGTAACACCCGGCACCTTCCGGAACGCATCTTCGACCCCCCAGAAGCAACCCGCGGCGAATATCGCTTTTTCCATACAGACAGTCTATCAAGAATCACGCCCTGCGATTATTGGTACCTATTCGTCCCCTCGTCTTCGCGCTTGTTTACATGATCCTCTTCCATTCCGAAGTAGTGCGCAAGCTCGTGCCACAGAGTCTCTTCGACCGCCTTCTCTACCGCAGTTTCCAAGGTGAGTGTCGGGTCGACTAGCTGGAGATGCCCCGCCTCTTCCATAATTGGTAATCGATACAAGGTAATCGTGTCCGGCAAGGTCGCGCCGACCCCGTACTCGGCGCCGCGCGCCGTCATCGGCACCCCACGATAAAGTCCAAGCAAGGTGTCCCCTTCGCCTAACCCCTCCTCCTTACGCACCTCTCCATCCGGCTCATCCTCGATAAGGAGGGCGACATTGTCGACCCTCCCTACGAACCTGTCCGGAATGCGAAGCCACGCAGTCGCGACGATGTTGCGGAAGGCGTGCTCGTCCATTCCCAAATCCTACCCGTTTTTCTTCATCATCGCATCGACCGACCACTTGCCGGGACCTGCAATCATGAGTGCGATACAACAGACGAGAATGAGCAGGATGAACTCATATCCGCCCTGTCCAGTGAAGCCGTTCGGAAGATGCACTACAACAAGCGCCACTGCCGCGACGATGGTGAGAACCTTCGATACCCAGTGCGTAAGTGCGCCGAGGATGAGCAAGGTACCGCCGATGAGTTCCGCGGCGATGAGGATTACCGCGAACATATCCGGAGCCGGGAAGTTGTACTTCGTAAGCATGTTAGCGACACCAGCGACGCCACCGACATACTTCTCGTAGCCGTGCGCGACGAAGATTGCGCCTACGACGATGCGGATAAGGAAGAGCTCGACGCCATGAAAGCGCGACATACAGTTGCAGGTAAGGATATTCATAGAGTGCGTAAGTCTTATAAAGGGGCCGAGGCCTCTTACCCATAAGCATATACCCTTCCCAACGCAGATCTTATCGGGGATAGCGAAACCGCCCCATGAGATGTCGCCGCAGGACGGCTATCTCATGGGGCGGCCGCTGTCTCCTATATCGAGACTGTCTAGAATTGATGAGATACGAGGCGAGGAGCTGAGGCCTCTCGAGCCGTATCGAGCATACGGTGAGAGGGGCCGGGAGGCTCCTCAACAATGTAGCTCGCGATTCTAGGCGGTTGAACTAGTGGGAGGCGTCGAGCTGGCCTAATGCCATAAACCACCCAAAATGCCTTGTCGGATCCACCTCCCAGAGCGCACGACCGTAGACTGCGCCTTCAACTGAGTCAGGTGAGAGGAACTGGAAATCCTTGATGACTATCTTCAACTTTCCAGTTGTCACGTACTGCTCGAATATGACCGGCATCACCTCACGCATGAACTGATGGCAGAAACCGCACTGGTAGTCGTAGTAGTACGCCATGGTGACTGGTGCGTTCGGGTCGCCCACGTACGGCTCGCCTGCGGTTGTCACCTTCGCAATCAGGTCGGTAGCGGACGGGGTAACAGGGTTTGCGGTGGCCGCCGCGAGCTTATCTAGAAGCGCAGGGTCAAGACCCGCGACTGTTTCGTTGCCGAGGATTACGGTCGGAGTGCCATTAATGCCGAGTGATGCGCCCTGATCACGCGACGCGGCTATGAGAGCTTCGTACGCAGCGCGCTTTTCTTCCGCCTTCGCCGCAACGACTTCTGCATCGATGTCGTTGGCTTCTGCGGCAGCACTCAAGACTTCCGCATAGGTTTCTCCTTCTATAGGTGTCTTCGTCCCAACCGAACCTCCCTGCCCATACGCGACCGCGAGCGCAATAAGGCCTGCGCCAACGATAACGGCGATGGGAGTAAGATAGCGCTCGATGGGAGATGCGTTGGTATCCATGGATTACGGGCTGATTAGCAAATACTGGGAAAGGATAGCACAGGGGCAAAAAAGAACCCCTCGCACAAGGTGCGAGGGGTGTCCGGCGCGGCAGTGAGCTGTCACACTTTCTTTAAATGAAGACCGCTTCTGGGCCAACATCCTGCCCCCGCGAGGGAAAGCGCCGGAACAAGCTACCTATACCATAAAACCACCCCCTTGGGGCGGTTATGTGTCTTACGGAGCGAGCATATATGCGTTCGGGAGGCATCGCAGGCCGACGCAGCATGGCAATCCGCGAGCCGTAGGGCATTTGCGAGCGGATTTGCGAGGCCGAGAGCGAGCGCGGCTGGCGGCTGGGCCAGACGACGCGGACTCTCGAACGTATATATTCGAGCGGAGCTTTAGTTAACGAACGTCAGTGCCTTTCCTGCCTTCCCCGCGCGACCAGTGCGTCCGATGCGGTGCACGTAGTCCTCATACGTAGACGGCTGGTCGAAGTTGATGACGTGCGAGACCCCGGAGATATCAAGGCCGCGAGCAGCGACATCAGTCGCCACAAGCACCTGAACATGGTCGCGCTTGAAGAGGTCGAGAGCCTTCAAACGGTTGTTGTGTGTTTTGTTTCCGTGAATGGCCTCGGACTTTATGCCGCGACGCGAGAGGTCCTTGGCGAGGCGCTCAACGCCGTGCTTGGTGCGTCCGAAGACGAGCACCTTCGAGAAATCCTTGCCGTCCTTCAAGAGGTCGACAAGCATCTCGAACTTCGAGGCACCTGACGGAACCCGGATGATGTCCTGGTCAATCGAGGATGCGGTCTCGCGAGTGCGGACCGATACCTGTGCAGGGTCCGTGAGAAACTCGCCGATGAGAGCCTCGATATCCTTAGACATCGTCGCCGAGAAGAAGAGCGTATGGCGCGGCTTTGGCATCTTCCCCAGGATCATGCGCATATCGTCGATGAAGCCCATGTCGAGCATGCGATCAGCCTCGTCGAGGACGACGGCAGCGAACTCGTTTATGTGAAGCGCGCGGCGCTCCATCATGTCCTTCAAGCGTCCCGGCGTGCCGATGACGAACGCAGGGTTGCGCTTCAGCTCGGTTACCTGCGGATAGATACCTGCGCCTCCAACGACGAGAGATGCGGAAAGCGGAAGACCCTTCGCAAAGCCCTTGAACTCATCGCGTATCTGCACCGCAAGCTCGCGGGTAGGCGCCATGATAAGCACGCGAAGCGACCCATCGCGCATCGCGCGATCGATAAGCGGAATGAGGAATGCACCGGTCTTCCCGGTTCCGGTGTTTGCAAGTCCTACGATATCTTTTCCAGTAAGCGCAATAGGCACAGCCTGGTCCTGAATAGGCGTTGGCTGCGTATACCCCTTTTCTGCGAGATTGCGCTTGAGGGAATCGCCGATAGCGAAATCCGCAAACTGATGCACGGGAATATACGGCACTTCCTCCGCGATAGGCTGCGCTTTGTTTATAAACTTATTCGGGTCGATGTAAGCCCCTTGATTTCCACGTCCGCCACCGCGGCCTCCGCCACGTCCGCCGTAAGATGGACGTCCGGAAGAATATCCGCCAGAGCGTGGTGCGCCGTAGCGCGAAGAACCCGCTGCGCCGAAGCGAGGCGAGCCGCCGCTTGAGGGACCACGGGAAGCGCCTCCGGTGCTGCGAGAGCGAAACGGAGAAGGTCCACCGCGACGCGGTGCCTGATAATTTGGATTCTCATTCCCGGAAGCATCCTTCCAAGGAGTACGGTAATACGTTGCCATATGGCAGTGATTGATTGAATGCGAACCGAAGCCGTAAATCAGTGGCCGGAACGCCGGATTAAGACAACGCGTCTGTGAGTGTTTTCATCCCCGAGCGATTCTGTCTGTGGGGTGGTCTCGAGAATGTCTCAAGACGGTAAAACCTGTGCCGAGTTGTTGGAAAGACTATAGCACCTATTTATGGTTTATGTCAAACTAGAAACGATGCAGCAAGAACGTATACTCACTAAGCATGAAACGTTGGGTAAAAATTGCTGGGACAATTACCGCACTGGTTGCGTTCGCAGGAAGTCTGTTCTATGCCTTTCCTGGCCTAAGAGGCTTAATACCGTGGGCGACTGACTCAGAAGCTGCTGTGCAGCCGTTGGTTGAAAAACCTTTGATTGAGCATTCGCCATGCGCCGTAAATGCACCCGGTTCTACTGGAACAATTACGACAAATTGTATCGATGAATCAAACTTCTCGCCGCAACTCCGTATCGGAGCATTCAATGCGCGGAGTACGCCTATCGGAGCAGGACTATACGAAACCCGACTCGAATTAGAGTTACAAGATCCTCCTGAAGGCTACACGAGAGATATGTTCATTGACTCTATACGCTGGGATACTGCAATTGTAATTCGATGCGACATCGATCCAGAAGGATTTAGTGGCGTATCCCAGATCAGCAACAACACAAGCTTTAGGAACATTCCCGCTCTGACTGTCTCAGTAAACTGCAAATCCTACAGACCAATTACTGCAGAAAACTATGGTTTTTTCGAATTGGTTGAATAATTCTAGCGGCGAGCCTTGCTTCGCTCGTTCTCAGTTAGCTGCTGCTTACGCAAACGCACGGATGTAGGAGTAACCTCGAGGTACTCGTCCTCGCTCATCGTCTCAAGACCGCGCTCAATGGTGAGCTCGAACGCAGGAACAAGGGTGAGCGCCTCATCGGTGCCGGATGAGCGGACGTTCGACATTGCCTTACCCTTCGTTGGGTTAACGAGCATTTCCTCGCCCTTAGATGTATTCCCCACCACCATGCCCTCGTACACTTCGGTTGCTGGCGTGATGTAAAGGAGGCCACGGTCCTGCATGCTCCAGAGGGAGTAGCCGAGCGCTTTTCCGGTTGCCATAGAAACCATGGAGCCGACAACGCGCTTCTTGATGTCGCCCGCATACGGCTCGAACCCGATGAAGCGTGAAGAAAGGATACCCTCGCCGCGTGTGTCGATGACGAACTGGTTACGGTAGCCAAGGAGTCCACGGGTAGGGCCCTTGAGAATCAGACGTACCTGGTTCCCGTGCTGTATAAGATTCTGAAGCACGAACGCGCGCATCCCGAGTCGCTCGATGACCGCACCCTGGAACTCGGACGGGGTATCGATAATTGCCTCCTCAAACGGCTCAAGCTTCTGTCCGTTCTCCTCGCGGATGATGACCTGAGGCTGGGAAACCTGGAGCTCGTACCCTTCTCGGCGCATATTCTCCATAAGGATAGCGATATGCAGTTCGCCACGTCCGGAAACCTTGAATGCCTCGGGCGATACGAAATCGACCTTGAGCCCCACGTTAATCTCGAGCTCCTTCTCGAGGCGGTCACGCAGCTGGCGCGAGGTAACGTACTTCCCCTCGCGACCGGCAAATGGCGAATTGTTGACGAGGAAGTTAAGCGTGATGGTCGGCTCATCAACAGCGATTGCAGGCAGTGGCTCTGCGTTCTGGTCGGTGGTGAACGTCTCCCCGATGAAGATGTCTGGGAATCCAGCGACAAGCACAATGTCTCCGGCCTCTGCCTTATCAGCTTCGACGCGCTCGAGTCCCTTGAATGAGAAAAGCTTCGTCACCTTACCGCTCCGCGTCGTTCCGTCTGGCGTCTTTACGAAAAGCGTCTGACCCATAGAGATAGTTCCTGTGTAGATACGAGTGAGCGCCAAGCGGCCGAGGAAGTTGTCGTACGCGAGATTGAACGGCTGCGCGGCCAAGGCGGCGGATGCGTCCGCCTCCTTATTCGCAGGCTTCACCTCTTCGAGGATGACGTCGAGGAGCGGGGTCAGGTCCGTAGACTCATCCGCGAGCTTCTTCTTCGCGATGCCCTGGCGACCTATCGCGTACACAACGGTGAAATTCGACTGCTCGTCGGAAGCGCCGAGCTCGAGGAATAGTTCCAATACGTCCTCCTCGCACTTATCGGGATTCGCTGCCGGCTTGTCTATCTTATTTATGACGACGATGGGCTTGAGGCCGAGTTCCAAAGACTTCTTAAGGACGAAGCGGGTCTGCGGCATCGGCCCCTCCTGCGCGTCGACGATGAGGAGGACCGAGTCGATGGAGCGGAGCACGCGCTCCACTTCAGAGCCGAAGTCGGCGTGTCCCGGCGTATCGACGATGTTTATCTTGGTGCCCTTGTACTCCACCGAGGCGTTCTTCGAGTAGATGGTGATACCGCGCTCCTGCTCGATCTTATTCGAGTCCATGGACACGCCCTCAGCCGCAGCTCCGGTCTGCTTAAGCATGGCGTCCGTCAAGGTAGTCTTGCCGTGGTCCACGTGCGCGATGATAGCGATATTCCTGATTTCCATAAAAAATAAGCCTCGCGGCTGTTGCTCGCACTATACCTATATATGAGTGAAAAGGCCAGGAACGCGCCTATGGCGTGGTGTCGTCGGTGATGAAGCCGCCGGCCTGTATCTCCCACAACTTCTTGTAGAGTCCGCCTTCGTGCCGCACCAACTCGTCATGCGTACCCGAGGTCGCGACTTTTCCGTCCTCTATGACGACTATGCGATCCATCTTCATCACGGTGGAGAGCCGGTGCGCTATCGCAATAACCGTCTTCCCTTGCATAAGCTTTGCGAGCGCATCCTGTATCAAGGCCTCAGACTCGGAATCCAGGGAGGAGGTCGCCTCGTCAAGCACGAGGATAGGCGCGTCCTTGAGGATGGCGCGTGCTATCGCGATGCGTTGACGCTCGCCGCCAGATAACCGGATACCACGCTCCCCCACAAACGTCTCAAACTGCTCGGGCGCTGCCATAATGAAGTCATAGCAGTGCGCCTCCTTAGCGGCGGCGATGACTTCCTCGTCAGTCGCGTCACGTCTGCCATAGCGAATATTCTCCATCAGCGTGCGATGGAAGAGGATGGGTTCCTGCGGCACGAATGCGATAGCATCTCGCACGCTCTCCTGCGTCATCTTGCGAATATCCTGTCCGTCAATCATGACCTCGCCGCCGACAACATCATAGAGACGGAGAATGAGCTTCGTGATTGTGGATTTGCCGGCGCCAGAAGGCCCCACAAGTGCCACCTTCTCTCCTCCTGCGACACTGAGTGAGAAATTGGAGAGAAGCGGTCGCTCCGGGACGAAACTGAAATCAACATCCTTAAATTCGATGCTTCCCTTAAGGATATTGAGTTTGTGTGCGCTCTTTGCATCACTGATATCAAGCGGCGTCTCGAGTATCTCGACCATCTCGCCTGCGTCGGCCAAAGATTCGTTAAAGCGTCGCAGGTCGCGATTAATCATCACGAGCCGATCGAAGGTGGTAAGGAGATACGCCTGTATGAGCGCAAAATCACCAATAGTAAGCAATCCCTGCTGCCAATAAATCACCGCGCCATAGAGAACAGCAATCTCGATACCGGCCATGAGTAACCCGAGCACCGACCAAGCGTACTCGTCAGCAACCCATACCCGCACGACCGCCTTCTGCCACGTGCGTACCGCATTCCTAAAGCGTGACACTTCATGCCCGACTCCCGAGAACAGTGTGATGGTGGACTGGTTCGAGACCGCGTCCGCAAGCGCTCCCACCGTCCGGCTATCCTCGTCCGCGCGAGCACGCCGCAAGGGCTGCTGCATGCGCATCAGGACTATTTGCACCACGATAAAAAGCACGACCCAACCGCCAAGCATGAGGCCGATGGTGGCGTTCCTGAAGTACAGGATAGTGACGGCACCGAATACAAAGAGCGCCGTCGGAAAGAACTGCATCATGATGGCGTCAAACACCGTCTCAAAAGAGTGCGCGAACTTCGATACGCGGCGCGTCAACGTTCCCGCAAACTGGCTTGAGAAGAAGTGGTAGGAGTGCCGCACCAGGTACCCGAATGCACGGTCATAGAGACTCGCCATTACCTTCGTCTCAAGCTGGATGATGCTGAAGGTGAAGATGCGACGCGACGCCCATTCAAGCAGGTACGCGCCCGCAATGAGTCCGAGCGTAAAGAATATCGCCGCCATCACCTCTTCTGTGGGTGACTCGGTGACAAGCAGGTTAAAGAAGTTCCGGAGATAGAGGGGCGCAAGAAGCATTGCTCCCTGCAAGGAGAACGTGCCGAGGAGCACGAAGAAGAACGCCACGGGGTGCCGTGCGGCCTCCGCTGCATAGATGCCAAACGTCCGGCGCGTCCATGAACGCGTTTGCTTTTGCATCCTGAAAGCCTATCACGCAGAATCCCTCGATGCTTGATATTCGATGGCGCCGTGCCATTATAAAATCCGTTTCCTCAGGGAGGGTCATCCCATGTTCTTGCGCATCTACGGGTATCTTATGATCGCTGTCGCGTTCGCGGTCTTCTTGGCACTCGCGCGTCCGTTCCTGCTTCTGCCGGACATGCTCGGACTTGAGCTTCCAACGTTCGGAGCGGCGGCGGTCATCCTCATGTACTTCTCGATGGCGAAAGACGGCCGAGGCTGGCTCATCGTCGTCGGCTTCGCGAGCGTTGCTGCAGCCTTCGCGCTCGAATGGTTTTCGAGAAAGGACGGGTACGACGTGAGCACGCTGCGAGGCACGAGCGCCATCGTGTTCCTCGTCCTTGGCGCTACCGCTCTCGGCACCAAATAAACGTAGTGGAGCCGGTCCTCGGGACCGGCTCTTTTCTATTGCAGATACTTCCGGATGTTTGCCACGTGCCCTGAGTAGTTGGCGGAGCAATGGATGTCGCCCTCATTGTCGTGCAGGTAGAAAAGGCAGTTAGTCTCCTCGGGCGCGAGTACCGCTTGAAGTGAGGCGAGTCCGGGGTTCGCTATAGCTGCAGGCGGAAGGCCCACGTGCTGGTAGGTATTGAAATCTGATTCCAGGTATTTGTCCTCACTCTTTACGGTCTTCCACCATCCGAGCTCCTCGTTTCCTTTTATATATTGCAGCGTCGCGTCTATCTGCAGTTTCATCCCGCGTTGAAGTCGTTCGCGAATGATTCCTGCAATAAGCGGCATGTCGTGCGCGCCGGCCGCCTCACGCTCCAATAATGAGGCGATACGCACCACTTCGCTCATCGTAAGCCCCTGTAGCTCCGCTGCGTCAGCAAATTTTTTCCACGTCTCTAAGAAACGGTCGCGCATCGCGCGCGCGACGTCTTGAGGCGCCATATCAGACGGCAGGAGGTACGTATCTGGAAAAAAGACGCCTTCGGTCTCGCCTGCGGGCATCGCCGCGGTCGCCAGAAGCCACGCCTCACGATCCTCCGCCTTCCAGGCGAGTGCCTCAGCGAGAATGTCAGCTATTTCTTCCTTCCTGCGTCCGCGCGGCACGGTAATCCACGCAAGGTACGGAGAACGTGCAAAGGTGTCTGCGACGCTCCACGCATCCTGGCTCGCCGAGAGCTCGTAACCGCCAGGCCGAAGTGCGATACCTCCCTGCTCGCGCACGTAAGCGAGCTCGAATGCCCAGATGCTTTTTATGAGCCCCTCTTCCTTGAGTCGGTTCGCTAAAGAAGAGAGCGAGTCGTCAGGAGTCACGACAATAGTGCGCGGAGTAAGGCTTGTGCCAGCAGGACCAAAGAGGGCGCCGTAAAAAGACAGTCCCCCGAGTATGAGGACGATTGCTATGAGTGGAAACCTGAAGCGGAACAGAAAACGCATGTACTTTTCGCTACATTGTAGCGCATACGATGCGTGTATCAGGAATGAACGTCCCGTTCCTCCTCGACCTCGTCGTGCGTGTCCTCCTCACGCGCACGATCCCGCCGCTCGCGCTCGTCAATCGAATCCATCCACCCCTCTACCTCTCCCTCGTCATCCGTTCGCTCCTCTGCGGTAATGGCGTCCGCGCGAAGTGTTGCCTCCAAGAATCCGGAGCGCGCGGAGTCGGTGTTACCCGTGACGCTCTCTGCTTCTGAACGCACGAGTAGACGCAGTATAAGTGAAAGTTCGCGATACGAATCTCGCGAGCCTGAATCCTCTACCCGCTCGCGTGCTGCCTGAAAGGATTCCTTTGCTCGTTTCTTAAGACTCTCAAGCGACTCCTCTTCAAGAAGCACCTCGCCTTCCGGCGCCGGGGTCGAGAGCGTCATCAAGGCAACGGACTGATCATCCTGCGTTGTGGCGCTTTTCGTCATACGCGCATCCGCCGCCGCATCTTCCATAACGCTATCGGCACTATCTGCACCACCGCCGAGCACGGAAAGTACGAAATGTGCGGATGCGACGCGTTGCCCGCGACGATCCTCTGTATCGGTTGCCTCAAGTATCGAAGCTCCCTTTGCCGCGACAACGGCCTCGAATGTCTCGCGTGCTTCTTCGAGAGTCGTCTCTGTCGAGACTGAGTCACGTTCTTCTACGGATACGGCCTCTTCTGCAGTATCGGTTTCGATGGCTGCTACATGCTTCGTAAACGCAACTGCGAGCTCGACACCATTCTCGTCGGTAAGACGACCAGCCTTTGCGAGTTCCTCCGCTTCCGTAAGACGCTTCACCGCCAGTTTCGCGTGCCACTCAGTCTCCGCTTCACGTGACACGGCGAACACGCCCGAGAGCGGTTCCGTGACGCTCGTTTTAATCGTATAGAGCGTATCGCCAGGGAGCGCGCCCTCCGAAGCATACAAAGTGCCGCCGGTTCCCCCCAAAAGAATCACGACAAAGGAGAACGCGTATGCAAGGCTCCGCTGGTGAGTCATGAAAGAGAACGCCGTCATATAGGGACTCTGTACACGCGTCCGTGTCGCGCGCAGCACGCGCGCGCGGACACGCGAACGCTCCGCCTCCGTCATACGGAGTCGGTACGCTTCATTCTTAAATTCAGTAGGAAAATCGTTCATAGGGTCGGGGTGAGGAGTTTCTTGAGGGCGGCGAGCGCTCGATGAATGCGCACTGATACCAGGTTCTCGGAGACCTTGATACGCTCGGCGATTTCGCCAGGCGATAGCCCATCGACGAAACGGAGCAGAATCACCTCCGCGTACGCGGGCGGCAGTTCGCCCACTTTCGCGAGTGCCGCTTTCGCGTCGAGCCGCGTTTCAGCGGCCGCAACGGTATTCGTATCGTCGGTCGGAAGCAGCGCGTCCGGATTCGCATCCTCGTGCTCTAGGATTGCATCCAAGGAGTACGACTTCTTTCGGCGATACTCATCGATCACGAGATTCCGCAACGTTTGGTAGAGGAACGCGCGCATATCGCGAATATCCTGCGGGCGCTTCCCGGCACCAAAGGCTCGAAGAAATGTATCTTGGACGAGGTCGACTGCTTTCTCGCGATCGGAGAGTCGCAGGTACGCATGGCGGAAGAGTTCGTCACCATAGCGCGTAAACGCATCCTCAAAGAGCCCTTCGGTGTCCCGAGAGTGTAGACGTGTCGCGTCCTCATTCCTTTCATGCGCCATGCCGAGCCTTATTCTACCGTCGAAGGCTGTTTCTTGCGCGCTTACAACCCGAAGATCGAGAGCATCGAAGAAACGCCAGCTACGGTGTGCGTGTATGCCGCTTCGATATTGAAGCGGAAGAACGCTAGATAGACAACGACGACCAGGAACGCAAGAAACGCGAGCTTCGAGGTTCGTTTGTCGGCCGCATACTTCATCGCTCATCAGTATATCAGCCATCGCCGGCTACCCTGATTGCGGCCTATACAGGATTTGACAGAATGGCCAACCGTGTTATATAGTAGTCCGACCGTATATGGCATACCTAAACGCGCTTCCTGGCTTTCTCCGCCGGCTCCCCAATCGGGCCGTCTTCTTCGTCGAGTCTGTTTGGCGCACGTTCCGCTCGCTTTCTGGACGTATCCAAGCACTTATCATCACCGGGGTGCTAATCTTCGTCGTTGCGTTTTTTGCGCTTACGGGTGGGAGCACCACCGAGACAACCGACACTGCCCCTGCAGTAAGCCTGGAGTCGGTCGGCGCCCTCTCTGGAGGGAACGGTAGCGCTACCCTTTTTGGATCCGTAGAAAGCGTCTCGGAAGCCGAGATTCTTGCGAAAACGAGCGGCACAGTCACCTCCGTGAACACCCGCATAGGTGCCTCGGTACCCGCAGGCTTCGTTATCGCGTCGCTTGAAAACCGCGCCGAAGCGGCAGCGGTACTTTCAGCAGAAGGTTCTTACGAAGCGGCACTCGCCGCAAAGCGCACTGCGGACGCGAACTCCGGCGCGAATGTCGAAAGCGTATACAACTCCTCACGCGTCTCGATAGACACGGCGGTGAATGCGTATATCGCACCTTTGTATATCAATCCGACGGTCAACCCGACGCTACGTCTCTCGGGCGGCGGCAGCCGCAACCTAGGCGAGCGCTTCGAAACAGCGTACGACGCGCTCATGGACTGGCGACGCGATGCTCAGGCCGGGACGCTTTCTGATGCAGCGATGCTTTCGCAGGCAGAAGGCGTAGTGGACCAGCTCGAGAGCCTCATCACGGATATATCGCTTATCGCCAATCGCGAGAACTCGAATGCGACTGCAACCGAGCTTGCGAACATAAACACGGCACGCTCGACCATAGCGTCCGTTTCCGCATCACTTCGCGCTGCCCGTGTGGCATATGAGTCCGGCACAGGCGCGACCGACATCTCCGCGTCAGACGCTGCGGTGAAGCAGGCTCTCGGCGGCCTTCGCGCTGCACAAGCGGCATATGAACGCACCGTGGTACGCGCACCGATAGCCGGTACGGTGAACTTCCTCCCTATCAAGGTCGGTGACTACGTCACCGCGCTCACGCATGCAGCGACCGTTGCCCGCAATGGAGCTTTGGAGATTACCGCGTACGTCTCGCCCGAGAGCCGAGAGGCACTTCGCATCGGCGACAAGGTAGTCATCGACGAGAAGTCGGGCGGTACGATTACCTCTATCGCACCTGCCTTGGACCCTATACGCAAGCAGATAGAGGTACGCATCGCAGCAGATGAGAGCGACACCTTGACGAACGGTCAGTCGGTCCGTGTCCGGCTTGCGTCCGCACCAAAAACTGACGTGGTTCAGGGTCCCATCCTTCTCCCTCTTTCCTCAGTAAAGCTTTCTGCAGGGAGCCGCGTCGTCTTCTCGGTCGACGAAGAGATGCGTCTTGTCGCACACCCAGTCGAGGTCGGCGAGGTGCGCGGAGACCGCATAGAGATTCGCTCCGAGCTCCCCCTTGATCTCGCCGTCGTGCGTGACGCACGCGGACTTTCCGCAGGCCAGGAAATCCGAATTGCTGGCGCCGAATAATGTATTTGGCTTCGTTTCTGACAGCTCATAGCTAACCGCTCACCGCTATTCTATGACTTCTTTCTGGACTTTCTTTCTCCGTAAGCGGAGCTTCACCATCCTTCTTGCGGTGGTGCTTACTCTTGCCGGCGTATACTCAGCGCTCGGCATTCCGAAGGAATCCGCGCCAGAAGTCCAGATTCCGCTCGGAATTATCACAACCGTACTCCCCGGCGCCTCCGCCGAGGACGTCGAGCGCCTTATAACGGACAAGATAGAGGATCGGGTGCTTGGTATAGAAGGCGTTTCAAAAGTCACCTCCTCTTCAGGCTCTGGAGTCTCATCCGTCCAGGTCGAGTTCGTCGCCTCCGCCGATATCGATAAATCGATACAGCTACTTAAAGACGAGGTAGATAAGATTAATGACCTTCCTGAGGAGGCCGAGGATCCTTCAGTTACCGACGTCAATTTCGCGGACCAGCCCATCCTTATCATCTCTATTGCCGGCGACCTCGCCCAAGGCGAATTGACGCTGCTTGGCGAGGAAGTGCGCGACGAGCTCGAGCGCATCCCTGGCGTCTCTTCCGTCGGACTCTCAGGCGTTCGCGAGCGCGAGATTTCCGTCGTCGTGCGGCAGGACCGCCTGCGCCAGTATGGTCTGTCGGCCTCCGACGTCACCAACGCGATACACGCTTCGGGTGTCGCCTCTCCCCTGGGTTCCATCACGGTGTCAGGCGTTGAGTACGCGATACGCCTCGAGTCCGGTGCCAACAATCCGGATGTTGTGGGCGACATAGCGCTTACGGGGCCCGGCGGCACGCCGCTTCGCGTGCGCGACGTCGCGGATGTGGTCGACGGCCTTTCTGCTCCGCGGACCTTCTCTCGCGTGTCGGTTGAGGGTGAACCATCCGCCCCTGCCCTTACCCTTTCTATATATAAGTCGCGCGGCGGTAACATTCTTGCCACAGGTACCGATGTGCGCGAGAAACTCGAGGAGCTAAAGACTACGACGCTTGCCGGGACCGAGACCGTCATCTCCTACGACGCGGCAAAAGATATTCAGAAGGATCTCACCGAGCTTACCCGCGTCGGGCTTGAGACGGTCGTACTCGTCCTCATCATGCTCTTCCTTACGCTTGGCTGGCGCGAATCCTTGGCGGCCGCGCTTTCTATTCCCTTGTCCTTCCTTATCGCCTTCATCGGCATGTGGGCTTCCGGAAACACTATCAACTTCATTTCTCTGTTCTCCCTCATTCTTGCTATCGGCATCCTTGTTGACTCCGGCATCGTGGTGGTCGAGGCGATACATACGCGTCTCGTAAAATACGGAGACAAACAGCGCGCTGCGATAGAGGCTATCCGAGAGTACGCGTGGCCGCTTGTTGCCGGCACCTTCACCACCATAGCCGTCTTCGTTCCGCTGTTCTTCCTCTCCGGCATCGTCGGGAAGTTCATCGCGTCGATTCCGTTCACCGTCATCTTCGTGCTTCTCGCCTCTATCTTCGTGGCACTTGGCCTCGTGCCGCTGATTGCAATCGCCATGCTCCGCTCGGAGCTCTCTCCTCTCGAGCATCGCCAGGAGGAGTGGAACGAGCAAGCGAAGCGCTGGTACGCAAAGTTCTTGCGCGGGATACTTGATGATCGCCGCAAGGAGAATCGCTTCCTCGGGCTCATGGTCGGCCTCTTCGTGCTTGCCATATTCCTCCCTGCCATCGGCGCGGTGAAAACCGTCTTCTTCCCTCCTGAGGATATGGATTTTATCTATGTCGAACTTGAGAAGCCACAGGGTACGACGCTTACAGAAACCGATTTGTCGGTACGCGAAGCAGAGGAACTCCTCTACGGTGACCCGAATATCGCGTCCTTTGTCTCTGAGGTAGGCGCGGGCTCTGCATTCGGCGCTGCTCCTGGAGCAGGCGCTAAGCGCGCGAACATCACTGTAAACCTCCATGAGGACCGCGAGGTCTCAAGCGCAGAGATCGTGGCAGAGCTTCGCGAGCGCATGAGCGCCGTGGAGTCCGCGCGCGTCACCGTTACGGAGCCCTCGGGGGGCCCTCCTACGGGTACCGCCATCGCTGCGACCTTTACGGGCGAAGACCTCGGTAAGCTTTCAGAGGCAGTAAATCAGGGAGCATTGGTGCTCGCTTCGATGCCAGGCGTAGTAAACGTACAGACCTCAACGAAGGATGACGGCACCGAGTTTGTCATCCGCATTGACGCCGCGAAGGCGGTTGATCGCGGCGTCTCTCCACTTATCGCGGCGGACACACTGCGCACCGCGCTCTTTGGCGCCAAAGCTCTCGACATTCGCACGGGCGAGGATGAAATAGAGGTGCGCACACTGCTTGATCTCAACCCTGAGTATCGCGACCCTTCGGAAGTGACCCGCGCCACTATCGAGGCAGTGCAGGAGCTTACGGTTACCGGCAGCAAGGGCCCTGTTCCGCTCTCCTCTATCGCATCCGTTACCTATGAGTCTGCCGAAAGCGTCATACGCCATGAAGACGGCAAGCGCATCGCGACCATCTCCGCAGATGTGTCTCCGGAGACGACCGCTATCGAGGCGACGAATGAATTCCTCTCTCACATGGAGGCACAGGCGCTTCCGGAAGGCGTATTCCTTTCTACCGGTGGCGAGAGCGAGGATGTGAATCAGTCATTTGCGGAAATGGGAATCGCCTTGCTTGCGGGCGCAGCCCTCATGCTTGCCATCCTCGTCCTTGAGTTCAATTCCTTCCGCTACTCCTTCTACCTACTTTCCATCATTCCGCTCTCCCTTATCGGCGTCCTGGTGGGGCTCATGATAACGGGCGCGCCGCTTTCCTTCCCATCAATGCTCGGTGTCATCGCACTCGCCGGCGTCATAATCAACCATGCGATTATCCTCATGGACTCAATCGCGCATATCCATCGAAACCGTCCGGAGCTCTCCACGACCGACGTCGTCGTCGAGGCAGCCTCGGTGCGCTTCCGCCCAATCATCCTCACCACCGTTGTGACCGTGGTCGGCATGATTCCGCTCTCGTTCGCTTCGAGTCTCTGGGGACCTCTCGCCTTCTCCATCATGTTCGGCCTCGCGTGGTCCATGGTGCTGACCCTTATTCTCATCCCAGTTCTCTACCACCGCTGGCCCGGGAAAGGTTGGGATCATCACTCGGGTGATTAGGAATCTCCTACCCTCCGAGCCGGTTGGCCCGGGTCTTACAGTCGATACCCAATCACCCTCGTTCCAAAGCAAAACCGCGCGGCCACTGGCCGCGCGGTTTTCTTTCGCTTCGCGAAGAGTTACGACGCTGAAGGCACGACGATTGCCTGGAAATTCACGCTTGCAGGAAGCTCGAACTTCGAGTCGTCCGCAGTCCAAGGCACACACGTGTAGTCGAGCTTGGAGTTGAGGTCTGGTGCTTGGTCAGAGGATCCGCTTGATACGGCCCCAGAGATAGACGAAGTGAAGCCCATCGTCATGCCATCTGTCCACATATTGGCCTTACCGTCACGGATGATGACGTGCGATAGGTACGTATCGCCGCCAGCGATCGTGCGCGAATCGCTGCGCAACTTGCCGTCTGCAACAAAGACAGTACCAGTGGTCTCCGAGTCACCTCCAGAGAATGCATAGGTGCAGGTAACGTTCTGGCCACGCGAAAGCAGCTCCTCTGCAGTGAGGGAGCCCTCGAAGTTCGCGTCGAGAGAAGCGCCCGTTTCGCTCTCGTCGCCCGTCTCGGTATCTGCCTTCATTCCGGAGAATACCTCCGGGTTCGTGTAGATGTATGCCCCACCGCCAATAAGCACGACCGCCGCAATCGCAATCCACGCTGCTACTGCGAATCCTTTCTGTGAATGCATAGTTCCAAAAATAAGTGAGTAACCCGATGTGCCCTGACCTTCCTGCTCCATTTAACCAGCGATAGAGCCGCGAGAAAAGGCCCGTATGCAAGGCGAGGAGCTAAGATAGCCTAAGCCGTATGGGTATACGGTGAAGGCTATCGGGTGGACTCCGCAACGATGCAGACGGGCCTTTTAACCGGCTATATCAGCGCAAACCCCGTGGCTGCAAGGTAACAACCTATGAGGACGGACAATACCGCTCCCGAAAGATACCAAGAAGGCTTATTAAAGGAGTTCACCATCTTCTTCACATCCTTCACCGGAAGAAGCATGTAGAGGACTCCTTCGACGATGAGCATCCAACCGATCAAGGAAAGGACACCCTCGACTGAAAGCATGATTGACGGGTACGACAGGGTGAGCGCGAGACCCGCAGCAAGCTCGATAACCGCAACCACGAAGAGAAGCGCGCGGTTGGAAATAATCTCCCGGATGGTCGGAAGGATAGAACCTCGGCGCAAGAGAACGACAAGACCTATAAGAATGAAGTAGAGTCCGAACAGCTGTGCGAGAAAAAGCGTGGTCATTGGATTGCGTTTAAGAACCAGTGGCTAATACCTAGAGCGTAGCACCTCCCTGCTCCTGTGGCAGAAGTTGGGTGCATAACTTTTATATTCGCTCCGTACCTACTCCTCAGTAACCTCGAGTTTCTTCACACGTCGCGGCGCACGTCGCTTCTTGATGGTCTCGGTTATCACGGACTCCGCGTCCGTAAGGTCTTCCTTGAATCGCTCGAGGAATGCTTCCTCCTCGCCGGTAAGCTCTCGATGCTTTTTAGCGGCGGCAAGAATGCGACGGTAGGATGCGAGGTCCTGCTTGAGGAGCATGAACGCTTTGTGAGTTGTGTCCTCCGGGCTCGGCTCGCGACGCACAGTAAGTCCAAGAGCGTTGAGGCCCTTCATACTGCGCAATAGGCGCTCAGCGGCAATGAAGAGTACGTAAAGCGCTCCGCCAACCGCGGTGACGAAGACGATGAGAGGCGCCAAGTAATCGTAGAGGAGTTCCTGAAGTATCGTAAAGAACCGGCCCTCTATGGTAAACGGTAGCGGACTGGATTCGAGACTGCGTGCGCCACGATCATCGGTCACGCGAGCAGTTACGGTGTATTCGCCCGCAGATAGGTGCTTCGAGATAAGAACGGCGAAGTCTCCGAGTGTGTTGGAGCGGGTGAATTCCTCGGTCACCAGGACGCCATCCTCGTCGTAGATATGAACATTTACATCCGCATTCTCATAGGTGATGCCGCGGAGCTTGAGATTATCAGCAGTCGTGACCACCTCCTCGTAGTGGGTGAAGCGAGGTGCTTCGATTCCTTCGACCTCTACTGACGCCTCATCCGAAGTCTCATTACCAGCGCGGTCGTACGCGGTAACACGCACGGTATGGGTGCCAGGCTCAAGCATCGGCAACATGTATGGGTTTGAGTCAGCCGCCGCCGTCTTCCGCAGGAGGTCGCCCGCGCCAACGCGCACGTCGTAGTGATCGATGCCCGACTCCCCATCGAGCGTATTGAAAAGGATAATCGGTTGCGGGTTGAATCCTTCCGAGCCGTGCGGGAACGTTATACGGAATGAGCGAGGTGGCGTCGTGTCCACATTCACGCGATAGCGCCCCACCTCACCCCAGACGCCACCCACCTGATGCTGCACCGCAAGGTAGCTCGTGCCCTCAGGAAGCTCGTCAATCGTCTTTTCCCCTATCGCGTTTGGGTACGCCACCGATGGAATTGCTGACGCAGACTGACTCAACAAGAGGCGCGTAGCAGAGGCGCCTGGCGGCACTGGCCACGAGAAGGTACCGGTGTCTGCGCGATACCACGAAAGCTGTTCAGGATGAGTCTTGCTTGTGATAGTAAACGCGGATTTTGGTAGCCCCTCATCTGATTCGACTGACTCGTCCTCGGATTCTTCAGCCGGCTCCGTAGAGGAAGGCGCAGCCGGTGCAGGCGTGGGAGCTGGCGCGGCTCCTGCAGAGCCGGTTATCGTTCCTGGATTGCTCGAGCGTAGGATGTTGGTGCCTTGGCCGTCATTTGCAAGCACCGAAGCGCTTGAAAAAGAAACGGTCGCGCTTCCCGCTGCCTTTATCGTAAAAGTCAGAAGCGCGACTCGCCCTGAGGAGCCTGAGTACCCAGGGTTCGGGATAATGCCCTCAAGCGCCGCAGTGCCGTTAACGTTTGAATAGACAGGCTCTTGCGCCCACAAACTGATTATCGATGAAGCTTTTGATATCGAGGTGAGAGAGAGCTTATCGGTCGGGAACGATATGTTTACTGAAACGGCGTTCAGAGATTCACCAGACCCAGCAGAGACAGTGACCGGTACCGACACCGTCTGCCCTACTGTGCCAGAGACAGAACCCACGGACAGCGTTGCTGCCGAAGCACTCCCAGTGAGTGCGAAAAAAAGAATGAGAACGGCGCTAGCGCGACCTACGCGCGTAACGTGCATATACGATAAAGA
Organism: Minisyncoccota bacterium; assembly: GCA_018062765.1. Taxonomy (GTDB): domain Bacteria; phylum Patescibacteriota; class Minisyncoccia; order Phycocordibacterales; family Phycocordibacteraceae; genus C7867-001. The sequence continues at coordinate 276,936 of JAGORR010000001.1, read as the reverse complement.
GTAGCACGATGATTCCAAGCAAGATTGGGATGTATACAACAAACGGTGAGCGCTCCGGCGGAATCATCGCAACATAACTGTTACCCGCCTCATCAGTCGCGCGCACATACACCCAACTCGTGCGCGTTGCATCCGTTAAGCGATGTGGACTCGTTGTCTCTTGCCATCCGTATGACGGGAACCAATTTCCCCAAACACTTTCCTTCACCTCGTAGCGTTCGATGCCGGAGGCTTTGTCTACTGTAGAGAATGCGATAAGGAGACCGCTTCCTTGCGGCGACGGATCAGGTATGAGAACGGGATCGAACTCCTCCGGAGGATCGCGGTCTGGCGGAAAGTCCTGCAGGTTGCGCTTCCCTGCGGCAAACGGAAGGGTGAGCGCACGTCCGTACAAAGCGACTGGCTCACCCTCCTTGGCGTACGCCTCGCTTCCCGGGTCGAGGACGAACGTGGCGGACCCTACGCGCTTCTCAGGCGCAAACGTGAGTGTCACGAGCCGCCCCTCCTCTCCAGAAAATCCATTAGGAATGACTCCTGAGAACGAGAGGCTTCGCTCGTCCTCATCAAACGCAGGCGACTCTACGAAAAGAGTGACAATGGAGTTGCCGTCAGACACGCCCATGAGCCGGAGCCCTGTCGGAATAGGAAGCACGAGTGAAATGGCGTTAACCCGCTCTTCGGACGTGAGATTAACTCCGACCAGGAATTCCCCCTCGGTACCAATCGAGCTGTCCTGAGGATTGAAATGTATCTCCGCAGCTTCCACCAATGCTGGTATCGACAGAAGGGGTAGCGCGCACATCGCAGCCACTACGATTCGCGTGAAAATCGATGAGATGCCAGGCGCGGGACTAAGCTTCGCGTAGACGTATAGGCTATACGGCGGAGCGGAGCGGAGGGACCCGTAACGCTGCAGCTCGCGATTTTCACGTGAATCGTCCATATCAACCGTTCCAGTTATAGGCAAGTATCGAAAAGTCCACCAGCGTCACCTGCCCGTCCCCGTTAAGGTCAGCGGTTGCCGGGGGGTTCGCGCGCTTAAACCAATACGCTACAACCGAGAAGTCGACAAGGTTCACGCGACTGTCCCCGTTTACGTCTCCCTTACTTGTCGCCTGTGACTCGCTCTCGCTTTCCGCATACACCGTGCGGTCGCCCACCTTAAATGAAAGCGGCTTTGATAAGGGGCTTATCTCCCCCTGCTTTGCGGCACGCGACTGTGTGCTGTGGTTGCCGCGTTCAATCTCGGTCGTATCGAAATTTAGAAGCCATGAGCCGTCAGCAGAAGCGAACACCTTCTTCACCACTTCGCGTTCGGAATTGACGAAGATAGTCACCTCAGACGACGGGTTCGTCTGCCCGATAGTAACGAGCACCTCTCCCCAGCGCACCTCCTTTTTGTCGATGGTCATGGTGGGCGGCAAAAAGATACCGCTCACGATATTGGTCACATTCGCCGTCATCGCAACCGTAAATGCATGCGTTGCAGACTGCACACCGCGCTTGTCAGTACCGTAGACGCTGAAGGTATACGTTCCTGGCGTGATTTTCTTAGCGGTGACATCGAAGGTACCGTCAGGAGAGGCGACGGTGGAGACGATGATGCGGGCGTCCTTAAGCACGGTCACCTTGCTGCCCGGGTACGCGCGGCCACGAAACACCGCTTGTGTACTCCCCGATCCACCTCCCCCGCCGCCTCCACCCCCGCCTCCGCCGCCTCCACCACCTCCGGAAGATTCGACTGTCTCGGTCGTATCAGTTGCGCTTGAACACCCCGTATCGTCGGGGTAGTCGATCAAGAGGTCGCTATCGTTGTCGATACCGTCCTGACATGCGGCGAGCGCAGCAACGGTCACTGACAAGTTCACTTCGGAAGAGCCGACAAGGTCAGCGTACGCTGAGAATGGCGTAAGGAGCGCAAGAAACCCGAGAAGGGTGGCAAGGTAGCGCGTCATTCATTATTTTAGGCTGATGCGCACGCGCCGCTTGAGGAAGCGAAGCCCGAAGAATAGGAAGAGTGCGAAAAGGATGAAGCCGAGCGTGTACCACACCGGAAATACGTAGAAGGTGCGCTCCTCAGACGTCAGCGGGTTCCCTTCACCGTCAGCAAGATGCACGATGGCAGCGTACCTACCTAAAAGGAAGCTGTCGGTTGCAAAGCGCGCAGTGAGTTCCTTAGAGCCAGTCGGGAGTACCACCTGTCCTTCGACCGGCACCTCAGCGACTACCGAACCAAAAATGTTACGTACCGTGACTGATCCCTTGGGCTCAAAGTGCACGGTACCGGTGTTCGTAAAGCCAATCTTGAAATCGAACGGGGTACGCTGCACGAACCGAGGCGCAGTAAACGACGTAATTTCTCCCTTCTGCGCGTAATTTCCAGGAACCGTGACGAACATGAGCATGCCGACCTGTGTGCCGACCTTGAGCTGCTTATCAACATCAGCAATATCTATCGCCTTAAAGAAGGCAGCACCAAAGTGGCTTCCCGGCTCCGCGTCCGCGGGCGCCGTGATGGTAAACGGAACCGCGATACTCTCCCCCTTCTCAAGCCGAATAACATGCTCGCCCCCATTAAGGGTTACCCAATCGCGCACGGTCGTGACGCCTGGTGCGCGCGAGACGAATTGCAACTGGTCGCTCCCGGCAAGCGGAATGAAGTCTTCTACCTTAAGCTCGACTTGTACGGCCGCGTTTGTCGACGCGTTAGTAAGCGATATAGCGCCCGACACGCTTGCCCCAGGAGCAAGCGTGTAAGACGCCTTTATCGGCTGTATGGTGAGTCCGGTCGAGGCGGCATACGCTCCGACGGGGCTAGCGGCGAATAGTATCGAGAGAGCGAGAGTGCCAAGGATCCTCGCTGTATTCATGGTGCGCCTATCCTACCCTAGTTGGCCGTTGCTGTGTAGGTAAGCCCGCCGTCGTAAGAACCGGTCTGCTGGGAGGCTGGGACGTCCAGGTAGTACTGGACGGTGTTAAGGTGCGCCGTGGCGCTATAGGAGCCTGTACCCGCGTTACCAATCTGGCGACCGACAGTGGAGGAAGCGATGCCGGCGAACTTAGCCGTGCCGTCGGCGTCTGAAGTTCCCCACCACCCGGTTGAAAGGAATGGTGTACCGTTTGAGGAGGATGCACTCATCACACGGAACGCAAGCACGTCACCGGAACTATCGAGTGAACCACGAACGACAGCATTACCTCCGGAAGTTGTCGCGCCTCCAGGTACCCACTCAGTCTGGTCCGTGATACCAACCGCAGCGTCAGTTGTGAGGTCGAGGACCGTGTCTGAAGATCCCTGATCATCTCCGTACAGAGTGATATTCCACCCTGCGGTATTGTTCGTGGTTACCGAAAGCGTCGTGGTTGCGATTTTATAGGTTCCTGGGGTAAGGGTACCGAACTGGTCTGTAGTCGTAGTAAAGGTGAGTGCGGAAGCGACGGAGACCGAAAGCGAAACGGCCTCGCCGTGCGCTCGGTACGCGTAGAAAGAGGAGAAGACGAAGGTAGCAATAAGAAGCGCTGCAGACCCGGTCTTAATAGTCTCCAAGGAGTCAGATGAAATCTTCATGAAATCCATATTACCTTACCCTCGCCATGTCTAGACACTGGTTATCCCCATTATGGGTTCGCACTTGCGGTGTAGGTTATGTCTCCCGAGTAGCTGCCCTGCTGCTGGTTTGCCGGGACATCAAGGTAATACACCACAGAGGAGAGGACGGGACTGCCGCCTGACGAAACGTTAGTGTTACCGATTTTCTTGTTGGTTGCGGTCGAGGAAGCGATGCCAGCCCAAAGTGTTGTCGCGGAATCCACATACGAGTCCGTGCTTCCCCACCAGGAAGAAGCGCGAAATGCAGTCGTTCCTGACGCTGTCATAACGCGAAACGCAAGGACGTCGCCCGAGTTATCGAAGGAGTTTATGCGGACCGCGTTTCCGGCGGAGGTGGTCGCCGCGCCCGGTATCCACTCGAGTTGGTCCGCGATACCCACCGCGGCGTCAGTCGTAAGGTCCATTACCGTGTCCGACGGCCCCTGATCGTCACCTGAAAGGATAACGTTCCAGCCCGAGGAGTTGCTGGTTGAGACCGAAAGCGTGGTTGTGGCAAAAGTGGGTATCCCAGGAGTGATTGAAGGGAAATTCGTATGCGTAGTGGAGAAAGACATTGCGACTGATATCGTCGCTTCCGGATATTCTTCATACACGAAGTCGGTGGTCGACCCTGCGTTCGTGACCCGGAAGCAATAATCACCATCATCCGTCGCAGACGACGTCGCCTCGATTGAAAATTCCGCTTCAACAAATGAATCGCTTGATATAGAGAGCGCACCCAAGGAGCTTCCGGTATCGCGCACGCCTGCGTTAGAAGAGATGAATGTGTGATTTGGGTCTGAGACACCGCCAGTTGCGGTTGCGATATTCGTGGTGTTCGCGCCGTTCGTGAGATTCGCAGAGTCCGACATATCCCAGTGGCCGCCATTCTCCCCTACGTCCGTCCAGCTCACGATATCCGCACAGGTCGTCGCCTTGACTCCGTATTCAAGACGGAGTGTCTGCGCAGCGTACGCTGCCTCGGTCCCGCCCTCGTTAGAGACCGCGATGCGCAGACGCGCGGTCGCGAGCTTGGTAATGGTCGAGTTAGGCGTATCCTCGCTTCCGGTCGCGGAAGTCGCGGCTGCTTCGTTACCATCATCTTGCCGCCAATGGTAGTGAGCAAGCGTGTACTCCGGACGCACGCTCTCATTCAAGTTCTGCAGTATCCCGCTCCCAAGGCTATAGGTCGCTCCAGGTGACGAGGTGCCGACGGCCGTCTGTCCGCCCGCAGAAAGCAGCATGAACGATGTCGAGGTGCTGTAGGAGGAGGTCGCGTTACCCCCTGAAATCGATTGGATATTCTGACGTACGTAAAAGGACGTCGAAGTAGCATTCCATGCAAAAGCCGCGGTTGGGATAAGCCCGAGGAGGATGAGCGGAAGGAGCCGCTTCATACCGATTATCGTCCCTGCCGGATGAGCTTCTGCACCGAGGCCTCCTCCCCGATGCGCTCATAGAAGATCACGTGCTCCCAGTTGAGGGTGACCCAGTTCTCCGGAAGCGTCAGCGGATTCCCCGTTTGCGCCTGGAGATTATTCGTCGAGGTCTCCCCTACAGAGACTGCCTGGAACGTGTACGCGTCGGTCAAAGTCACGCTTCCGGGGCCCGCCGCCATCACCTTTCCATAGAACACATTCCCCGTATCAAGGTAGAACGCGTAGCGGTCGTCGGTGTACTGCGCGATGTGGAGCGTGAAGAACGACGCAAGCGACGAGCCCCAGAGCGCGAGGACAACAGCGAACGCAATTAGGGGGATTACGAACGTGCGCCACGTGACGCGATAGCCTTGGCGGCGTTGCTGCATGGCCGGAATATCGATGATGGGCATAGGCTAATAGGCATCATACCACTCACGGTCGAGTGCTTGATGCGCGCGAATCACATAGTATTCGCTCCCGATGACGTAGGGAGGCGACGGTGTCGGCACCGATACCGAGAATTCTCCCCTCACGCAAGGCTCTGCTTTATTATGGAACGCGGCGCGTGGATTCTCTCGATAATCTACGTCGACCGGATATATGAGCACGGTGAAATACGCATCCTTGCACTCCCCAGTAACGGTCCGAGATTCATCACCTGAAAAGGAAAAGTGCGCAAATGAGTCAGGCTCTGGGTACTCTCGCAGGTGCGGTGCGCGCACTCCCGGCTCGGAGGTAACTGATCCGGGGGCTGTGCTCTCCACAACTTGCCACTCCTCTACCGGCGTGTCACTCGTATCGGATGTGCGCAGGAAAAAGAATGCTCCGAGAGAAGTAAGGAGAATGGTGGCAAACGCAGCAACGCGAACGATGTGCTTTTGCTCCGGCCTCGTCATCATTTGCGTACCGTAAGCTCCGCCATGATGTCCGATACAACATTAAAATAGTGTTTCTGCGCAAACTGTCGTGCCTCCTCTGACTTCTGATTCCACGGCTCATTGAAGAACACGACCATGTTCGTGATATCGAAATCGCACGTGATGGGATAATGAGCGAGTTTGTTCGTTTCGCGCCACGCCTTATTGAAGTACATCCACGTCGCCTCCGACAAGGCACGCACATGAGTCGGATCCTGCCACGCGCGTATGGAGGTGTAATAGGGACCGATGATGGTGAGTTTCGCGCCATTCTCCCCTATTCGATGGCACTCGTTCATGAAATTCATGAGGTCCTTTACATGCTCGACGTAATGCGACACATGCATTTCTGAAACCGAGTGGTCTTTGATGGGCCACGGGTATACCTCAAGGTCATGCACGATATCGACACCTTCACCAGGCGCAATATCAATCCCAACGAAGCCAGGACGTTTGTTCTGTCCGCATGCTATGTCTAATTTCATATTTCTCTTATGTCGCCAGCCCCGTAGCTAAGCCGTGTAAGAGGCTTATGGTACCGGGGACCCCACACGATATCTAGTTTCATACGCCCCGCCTAGTTATTGATGATGTAATCGTACACCGTTTTAGAAATTTCCTTCATGAATGCATCTGCCACTGGTTTTGGTGCGCCCTCGGAGCCTATGCAGAGCAGGTAGTGACGGTTCGGAGCATATACGATTCCGCAATCTGAATACGAGTCTGATTCTGTCTGTACGCCGCTTTTGTGCGCGACAGGGATCCCGTCCGGGACGCCGGCCACTATCTGCTCATTGAAATTCTCGTTATCGAGATAGTCGAGAATCTCCTGTGATGAATCGACATCGACATACTTTGCGTTGTAGAGCGCGAGAAACATGTTCGAGAGAATCTTAAGATTGACATCGAAGTATTCTGGCGACTCTCCAACACCGGGATAGTTGTCCCATCCCATGAATGTGTACACATTTGAAAATGGATCTTGGATGCCAATTTCCTGAAGTGCATGGAAGAGAGCGGACGAGGCTGTGTTATCGGACTCCTCGAGCGTAATCTTCATCAGCTCCCGTATCGTGAATGTCTTACCCTCAGCAGTCTTGTAGAGCTCACCGAAGTTATCATCCAAATCCTCGCTCTGTACGGTGTACGTATCATCAAGAGATATTTTTCGCTCCTCGACCGCGTGCATAATACTCATCGCAAGCGGCACCTTGATGGTCGATGCGGCAGTGAAGTACTCGCGCTCGTTGATACCAATCCAGGAGTCGTTATTCAGGTAGGCGAAATAGACATGCTTCTTGTAGCTATACTCCTCCGCTATCGCAACCAACCTTTCCCTGAGCGGCTGCATATTGATGATGTAGTGCTTCCCGAGGCCGGAGGTAACCGTCTCATTGATGAGTGGGTAGTTGCCAGACGTAAGACTTGAATCATCCTGCACTACTGAAGCTCGGATACCCTCGGCAACGTTCGAAACGCTCCCGAAATACCAGCCGGCTCCGCCGATGAGGAGCAAACTAAGGACGAAAATGAAGTATTTCATGGGTGCCAGCTACCAGATTACGTCGGTTGATGGGTCTAGGTGCCCGACCTTGACGCGCGTGTCGCAGGCGAACTTGTACCCGAGTTTGCCTGCATCCTCGAAAAAATACAAATCCTGCGTATAGAGCTTGGGTCCTTCGCCAGGCACTACGCCCTGTAGGGTCTTGAACCAGGGCTTGCGCAGACGCTCATCCTTGAACATCTCGATTTTGAACAGATTGAAGCCCATGCCAAGTCCGTTTGCAGGTTGCACGGTATCGGCAACTGGCTTCTGGGGAATGAAGTTTAAGGGCGCAACCTTTGGGTCGCCGTAGATCATGGGCTGCCCTCCCTCGCCCTTGGTCCAGTAGAGGCCACCGACGACATCATACGTGTCCATGCTCTCATAGAGCTTCAGAAGCCCATCAGGCGGCGGGAGGTTATCCTCCTCTATCGTCAGTATGTATTTCCAAGTGGAAAGCTCTGGATTCGAAAGAACGAAATCGATTGCCATCGTGTACGCTTCCCCAACTTCATACCCGCGAAAGAAGATGGGGCCGATGACCTTCTGATTCATGGGGCGTATAAGCCCCATCCAACTCTGGACCACACGGTCCGGTATCATGCCGCGAGTCGGACAGATGATAATGGTGGAAAGGTCGCGGTACGACTTCCCCTGCTCAAGACGCGCGACCGTCGCCTCCAAGTCTGCGTTATGCAGACCCAGATTGAGGTTCTCAAAAATAACGCCCGATTTCATATCGTACCGCTCATGAAGTAATACACTGGGGGGCGCCTATTGAGCGAACCCGTTCCATTGATTTGCGTGAAGGCGATCGAAGCCGGGACTGCTGATGTCGTAGCACTATAGAAACCTTGTCCCATAATCATTCCTTTGGTGGCATTGTTCGCTGAACCGAAATTTCCCGAATAGTTTGAGTTCGGTTGTGAAGCCAGGAATTGTGAGATCGACATCGCGGCGCCGCCCGTGGTCGTACGAGAGCCGATGCCAATCCAGTAGTCGCTTCCGGATACGGTGCTCGTCCATGGAATAGCAAGGTTTCTCGGTCCAGCGTAGAGCGAATAGCTACCGACCGTCCCAGACATCGTGACGTTCGTTGATATGGAAGTGCTCATCACGAGCGAAAGCGACGATACGTTTCTGCTGTAAATGCCAATCCAGAACGAGACGGTGCCGCTTCCCGAAAGGTTTGAGGTGTTGGAGAAGTTGATGGGCAAAACGAGTCTATCGAACTGGAACGAGGGAGCGTTCCACATCGGCTGAACAAAGAAGGTCCCTTGTCCCTGTTGACCCGCGACGAGCTCCTTACCCAAATGATCAGGTGCATATCCGCTGTAGGTGATGCCGCCGCCAGCGGCGGCAACAGAAGCAGTGATGGTCTGTCCGTTGATGCCGAAGGTAACGCCGTTTGCGTTACTGAAAACGATGGTACCGGTAGATGCTGCAGCGGCAGTGTTCGTTGTGATGCCCGCAATCGTCGTCGTCGCAGACGCATTCGAAATCGCCTGTATGACCGAGTTCTCGCAGACGAGTGTCTTTGATATCGCGGAGTTGTACCACACGGTGCCGCTTGTGGTGCAGGACTGACCGATGTAGTCGTCCGTATTCTTCACGTCGAGCGCAAGATAATTGAGCGTTACGCCGGCGCCGTCACCCACCTGTATCGAGCCGCCGTAGGTGTTTTTTGCGGTCTGCGCGTAGCCGGTTGAGGCAATCTGCTGACGGGGCGTGAGACTCTCCCACGAACCGCCCGAGCAGGTGCCTCCAGACGCTGCCACCGTGTACACATCGACGTTGAGGTAGACAGTATCGCTATCAAAAAAGTTATAGGTAAGCGCATCCGCCTGGCCAATGAGGGACGAGAACACGCCGTCGGTAGAAGTGGCGAGCGATGTATTAGGGGTGCCTGCGGGCCAGAGCTTCGTGCCACCCGAGGCTGCGTCGTATATGGAGTAGCGGAAGCAGTATGGGGTGCCGGTGCCGCCAAGCGGGTTCCCCGACGCGTCCATAAGCCTTCCCTCATAGGAGAGCATCGCGGAGACGCCGGTGGCAGCTTTAGAGTCTTCTGGCCAGAGGATATGCGCCGCCAAGGACATGTAGACGAACGCGGAAAGCACACCCTCGGCAGCAAGTATGAACGCAAGCCGCCACCAGCGCTTGCTCCGCCTCGTAAGTCGTACGCCGTTGCGGGTTACGGTCATGTTAGGAAAAACGGAGACGTTCGACGATATGCATCGCGTCATCCGCGCACTGCGCGAACTCTGTCTGGCACTTGCCTGCTTCTGGAAGTACCCGATCGAACTCGATATTCGCGAGGATTCGTATCTCAAGCGGCGAGACGACCTTGAAGAAGTAGGTTTCCTTCCGCTTACCCTTCTCTTTCTGCAAGGTGCACTGCCAGCCAAAATGCGTCATCGCATTCACGGCCTCCGCGTCCATGAACGCCTCCATGATGTGGCGCTGTGGGATGACGGCGTCGTATTGGAACGTGCGGTCGTAGTTGAATCCATAGCGAAGAAACGGAACATTGGGATATATGGCCGCGACGACATTTGCTAGGCGTGTACCCAACGGAAGCACATCGACCGGCTTAGGCGCGGTTGCCTCGAGCCTGACGCGCGTAGGCTCGAAGATAAGTCGGAGGTCCAACGCAGGAAGAGTGAAGGAGCGTACCCCAAGCGCAGTGTCGTCAAAAAAACGCGCACCTGACTGCTCCTCAGGAGCAAATAGCGCGAATACGGCCGTCGGCTCCGGTGTCTTTAAGGGCGGCTGCGCCGCTACGGCGACGGCAGTCGTGTTCTCGAGTATGCGCGCAACTATTGCCATACTACTCGTCGAGGGACCCTGGCGTTATCTCTACCGTACGCACCTCGACCGGCACGAGCTCGGTGGTTGCCCGCCATGGCTCTGTGTCGCTCTGCTCGCCCACAACAAGGTAGTACACGTCCTCCGGGGTATCAGTCGGAAGGTGCTCCATGTCGTACGTAAACGACCCACCCTTACAAGGGCCCGCATAATTAGAGGCGAACTGGCGCGGACGCTTCTCGAAATCTTCTCGACTACGGTAGGTCAGCACCACAAAGTACGGCATACTGCACTTCCCGGAAACGGTAAGGCTAAGTCCGTCGCCGCTCGCAGAAACATTTGGTGCGGGCAAGTTCTTCCCGAGCGTATCGAGCGGACTTCCGGCAACTCGGAATGAAAGCTTTTTCTCTTTAGCTGGTGGCGCTTGATAGACGGGTGCCTCGACTACAGCAGCTACGGGCGCAGGCAGAGTGAAAAGTCCTTCGACGACATCTCCCACTGCCGCAAAACTGTCGGTAGCAAGCTCCGCAAAAGTACGATCCACCGAGACACGCAGCATCATCGACTCGAGGTAAATCGCCGGGCGCGTATCGAGGGTCGGAAGCGCGGAAACCATGACCTGTAGGTTCTGAAGTTCCTGCCACGAGGTCGCAGGAATGAGTATGCTGAAATCGCGCCAGTTATCCCTGCCGACCCGCCCCGCAGACTGCCACCGCACGCCATCGAAGCTGTAGCTCACATCGAGCAGATCGTTACCAATCGATGGGGCGTCTTCCGCAAACGCGGCGCTCGCGCGCGAGCGTACGAGCGACGCAAGCTCATCGAAAACACTGGACGCAGACGAGTCCCCTCCCCCCGAGTCCCCGCCGCCAGCATCACCGCCACTATCGCCGCCACCGGAATCGCCTCCTCCATCTCCTCCGCCCGAGTCTCCGGCACCAGAATCACCTCCGCCACTATCTCCGCCAGACTCACTCGACGATTCTCCACCAGAACTTTCGCCTGTGTCACCAGAGGGCGCGTCGGACGCTGGCGCAGGTGACTCCGACTCAGTCGGAGTGGTATCAGACGGCGCGGGTGTGGTGTCTGGTGCGGGCTCCGGTACGTCAGCGGGAGTATCACCAGTTTGAGTTTCCTCGCCAAGCACCTCTCCTTCACCGCTCTCTATCGGAGCCTCCTCTGCCGGAGCTTCCTCAACAACAGGCGCAATCGGCTCGCCAACAAGCAGCCAGTTGAACGACACGCGCGCAGACATGGGGAGTTTGTCGCGCCCAACGACGGGAAAGTATCCGCAAAATATCTGTGCGGAAATATCATCCGCAAGGAATGCGGAGTTCTCTGGCGTAAAGGCACCGAGATCCTTAGGATTTATCGCTGGCTTCTCACTTGCGAGCTTCGGATTCTCCCAGCCGCCAAGACAGAACGTTGGGTAGTACGTGTCGGCGGATGCCTCGACCGGACCTCGTGTGGTAAAGAAATTACCGAAGAAAAGCACGCCGGCAATGCCTGCGATGAATATTCCTGCGAACACCCGGGTAGCAAGAACGCCGAAGATTTTCGATGAAATCTTCATGAATATCATCGTAGCACGCAAGTAGTGTTCCCCTGGTGTGGATGGGGTTATGAACGCTGATCGCGAGGGTCAAAAAGAGAGGGTTCTACAGCGCCTCCAAGGAGAAACTCCGAGATACGCTTCCCGCCCCATATGGACGGCAGAATACCGACGCCGTTGCAGCCGAGATTATATAAAAGACGCGGATTCACGGGCTCGGGCCCTACGCGCCGCACGCCGCCCGGCGTGTAGCCCATGAGCCCGTTCCAGTGATACGGGTACTCTGGCTTGTCTACCGGGTAGAGTCGGTAATTCTCGCGCATGAACTGGTCTATAACCCCAGGTATATGGTCCTGCGATACCTCATCGCGGACATAGAGCGCCTGGTTTGGAAGCGGCATGTCGGGGCCACCCACACATACCAGGTTAGTCGTAGGCATTCCTTCAGCTTCGTGTGGGCGACGAGTGAGGTAGAAGTAGCTCTCGCCGGTTGGGTCTCCGGTCATGTCGGCACCCTTTGGGAAATAACTTATCGCGGTAGGTGGATTCGATAAGGGTTCAACATATGCGGCCATGTAGCCGATGCGTCCGGTGACGTCGTGATGGAAAGTCGTATCGATTTGGGGCCCGGACTCATGAAAGATATGAAAATTCTCGAATCCATTTGTCGCGAGTACCACGCGACTCACCTTCACTTCGTGCTCTTTTACGATGAGGGTGACGTCCGCAGCAGAAAGCTTCACACGGGTAACCGGACTCCCCTCCCGGAGCGTGAATCGCTCCGGATACGTCGCAAGCAGGTACGCGATAATCTCTTCACAAAGCAGTGCGCTATTGGTGCACCCCTTCTGGTAGGAACTCGCCGCGATGTAGTCGGGGTTAGAAGCGTCGAGAAGCGCCATGATGTCCTTATGCGGCACTACCGAGTATTCCTCCGCATATTCGTGAGGAATCTTCGCCCGGTCCGCCCACTCCTCGGAAACCATAAGACTTTCTGGTGCGAGTCCTCCCTTGGTGCGGATGCGGTTATCGTTAAGGCGCGTGATGACGTGATTGAGGCAAGAGACACCCGCGTAGCCAGTGAATCGATACACTGGAGTGGTAAGCCTCGTCTCAGCAAGTATCTCGTCTATCAAAAGCCATGCGCTTTCGACCGATTTCTGCGCTGCCGCAGCTTTCTCCTCGCCAAATTCCTTTGCTAAGGACGACAACGGGCGCTCGAAGTAGCTCGCAATCTGACCCGCGTTGTGGCCGGTGGCCCCATGGGCGACTTTGTCCGCCTCAAGCATCACCACAGTCTCTTTAGTGTCCCGGAGCGCAAAATACGCGGTCGCCACCCCCGCGATGCCGCCACCAACAATCGCAAGGTCCGCCGCGTGATGCGAATCGATAGCGACGACGGGGCGCTTACGATTCAATTGATGGAGCCAAGGCGAACGGTTCTCAATCATTTGCTCCAGTATAACGGGGTGGATGAAGTATGGAAAACAGAAAACCCGGCGCGTAGCGCCGGGTCGCATGTTCAGGAGCGCACCGGTCTGAATCGGAGCAAGCAATCGGGGCCGCTGTAGAAGCCGTCGGTTGCTGGCATCGCGTCGAGTGTGCATTCCTGCACGGCCGCGAATTTCATGAAGTGACACGATGCCCTCACCGCCCAGAGCTCCCTCCGGTGGTTCATGATGAACGCCGTGAAGCCGTGGTACCTGTTGAGGGTTCCGGGTGAAAGGTGCCACGCGACCGCAGCCTCGAGTCCCGCAAGCGGCATCGAGTCGAACGCCACAAGATGCGGCAGAAGGTCCTTCGCGTCGTGCCGCTTCGGTCGGAAGTCGTCGCTTCCGACCTTGAAGAAGTCGATGACGCCGCTTGTGGGGTTCCGTGCGATGAATCCCGCGAACGCGCGAACGAATCCGACTCCCGCGTGCACTGTGGCATTCCCAAAGCGCCGCCGCTTCCCGATGAGGTCGTCGACAACGACCATATCGTCTGACGCCGCAACGTAGGTGAGTGGCGTCTCAAGCGATGTAAGCGGATTCGATGGCCGCACCGCAGAGTGTGATAACGCAGTCATTCCTTAGCCCTCCAAAAAACCTTGTCTGATGAATATTATACCATGGCTCTTAAATTTAACAAATCGACACGCAAGACGCGACGTAATCCCCTACTCGAGGAGCCACACTGGGTAATCTCAAGCTATCCTAGAGAAGTACGAACGCTCGTTCGTCTATCACTCATACTTTATCTCGCTATGCATATCCGTCTCATCACTATCGGCCTTGCGACCCTTCTTTTGCTAGGCTCCGCAAGCGTTTCTGCCGAGGAGAATACGACTACTCCCACTAAGCCCGAGTTCCCTCGGGAGCGCCCAGTAGCGCCGCGCGCAGAAGCCCGAAAGGAGGTTCGCGAAAATCTGATAGAAGCTCGCAAAGACATACGCGAGAATGCATCGACGACGCGCGGCGAATTCCGCGCCGATATGATGGAGGCGCGCAAGGGCGCCATGGAGGCACGCGAAGCTGCAAAAGCAGAAGTGCAGGCACTCCGTGAGTCTGGAGCAACCCCTGAGGAGATAAAAGCAAAGATAGAGGAACAGAAAGCAGCACTAGGTGAGTCTCGCCAGGTGCGCAAGGTGAATTTCACTGAAGCGGTGAAGGAGCGCGTGGGTGTCTTTACCGATAACATCCTACGCCTGCTTGCAGCACGCGTCACCTTCCTCGAAGGAATCGCAGACCGCGTCGCCTCCCGCATCGACGAGCTTGAAGGCAGGGGTGCGGATATGTCGGAAGCTTCTGCGGCGCTTGCTGACGCTGAAGGAAAGATTGCAGACGCCGTAGGTGCGATTGGAAGCGCGAAGGCAGCTGCAGCAGCGCTCAAGGAAAGCGAGGACCCAGCCAGTGAGCGCGATTCGTTCCGCGCAGCTGCAAAGACAGCCCATGAATCTGTAAAGGCAGCGGGCGAAGCACTCCGAAGTGCGATTACTGCACTTAAGGCTTCTCGTCCCGAAGTAGAGCCGGATGAGGAGGAAACGGAGCCAGAGACGGAGCCTGCCGTAGAGCCAGTAATCTAATCTCACGACTATGAATGAAGACCAGAATCAGGTTCCCCAGGCACCAGTTGCCCCTGCGCCGGTGATGCCACCCAAAAAACAGGGTATGTTGCCTGCGCTCGTTGTTATCCTCCTCATTGCGATTCTTCCCGCTGTCGGCTGGTTCGCGTGGGATCAGGGATTCTTTAGCGCCGTAAGCGAAGAGGAACGCGATGCTGCAGTTATGGAGTCGACTGCCACTACCGAAGAGCGTCTCAACACTCTGTCTGCTGATAGCACTTCGACCGCCGAAGCGGATATCGAGTCCGACCTCAACGAGGCTGACCTCGAATCGTTCGACGCTGATATGGCGGAATTAGACCGCGAGCTCGGATACTAGCGTTCACAAGCAAAACCGCCGCAGCCCCTACGGGCTGTGGCGGTTTTTGCATCTCGTCTATCTAGTCGCGGATATCGCGTTAGCAACCCCTGCGTCCTCAGGCAGCGTGACCGGGATGATAGCCGAGGCGTTCATGTAGAGCGCTACGAGGAAGAGGACGGTGAGCGCCGCACTCCCCAGAACGACGCGCGGGTGTGGGATACGGAAGTGCACGAGCATAATGGCAAGCAAGGCGACGATGGTGAGCGAGAGGAATCCGGTAAGTGCTGAGACAAGGAGCGCAGTCGGGCTCGTAATCTCGGTCATAAACTTCTGCCAGAAGCTAGTCGTCTGACGCGTAGTCGGCGCAGGCGTAGCTGCCTCCGTTCCCAGGACTTCAGTCGCAGCAGGTGGCGCGGATGCGACAACAGGCTCCGTTTCAGGAACAGGCTCCGCGACCGTGACCGCAAGCCGACTTTCGGCTGGCGCGGGTATAGGCGCCGCCGGTGGCGTCGCAAAAAATTGCACGACAAACGTCGCCCGCTTCCCCTCAAAAGTGCCTTCGGCGACACCTATCCCGACCTTCGTATACACAGGCTTCACTATGTTCGCACGATGGGTCGGGGACTCCATCCACGCTTCCTGCACATCTATCGAATCGGTGAAATTCACCGCAAGGTTCTCTCCCGCGTGCGCATACTCGTATCCGGCAAGCCGGAACCAGTACCAGGGCGGCTGCCCCTCAGGGGTTGCGTGGGAGAAGTACCCGCGTGCTGCCATATCATTCGCCTTCACCTGCGCTGCTGCAGAAAGCTCAGGGTCCTCCTCAAGCGCTCCTACCCCATTCTCGGCACGGTCCTCATTTGCTAAGGAGACGAGGACGCCAGGAAGGACGGATGCGAGGAAATTCGTCTGGAGGAATACGAACTTAGTCGCTCCCAGATAAAGGCCCTGGAGCATAAGGACCCCGAGTGCGAGCGCGATAAGGGAACCCGTGCGGAAGTAGTGGGGCTCATGTCCGTTCCCAGCGTGCGGGACGAAGTGGTCATAAAGCCACAGCGTCACACCGTGCTTCCGCCGCTTCCTGACACGCGGCGGCGCTACTCGTTTTAAGACCTTCTTCGCCATTCACTCCATGATAGCAGCCACCAGATAGCAAAAAGCCCGCCTTGTGGGCGGGCTTTTTGCTAAGACGCTAGGTCTTTATGGGAGCGCTGGGAACGGATAAATCGTTGGAGCACAGTGGATTGAGTTTACCTTCCACTGGGTCAGCTTGAACACGTAGCCGGTCGGCTGATCATTGAAGCCAAACGGTGTCCACGGATCAAGCACTTCGGTCTTGTACTTCGTCTGGAATGCACGCACCGCAGCATCCGTCGCTGCGTCGAAGTTCGAGTCAATCGGAAGCGTCAGTCCCATTTCCTCGTTAAGGAAGCCCTTAAGGTCCATAACCTCTTGTGCGTCGTTCACTATACCCATGCGCATATACGTATGGAGGAGCGGGATGCACATGTCGTCGGTGGATGCACCGAGAACCTGACCACCGTTATTGTTTCCGCCTCCTCCACCACCGCCACCTCCATTCGTTGCGAATCGTGCGTGCACCGTATGGTTCGCGTTAACACTGGAGAAGGTGTAATCAGCAGGACTTCCGATATCGACGCCGTCTATCAGAACTTCGACGAGCGACTGGCCACCGTCAGTAAAAGTGAACATCTGATTGTCACCCTCATTAACGACGATTGCGCCTAACGGGGTCACCGTTCCATCTCCTTCAACCGTCGAGGTGATAGTGAACTGCTCTTCGGATGGAGTACTGTCGTCGAATACGTCATCGCAGTCCTCGTTGACGACGATAACGTGCTGGTCAGTTTGGAGGTCGGTGAAGATTGGTGCGGCTGCTGTTACGACGCCGCCTTCTGCCTCTTCAAGGGTCGTGCCCGACTTGTAGCCCACGAGGCGATACGCACCCTCAACGCACTCACCACCAACCGGAAGGACACCGTTCTCGCCGGTAATCTCCGAAGTCGTGTAATCAGCGCCGACATCCATCGGTGATGTATCCGCAGCGTACGTAAGCGATGTTCCGCCGTGATTGTTACCGAGGACATACTCACCGGAAGACTCGGTCCCGCTATTTAGGTTATCTGCGGTCCATGTCGCCGTCATCGCAAACGGCGCTATCTCCGCATTGTCAGGAATCTGCGTCGCTACATCGTTTTCATCCTCGAGGTACTTGTAGATGTGAACCTTCACCTGCTCGGTAGGTGGGATATCAAGGTCATCACAATCTTCGTTGACTACGATTACATACTTATCAGCGTCGAGACTATCGAAGACCGGGAAGTCGTCGTCTATTGCGTCGTTCTCAGCTTCGATGAGCGTATCTCCGGTCTTGTAGCCTACGAGTCGGTACTTATCCGCCGGACAGCTATTACTGTCCGCAGGCATGACAGGATTTCCATCCGTGACTTCGTAGGTGCTGTAGTCGGCCTGCTGTGACATCGGGCTCGTTGCAGCGTGATAGCTGTTCCCCGCGTTAAGCGCGTAGTTGCCGGAGCCCGCGCCGATGTTGGCAGCGTCCCAGGTCGCGCTCATTGGGAAGCTTCCCTCGGTTGCGAGCGCTATAGCATCGTTCTCATCCTGGATGTACTTGTAGATGTGGACCTGTAGCTCCGCCTGGTCAGGAGGCGTCTGCTGACACTCCGTTCCTGGGATAGTGAGCTTGTAGATGAGTCCGGCCGGATTCGTCTCCTGCGTGCCGCCGCCAAACGCGATGTTCTTCACCGTGAAGACGAGCGTGTTCGCACCGAGCTCGAAGTCCGCCATAGGAATCGTAATCGTGTCCTTTTCAGCGTTAGTGTAGTTGTCCTCGTTGGCATCGTTACCCACTGGAGTGCCATTGAGTTCGACTTCGTACGAGTTATCGGCTCCGATGACCAGGGTCGCGTCAGACGCTGGTACGGACTCAAGCCAGAACGTCTTCGTGAAGACCTGAGTCTCCTCACCAGTCGGATCAGTGACTTCCTCATCTCCCCAGATCCACATCGCGAGCATGTCTACTACGGCGGTCCATGATTCATGATGCGGCTCCGGCACGAGGTCGGAAGCAGTACCACCCTCGAGGGTCGTTGTGTCGCTTACGAGCATGCAGGAATCATTGCCGAAGTCGTCGTTATGATTGACGACATCGAAGACCATTTCCTCCTCATCCACCGTTACCTCGCCAAGTCCGGATTCGTTCTCCCAGCCGTCCTGCATGACCTCGCCTACTTCGTAGCTACCGAATGGCACATCTTCGAACGTTACGCAGCCGTTCTCTCCAGTTACGCCGGCATATCCTTCGGAGATCTCTACTTCGAGCGTGCTGTCTTTGTTGTCGGCAAACCAGCTTGGCTGCTGAACATGCGCACCGTCGCCATCGAAGATCCGGAAGTTCGCAGGGCCGTCAGCAGCAACGGTGAAGGCCTGTGCGTACGTATGGCTGCTGTTGTATGTACCCCACTCGCCATCGGTCTCATTGATCTCGAGCTCAAGGATATTGGTACCGAATCCGTCGTAGCCGTCCATCTGGGTTACCCACTCGTCGATCGTCGAGTACTCAGCGTCGACATCGTTTCCTTCAGGCGCATCATCTGGCCGGTCATTGAGCCAAGTACCCATCGCCGTTGCCACGTAGGAAACTCCGGCTACGAGAGGATTTGAGTTAACACCTACAGGGTCTGCAACAGGGACGGCGAAACTTTCCTGTACGGTGTCGCCGGTAAGAGTGAGCGTCCATCCTGGGAGTGGAGTCTCCTCGGGGTACGTGTCTGCGTACTTACAGAGGGTCACGGTCGAGGTCTCTACGACAGGGCCTGGTGTAGGGCCGGTCTCTATGGAGACATTGTCGAAGAGGAAGCCCTCCTCATCCGTTTCCGGAGCAGCCGTGCCAGCGACACGGAAGAGGAGCGAGTCGACGGTGCGGCTCGTGTCGATAAGGCCAGGGTTCGACTCATTATCGTAGCGGTAATAGTTTTCCCAGCTTGTCCCGATATGCTCGGAGACGCCGTCGATGAAGACTTCGACGACATCGTTCGCAGGGAGCGCTGCCGGACTTACCGGGCCGTCAACGAAATCCATGACGAGCTTCACCGTGTGCGGCGAGGTGCGCGGAAGATCATTTGCGATCTGGGTCTGGACGAAGTTCGCAGGATCAGTCGAGCTCTGCACGTCGTAGAAATAGACATCGATACCGTCCGGGGAATCCTCGAAGCGAAGATAGCTCATGCGAGCGCCATCACCCCGGTCGGGAGAGACAGTGACAGCGAGGCCCGGCTGGTAAACGTCTGCATCAGCGGAGGCGATATCGAACTCTGCCTCGAAGCGCTCCTGGCGAGTACCCCCTGACATGCCGTTATTCTCAGCAACAGTCTCACCTGCCTCGTTGGCGACTGAGTAGGAGAAGATTTGGTCACCGAACGAACCAGCGGTTACGGCGTTCGAGATACGAAGCGTCTTACAACCGAAAGTTGGGAAGCCGTAGGTGTTATCGACGATAGCGTGGTCGTAGGGACCGGTTATACCCCATCCGCCCTGGCCGTTTACGCTGCCGAGAGAGAATCCGTCGAACGTGGTGTTATCCATGATTCCGCAGGCCGGCGGTACTTCAGGATCAGGGAGGGTCGTGACAGAGAGGACTTCGCCCGGATACCAGTCTCCGCCGACTTCGATCCACGCAACGAAGTAGTACGTGGTATCTGGTTGTATACCGCCTGGGATGTTTCCTGGGATGCCGGAAGTCGCGACAGAAGAAAGGGGCGTCCCGGCAAGGGCGCCATTAGCAGCTACCGCTCCCTGAGTCGGGGTTGAGTAGACGCCTGGCGGAATGGAGGACGAGCCGGTATCAATCGGCGCAAGGGAGACCCAGTACGAGGAGTTTGTCGCTGCTACAGGCCCGTTGGTACCGTGCATAGTAGCGTCCGTGTGGCTGATGTTGTCTGCAGCGTCGGTGGTCACACCCGGATCGGTGCTGCAAGGAGATAAAGTGATTGTCGCCACAGCATCACCATCGTTTCCATTTAGGCTTCCATGGTAAAGGTATGCAGTGACAGTTTTTGGTCCGTAGGAGGAATACGAATGGGAAGCTGTGAATTCGTACGTGAACGTAGACGTCCCTGAAGGAGGAGTGAACGTGCCAAGATCTGTGGTTGTTGCGCTCCCATCTCCCCAATCTATTGCAACGGCATAGTCTTCAATCTGCCCCGGGGAGTTGCTTGCGCTCGCTCCGCTACCGTAGATGGTTATTTCTCCTTCATTACCATCTACAGGGCATGAGAAATCAAAAGGCGAAGTATATGAGCCATTATCATCTTCGACAGTATCAATCGAAATGCTTGCTGGTGTCGGCGCGGTCGCATGCGCCGATGCAGGAATAAGAGTCATGAACGGTGTCGCGACGAGCGCGAACACCGTGAGCGCGCTTGCGAATCGGGCGATAGCCGATCGCGAAGCGAAAGTAATATGAGTCATACGTATTAAGATAAACGGATCAAACGTAGTAAGCGTCCCCTGAGCCCCCTTGGACTACACTTGTACTATGAACTCTGTCCATTGAGCGTCAAGAACTCCTTGTCCCCTATTGATTTCTAATGAAAGAGTGACGTATTCAAGATGAAAAGCTTATGAATTATGAATACAGAAGGACCCCGAGCCGTTTGGCCGGGGTCCTTTGAGTCAGAATTCGCATGAGTAGAACAGGCAGGGGGTCGCTTCGCGACCGTTGTAGACGTAGCGAGTGAGCTCGAGCCTGAACTTCGTGACGCGGTCGAGGTACCTTGCGAGCGGTCGATACTCCCCTGATTGCACCACCCGAAACGATCCGTCACGCATCTCCCAGTACACCGCCTCAGGATGAGGACCGAGCAAGGATGCGTGAACGCATTCCTGGATGGCCTTCCGAAGCCACGTCACC
Source organism: Minisyncoccota bacterium (assembly GCA_018062765.1). Taxonomy (GTDB): domain Bacteria; phylum Patescibacteriota; class Minisyncoccia; order Phycocordibacterales; family Phycocordibacteraceae; genus C7867-001. The sequence goes on along the minus strand of JAGORR010000001.1, from coordinate 255,755 downwards.
GCGAATTGGTACAACCTGCGGCGCTCGTCCTCAGCTTGCATGAGCGCGTCGCCAGTCGGAATCATGCGCATAGGATGTGATGCGTAGAAATCGACAGCACTCTCGATTCTGCGGTCGGGAAAGTCGGTGAATCGAATCGCCGGATGAATTTCAACGCTGCCGACCGGCAGCACGCACTTCACGTCGATTTGGCACGGCAGTCCGGTACGCTCCATGTTGTTGCTCCCCCGTCTCTAAGGTTCGTTCTGTGGATTATAATGCCATTAATTTGTCAGTTAGCAATCCCTATAGCGAAATCCCCGGCACGTGAGTGCCGGGGATTTGAAGGTCTAGCCGTTCGGGAAGAGCGGCCGCAGCAGGCGGATGCGGATGTCGTGCGGATGCGTGCGCTTCGCGCGCTCATACCCCTCTGCAAGCTCCTTTGGCGGAATGGGAATCGGGGACCCTCCGAGACGCGGCCTCCCTATCAGTCCGCCCTCCTTCATCAGGACGCGGAGCCTCGTAAGGCACAACTCCTTGAGGTCGTATTCGAGGAGGGTGAGGTAAAGCCCGAAGAATGCCCAGGTGATGCTTTTTCTCTGGAGCGCTTCGTACCGAACAGCAATGAGCTGGCCCTCGAAATCCGGAAACCACCAGTTTTCGAATGTGCGCGGCTCGCCTTTTGCGGAAGTAAGAAACGAGAACTCTATCGTGGCAGGCGTCATCAGACCCTCCTTTAATGTTCAGGCTGGCTCCAACCTACCACCCGAGGCCCGGCTGTCCAGCAGTAGCTACGCAAGCCCGTGGCATACTTTGGCCATGACATACAACGACATCGAGACGTTCGTTCGCGGACTTTTCAACCGCAATTACTTACTGCTCGTCGTAGTTATCCTGGCAGCTATCGCGATCCCTGTCGTTATCTCCTATCTAGAAGATGAGCCAGAGCCTTCCTACTACTACCTGCAGTCGGAAACTCCGTAACTATTCCGAGGTGTCGCCGTGGAATTCCTCCTCAGCCTTATCCGCCTCCGCCTTCGTCTGGTGCACCGTGCCGTCTGCGTGGTGAGGTGGCGCGTATATGGTGTAGAGCTTCAATGCATCTGATGCGGAGGTGTTTATGATGTTGTGCTTCGTCCCGGCAGGAATCACAACCACGAATCCGTCAGAGAGAGCGTGCTCCTCGCCGTCGAGCACTGCCTTGCCTTCCCCCTCCTCGACACGAATGAATTGATCCTGCCCGTGAACCTCCTCGCCTATCTCATCCCCGGCAGCGACACTCATAAGGACGAGCTGCAAGTATGAGCCGGTATAGAGGACTTTACGGAATGCCTCGTTCTCCAGGGTGTCACGTTCGATGTTGGTGGTGTATCCGGCCATATATGAGAGCTTTTAGCGATTAGCTTGTAGAACTACTTGAAGAGGATGAGGAGGGTGCCGGCCACGGTCAGAACGAGTCCGAGCACGCTCTTCCAGGTCAGTGCCTCCCCCAAGAACAGGGCCGCCAAGAGGATGACGAATACCACGCTCATCTTATCGAGGACCGCGACCGCCCCTGCGGGCCCTTCGCGAAGCGCGATAAAGTACAACAGCCACGATAATGCACCAGCAGCCGCGGAAAGCACGATGAAGAGCCATGCCTTCGAGCCGAATGTCTCGAGCGAGAACCCATCGAACTTCCGGAACGCGAGCGCGGACAGCACGAGTATGGCCGCCATGATGACGCCGCGCACCACGGTCGCTTGCGTGGGGTCGACGTCCTTGAGTCCTATCTTCCCGAATATCGCGACCAAGGCCGCTGCGACCGCAGACCCGCCAGCATAGATCATCCACATACTAGCGGCGTGTCTCTACGATGCCCCGCAAGTACTCTGCAGTGTCATGAAAGCCAGGGATGACTCCCAGGAACGCGAGGAGCCATCCGATAAGGACGACCGCGATTGCGCCTCCGAGGACGACGCCCGCGCCCTGATAGAGGCCGTTACGAAGAACCCGCCAGCGCGTGGGCGCTACCTTGTGCTTAATCTCCTCGAGCTCGTTGGAGATCTCGGTAAGCTTCTCAAGCTCCTCCTTCCCTTCGTCCACAGTCGCAACGATGACCGGCTCTTCTTCGTTTCCTTGCATACGCATTATCCTATCAGAGCCAGCTTCGCCGACCTGGGGAGACGCTTTATGGCCGCTTCCCGCGAAAGCGCCTTCCCGCGCGACATGAAGCGCTCCTTGCGCAGGAGCTTCACGGGCCTGCGGCTCCTCGTATATTTCGCCGCCCGTGGAGACTCGTTATGCTCCTTGACCCGCCGTGATACATCGGTGGCGATGCCGGTATATAAGGAGCCGTCGCGGCATTCGAGCATGTACACGTAATACGCCATGGGGTTTTCAGTATAATAGCGTGATGTCGTTTGACCTTGCCCTATTCATGCTCGTGAACGGCCTTGCCGGGCGGGGGCCCGCCCTCGACTGGTTCATCGTCTTCTTTGCGGAAACCCTGCCCTATCTCTTGATACTTATCCTCGGGCACCTCCTCTTAATTCGTCACCAGAAGCCCTTGCGGCAGCGTATATACGTCCTCCTATTCGCGATAGCGACGGCCACCTTCGCACGCTTCGCGATTACGGGCGTCATATGGCGGCTCTATGAGCGGCCTCGCCCGTTCCTCTCGCATGATGTGAATCAGCTCCTCTTCGTCGACGCGCCATCGTTTCCGTCCGGACACTCCACATTCATGTTCGCGTTCTCGACCGTTATCTACTTATACGACAAGCGGCTCGGGGCGCTCATGTTCGCGGGCTCCGCGCTCATCGTCATTTCGCGTATTGCTGCAAGCGTCCACTACCCGACCGATATCTTGGGCGGAATCATAATTGGTGTCGCAACTGGCTACGTCGCGTTTCTTATCGCAAAGAGAACGTTCCTACGAGTTGCGTGAGGTGTTCTTGCTAACTTACCCATTGGCGAGCTTCTGTACGAAAGTCGGAAGCGCATCTTGGCGCTTATAGTGCGCGAGGCGCGCGGGTGGGATAGTGCGCCAATTGCCCACCTTCGTGCGGCATGTTTTTCCTCCGCAGCGGCAACGCATCGTCCAAGGAGTTTCGTGGGGCGCCGTGTCCCCCACCATCGTGGAGTAGTCGTAGGTAATCTCTTCGCCCTTCTTGATAGCGCGGAGCGCGACAAGTTCGTCAATGCCGCGTACGCCGGCGTTCGGGTTACAGGAGTGATTGGCGAGAAGCGGTAACGGGTCCAGCACAATGTACCGGCCGTTACTAATCTCAAACGGATCATCGAGTCGCAACTTCCCACGTTCGATGAGTTTGTCGATCTGTCGCTCGCTCATGCGCTTCCCGCTCATCCTGATGATGCGCCCACCGCGCCGAAAGGCGCGTGCGGCGAACAGCCCGCCGCCTTTGATTTTCGACTTGCCCTCGACAACGTCCATTGCGGCTATTTCTTGAGGGGCGCGAAGAGGTCGACCAAATAGCCGTCCGGGTCACGGACGACAGCGTAGCGCTGGCCCCATACCGCGTCCCACGGCTTTTTCTCGATTTTGAAACCCGCCTTCTTTACCTTTGCCGCTACCGCGTCTACTTCCTTCGCATTCTTACAGAGGAGTGCGAACGCTGCGTGGTTTGCAGGGCGCGAGGGCGCTCCGATAATCTCGGTCATAAGTTTTGCACTGTCTATCATGAAGCGCGGCTCACCTGCGCGCCGCTTCGCTTCAATATGGAGGTCATCAACTTTGGGCTTCCGGAACTTGAACCCGAGAACCGTATAGAACGCGACCGATTTCACTAGGTTCCGGCTCGTCACTCCGATAGCATCAATTTTCATATCACTCAGCGTACCAGGTATTCAGCCATTCCTTCATTGTTGCAATCTCCTTGGTCTGCGCGTCGATAATATCGCGCGACATGGCCTTGATTTCTTCGTGTCCGGCGCTCGCAAGCGCCATATTCGCCATGTCGACCGCACCCTCGTGGTGCACAATCATCTCTTCGAGAAAGGCTTTGTCGAATTCGTCACCCGTTTTTCCTGACAAGGAGGCAGTCATATCATCCATCTGCCCGTGCATGCTGTACTCTCCGCTTCTGTGCTCCTTTCTCTCCTCCATATACGAGCCCTTGTTCCCGAAATAATGCCCTCCTGCAAATCCAATAACCAGCGCAAGTCCAGCAACGATATATAGGTGTGTATGCATGGTCTTATACTATGCGCGTCAGGAGTGGCGCGCAATGAAAACGCGGCAGCCATGGGCTGCCGCGTCAGGTCGCGAAGTAGAGGAACGTGAGACCAAACGGGAGCGGATTATTCGAGGACGACGCCATGTGCTGCAGATGAAAGACTCGCTCACCCCGGCCCTTATGGACCACCGAGCGCGAAAGCAGGTCCTCGACCGCCTCATCCGTCATCTCGCCCGATTCCCGAAAGCAGTAACAGAGTTCTCCGTCGCCAGCCCCAAACGGGATAGCAATCGCGGGAAATAAGATTCCCGCGCGCAGTGCCTCGTTTACCGAGGCAACGAGTATCGCGTCATACATAATTCCCTCCTGTACTGCCTGCCCCGAGCGTACGCTTCACTGCCTCGCGCGGCAAGCCGCGCTGTGGTAGCGTGCCGACAGACATAAAGCGGAGAATCTAGATGTCCAAAGTACCTGATTTGCCCGAGGCGGTTACGAGCTTCGTGCGCGCGTCAATTCCGGCGTTCGTGAAGATGCTTGAGGAGCAAGCGGACGGCTGGTGGACCGAGTCCGAGGCGCAGAGCGAAGCCTGGCTCACCACCATCCGACTCGCGCTCGCGTACGGCGTCACGTACGAGGAACTCAACAGAGAGCTTGGCACGGCGCCTGTAACCATCGATAACTGGCTTGCGAATGGTCCCATACCATCGCCACTGACGCGGCGCCTGATGATCGCGGGAATCGCCCACCTGCTCCGCGAGAAATTCGAGCTACCAACCTCCTGACACAAAAGGCCCTTCTTACGAAGGGCCTTTTCAACTATGTATATGAAAATCTATTTTGCCGCGAGCGTATTACGGGTCAGGCTGCCGAAGTACCCTGTGGCTGGCGCGATACCCCTCGCTTTCTGAAGCTCAACAAGTGCCTCGCGCGTTGCAGGGCCGAAGTATCCGGTCGCTCCCGCCTCCTTAAGTGCCGCTGCTTTCTCTCCTGCTGCCAGCGAAATTATGACGTTCTGAAGAGCCTTCACCTCGGAACCGGAAGCACCCGCTTCTAGGTCAACATTTGGAAGTACCCTCGCGACAGATGCGTCTGCTGCGGGCTTGGGAGATGGAGTTGCAGCGGCGACAGTTGCGGCTTTTGCTGGCGCGCCATGCGCAAGCGCTGCGCGCGTCTTTGCTCCAAAGTACCCGGCTGCAGGACTTATCCCTGTAGTCTTTTGGTATTCGATGAGTGCCTTCTCGGTTGCCGGGCCAAAGAATCCGGTCGCGCCCGCCTCCGCGAGCGCTTTAGCTGCAGGGCCCGTTCCTGCCGCAATAAGAAGCTTCTGCATCGCAACCACTTCAGGGCCCTCGTCCTCAAGCTCGAGGTCAGAAGTTCCAACGGATGTAGTGACGGAAGATGCATTCGAAAGCTCTTCATCGTCAGCCTCCGCAACTTTCTTGGTTGGCGTACCTCCAAGCGCGACTTCTATCGAGCTTGGAATATCGATACCCTCTTTCTTCGCTAGTAGGAACTCGCCTCGGCTCGTCTCAACCAGAAGCTCCGCGAGCCTCGTGTCGTTGTCCGAATCCTTAAACACACCTGCGAGAAATTCCATTTTCTCTTCTATAGAAAACTCGTCGGCAAGGCGCGGGTACGGGTCCTGCGGCACGCGGTTCTTACGAATCTCAAAGTGAAGGTGCGCGCCAGCACCCTTTGCGTTCCCCGTGTCCCCTACGTACCCGATGACGTCCCCCGCCTCAAGCTTCTGTCCGGCCGCGATAGTCGCAATCTCGGAGAGGTGCATGTAAACGAAGGTCTCCCCGCCCGGGTTTGCGGTGTAGACGTACTTGCCTGAGGTCGGACCAGAGCCGGTTTTAAGCACTACGGCATCAGTTGGAGAGACGATAGGCGTCCCGGAAGGTGCCATAAAGTCCTGGCCCTCGTGCGTGCGCGTTCCCCCGCCGCGCGGGTCCCCGAAATCCGACTTTACATTCGCTACCGAAACGCCGAAAAGAATCGGCATGGGTACGACAGATGCGGGGCTAGTACCAAGACCATCGATGGCGGTAGACGCTGAGACAGAAAGCCCGCGGCGATCAGAAGCGTCCGCGTATACGCCCGCATCGCCGTTAAGTGAGGCGAATGCGGAGTACGGGGTAAGGAGAAGTCCCAAAAGCGCTATGAAAGCACCAAGAGCGCGGAAAATGACAGACACTTGCATGAAGACGATGTGAGGAGCGGTTTCTTACGCCGATTCCCAATAATTGTCTCACAGCCATTTGTCATGTAAATAGCCAAAAATATCGCTTATCTATTGATTGAAACTAGCACCTGCTTAGAACTAGGTTTAGCAACATGCAATATAAATTGCCTCTCGTTATAGGGTAGATTCGTACGATGCCCGCACTAACTCAAGAACATCCTGTACATCCTCTTTCGATTTCAATTTAGCAACCCCCTTATAACCCCAGCCGAACGAGGACACATCCTTCAATAGACCTTTCGGGTCAATTTTGTGATCGTAGCGTGGGTCTCGTACCAAAACATTCACATAGCTCTTACCGAACTCGAAACGGACGAAACTCTTGGTCGTACGATACGTTATCCCTACTTTTTGATCGATCCTCTCGTCTACGTTTGTCCATTTAAGAATTTCTGCTTGAAGAGCGTAGAACATCTGCTTAACATCCTCGTTTACCCTATTTAAATGATGGTCGAGAGAATATTTGACACCTTTTGATGACAATTTAGCTACTGTTTCTGAAACTGTTCTTACTTTTTCAGAACCGTAAACTGTTTCAAGATGTAATATGCCCGAGTCGTAAGGTGTATATTTAATGAGTTCAACACTATTTTTCGCTTCTCCGGCGGCAGCGAGCGTGCGACGATCAAAGCGCTGTGCTACAAGAATGAGACGCGGAATGTCCCAAAACACTTTGATATCTTTCCCTAGTCTATCTGATACGAGCAAATCGTATAAACGTTTATTGTCTTTTAGCCAAGCCATGTAGGACAAGCCTTGCGGGAGAATAGCATCGTTCTCATCCCATTTGTACTCAATTATTACCGGAGTACCCACCTCATCAATTGCCAAGGTGTCTATACGCCCATCTGTGGTTCTGTATTCATTCGCAAGAAATCGAAGTCCTAAAAGTTCCTCAAGATTTCCAGCAAAAAAATCTCGTAGGGCAGCCTCGTTTCTAAATTGCGACAGGTCTATACCGACCTGTGTAACCTTATCGTTTTTTGATTGAAAAAGTGCCATAGATTTTTACTACTCTTCTGGAGTATTTATGAATGTTTGGTCGTATTCTTTTACAGAAAGGACTGTGCTAAAAAGACCAACATTCTCCCCTTCGTGCCTGTTTATGCCGGTGTACGCCAAACTCGCATCCTCATATCGACGGAATTTGTAAACCGCGTCGTTCATCAACGAATCGTTGAATACACCTAAGCTCACCAAGAGCTCGAAGTCCTTTTTAGTAAGACCGGTAACGCGTTTAAACAAGTCCGGCTCAAGCTCATTGATTACGTCCTTCAAAGTATGCTCGCGGTAGTCGGTGAGATACATAAACACCGGAATGCGAGTTGCAAATTTGATGAGCTTTTCCTGCACCTGCTTACGCTTGCCCTTCAATTCTTTTTCGGCGTCGCTCAATGACTCTGTTTCTTTCTTCGTCAACGTCCGATCGTTCGCTTCTTTTTTCAGTTTCTCCACCACACCGGACTTGTTGATGATAGTCTCAATATCTTGATTCAGAGCACGAAAGCCTTCAATACTCATCAATGCCTGCATCGCTTCATCACTGTTCATCAAGCGCGCCAGAGTATAGTTGTCGACATTCACCAAAAGCGCACTCTCCCAACGCCGCGCAAGCAACGTGGCAGTGGTCCCGCTCATCGCCATATCCAAAATTCCCGCCGCGTCTATCTGATTCATCGCGCTTCCGTCATAGGCCAAGACCGGCAAGAAGTGAATAAACTCCTCCACCTTTTTCTCGGGACTGACCGAATCATCCAAATTGAGTCTAGAACTATACTCGGCAATCTGTCGCAAAGCGCGATCCGGAGCAAAATCGAAAACATAGCATTCCTGCTTGATGATTTCTTCACGATTTGGCGCGTTGCCCTCCGGATTCGGCACAGTCCACGGTGTCTGCACGCGAAAAGCCGCCTGAAAATATGTCTCGGGGCTCGCTACATTGCGCAGCATAAAAATACCTGTCCATGGCTTCACGGATACACCCGTCGTCAGTTTGCCGCACGAAAGCGTAATTGTGCGCGTCTTCAAGGGCTCGCCCATCTTCCTCAGCACAGGCTCAAGCGCCGCCACGCCAATTCCCGCCGCCGTACCCGCTGCCACAATCACCTCGTACTCGTTAAAAAACTTGTTCTGTCGTTGCTTGAGCAAATTCGCCATAGCATGACAGGCCGCTACACTCGGCAAAAACCAAAACGTGTGCGATAGCACATTCAAAAGCCGCGTGTCAGAAAACGGCAACGCAGGCTTCTTCGCTCCCAGCTTCAAATTGTCTACGGTAGTTTCAGCAAACGCACCGCGAATCAAATCCAGCCACTTTTGCACTTCGTCTTTATACAAAAATTTCGCGCTCTTGCCCTTTCCTTCTGCAGCAAAAAACTGGCTCAAATCAAACTGATTGAACTCCCCACCCATCGCCACTTCACGTATAGCATCAGGTAACTGATAGGTGAGCATCACCATCCGTGGCAACGACGCATATGGGTTGGGTCCCTTCGCACTGTCCCACTCTTCTTTTGCCCGCTGTTCGTCACTGTACGTCCAGTTGAAAATCTGCTCTTCGATAAATTCTCCGCTCGCAATAGCCCGAAATGGGGTACCCGAAAGGTAGAGATACGCGCCGGTCTTTATCGGCACTGCGCGCTCGTCAAAGTACTCCAACGCCTCACCCTCTTCGTCCTTGCGTACGTCTTTTTCCTCACCGACAAACAAATCCTTCGCGCTCTCGCGCCACGCACCATAGTGGTATTCATCAAAGACGACAGCATCCCATGTTGTCTCGTGTACCCACTCATTCTTTGCTTTTATCCCGCCTGCGCTGTTTTTTCCGAGAAAATCCTGGAACGAACCAAATACGACAAATGGTTTCTTTTCATCAATGTCAGCATGATTGAGCGTATTCCCCCGTCGCGAGACAAACTGCCATCCCTCAAAATCTACATGGTTCATCAAATCCTCGTGCCAGGAATTGTGCACGGCGGGCTTAAAGGTGAGCACTAACACCCTCCTCCATCCCATCTTTTTGGCGAGCTGGTACGTGGTGAATGTTTTCCCGAAGCGCATTTTGGCATTCCATAAAAAATGCGGTGTTTGCTTGCCGTCAGCATGCGCCTCGGTAAAATACGCGGCGGTTTTTACCACAGCATCGGCTTGCTCTGGGCGCATTCCGAATGTTTGTGTGCGGTTTTCTTCGTTGAACACACCCTCTCGTATGGCAACGTACGCTGCTCGCACGTCTTTCACTCCACACTCAAACCACTCTCCTTCCGGATTCGTGATGCGCTTTCCGCGCAAGTGGCGATGCACGTCGGTATCTGTAAATGTCGAACCATCGGCACGCATAGCCGGTTCTTCAAAAACAATTTCGTATTGCAAACGCGCGGTGGTGAGCTGTTCGGCAATGCGGCTTTGCGCATCGCGCGTCGTGTAGCCCACCTTGAGGAGATGAGCATGCGTTTCCACACCTTTGAGCTTGTAGGCGTAGATAGTAGGCTTTGCCTCCGGCCGTGGCGGAAAAAAATCGGCCATAGCTATATGGGACGAACGATCATGTCAATGAATTCGATCTCCTCTTTTGTCAGACGGAAAAGCTTGTTAAGCTTTTCGTCTGTCCATTCTTCTTTCATTGGCAAATCGGGCACAAATAAAAACCGATCTCTAGTAACGTGTTGCGTGTTTTTACGAAGAGCGACCAAGAATCGCAAGAACTTCGTTTGTAAATATTTAGCAAGATTTTCTGCCTCTTTTTCTGTCTTATATTTCCCAACAACAATATATGTCTCTGTACATGCAATTCCCGGGGCAGCAACGATGGGTTTACCCAAAATCATGCGCGGATATTCGCGCGCCTCGCCACCTTCACCATAGCCCATCGAAATAAATACTTTCCACGAATCCAACATATCGAACCCGACGGTTATTGCAGACTTTTCAATCTTTCCAATGGTTTTGTTCGCGTATAGCTTTACAGTACCCTTTCCTGTTGGACGCTCAAAAGTACGGAGTCCAAACGGCTTTTGTCGTGATACCAGCTCACTCAACGATGAATACTTTTTCGACTGCACCTTATCCAAAATTGAGATTGCCTTGTTGAAACGAACAAATGTATCGAACTGATTGAGTCGCCGTTTTGTTGTATCCTCCATGCCGCTCATCTTTATGGTTACTTCGCATTCTCCCTGATATTCGCGATTCCATAGGAAATAGCAAGCACCACCATTCAATTTGATACCGGGGAAAACATCTGACGCGATTGGATGGTCCACCAAATGTGAGATTCGTCCGTCGTTCAACATATCTTCACGAAAACCCTCAAGCCCTTTCCCTCCTGCAAACCAACGCGACGGAATAATCATTGTCAAAAAGCGTGGTTGAAGTTTCTTTGCTTGCTCAACAAAGAGTTGATATATCGGCGATGCGCCCGTGCTATCGCCAGCATCGCTCAACTGATATGGTGGATTGCCGACAATTACATCAAACTTCATATTATTAAACAGTGTACTAGGGTTGTCGGTGTGAATAAACTGGTAAGCATGGGTCTCAAGCGCCTCGGCGCGATCATACTCGGCCTGGCCTGCACCACAGAAGGCACATTTACCGTCTTTCCAGCTATGCTCGGTGCGCTCGAAGCGTACATTGCCGTCAGCACTTTTGAACGCCTCACTTACTGAATACTTGCCGCTTGCGTCTTTCGAGCAGTAAAGCGAGCGTCGCGAGAGCAGTGCCGTGAGCTCGGTGATGGCGATGCCGAACACCTGCTTGGTGTAAATATGATCGAGCCGTGCTTGTGCGTCGGGGATTTCTTTGACCAGACCATCATTGAGGCGGCGGACTATTTCGCGCAGAAAAACACCTGTCTTAGAGACTGGATCAAGAAAAGTGGCAGTTTTGTCTCGCCAAATTTCGGACGGCAAGGTGTCGAGTATTTGGTTCACCAACGCTGGCGGTGTGAACACCTCGTCGTTGCTAAGGTTGGCAAGACACGTAAGAACATCGGGGTTGTAGCTCGTCGGAACTTTCATACGTGTAGTGAAAGGAAATGAGTAAGTGGGTACTCTTTTACAGGGGTCGGTATGAACGCTGGTGTCCCAAGATCGGATATTTCTGCTTGCTTGAACAGGCTCACTTTTGCCGCGCTGTCGGGCATAAGCTCCTCAAACGAGAAGTCGCGCCTTTTCATCATGCTACCGCGTACCATAGACCACTCGGAGAACACGATGGGCATCGGCTGTTTTGACACCGTTTTAAGAGAAAGTGCATCACCCCACAAAATGTTTCTGTTGAGAACAAAGCGGACTGCACTGCGGACAGCATCCTTGCTTCTTTTCTTGTAGAGCGCCGTGTAGAGCTCGTTAAAGATGTCGAACAGGCGCTTGCGGCAGAGTTTTATGTTGTCCTCAAGAATGTCCACTCCATAGATGGAGCCTGTGCCTGTAACGGCGTAGCGTTCAAACTCTAGCTGGCTTTTACCGTAGCGCTTTTTAATGACGGCAAGCTTTTTTTCGTACACTGGAGCTAGGAAATTGCCTGTGCCGCAAGCTGGCTCGAGGAAACGGGAGTCAATGCGTTCGGTCTCATGGCGCACCATGTCGAGCATGGCGTTTACCTCTCGCTCAGCCGTTAGTACCTCACCATGGTCGGAAACACGTTGTTTTGAGATTACTTGACTCGTTATATTACCCAGGGCCATTGATTGAATAATCACACAAAAACTTCTTTTTAGAAATCGACCCCTACCTCTCTAAGTAGCCATGTCGAGGGGTGCGTCCTGGACCAGCTACATACGAAAAACCCCGGGGCAAAACCCCAGGGTCCTTTATCTTCCACACACTACCCCTCTTAATCCGAGGTCTCCTTCGGCAGGCTGCCGATGAGCTTGCGCTGCCTCATATGCCCCTCGATGTAGATGGCGCCGTACCAGGCAGGCTTCGCTTGCCATTCCGGCTTCCCAGAGCAAAGGAGGAGTTCGCAAATCTGCTCCAGAGAGTGCTCTCGGAACACTCCTCGCCGGAGCGCGAGCGATTCCTGCCGGAAACCCGGATACTCGAGGACGTCGATGACGAAATCGGTCAGTTCGGTACCCCGCTCATTGAACGAACGCATGATCTCCATGTTCATGAAGCAGAACTTGAAGTCGCGCAGGAATTCGGGAGAAGCCAGCTCCTCTTCGGTCGGCTCCTCGTATTCCTCCGCCTCATCGATTACCCGTTCAGGCGTCTTCGCGGCAGACTTCGATTCCGGCCGGAGCGTACGCACCGGCTCAGGGTCCTTCGCGACCACCTTCGGCTTGAACCCGCCCTTCCCGAAGGCGGGACGGATTACATTTTCATCACCCATTTCAAATCCCCCAGATTGTTTCAGTGTCTTTCTGCATTATGCCATATTTAATGCAGAAAGCGAGTCTCGCTTGCACGAGACTCAGGCAGTGAGATAGTCAGAAACAGATTGAACCCGAATGGAGGACTGCCATGGCCTTGCTCATGTGCCGCGAAACCGGCCGGAAGATACAGGCCGGCTCTTTGATTCACATCGCCATCACAACCGACGGCGAGATGATTGGAACCATCTGTTACCCACGCGTCTCAAACGTACTCCGGGCAGATCGGAACGTGTACCGCGCTGTAAACGGCGAGGGTATAAATTTCTTCGGCGGTACATGCTTTGTCCGAGACACGAAGCTCTACCTCGCGAAGAACTTGCGGCGCGGCGGGTTCCAATTCTCGGTGCCACGTGCGGCTGCGCTCCGCTATTTTCCAAACGCGATGAAGGGCGTCTTCCCGGACATTGTGGCGTCGGAAACGGCCCCAGAGCCCGTTATCGAAGTGCGCGGTGAACGCGAGCTCGCGCTCTGACACACACCAAAAGCCCCGGCCAATACTGGCCGGGGCTTTACACGTCAGGTGCCGGTTTGCACCTCGCGCTGGCTAGAGTTCCTCAACAACCTCGCTCTGTTCCTCCTTCACGACCAGAGTATCCATGATGTACTCCACGACATCAGCCGCATCCTCTCCCGCAAGATACGAGGAGAGAGACGGATAGACGAGGAGCGCCTTGTATTCAAGAGGGTTATGCTCGGTTGCCGCACGCGTGTGATTGAACGCGTAGATGGGGCCGTAGCGCATCTCCTCCTTCGCGCCGCTTTCCGTATTCGTTCGGATTAGGGAGAGATAGTAGCGCTCACCCACTGCTCCGCTCTCCGTCTCGTACGGCTCTACTTCTGTGTCGTTACAGACGACCGTAACACCCGGAGAGTCCGTGCCGCAGAGCGCGAACATCTGTGCAGCGAGGAAATAGTCGTAGTCAGTAGGTGTTGGCGCGTTCGGGTCCTGTCGGTACTCCACAATCTCCACAAACGGCATGAAGCCGGTCTCTTGGCTCTCGTTACCTACAAGGACAGAGCGAAGACCGTATTCCTTTACTACCTGATCTCCCGGATACATAAACGAGACCATGCGGCCGTCGTATGCGGCTGGCGGGAATACCACCTTTGCGAGGAAGAAGACCCAGGCGAGGGCGAATATGATGACGGCCGCGCCGGCAATGATGAGGATTCGTTTGATTGTCATACTCGTATGTTACGCGCCGTTATACGCAGCTTCAAGCGCGGCGAGATCGAGCTTCTTCATCTCGAGCATCGCCTTCATCGCCCGCTCGAGCTTCTCGGGCTCGCCCCGGTTCACCATTTCGGTAAATCCGACCGGTACGACCTGCCACGACAGCCCGTACTTATCCTTGAGCCAGCCGCACTGGCTCTCTTCTCCGCCGTCCGCAGTCAATTTCTCCCAGAAGTAATCGACTTCCGCCTGATCGGCGCAATCAATCTGGAACGAGACCGCCTCGCTGAACTTGAAGAGAGGACCGCCGTTTATCGCGACGAACTTCTGCCCCTTGAGCTCGAATTCGATCGTGAGTATCGAGCCTTCAGGCTGGCCTGAGACCTCGGCGCTCGACGCGCCGTAGCGCAGCGTTGAGAGGACCTTTCCCTCCTTGAATACGGAGATGTAGAAATCCACGGCTTCTTCCACCTTCCCGTCGAACCAGAGATTTGGGATGATCTTTTGCATAGGGATGCGCGTTAGGGACAACGTGACATAAGTATAGCAAAACCGGGCTTTCACCCGGTTTTGCGGCCCGCTACGCGGTACTTAGCCGAGGTAGGCGAACCAGGAGAGATAGACGCCGAGGAGGATGAGGATGATGGCGACGGACGGCACAATCTTTGTGTTTGCCGCAAAGTCCCCACCCTTATCCGCGAACTTCGGGAAGACCGCCATGGCGATACCCTTTACGAGGAGCCCCCATCCGAGGAAGCTCACAAGTATCTCCGGAAGCGTTCCCCATACGTTGTGCGCCTGTATCTGCGCAAGAGCAGCAGCAATACCGCCGAGCCCCAGGATAAGCACCGCAAGCATCTCGTTTTGTATGCCGCGATAAATCTTCACGTAGTACGCCTTGTTAAGCATCATGCCAAGGCCGATAGCAAGAATCGCGGGGCCCCAGAGGGATGCGAGAAATACGGTGGATACCATGAGTAGAGGTGAACGGGTAATGGTTCCCCTTTATTGTGACAGGTTTCAACTACCGCTATGAACGCTACGTGGATAACGATACAGACCTTGCTTAATGCATTTATAGTGTTATAATCACCAGAGATTCCCTATTCCGGGGATGACAGAGGAGTACTTGATGCCCAAAAAGATATCTGTCCGCGCCGCAAGGCCTATAGACGGACATGTCGGCTCGCGGGTGCGGCTGCGCCGCATGCTTCTTGGCGTGAGCCAGGAGAAGCTCGGGGAAGCGCTCGGCGTCACCTTCCAGCAAATCCAGAAGTACGAGCGGGGCGCAAACCGCGTCTCGGCCTCGAAGCTCTGGGAAATCGGCAAGGCGCTCGACGTTCCGATCTCGTACTTCTTTGAGGGCATCGACGCACTCAATAAGGCGGCATGGGACGAAATCCGGGCCGGTGACACCAGCATCAGCATCATGGAGTTCGTACAGAGCCCCGAGGGCCTCGCCCTCAACCGCGCGTTCGCGAAGATGTCGAAGAAATCGCGCCAGGCTGTCCTCGACCTCATCCGCACGATGGCGAAGGAAGGATAGCCACACAACGAGGCGGCCCGATTATCGGGCCGCCTTTTCTCATGCCTTAGCGAACAAACGTCTATTTCCCGAGGTCGAGTATCTCGTCGATACGGATCTGCTCTACGAATTCCGGCACGTGGGAGACGAGCACCATCGCACCTTGGTAGTCGCTCAGGGCTTTTGCGATTATCGGCAGATGGCGGAAGTTTATGTGATTCGTGGGCTCATCTAGAAACAGGATGCCGGGACGTTCCAAGACGAGGCGCGCGAACGCGACCAACCCCTTCTGCCCTTCTGAAAGCACACCGATTTTTTTGCCGATAACGTCTCCGGTTATCAGGAACCCTGCTGCGGTCGCGCGCATCGCCTCCTCGTCCTGCTTTTGCATTGCGGACATCAAGGACTCGTACACGGTGTGCTCAAAATTCAACGTGGAGAAATCCTGGCGGTAATACCCAACCTTGACCCCCGGGAGAATCTTCGCACCCTCACTCGTACCCTTGGCCAAGGATTCGAGAAGTGTCGTCTTTCCGATACCGTTAGGCCCTCGTAACAGAAGGTGTGTGTTCTTACGTATCTCGAGCTTCTTCTTATGCACCTTCGGCACGTGCTTCTTGGGGTCCATCGTCGTGTATGACTCCATGGACAAAAGCACTCCGAGCAGACTTTCAGGAATGGGAATCGTAAACGGCCGTATCGTTTTGTCTTCACGGCGCACATCCACCTTCTCCTCCTCCATCTCCTCTATCTCGTCGCGCATGCGCTTCGCGACCAGGCGCATCTTCCCTCCCTTGGCCGCAAAGAAGTTCACCTTGTCCTTGTTCTCCTGAATCTTTTTGGCAAGCTGCGCGTTCTTCCGGTTCTCGCGCTCGATACGTGCCGTGATTTCCTTCAGCAGGTCAAAGTACGTACCAATATACTGCTCGACTTTCCGGGTATGGATATCAAGATATAGGACGCCGTCCGTAAATGAATTCAAGAACTCCGCGTCGTGGGAGATAACGAGGCAGCTCTTATCATAGTCCTTGAGGAAATCCGTCAGGTGCTCGATGCCCGCCTTATCGAGATTATTCGTGGGCTCGTCAAGGAGAAGCAGGTCTGGGTCCTGAATGAGGGCGCTCGCAAGCAAGAGGCGCGCCTGCTGACCGCCTGAGAAAGAAGAAATGATGCGGTCCTTGGGAGCGACGAGATTGACTACTTCCAACACCTCGTCGATGCGCGGGTCGATGTCATAGATTTTCTCGGTAAAGCTCGCTTCAAAAAAGGCACGCACCGTCTTATCACGAAGCTCGAGTGGCACCACCTGGCGCGCCATCGCTATAGAAGTCCCTGGCATTACGATGAGCTTTCCGCTCTCTGGAGTGAGCTCGCCCGATATCAATTTGAACAGGGTCGACTTCCCGGCGCCATTCTGCCCCATCAGCGTCACCTTCATCCCCCGACGAACGGAGAAAGACACAGCGTCGAGTATCGGGTGCTTCGGGCCATAATCGAAAGACACCTCATCGAAACGCATGAGGGTCTCGCGCGCTGGTTGCGCGCTCGTATGGTTCTTCCTGTCCGCCATTTCTTCTACGCTACCATCTGTAGCGAGCGGCGGCCAATCGAGGCAAACGAAAAGGCGCAGCCGCAGCCGCGCCTTTTCCTCTTATGTATGTGGTCTTACTTCTTCTTTGTCTTCGTAACAGCCTTTTTTGCAGGTGCCTTAGCGGGCTTTGCTGCAGACGTTATCTTTGCTGCCTTAGGAGCGGCAGTGCGCGTGCTCTCGACGAGCGCCGTGAGGCGGTCGAGTTTCTGCTCGATCGCTGAGATGGAACGTGCGAGTCCGTCGATGCGGCGGTCGGGCGCGGCAGGGGCGGCGCTCTGCGCACGTGGCGCAAAGGACTCGCGAGCTGGTGCGCCATATGAAGGACGCGGTGAGAATTCGCGGCGTGGAGGACGAGTGTCGCGCGCGCCCGGCTCGCGGCCCATGCCCTTAGAGAAGCAGTTGCGGCAGAAGACTGGCTTTACGCCGTCTGGGCGGAACGGGACTTCGCAGCCCGCGTGGCAGTTGCTGCACTCAGCCTGGAAAAGCTGCTTAGGAGCGCCATCGTCGCGCATGTCGCGACGGTCATTACCCCGATTGAACGAGGGCTTCTTGAAGCGGTCATTACGGTCATTCTTGAAGTAAGCCATTGGTGATTTATTACGTGTATTAATTATAGCACACAGGTATTAAGAAATCAAGTCCTGCCCTAGGCACCCGGTATCCAAGGGTTGTCCGCTCCCCTCTTTTGTCGTATCGTTTCGGGGCACGACGGCTCTGCCGTCGTCTACTTTGGTAGAATCAAAGGCATTGCGAGATCGTCTAATGGTAGGACAACGGACTCTGAATCCGTTTATCTAGGTTCGAATCCTAGTCTCGCAGCAAGACGAAAGCCGCCGAAAGGCGGTCTTTCGCTTGTCTGGGAGACTAGGATTCGAAAGACGGAGTCGCGCCTGCGGGGCAGGGTTAAGCGACGAGTCCGGGTCGGGGTTGCGAGCTAGATTCGGAATGCTTGGACGAATCTAGCCGCAAACCGTGACAGAATCCTAGTCTTTGCGACGGCGAAAGTATTTTGTGAGAGAAACTCCTAGTCTCGCTAGCGTACACGTAAAGTTAACTTTACTACTTCCTACTGAGCATCTATACTTGGTGCCATGCAGGAGCGGATAGAGAACACCGTTAGCAAGCACAGGAATCAGATGGGCGTGACCCAGGAAGAACTCGCATCCAAGGCGGGAGTGAGTCGGCAGACCATCATCGCTCTTGAGAAGGGCAACTACACGCCATCCATCCTACTCGCGCTTAAGATAGCGGGCTTTTTCAAACTGCCCGTCGAAAAGCTGTTTAAAGTAACCTATGAAAAATAATCTTCTAGAAGCTATCGTGACGCTGTGCTTGGTTGCGCTCGCCGTACTCCTCCTTAATCCCTTCCACTTCTGGATGCCGGACATGATGGTGCTCGCGATGCTCGCTTGTACACTCGCTCTCTTCGGGATTTTCGCAAGTTTCGTACTGCGCGAGCGAATGACGGATGAGCGTGACGCGCTTCACCGTACGCTCGCTGGCAGGAATGCATACCTCGCGGGTTCCGGAATACTAACGTTAGCGATAGTCGTGCAAGGGTACACGCATTCTGTTGACCCCTGGCTCGTAGTGACACTGATTACGATGATTATCGTAAAGATTCTGACGCGTATCTGGACCGATAAAAACCTGTAGAGAAGCGCTTTCTATCCACAACGCGCATGTAAAGTATGCTTTACATGCGCGTTTTTCTTTACTACACTTATCTTCATACAAGGCATTAGTACTTATTGATTCACCATGAACAAAACCATCGTAGTCGCCATCGGACTTGTACTCATTGTATTGATTGGAGGAGTCGCCTACGCGTCCATACAGAAGCCTGAGGACGGAATGATGGATAAGAAGATGCAGGAATCTTCGAGCATGGAAGAAGACAAGATGATGAAGGAAGACACTGGCATGATGGACGAAAAGGAGTCGATGATGAAAGGCTCCTATGAATCGTACTCGGCTGAAAAACTTGCTCGCGCGGAGAGCGGTGATGTCGTTCTGTTTTTCCACGCCTCTTGGTGCCCGTCATGTCGCGGGCTTAATGCCGATATCGAGGCCAATCGAGACTCCATACCGGAAGAGGTCAGCATACTGAAGGTTGACTACGATACGGAGTCAGAGCTCAAGAAGAAATATGGCGTGACGTACCAGCACACCCTCGTGCAGGTTGCCGCCGACGGCACACTCATTAAGAAGTGGAGCGGCAGTCCAACGCTCGCAGGCGCACTCGCCCAAATTATCTAGGATGATCTTCCTCGGCATATCAATCTTGGCGGGCGTATTCACGGTGCTCGCGCCGTGCATACTCCCCTTCTTGCCGGTCGTCATAGGTGCCTCGGAGAACGATGGGCGGTACATCTCGAAGCGCGCCGTCGTGGTCATCGGCTCACTCTCGGTATCGGTTATCGTCTTCACCTTGCTACTTAAGGCATCGACGCTTCTTATCGATATCCCAACCGCATTCTGGAGCTGGTTCTCAGGCAGCATCGTGATTCTGGTAGGTATCGCAATTGTGTTCCCTGCGCTCTGGGCGCGCGTGCCGCTCGTGAACGCGTTGAGCCGCGCGAGTAACAAGGCGGTAGGTGCCGGGTACGGCAAGAAGAGTTATGCGGGTGACGCTCTCATAGGACTCGCGCTTGGTCCTGTGTTTACCACTTGCTCGCCCACGTACCTCTTCATCATCGCGACTGCGCTCCCTGCGACCTTCCTCACCGGCCTCCTGTACCTTCTTGGCTTCACGTTCGGACTCGCGCTCGCGCTCCTTGCTATCGCGTACTTCGGGCAGCGCATCGTTACCGCACTTGATTCCCGCATGCACGCTGCCGGAAAAATAAAGCAGGTCTTCGGTGTTCTAATTATCCTCGTCGGAGTCGCGATACTAACTGGATTCGACAAGAAGATAGAGACATTCATCCTCGATTCTGGGTACGGCGCGACGATACAGCTCGAGAACAACCTTATCG
Organism: Minisyncoccota bacterium; assembly: GCA_018062765.1. GTDB lineage: Bacteria > Patescibacteriota > Minisyncoccia > Phycocordibacterales > Phycocordibacteraceae > C7867-001. The sequence continues at coordinate 235,709 of JAGORR010000001.1, read as the reverse complement.
AGCGATTCGCTCCCACCAGCATGAATGAGGATGAGAAGCGCGCAGATGGAGTGCATGAAGTGATTACCCTTGCCGGAGGATGCTTCTGGTGCACTGAAGCTTACTTTCAGGAGCAGCCGGGTGTTGTTAGTGCGATCTCTGGGTACGCCGGAGGCGATGCAGTGACTGCCTCGTATATCACGGTTGCGACGGGAGCGACCAAGCATCGAGAGTCGGTGCAGATAACCTATGACCCGGAAATCATCACGACTGAAGAGATACTCGACATCTACTGGTCACACATCGACCCGACCGACACCGATGGGCAGTTTGCTGACACGGGCTTCCAGTACACGACCGCGATTTTCTATCAAAACGACGAGCAGAAGGAAGCAGCGCTCGATTCAAAAAGTCGTTTGGAGAAGAGCGGACTTTTTACTGCGCCAATCGCCACCGAAATTATCCCACTCACCACATTCTTTGAGGCAGAAACGTACCATCAGGATTACTATCAGAAAGCAGCTGACCACTACGAACGCTACAAGAAGGCATCAGGAAGAGCCGGATTCGTTGAGGAGACATGGGCCAAGGACGCTGCCATACAGTTTCTCGAGTCCAAGCAAGAAGCCGCCGCAACGGAATCGCGCGCCGCGTACGAATATACCGACGAGGAAATCGTGGAGAAGCTCAAGCACCTCGACCCGCTCGCCTACCACGTCGTTGCAGAGAGCGGCACCGAGTCGCCATTCAATAACAAGTATTGGGACAATAAGGCAGAAGGAATCTACGTCGATATCGTGACGGGCAAGCCGCTCTTTTCAAGTACTCACAAGTACGACTCCGGAACCGGATGGCCGAGCTTCTGGCGCACCATTGATGACGATTCGGTCACGATGCATGAAGACAACTCGCTCTCGACGACACGAACCGAGATACGGAGCGACGCCGGACACGTCGGACACGTATTTGAAGACGGCCCCGTAGACGAAGGCGGGAGACGGTTCTGCACTAACTCAGCTTCGCTCCGCTTTGTTCCTAAGGAGTCGATGGAGGAAGAGGGGTACGGCAACTATGTGTACCTGTTTAAAAATGCGTAGTTACTTCCGCAAAACTTTTTCCATCGCCCGGCCCTTCGCAAGCTCGTCCACGAGCTTATCCAGGTACCGAATCTCCCGCATCGTTTTTTCCTTGACCTCCTCTACGCGCACGCCGCAAACGACACCCGTGATCAGTTTTCGAGCAGGGTTCAGTTTTGGAGCCTTCTTTATGAACGTCTCGATATCCGTCCCCTTCTTGAGCTCTGCCGCAAGCCCCTTCTTGGTGTAGCCCGTGAGCCAACCGATAACTTCGTCTACCTCTGCATTCGTGCGCCCCTTCTTTTCAGCCTTCTTCACATAAAGCGGGTAGACGCTCGCGAAGCTCATGGTGTAGACACGATGCTTTTTTGCGGCATCTGCTTGTTTCTTCATGGTTGAGGAGATTATACTGCCCCTATGACTAAAACCTTCACCTGCCGGGAACTTGGCGGAATCTGCGACACCTCATTCTCGGCCGACACCTTCGACGGAATCGTACAGCAAGGTATGGGGCACATCATGACCGACCAGGAACATACCGCGCATGTCATGAGCCTCGAGGAGAGGACTGGCGAGAATAGAGAGCAGTGGATGGCGCGTATGCAGAGCGAGTTCGAGGCAAAGCCTGCTGATGCGTAGGACCTATACTCTGAAATCAAAAGTGGTTGTATATCTCGGCATGGGCGGGTGGCGCTTCCTTTACCTTCCCAAGAAAGAAGCAGCCGAGATTAAAGAGAAGTACGGAAAATCTGCTAAGGGTTGGGGTTCGCTTCCTGTGGCGGTAACTGTCGGCAAAACCACCTGGGACACTTCCATATTCCCTGATAAAAAATCCGGAACCTATCTCCTTCCCTTAAAAGCAAAGGTGCGTAAATCCGAGGACATCCTCGACGAGGACACCGTTGCATTCAGGCTCCGCATTCGATAAGTATCTACTTACTTCAGGTAGCAGGCGCAACATAAGAAAGCCGCCCCAGCATAGGCTGGGGCGGTAATTTTGAGGTAACCCGCGTCCGAGTCAGACAGGCTCCAGGACCTTCCTGTCCGGCACCAGGAGGAGGTCGGTCAGGACCGACGGAAGCTCCTTCTTGGGCGGGTTGATTTTGCGGAACCGGGTCGAATCCCATCCGCAGTTGCCGCACTTGCACGGCTTGTCGTCATTGCAGTGCGGTGTCAGCTCAAGCAACCGCACGCTGTATCCGTCTCCGAGCGGTCGTACCGATTCCACGGTGTATCGCTGACCCTCTACCGGCATTACCTTCTTGCTCCACTGATGGATCTTCCCGGCGAAGATGCACTCGACCATATCGCCGGCCTTCAGATTGCACATCTCACTTCCTCCGTACGTTCGCCTGGCGTTGCTCAAAAAATGCCATCAAGCAGGCGCCCAAGCCCCAGTGACCGGTCCGTTATCGTTACGGACGACGTGCGCGGCGTACGCTTTTCGCCTGCTTCGCAGACTAGAGCGACCTTCCGAGCCGGTCAAAAGTCACTGGCTGTCGCGGGTATTCGGGCTGGCCTACTGTTCCCTCCCTAGTAGCCCACCACAGTGCTTGGACACCCGAGACAACCCTAGCATTAGCTTCGCTAAAGACAATGAGCGCGACCTTTTGGGTCGCGCTCAGGCGTGTTCGGGCTCATCAAGGTGAAGCGCTTTGCGTATGCGTGTCCACAGAGGACGACGTTTCCAGTTCCGGAGTGCTTCAGGCCCAGTGATGGAAAGCGTGTCGCGGTCGAGCTTCACGCGGTCGACGTCATCGAGGCCATAGCGGCGGAGGATGACTTCATATCCCGCATGCGTGAGCGGATAGAGTTCGTTGTCAAACAGACTGCGCGTTTGCCAACGAAGCCTTCCGTCCGCGTTCCACTCATACCGGTGGTGCCCGTACTTATTCCTCTCACCAAGCTCGGAGACGCTCCGAGGGTCGATGATGACATGGTCATGGGTGGCCATCGGCCCTCCTTTCTTTGTAAATGACTGACTGCCGCAACTCTACGGCACCGCTTCTACTTATACAAACCAACTCTAGGCCTATTTCGTTTCTCCGCGAGCACGCGCCGCCTCGATAAACCGCGTAAACAAAGGGTGCGGGGACAATGGGCGCGCCTGCAGTTCCGGATGGAACTGGCAGCCAAGGTAGAACGGATGCTCGGTGCGCGGTAGCTCCGCGATTTCCATAAGGACGCCATCCGGGGAGCGACCAGAGAATACGAGCCCTGCGTTCTCTATCCGCTCTATATATTCCGGATTGATTTCGTAACGGTGGCGGTGGCGCTCCATCACAGAGTCCGCGCCATATGCTTCACGTGCAATCGTCCCCTTGCCGAGCTTCGCCTCGTAGACACCAAGGCGCATGGTGCCGCCGTACTTCCCCTCCTTTATAAGAGCCTTCTGATCTGGCATCACGTCAACGACAGGGTGCGGCGCATCTTTATCAATCTCTACCGTATGAGCGCCCGAAAGCCCGAGTACGTTCCTCGCGTACTCAATCACCTGCATGTGCATGCCGTAGCAAAGGCCGAAGTACGGAACCTTATTCTCTCGCGCGTAGCGCGCTGCAAGAATCTTCCCTTCGATACCGGTCTCGCCAAACCCTCCTGGCACAATGATGCCGTGATAGCCCGAGAGCACGTCCGCGTTCCCCGCGCGCTCGATATCTTTCGCGTTTATCCACTCGATAATGGGACGCACGCCAACCGTCGCTCCGGAGAACTTAATAGCCTCGATAACAGAGAGGTACGCGTCAGAAAGGACGAAATCGCCCGTATCGAAATACTTCCCGACAATCCCAATCCTGACTTCCGGACCTCCCGCCTTCACGGCGTCCACGAACGCTTTCCACTCCTGGAGTTCTGAATCCTTCTTGGGCTCGAGGGACAGGGCTTTAAGGAGCGCATCACCGATCTCGTCCTTCTCGAAATTGAGCGGCACGTCGTATATGGAATCGACGTCGGGCGCCGAGATGATTCGGTCAGCACGTACCGATACTGCTATTGCGAGCTTCTCCTTGCGTTTGTCGTCAAGCGGAAACTTTGCGCGCGCCACCAAAAAGTCCGGCTGCACGCCGTACGAGTTCAGCTGCCTAACCGCGTTCTGCGTTGGCTTTGTCTTCATCTCGCCCAGTGTGGAGGGAATAGGCATGTAGGAGACCATCACGAAGATGACATCGTCCGGGTGGCGCATCTTCATCACGCGCGCCGCCTCGATAAAAAGCGCGTTCTGGAAATCCCCTACGGTACCGCCTATCTCGATGACCGATACCTGGCTGCCATTATGGCTTGCCGCTGCCTCGATGCGCTCGATAATCTCGTCCCGGACATGCGGGATGGCCTCGACACACTTCCCTCCGTACTTGAGCGCTCGCTCCTTATCGATAACGGAGCGATAGACCATGCCGGAGGTCATGTAGTCCTCAGGCCCCAAGTCGCGGCCCAAAAAGCGTTCGTAGTTGCCCATATCCTGATCGGTCTCAAGGCCTGAGGCAAGGACGAACACTTCGCCGTGCTCAGTCGGATTCATCGTACCTGCATCGACGTTTAGGTACGGATCAATCTTCACAAGGTTCACTTCGAAGCCGCGTTCCTTGAGAATGAGCGCCATTGAGGAAGAAGCGACGCCCTTACCCACCCCGCTCATGACGCCCCCGAGGACGAAGACGTACTTATGACCCTCCTTAGCCATATCAAAAAGCTGCGAGCTGCGAGCTGTTAGCTGTTAGGTACTCAGACATACCTAGACTCTGAGGTAGCGGCGCACCGCGAGGTAACTTGCGACCGCGCCAAGCAAGATGCCTGAACCGACGATGACAAGGAATATCCACGGGAAATTCGTCGCGTAGTACGTAAACAGATTGAACCCGCCGAGATAATCCTCAGAGATTCGGCCCAGGTACCAGAATATTGGGAAGAACGCCAAGAGCGTGATGAGCGCCGAGAGGACTCCGGCGATAACGCCAGCGATGATGAATGGCCCGCGGATGTACATGTTTGAGGCACCCACCAGGCGCATGACGCCTATTTCGTCGCGCGAGGAGTAGATAGCAAGCCGTATTGTCGCGAAGGTGATGATGGCGCTCGCAAGAGAGAATAGGATGACGATGGCAAGTCCCGTACGCTCAGTCGCCGTGATGGCGCCAGAAAGCCTGGCAATGGTCTCGCGGTTACGATCGAAGTTATCGTCATAGATAATGGAGGAACCTTCCGAGGAGAGCGCGGTCTGGTCGTCGAGGAAGCGCTTGATGGCCTCGTACTGGTCAGGATCCTTCGCGCGCACGCCCAAGGAAGCACCGAACGGATTGTCTCCAATCTCGGTGAGGGACTGGAGAATGAGCTGGTCGTTCTGATGGCTCGCACGGAAATCCGCGAGCACCTGCTCGCGGGTGGTGTATACGACTTCTGCCACTTCAGGCAGTCCCCGGAGCTCATCGGCGAACGCGAGTATCTCTCCTTCTGAGGCGGTTGTCAGGAAGTTGATATTGATATCGACCTTCTCGCGCACGGCTTCAAGGGTGAAGGTCAGAAGCGCTGACATGAAAAGGAGGAGTCCGATGATGGAGAGAGTGACGGTCATCACAATCATCGTCGCCACCGTCACCGCCCCGCCGCGCACGAAATTCTTCGCGCCACCCTGCATCACTCTTCGTACGGAAAGCCAGAGATTGTTGGTCATAGGAGGTAGTGGCCAGAACTATCGTCGCGCACCAATCGGCCCTTGTCCATCGTGATAACGCGCTTGCCGATGGCATCAACGACACCCTTGTTATGAGTCGTGATGATGACCGTGGTGCCTATCTCGTTAATCTTCTTCAGGATTTCTACGACCTCGTACGTATTTATAGGGTCGAGATTCCCAGTAGGCTCGTCCGCGATGATGATGTCCGGCTGGTTGATGATGGCGCGGCCGATAGCAACCCTCTGCTGCTCTCCACCAGATAACTGCCGAGGGAAGTGATTCGCCTTATCCGCGAGGTCAACAAGCTCGAGGATGTGCGGCACGTCAGAAGCAATCTCATCGTCAGGACGTCCTGCGGCCTCCATTGCAAACGCAATGTTCTCGTACGCGGTCTTATTCGGGATGAGGCGGAAATCCTGAAAGACGGTGCCGATTTTCCGACGGTAGTGATACAGCGCGTTTGAGGGGAGCGTATGTACGTCGACAGACTCGTAGAATACTGAGCCGTCTGAAGGTCGCTCCTCTGCAAGAAGGAGTTTAATGAGGGTAGTTTTCCCGGCGCCCGAGTGCCCGACGATGGAGACGAATTCCTTCGGGGCGATGGAGACGGTCACATCCTCTATGGCTGGAGTGTTGTCGCCGTAGCGCTTCGTGACCTTGTCGAAATAGATCATGTAACCCGCCTATTCTACCCCACCTGCTTAGAGCGCGTCTAGGAAATCGGCCGAGGAGCGAGGCGCTTCCGTGTGGATAGCGGATTATGCAACGGTTTTCGCGGCTGCTGCGTCTATAAAATCGTCGATATCGCCTGCAAGCACCTTGTCGGGGTTAGATGACTCATGCTCGGTGCGATGATCCTTCACCATCTTGTAGGGATGGAGCACATAGGAGCGTATCTGGCTTCCCCATTCGTTGGCGGTTGTCGCAGATATCGAACGCCCTGCGCGCTCAGCCTCCCTCACCTCCGCTTCTCGCATGTGAATCTTTGCAGAAAGAAGCTCCATGCCTTTCTCTCGGTTCGCTTGCTGGCTCCGCTCCGACGATACGTGCACGGAAAGCCCAGTGGGTTTATGAATGATGCGCACCGCCGTCTCGCGCTTGTTGACGTTCTGGCCGCCGGCTCCACCCGCCTTCGCGAACGTAATCTCCAGGTCGTCCGGCTTGAGTTCCACCTTCATATGCTTTCCGAGAGCTGGATGGACCTCGACCATCGCGAATGAGGTCTGCCGTTTATCCTGCGCGTTAAAAGGCGAGATACGTACCAGACGATGGACTCCTGCCTCGTGCTTCACGCGCCCATACGCCCCCGCCCCCGCGACTTCCGCAACAACGTTGCGGTATCCGCCGTGATCGTTCTCGTTATCATCGAGCACTCGCCACCTCCAACCTTTCTTGGTCGCGTAGCCTTCGTACATCCGGAGAAGCATCGCCGCAAAATCTTCTGCATCGTCCCCTCCGGCGCCGGCAAGTATCGTGATGGTCGCTCCGCCCGCATCCGTCGGGTCACCTGACCCTCCTTCTTTAAGCGCCTGGTATTCGGCAACGCGCGCCTGCGCCTCGTCCTTGTTGGCCCAGAAATCGGGCGTGCCCATCAAAAGCTCGAGTTCCTCTAAACGCTTCTCCCTCGCATCATCAGTCATAAAAAGAGTATGCGCGAATCGCCTGCAAAAGAAAAACCACCCGGGCGAGGTGGGGAGGGTGGCCGCAAGGTCTGGCTCACATTACCGCAACGCCCGGGTGGCTCCTTTACTTCGCCTTCGAGGTGAAAATTCGTAGCGACGAAGCACCGGTCCCTGGACTATACTCTTGGTCCCGCGTACCGCAAGGTCAGTCCTTGGCGAGGTCCTTATGGAGAAGCCAGCCACCGCCGAACATAAGCACCGCACCAACAACCCCAGCAAGCGCGAGCGCGACGAAGTCACCCGCAAGGAGCAAGTCTCCGAATAAGGTGAAGATTGCCGTGCCTGGAATCTGGAGCACCATCATGATGGTGATGAACACGATGAACGACACTTTGGTAAGACCTGCTGCGTACGCGAAAAGCTCTGGTAGGGGTGAAAACGCGATTCGGGCCTTGATGAGGGTCTTCCAAGATGAGCTTTTTGCGAGTACGCGCTCGAAGGTACCCCACTGGCTCTGCGGAACAAAGAAGCGCGCGATAGGCCGACCAAATGCGCGCGATAGGTAGAACGCGGTGGCAAACCCCAAAAAATCCCCAATTAAGGTCAGCGCCCACCCGTACCAGAATCCGTACACCGCGCCTGCAATCGGATAGACGATGCCGCCTCCCAAGGGCACAACAATGATGGTGGTCATTTTGACTACGATGACGAGGAGCGCGCCCCAAGGACCGAGTGTGATCGCAAGTTCCCGCAACCGCTCCACACCAATCACCACCGTGACGACATACGCGAGCACGATGACAATCGCAAGGATGAATAGGTTCTTCACCACCTCGCGTGTTGTGGGAAGCGGCGGCAAATTATCGTTCTTTTCAAGCATGTTTCTTCACGCGAAGCGACGAATAATAGGCCGCGACGACAAATGCTAGTCCTATGGTGCCGGTAATCGTCTCCGGTACATGGAACAAGAGCCCGGCGTACATCGAGAGGGCGAGACCAAGGATGGCCCAGTGCGCGCCGTGCTCAAGGTAGAGCAGGGTGTCGAGTGTTCCCTTCTGCACGAAGTAGATGGTGAGAGAACGCACGAACCAGGCGCCAATACCGAGGCCTGCGACGATAACGGGTATGGCGGTTGAGAGTGCGAAGGCACCCACCACGCTATCAAGGGAGAATGCGGAGTCGAGAATGTTGAGGTAAATGAAGAGCGCGAGGCCGGCGCCCGCGGCCGTCGTCGCGATGGTGTCCGTCTCTACCGCGAACGAGCTTGCGATACCCTGCATGAGGATAAAGAGCGCGATGCCGATAATGCCTGAGGAGAGCACGATTCCCTGCTCCGCAGACGGGACCAGGAATGAGAACCCGAGGAGAATGAGAAGGCCAAATCCGATTTCCAAAGCCTCGATGCGACCCCAGCGGGACAAATGCTTCTCGATGATTCCTATCCAATGGAGCTCCTTCTCCTGGTCGAAGAAATACTTCAAGGACACCATAAGGAGGAACGCGGCACCGAAGCTGTATATCGCGTGCTTCGTTCCCTCTAGAAGATGCGCATACGCCTCAGGATCGAATCCGGCCATGTAGGCAACCGCCAAAGGTGACATCCATGCAGAAGCCGCGACGATGAGTATCGGAAGGACGAGACGTGTACCAAAAACAGCAAAGAGCATGCCCCAGGTCAGGAAGCGTCGCTGCCACACCGGCGTCATACCCTTAAGGATGCGGGCGTTTACGACCGCATTATCAAAGGAAAGCGTGACCTCAAGAATGACAAGGAGAACGGCAGTGACGAACGCCGCGGGCCCAAGCCATACGCCAAGCGCTATAAGTATGAGCGCCGACACCAGTGTCGGCACAAGAAAGTGACGCATCATTACTTAGAATCTACCACGAGAAACGCGCCCCTGCGGGGCGCGTTTCTCGTGTATCTGAGACCCTATTAAACTCCGTTAGAACCCATTTTGCAAAGGAGCCCTGATTACTCGCGCCTCGCGGACTCGGCGCTCGCCCCGACCCCTGTCCGCACTAAAATCCTTTTCTTTTTTCGCGGGGGGGGAATCCAAAAATCCGGGCTCGGAGCGGCAGGGCTCGGGGGTAGCCCAAAATACCCAGTGGTCTCGTGTCTGTTTTTATCCGCTTTGAAGCGCCCCTGACTAAAGAGATTCACCCCTCGGCATCCGCCTCGGGGCTGTTTCCGCTATGGCTACGAAGGCCTAGATTCCTCTGTGCCGCCGTTTTCCTTGCTCTCCGCCCTGCGGGGCGGGAGCTTCGGGGCGGCTCTTGTTTGGGGGAAGGAAGGAATCCTTCCCCCAGCTTCGGCCTCCTCCTCGTTCCTTCGGAGTCCGGCCTCGCACAACCCCCATCCTCCATTGCATACGGGTGTTCGTTGTGTCGCTTCCGCTTCGGAAGAGAGTGCCTCCGGCGAACGTCGGCCTTCGTCCTTTAGCCATGGACGCTCATAGCGGAAACAGCCCCGAGGCAAATTCATACATGCTTGCCCCCACCCGTGCGCGCATATCCCGCCGCGAGGATGCGGCGGGGCTCCCTAGTTAAATTTAATGGAAAAGTTGTACATTCCCATCGCACAGAGTCCCTGGAGAGTCGTACCGGGTTTTTGTGGAGGAATTTCTATGTCGGTAGTACCGGAGGGAGGCAGACTATTTTGATATCCAATCGCCGGGATAGTAAGTGCCGACGAACAATCGAACGTTCCTTTCGTTGCAACGCGCAGGACTGTTGGGATGTCTGCTTTTGCAATAGTCTCTCTCGGAGAATAACCTCCCTTGGCACCAATTTCGATTATTTGTTTCCCATCAACTACGCTCACATTGACTCCCTCGACAGCGTCAGTAGCGGAACTACCCGAGAGAAGCAATGCTCCACCGATCAAAAGCCCTCCGAAAATAACTGCCGCAATAGTCGCTTTCATGCTCGTATCCATGGTACTAGAAATTAAAGATAGGTGGTATGAACCCAATTATCACGAAGCTATTTACCAGATTCATGAGGGCGAATATGATCACGACCAGTCCCGCCGTCTTGAAGAACACGCTTGATGTCGCTTTATCGCGAATTCCTAGTGAACCGAAACTCAAAAGCGCGAGTACTGGCAAAGTACCAAGCGCAAATACGAACATCGTCGTTGCCCCTCCCCAGAAGCTTCCCGTCGTAAGTGAGTAGAGTTGCATTGACTGCGTGAATCCGCATGGGAGAACGAATGTGACGATACCGAGCAACACTGGTGTGAGCGTGTGGTTTACTTTTTTAATCTCAAGTAGGTGATTTGAAATGAACTTCGGAAACGTCGGTTGAAGTTTCTTCGCCCACGGAAAGATATCAAGCAGGTTGATGCCGAGTATGAGCATCACAAGCGCAACGACAAAGGTCATCACAAATATGCCGACTGTCCCCAACTGAAACGCTGAACCGACCGCGCCGATAATGCCGCCAAGCAGGAAGAACGCGGCAAGGCGTCCGATATGAAACAGGACTTGCGGACGCACCTTATCCCCTTCTTTCGCATAGTTCGCCGAAACCGAAAGGACAAGCGACCCCACAACCGCCATACAGGTCGAGACGGAAGCAATAAGTCCTATGAGGAATGCTGTTCCGTAATTCACTTCGCCGCTTGAAACGAGATTCACCAGCCCGAGCTTTTGCAATATGACGAAAAATGCCATGAACCCGAGCGTCGCCGGGACTGCGATACCAAAATCAGACCACTTCACTCCCTTCTGCTCTTTCTCCGTGGAGAGTTTGTACCCGTGCTTTTCAAGAAGCGGCGAGAGTTCCTGCGCGACTTCCGTGTGGCTTTTGTCTCCGAAATCACCTCGAACTTCGACGCAGCACGTCTTTAGGTCAGCAACTGCATGCTCTACAGACGCATGGTCTTTGAGTTCACCCTCGGTAAGCACCACGCAAGAATTGCAGTGCATCCCGTGTACGTGGAAAGTGTAGGATTTCATGAGTTAGTTATAGTTTAACGGCTTTTAGTCGCAGTGAATTGAGTACCACCGACACGCTTGAAAACGCCATTGCAAGACCTGCGACAACGGGCGACAAAAGCCATCCCGTAAACGGATAAAGAATTCCTGCTGCAATCGGTATCCCAACGAGATTGTAGATGAATGCCCAGAACAGATTTTGCTTAATGCCGGTCATGGTAAAGCGCGAAAGCCGTATCGCTTTTACGACCTTCCCAATATCCCCGCCAAGAAGCGTAATGCCTGCGGTTTCTATGGCAACATCGGTTCCGGTGCCCATGGCAATACCCACATCAGCCTGCGCAAGTGCAGGAGCATCATTCACGCCATCCCCCGCCATTGCGACCACACGCCCCTCGGCTTGAAGTTCTTTGATCTTGTTGAGCTTCTCGTCAGGCAACATCTGTGCCACCACGTCGTCTATACCGACTTCTTTCGCGATAGATTCCGCTGTCTGGCGATTATCGCCGGTAAGCATAACGGTTTTGATTCCCATCTTATGAAGTTTTTGAATGGCAGTGACGGCTTCAGGTTTTACCGCATCGGCCACAAATACTATCCCAACAACACTTTTCTTCGTAGCAAGAAATACCGGCGTCCTTCCTTTCTCGGTTCGTTCTTTAAGAGAAGAGTTATCAAATGCAACGGAGTATTCTTGCATGAGCGTTGTGTTACCCGCGAGGTATTCCACCCCCTCTATAGTTCCTCGCACACCTCTTCCGGAAAGCATTTCGAAATGCTCTACTGATTTGAGCGATATATTTCTACGTTCAGCGTATGCAAGGATTGCAGTTGCAAGCGGGTGTTCGGACTTCTTTTCAAGCGAGGCCAAGATGGAAATCAATTCGTCCTTGCCGCGATTTCCCTGCACAACGACTTCTATCACTTCCGGCGTGCCTTTCGTTATGGTGCCGGTCTTATCAATCACTACCGTATCGACGCTTCGGAGCTTTTGGAGAGTGGCGGCATCCTTGATGAGAATCCCCTCCTGCGCTCCTTTGCCGACACCGACGATTACGGCAATCGGCGTTGCAAGACCAAGAGCACACGGACACGCAATGACTAAAATACCCACAAACGAGGTTAGGCCGAGCGTGAGCGCCTGCGCAAGACCGAGTGTCGGTATGCCAAACAGAAGCCATGCGGCAAATACGAGAATCGAAAAGACAAGAACGATGGGGACGAACACGCTTGAAATCTTGTCCGCAAGCCCCTGAATGGGCGCCTTACTTCCCTGCGCTTCCCCAACCATCTTGATGATATGTGCAAGCAAGGTCTCGGAACCCACCTTCGTAGCCTTAAATACGAAATGTCCCTTGGTGTTTATGGTTCCTGCCACGACCGTATCGCCGACGTTCTTTTCGACTGCCATAGATTCACCCGTGACCATCGACTCGTCTACATACGAACTGCCTTCGGTGAGTACGCCATCAACAGGTATCTTGCCGCCCGGTTTTACTACGATGAGATCGCCATGGGCTACCTGATCTACTGGAATCTCCACCTCTTTTCCGTTTTTCACTACCAAGGCGGTTTTTGCTTGAAGACCGAGTAGTTTCTCGATTGCATCTCCAGTCTTGAGCTTCGAACGAGCTTCGAGGTATTTGCCAAGCGCGATAAACGCGATCACGACAATAGTTACGTCGTAATAGGTCTGATCAACATTAAGAAACGGGCGAAGCGGCTCTTCGAAAGCGGAAAGAATGAAGCTGTACACGAAGGCTACGGAAGTGCCTATCCCGATCAGCGTATCCATATTCGCCTTGCCGTAGCGGACAAAGCGGTAGAAACCAAGCGCGTACGGCTTTCCTACGACAATGAACGTGTACGTGGCAAAGATCGGCAGAAGGTGATGGAAAAATTCATTCCAGATTTCCGGTATTGGGCTTAGAGTGCCCAACTGAGCGAACATCTCCCAGCCCATTACAAAAATACTAAACGCAGCTAACGGAAGCACCGAAAATACTCTCCATCGCATCTCTTCTATTTCGGCAAGCTTCTCGGCTTTTGACTGCCCTAGTCCCGTATGCGCGGCATGCTCTTCGGCTGACATTCCCATCGACTCTGCCGTAGGAACCACAAACGAATAGCCAAGTGGCTTGAGTTGCTCGGAAAGGTGGTGAGGGTTGGTTTTACTCTCATCAAAGGCGATTTTTGCTGTCTCGGTGCCGTAGTTCACTTCAACGTGCTCTACTCCATCGACTTTCTTGACCGCGCGCTCAATAATGCTTGCGCACGAAGCGCAATGCATGCCCTTTACTCGATACGTTCGACGATCGTTCATGCTATTTGCGCTTAAGCCGATACACGGCAAGAATCTCCTGCTTCGCCTTTTTTATATTCCCCGACTTGATCTGATTCGATGCGCACGTTTCCAAGTGATTTTCTAGAAGGAGATCTTCGACGCTTGAGAGAGCACTTTTTATTGCCGACGTTTGGGTAATAACATCTATGCAGTAGGTATCCTTCTCAACCAGTCGGATAAGGCCCCGAACTTGGCCTTCGATCCGGCGCAACCGGGAGAGCAAACTTTTCTTGTGAGCTTGTTGCATAAACGCAATATACCCCTAAGGGGTATATTGCGTCAATAAGGATTATGACCCTCTCCCTGCCGCTCCGAGCCCGGATTTTTGGATTCCCCCCCCCCCGCGAAAAAAGAAAAGGATTTTAGTGCGGACAGGGGTCGGGGCGAGCGCCGAGTCCGCGAGGCGCGAGTAATCAGGGCTCCTTTGCAAAATGGGTTCTAACGGAGTTTAATAGGGTCTCAGATACACGAGAAACGCGCCCCGCAGGGGCGCGTTTCTCGTGTATCTGAGCCGATGGCCGGGCTTGAACCGGCGACCCCGTCCTTCGCTTACACCTCTTTTCCTAACTGCCACGCGAAAGAGGGCTAGACTGTATCTTTATCCGGAACGGATACCCTTGTCAGTCGTTCGGGCGCTATGCGCCACGGTCTTGGCCTGTGGGGCTATTAACCGTAATTCGGGATTCACGCTCTCATTACTGAAAACGTGGGCAGGGCTTTGCGACCCACCATGGACGTGCTCTACCAGCTGAGCTACATCGGCGAGAGAGGCATCGAACCGTGCTGGCACGAGTTCGAGCGCCGAACGAGCACGATGGCAGTTTTCTGAGTCTGCGAGGAGAAACTGACAGCGGCAACTCGTCCGGTCACGCCTTTATACCACGCAACTTTTCCTCGCCCAAACGGTTATCATACTCACTATGTGTGGCATCGTCGGATACGTAGGTTCGCGGAACGCAACTCCCTTCCTTCTTGATGGGCTCTCGGCGCTCGAATACCGTGGGTATGATTCCGCCGGTATTTATGTCGAAGGTAAAGGTGTAGTACGACGCGCCGGAAAAGTGGCAACCTTGCGTGAGGCGGTGCCGGAAGGATTCTCAGGTACTCTCGGAATCGCTCATACACGCTGGGCCACACACGGCCCGCCAGTCGAGAAGAACGCGCATCCTCATACGGACGCCTCGGGAACGGTCTCGATCGTTCACAATGGCATTATCGAGAATTACGCAGACCTAAAGGCTGAGCTTGCGTCCTCCGGCGTCGCTTTTCACTCGGACACCGATACCGAAGTACTCGCGAATCTTATCTACGCGGAGTATGGCGAGGGAGTGTTGCTTGAGGACGCAGTCGCTAAAGCACTTAGTCGCGTGCGCGGCACATACGGACTCGTAGCGGCAAGCGTGCGTGAGCCAGGGAAACTCGTTGCCGCGCGATTTTCAAGCCCTGTAATGCTCGGGATAGGAGATGGTGAGTATTACATTGCGTCTGACGCGACGCCTGTCTTGCGACATACGCGAGACGTTGTATACCTCGACGATGGAGATATCGCCGTACTAACTGAAAACGGCTACGACATCCGCACCTTGGCGGGTGAATCACGAAGTGCCACGGTCGAGACCCTAGAGTGGGACCTCGAGGCGGCCCAAAAGAAGGGGTACGAGCATTTCATGCTGAAAGAAATGATGGAGATACCTGAGGCCCTTGAGAACACGCTTCGTGGTCGACTCCTCATGGCGGAGGGCTCGGTACGACTCGGTGGACTCATCGACATCCTGCCCACACTTCAGGAGAAGTCTCGCGTCATCATTACCGGCTGCGGAAGCGCGTCCTACGCCGGGCGCGTGGGCGAACTTATGCTCGAGGAGTTCGCGGGAATCCCCACCGAGGTTGAGCTTGGGTCGGAGTTGCGATACCGCAAGAACACAATGAACCCGGCAGACACGATACTTATCGCGGTTTCGCAGTCAGGAGAAACGCTCGACACCATAGAGGCAATCCGCGAAGCAAAACGCAATGGTGTTACCACGCTCGGCGTCGTCAACGTCGTCGGATCTTCTATCGCACGTGAGACGGATGCGGGCGTCTACAACCACGCGGGGCCGGAGATTAGCGTCGCTTCGACAAAAGCGATGATTTCGCAGATGGCGGTATTCGCGATGATTTCCATACTATTTGCGCGCGGACGCGGAATGTCGGTCGGAGAAGGACAAGAACGTATCGAGGAACTCGCAAAACTTCCAGACCTTGCGCGTTCTATCCTTAAGAAGAGCGAGGAAATCAGGAAGCTTTCGCAAAAATATAAGGACGCGGAAAACGCATTCTACCTAGGGCGCAAGTACCAATTCCCTATCGCACTTGAAGGCGCGATAAAGCTCAAGGAAATTTCCTACATACATGCGGAGGGGTATGCCTCAGGCGAGATGAAACACGGACCGATTGCGCTTATCGAGCCGTCCTTCCTCTCGGTTGTGCTTGCGCCCGATGATTCTTTGTATGAAAAATCGAAATCAAACATTCAAGAAATAAAGGCGCGCGGCGGTAAGGTGCTTGCGATTACCACGGAGGGCAAGGAGGAGGATCTCAGAGAACTTGCTGACGATATCATCGCAGTACCGAAGACGCATGAGGCGTTTCTTCCCATCCTGACGGCGATACCTGTGCAGCTTTTTGCCTACCATGTGGCGCACGCTCGTGACCTCCCGATAGACCAGCCCAGGAACCTCGCAAAGTCTGTGACGGTCGAGTAGCTGCATGAAAAGAGAACGGGCCACGGTTAAACCGTGACCCTTTTGTTCATGGACTTGTCGAAGCGTTAGTGCGTCAACATGGGGGCGCTGCCGTTTACGAGCGAGTGCTCGAGTCGGTAACCGTGTCCCCAAACGTTCACAATTGCGCGAGTATCGAAGCCTGCTTCCTCGAGCTTCTGCTTCAGCTTGCAGACGATAACACTCACGATTTTTTCGTCGGGCTCATCCGCTCGGCCGCCATAGAGGTGATCCATCACGAGCTCCTTCTTCACGAGCCGGTTGATGCGCGTCACCAAGAGCTCGAGGACGCTGTACTGCAGACCTGCGAGCCGCACGAATGCGCCGTCGACCGTAACATACCGATTCGCGAGATCCACGACCATATTGCCGATAGCGACCGATGAGTGCGTCATGCGATTCGCGCGGCGCACGATGGCATGGATGCGAGCGACCATCTCGTCCTTGTGGAACGGCTTGGTGAGATAGTCATCCGCGCCAAGCCGGAGAGCCTTGACCTTGTTCTCCACGGACGAGGTTCCGGTGAGCACAATGATCGGCGTATCACATTTGCCGGCCCGCAACGAGCGGATGACATCAAATCCTGACATGTCCCGGAGCAGAAGCTCGAGGACAATGGCATCATATTCATAGCGTTTCGCGATATCGATGCCATCTTCCCCGAGGTCTGTGAAGTCGGCGACGAAACCCTCGGACGAGAGAAACATCTGTATGCTATCCGACGTACTGCGGTCGGGTTCTACGACGAGCATTTTCATCTGTAATCCCCTGTTGATTTTCCCAGGAACGGCGTCCCTGCTTAGGAAACTACTCCTCATGGCGCCAAGGTCAATAGGCAGGCACTGCCTATAGAGCGGCCGTGTTAGGCTTTTAGAAAATGACCGAGAGCTACGCTGAACACGAGGAGCTTGCGCGCACCCTGCTTGAGCCCGCCCTCAGGACGGAATACGCGCGCCCCTATGACGACTACCGCGTAAACATAGTTGCAGGAGCCCTCGGCTGGCTACTTATTGCTGCGGGTACCGTTTTCTACGGCAGAAGGCCATCCTATGAAAAGTTCAAAGCGATAGAGGTCATCGCCCGGGTCCCGTATCAGTCCTGGGAAATCGCGACCTATACCCTGCTGACGCTTTTCTACACGAACGAGAAGCGCGCCATGGAGCTCGCCAAAACTCGGGCCTTCTGCCGTATGGCGCAGGATAACGAAACGATGCACGTCGTCGTGTTGAGCCAGCTCGTGCGTAAGTACCGCTGCGCCGGAGTGGTACGGCACACCGTGATTCCATTCCTGTTTGCCTTCTTCTACTTCGTCGCGACCTTCCTTATCTACCTCTTCTCCCGGAAGACTGCGCACGAGCTTAATTATGCCTTCGAGCGCCACGCGTATGAGGAATACTCTCGGTTCCTTGAGCAAAATGAGGAAACCCTTAAGGACCGGCCGATTATGTCGGAGTTCCTCGACTTCTACGGAAGGAACGTAAGAAGCGAGTACGAGTTCTTCGAGCTCGTTCGAAACGACGAGCTCATCCACCGCAACCGCTCCCTGCGAGAACTTTCTGATTTCTAATCATGACTCAGGCTCACTATTCTTTTTTTCGGCAGCTGGCTCGAAGCGTACCGATCGCCATAGGCCTTGTGCTTATTTGGCGTGGTATTTGGTATGTGGCGGACAGCATCGACCTGTGGCTCTTTGCGGGCGACCATACGGTAACTGCGATAGGCGGCATCATACTTGGCCTTCTCCTCCTTTATCTGCCCGATAAGGACTTAAAGGAGATTGAGAAACTTTAGTTATGCGTACGCACGAAGCGCGTACCATCGCGCATTTCAGGAACTTCATATTCGGTGTCGAGGATAGCCTCGTCTCCACGGTTGGGCTTCTGTCCGGCATCGCACTCGCAGGTGTGCCAGTTGAGACCATCTTACTTACCGGCACTGTGCTTATTTTTGTAGAGGCATTCTCAATGGCTGCGGGGACCTATCTTTCAGAATCATCAGCAGCAGAGCTCGCAGGAAACGTACGTGAGAAATTTTCTGCACTCGTATCATCGGTCACAATGTTCGTATCCTATTTCTGCGCTGGCTTCATACCGCTCTCGCCGTATGTGCTTTTGGAAGCGTCTCACGCACTTCCCGTGTCCATTGTTGCCTCGGTCGCGACGCTGTTCCTTCTTGGGTATATAAGCGGGATAATCACCCGCACCAGCCGCGTACGTAGCGCGCTTCGCATGGCGCTCATCGGAGGCGCTGCGATAGGTATCGGCTTCTTTGCAGCAAGTCTCCTCTCCTAGTGCGTGCGGCAGGCGGTAGCGGTGTGACTTTCTGCGAGCGTACCGTCAAACTCATCTGCCCAGCCGGTGGAGTCGACACAGAATTGCTTCCCGCTGTCGCTTGGCAAAGTCGCCGCGTAGTACCAACTTTGTGACGTAGCAGCGCAGTGCGCCGCCTCTATTTCTTCGGACAAGGATAGCGTGACTCTCCTTCCGTTTGAGTCATCATCGCCAAAAAAGTTGGAACTCATGCCGGTACAGTTGGCGGGAGAAGCACCAGTGAAGGATGCGGTCGCGTATCGGTTGTTGTTTTCAGAGTAGAATATTTCACCCGATATACGGAGCGATTGCAGTAACTCTTGCACCTTCGCGTCGTTTGCAGCACCCACGCTACCGTACCGGTTTGCGGCAAGTTCGTCGGACAGTTCCGAGAGCGGCTTGGATTCTTCCGGTGCCTCTATATCAAGCGATTTGTTTATATCGTTGAGCATCCAGGTAAGCGTGAGCTTGCCCTGCTTATCCTTAAGCTGTGTTGCGGTATCAGGGGGTACGAGACGGAATCGATACTCGTATCCGGCAATGCGTCCCTTTCCGTCGACCCACAACGTCATCTCCATGTTCTCGTCGAGATATGCAAAGACGTTCTCGAACTCCTCGCTTTCAAGGTACTCGAGCATCTTCTCATCGGCCACGACATCCCCGTCGATAAGATCATCGTGGTCACCAGCGACTTCCTTGAACGCCTTAAAGAACGGCAGCACGGACTCCTTATTAATCGCAAGGTCGTAGCGGAAGAGTCGGCGGTCGCCGACGGACTCCGTCCGAGGCGCGTTTTTGAAGCTGACCAGGTCATGCTCGTCAGCGAGTCTCGCAACGTCCATCATGAACTCGGCCCACGCCGCGCGTTTTTCTCGATAGTTTTCTTCCATCTCGGGAAGCTCGGTCGACAGGGATGCTAGGCCGTACTCCCTGTTCGTTTTCTCGTCAGCAGGATCGACCGCAACCCACATGCCTTTCACCGCATCGAGCTCGCCAAGGAACAAGGACGGCAGGTTGTTGATACGGAAGTAGTACAGCTCTCCCGCCTTTCTAGCCTCTGCGTTCACCTTGTAGGTAAGGTCTCCGAAATCACCGGTAGCGTCCATCATGATTTCGAAGTTAGCGTTCTCATCACCAAAATCGCTCTTGGCCGTGATTCCAATCGAGGCGTTCATCTCAGACGGCAGGTACCGCGCCATCTCATTGACCTGCACCAAAAAAGGCTCAGGCTTATACTCGCCCACAACATCAGGTGAGGGCTCCACAAATTCGTAAGGCTCGGCGCCCTCATCGCGCGCCTCGGTTACCAAGGAACCAGTGAAGGAGTAGGTGGCAGTCTCAATACCGGCTGATGCCATAAGAAGGCCCGAAAAGAGGTCTTCCTCGCTATAGGGCGCGGAGCGAAACGGCAGCAGATTCTCCTGGTACGCGTAGACGCCAGCAGCACCAAGTAGCACCGGTGCTGCAATCACTGCCACGATAGTCGCAATGCGCTTCGTTTTACCGCTTGGCGCTGAGCCATGAGCGCCCGGTGCGTACGTCATACCCGTCATAGCCGCCATCGCAGAGACGGGCTGGCTCGGGGATGCAGATGCTGTAGGCGCAGGAGACGCTCCTATCGCGGGCGCTATCGTGCGGTTTTGCGCTGCCGCAATGAACGCTTCGTTCACATCAACCGCACTCATCCCCTTCGTTGAAAGCGCTTTAGCAATATCCTCCTTGAGGACGCCGCGCGCGAGTTCCGACTTCACGTAGTCGATATGGGATTGATTGATCATAGCGTTTTAAGGTATGAGTCAAGTATCCCGTGCGCATGCGCGCACCACAATAGGGTGTCCCCACTACAGGAAGCGAGTTAACGGATTAGTGATCCGAGAGGATCTGCAATAAATCCATGAATAGGTTGATAACGTCGAGATAGATTGAGATACCAATACTTACTGCAACCTCCCACGATGAATCGCCTGCAGCGATAGCTTCCTTCAAGCGGCCGAAGTCGTAGAGAAGAAACAGAGAGAAAATCACGGCGCCTGCGTACGCGAGTGCGAGACGCATGAACGGGCTCCTGAAGAAGAACGCATTAAGGAGACCCACGACGACAAGCGCGATGAGCGCTATCAAGAGACCCATGCCGAGGAATGAGAAGTCGAGCGCGAACGCGAATACAATAACGGCGGCCACTATGGTGATAGCGGCGGTCGAGTAAATCGCGAGCGCGACAACGTTATTCCACTCGGTCGCAAGAGCATCATGCCCTCCCTGCTCGAATTCGTCGTGTATGCGCTTTGCGAGCATCTCTACCTCCTCCTTCGGCATCCCCTTAAGACGCTCGGCTGAGTACCCCTCGGACTCAAGGCGCTTACGGGTTACGAAGTTCAACATCATGCCGCGAATCCCGGGACCAATGACGAGACCCATAACAACCGAGAAGATGAGCGCGAGCCCGAGATTGATTGGGAACGAGAACATCGGGGTGATGATGACGAGTGCGATGAGTCCGATGAAAAGACCCCACATCTCCCAAGCGGTTTCGAACGCCTTATTGAGGCGCGTCGAGAAGGCGGTCACGACGAGCATGACGCCGACGATGGCGAATGTACGAATAGCAAGTAGGTCCATGAGGGTTAGTTAAGTGGCTTTGATAAAAGTATTACACGATGCGGTCCCCTACCGTAAAGTCGCGAGGATATATTTCCAAGCCTATTCTACGGAATACGCCTGTGCCGGGTCCGGCTTCGCGATTTCTGCACGCATCTCAAACCAGTAATAAAGTCCGATGACTATCGCGATGACGATGAGGGTATCGATGACCACGAACCACATAAAGTACGCCTTCATGCTTGATGGCGCGGGTGCGGGCGGAGGAGCTACAGGCGGGGTCGGTGTGGTTGGGGGCATATATAGGGAGTATAGCTCAGACCGATGGCGCGAGAGACGGGCTAGGCCATGAATAGTTAGCTCGCCGTCGCTCACTAATTTTCCCGGCCCTGCCTGGCAATGCTCGCTGCTGCTCGCATATAGCTGCGGCATTCAAGTCCCTGTTTATACGCCCCACGTATAAACAGCTCGTCGACAGAATAAAGAAAAGACCGGCTTTCGCCGGCTTTTCCATTCTGCGTAGGACAGGCTTGGCTTTCGGTCTCGTCTCGTCGTTACTCGACTCGCCTGCAGCCCCGGCTCGCGGATACGTCTGCTGACGAATCGTCGCTGCGCCGTTCAAGTCCCTTTCGAAGCTTCTCTTCGAACTCTCGCGACAAGCACGAAGTCCCCTTTCGGGGACTTCGTGTCTTGCGCGCCCTAGTGGAGGAAGTGGGAACTGAAATACGTCAGTCTATAAACCTGACCGCTTCTAAATGAGAGGCTTTTGGTATTTCTCAAACTCCAAAACTTCAGCGTCGCGTATTAAAATTGTCCTATTCGTAGTATATGTTAAGCCCTTATTTGGCTGAGCCTCAAAACCTAGATACATGCAAGCGATCCCTCGATCCCTGACTTCTTTGATTGCTGGCTGTAAATCAGAGTCTGAACTGCCAAGAATTATCTCTTTCGCTCTTTTATCACAAGAGAGACTCACCATATCGACAGCAACCTTTACATCAACACCCTTCTCCTTGAATACCAGCGCCTTTTTACCTCCAAGTCCTTCCTCCCATTGGCCTCGGACTCGCCCTGAAAGGATTACCTCGAAGCCATGTTTCTCTAGATGATCCTTCAGATAGCGCTGTTCTTCAATAAGTTGCTTTGACTTCTCTCGGCTATCCTGATGCTCCTTAACGCGCGCAAAGTAAAAAACTTTTCTATCGATGGCTAACCCGTCCAGAACCTTATCTAGAAGACCCTTGAAATCATACTCGTACCAAACGGGTCTCTCTTTGCCTGCGTTCTTGAAGACGGTCTTTATCTTCCCTTTAAAATTTTCACCGTCTATTAGGAGGATGGTTTCCATTTCGACCCATTCTACCAAGTAAATACAGGCCTGTATAACGAAACTCCGGCGAGCCTTTCGGCCAGCCGGAGCGGGTATATATTCACCCTACGCGTATGGCCATGTGGTGTCAATGAAGGGGTGTGGTTAAGATATTTTGCCCTAAAATTCATCGCTCATGTTCTTGCAAGCACGGAACATAGACTGGTAGGCACTATATTTATCTATCGCACCTTCAATGGAGAAGTCCTCGACGCATTTATTAAAAGCCGTAAGCCTTTCCTCCGCCCATAGCGCTCTATCAGCGTACTTGAAAGGAGTAACTGTAATCGCATAAAGTCCGAGCGCCAAAATCAGAATCTTGAACCAGTTTTCCTGTAGAAGTTTTTTCATAAGAAGAGATTCGTTAATACGTTGAGAAGAGCGTTAGGAGCGCAAGGACGAAGATAAGAAACAAGCCGACAGTATGAATCATGTTTACTACTGTCGAGCGTCTTAATATTCGATTCGCCACTTTTATCTTTTCGTATTCACCGCTCACATCGATACCCACCTTTTCCTTTATATCGAATATCTCCTTGGCCATTGCTGTAGTGTGCGCTTGAAAGAAAAAGAACAAGTTAGAGAAATTGACTCTAATCACTACATAAATCAACAAGAGCAATGCAATGATAGTGACGTCAGATCCGTATAAATCTGATACGATGGCCACCGCAACAATGACCTCAGCTAGGGCTAGAAAAGCCTGCCAAGCGTAGGTTCGCAGGTTTGTTGAGAACTCCTTGCTACGACTCCTTTCAGCTTCTAATACACGGTCTAAATCTCCGGTAATATATTCCGCAACAGTATCGCGATTTTGCATACTCATATATTCAAACTTATCTGTACCCTACTCCTTGACGGTGCTTGCGCAAGTGGTGTTCTGGGACAAGTTGAACTAGGCTACCGAGGTGCAATACTTGGGCAAATGAGAATGGTTCGTGATGTGAAACTCTCGAATGAGGCGCGGTTGCTCCTGATTCCGCTTGCGGGGTATGGCGTAGGAACGCACCAAGTTGTTACCTATGCCCTCTCTCTTTACTCTCTTGGTCAATTCCATTACGCAGTCTCGAAGACATTACCGGAGCTGGAAGCAGAAGGATTCATTACCTACGAGAAGCAGTTACTCTTTAGTCATTTTGATGGTCACGATAACGACTTCGATCCACTCACAGAATCTTTCCTCGATCTCCTGCGGAAAGGTGAAAAGACCAAAGCAAAGAATCTTGCCGAACTAGCTGGTTACCCAATCTTGAACACCGTGTTATCTGGAAAAGTCAGTATCGACGAAATCCTTGAATTAGAGTCCGAACGCGCGGGTGAGGGTATATATTTTGGTCTCTATCCGAATCTTCTATTCGAAATCACTATTAAAGCCCGCGCACTTAACTGGATAAGCAAAAATCTAGACACGCTGATTTACAACACCAATGCCAATCCAAAGAAAGAAGAAAATTCTGAGACTGCCTTATCGCGAATACCGTATTTCGAGGAAAGTTCTTCAAGACTTTGGACAGGTGAGGTTTTCGTACAATTTAAGAAAACCTCTAAACAACACGATACGCTAAGGGCCTTTTGGACCGACTCGAAGAAGGATTGGCTCTTTGACGAACTCTTCGAAATCGTAGATTTCACCAAGAAGGGCAAGTGGAAGATTCTTTACGACCAATTTCTCGCCATACAAACGAAACTGGATGTTGCAGGCGCTAAAGATTTTTTTGTAATCACCACACAGGGCGTGAGTCTGAACCGCAGCTACCTAGAACCTATTGACGACGCAGCGCCTGGGAAATGGTGATCGTTTCTTAAAGAATCTTAAGAATCCACGCCCCCAAGATACGGGCATGGTGAAAAATGAACATGAATACGGGACCTCGGACTTTCCGCTGGCCGCCAGTCTCCTCGCGTTAGGAGCAGTCTATGTTGGCATAGACCGGTCCGATCCGGGCCGAGCAGTTTTTTACTTTAAGCAAGACGAGAGTCTTGTTAGGGCCGTTGAGGCCTTCTGGCTTGGCAGGCTCCTGGTAGAGCCGCAAGGCCTGTTTAACGCTCAAAAGACGCTCAAATCTCGCCTGTACGACTCTAGACCATGAAGATCTCGGATTCCCGTCTTAAGGAGCTTCAGGGCCTATATGAGGCCGAATATGGTGTAACGCTCGACCGGGTTAAGGCGCGGGAGGTCGGTAACGCTCTAGCAACGCTGATGAGACTGACTTTGGTTCACACGGAGAACGATGAGCATGTATGCAGGAATATAGCTTCATAACGATTCCCCGGAGTTACGCCGATGACTACCGGGAACGGCGCATTAGCAAGCCCGAGAGGCAGATGCTCGAGTGGCTACGCCAGCTCGGTAACCCGTACAGTATGGCGATAGTTGATCTAACTAGCCTTGCGGAGGACTCCCTACCACAAGGAGCAACAGCTAACTACGCTAACAAGATCCTCTTATCCTTGAAATGTAAGAAGTACATATACTACCGGCCACGTGCGGGTTGCAGAGGTTCGTTCCAAGTTTACTTAGACTGGTGGCCCGCAATCGGGAAGGATAACAATGGGCGTCCTCGTCCTCCCAGAAGAATCACTCACTACTTTGAAGCCGAGCAAGTCAGAGGTGAGTCCACTCCTGAAACCGTCACTACGGCAGAGGCGATTCCAGAGCTTGAGTCAGGAAGTCAGAGGTCAAAAAGTCTTGATGGTGGCTTATATGCTTTGCAAAAGAACCATTCGATTACAGAGACATTCAGAGCTCCTAATACCGATACCTATACCAAAAAGAAAATCGATATACGCGCAATCGATTCTCCTAAAAGGAGCAGAAATTTATCTGTAGAACGGTTCTTACCTGAAACGAGTGAGGAGGAGCGGTGCTGGGAGATTGCGCAGGAACTTGGGGAAACGAAGATGGATTTCCTTATCGGGTCGGTCCATAAGTATGGAATCGACGTTATTGAAGAGGCCCTTGAGCGTTTTCGTGCCTCATCTGCCTTTGAGGAGGTTGAGAATCCAGCGGCCTACTTTAACAGCGTCCTGCAGAACCTCGTGCGCGAACGAGATGATCAGGTTTTCTAGGTTAAATGACGCCTTTCGCATGATTATTAATCAAATTAATCAAAGTACCGGATTGGAGCTATACGATGTCGGAAAACTCACTCGGGGCGGCGCGTGCTTTGATTAAACCAATCACTTATGACCCCTAAGCCGAAATTCTTCCTGTACGCCCGAAAATCTTCCGAAAGCGAGGATCGACAAGTTCAGTCCATAGAGAGCCAGACCGAAAGGTTGATCCAGCTTGCCGAGAGTTCTGGGTTCGAAATCGTAGACATATTGAGGGAGTCGAAGTCTGCTAAAAGCCCTCATAATCGACCAGTTTTCGGTCATATGCTGGAGCGTCTGGAAAAGGGTGAGGCTACGGGAATACTTTGCTGGGAGATTAATCGTCTTTCGAGGAATCCCGTAGATAGTGGGACGATTCAATGGATGCTCCAGCAAGGCACCATCTCCCTGATACGGACTGTTAGCAGGGAGTACCGTCCGGACGACAATGCGCTTCTTTTAAGCGTTGAAAGCGGGTCAGCAAACCAATTCATCCTTGACCTGAAAAAGGGTGTGAGACGCGGTTTAGAGGACAAGATTCAGAAAGGTATCGCGCCAATCATGGCACCGCTGGGGTATCTGAATACACGAATTGAGATTCGTGGAGAGAACTACATCATTAAAGACCCTGATCGGTTCCCTCTGATTCGCAGGCTTTGGGACCATATGCTTACGGGCGCTTATACACCGCCAGCATTGCTAAACGTTGTTAATAACAACTGGGGCCTACGAACACGGCCGATGAAGAGGAGGGGTTCGAAACCTATCTCTAGAAGTACTATCTATCGGATTCTCACAGACCCGTTCTATATGGGCTCCTTTCGGTATCGAGGTGAGATTCATCCGGGTAAGCATGAGGCGATGATTACTGCCGAAGAGTTCGACAAGGTACAGATGCTCCTCGGTCGTGAAGGCCGCCCCCGCCCCAAGACGCATGAGTTTCCGTTTACGGGAATTATCTCTTGCGGAGAATGCGGAAGCTCGATTACGGCTATTAATAAAACAAAGGTTATCAAGCGAACGGGAGAGGTTAAGACGTTTACTTACTACTACTGCACGCGACGCAGGAAAGGCTCTGAAACCTGCTCACAGAGAACCTATCTCTCTTCTGTAGACCTTGAGAGCCAGATCGGAGAAGTACTTGAGACTATTGAGATTCCCATCAAGTTCAAAGAATGGGCGTTAGAGGTGATAAACGAGCAAAATGACAGCGAGATATTTGAAAGAACCAAAATACACGAAACCCAGCAGAGAGCTCTTCTTTCAACTCAGAATCAGCTAGATACCCTTACGAAGATGCGCTATCGGGAGTTAATCGGCGACGAAGAGTTCCTGAAAGAAAGGAAGACACTCCAGATGCAGCTTCAAACCTTGAAGGACGAGGTTAAGAAAACGGAGAATCGTGCGGCTATCTGGATCGAGCTTACTGAAAACGCATTTAAATTTGCTTGCCACGCTCGCCAGACCTTCTCAACAGGCGACCTCCAGACAAAGAAAGAGATTCTATTGGCTCTTGGTCAGAACTACACGCTAAAAGACCAGAAGATAGCCATAACGCTCAACGAATGGCTGAAGCCCCTTGCTGAGAAGCACGAAGCTATCGAAGCTGAAGTTGATTCGGTTAGAACCAAAAAGAATGGCGTAGGGAAAGGACAAAAGGAGCCTTTCAGCTCCTTGAGTCCCTTTCTGCGCGAGAGACGGGACTTGAACCCGCAACCTCCGCCGTGACAGGGCGGCGCTCTAACCAGTTGAGCTACTCCCGCAAGCGAGGGAGGAGATGGTGCTAGCACCGATCTCCGACCGAGCGCCGCGGGAGGAAGCCGACTATCAGGAGGCTTTCCCCGCAAGTGCCACGAACCGCATAGCGGTTCCTCGTATGCGCACTTTATCGGTTTTTTCGACTCATCGCAACCCTTTGAATAAGTTCGCCGAAGGTCGAAAATATGCTATTTTTCCAACACGCTGGTGTAGCTCAGGTAGTTAGAGCATGGGACTCATAAACCCAAGGTCGAAGGTGCAAGTCCTTCCACCAGCACAAATACGGTCGTAGAGCGGTTTTGTGCTGGTGGAGCAAGAAGCCTGCGCGTCTTGCGTAAGGACTTGCACGGCCTGGCGATGATTCTCGAGTACGAAAATCCGCCGGGCCAGGGCCGAGCGGAATGAGGAGCGACGGCGACGAATGAGGCTTGGCCAAGCTTCCAGCAGCACAAATCAGACCGCGTTCGCGCGAAGTCGCTCCTCCGCCCGCTTGATATCCTCGGGCGCGGTTATCTGTATCCATGAGGTAACCGGGATGACGTGGAGCGGGATGCCGAGCCGTTTAGCCGCTGGGAGCACCGTCTGCGGCAGACCAAACTCGGATGAGCCTGAGGACTTAGGCACCATAGGCTCGCCGAATATCCTGGCATCAAGCACAAAGAGATTGGTGTTCATCAAACCTTCCGTCCCATGATGTTCTCCTTCAACAATGTCCAAGATAACGCCATGTTCGTCGGTTACCACCTTGCCACCCGAGGCCATGTGCGTGGTCTCTTCTGCGACAAGCGCCCAATCTTTGGAATCCACGCACCTCTGTATATCGGCACGCGCATACAAATCGTCGCCCATCATTACGAGAAAACGGTTTTCAATTAGCTCCTTCGCTTTAGAGACCGCGCCCATCGTACCATCAAGTGTTTCCTGGACAACGTAACGAATAGAGCGACCGTTATAGGAGTCACCGAATCGGTTACGGATGACGTCGCCGTGGTAACCGATTACCAAGATGACTTCCCGCACCGTCTCCGGAAGCTCGTCGAACTTATGCTCCAAGAGGGTCTTCCCGAGTACTTCAAGCATCGGCTTAGGGACCTCCTCGGTAAGGTCTTTCATGCGTGTTCCCTTCCCTGCGGCGAGTATGACGGCCTGCATATGATTCCTACGACTCTATCACCTTCAAGCCCCGCGTGAGTATGCCAAGACGTGTGATGAGCACGAACCCGATGCCCCACGCTATTGGGAGCCAGTACGGGATGCCAAAAAATGACGCCTGTGTCCAATGCTGTTGATAGCCGAAGACCCGGAGCCCGACTTCTATGACGCAGCCCACCAGCATGCCGATGATGAAAAGACGGCGCTCATGCCGATGGTCTTTAACGAGGAAGATGATGAAAGACACAGCGACCACGAACGCGGTCAGTGAGAGTTCTGACAAGGCGCCGTTGGATTGGAATGCAAGGAAGAGAAAGGACGCGAGCGCCGGTATCCCAAGCTCTGGGAGCAGGGGATGGTTTTCTATACGGAAACGAGGCATGGGGAAACTATACCAAGCCCACGTTGCAGAGCGAGGCCATGGCTGCTATACCGTTCATCAGCAATGAACCTTGGAGGGCGAAGATGGCAGTACAATTGCAGCACAAGACACACACGCCGGCGGCTATCACCGAGAAGGAGTGGCTCGCACTCGATCAGGCGGTCGACCTGCTGCCGAGCCGCGATGGTGCGGTGAAGCCGCACTACAAAGCGGCGGTCGCTACTCTGAAGAAGTACCGCAACAAAGGCGACGTCAGGGTCATCTTCAGGATGAGCAATGACTGGTCCAGGAGGATGTTTCATTTCAACGAGTTCCTGAAGCGGAACGGTTTTCGGCTCGAGCTCAAAAGGCTGGTCAATGCTCGCGACCTCTACGACGCAAGCCTCATCCGTACTGAAGGGTAATGTGAAGCCCGGCGCATGCGCCGGGCTTTTACTGCATTCCTCACGACATATGCCGTCTTCGAGAACTACAAAGCATCTATCGCCGCGATGGCTTTTGTAAGTCTCTCCTCCTTCGAACCGTCAATCAGGAGGTATGGTCGTTCAGATTCCTCAAGTCGCTCGATAAACCGATGATGCATATCATGTCGTATATGTTCGCCGTCGCGCGTTCCATCCTGCACAAATGGAATCTCGTCTCCGGTAAGGAGGTAAAGATCCGGTCGGCGTGCGGCACCAATCTGCTCGACCGCGCTCGACCGCGTGCCCATATATCGTTCATGCCAGACGCCGGTCGCAAACGCGTCCGTGTCGCATATCACGAGTCCGTTCCCTGCCTCCGCGAGACTATCCTCGAGCTCGGCCTGCGCTTTTGCGATGGTGACGAACTCCTCCGTGCGCCACAAAGCCTCGTCTCCTGCAGACAGCTTTCCTTCCGAATACAGCCGTCCATATTCAGGCACCCATACGGTCTTGTAGTGCGCAGCGAGCGCTTTGGCAAGAGTCGTCGTTCCCGTCGACTCTGCTCCAACGACACATACCCGGCGCGAGAAACTCGCACGCACAACCGGCTCCAGGAACGTTGCATACTTTATTGGGTTACTCCGTACCATCGTCCCCGATATTGGGATATGCGTACGCTCTTTGTCGACGAGTACATGCACTGCTCCCATGAAGGAAGCGTATGGATCTCCATACGCTTCCGAGGTGAAAACGGCATCCGGCACGTACCCGAGTACCGCGAGCGTGTTCTCTGCCCACGCCGCTGAGTCGTCCTCGGCGAGCCGGTCGTCATCAAGGAGCTTTACCTCAACGTCCGGATGAATGTGCTTAATCCACCTCGCCCGCTCTACGCCGGATATCTCCTGACTCTTCTTCCAGCAGACGATGACGGCGAGATGCTCGCATTGGCTTTTCGCTGTATCGATAAGGTACTTATGCCCTCGATGAGGCGGGTAGAACTTCCCGATGACGACTCCGCGCTTAAACATGAGTGTTCTCCGCTCGCGTCTTTGACCATGTACGAAGCGCGAAGCAGGCGTGGATGAAGAACGCGACGTAAAGCGCCATTACCGTGTAGGCACCTGCAGCAAAGAAGAGCGTGATGGAAAGCAGATTCACTGGCCCGAGCCAGAGTATCCAACTCTCTATCTTCTTCCTGCCGAGGAGGAACTGCGCAACGATACTCGAGGCGACCACAGTCGCGTCGAGCGCCGGATACAGAGACCCAGGCACCAACGCGTCTATAGCGAAATACACAGTGAGCGTGCCAGCGACGAGCGCAGCGAGAGCCGTGAGACGTCCCTTAAGGGAGAGTCGTGTCACTGGAAGCTCGGTTCGCATCCTCCCGCCAAATACCCAGTGCGGCCAGGCCCAGAGTTGAATGACCAAGAAGTAACCCCAATTGAGCCACTGCTGCCCCGGGAGTCCGATTTGCCAGAAGAACATACCAAACGCCGCAGCGCTCACGATGCCCCACGGCCAGCACAGCACGTTCTCGGTGCGCGAGAGCCACACGCATACGAGCCCAGCCCATGTACCAATGAATTCCCACCAATTAAAGGAGGAGCCAGGTACGAGATATGACGAACCAAGCTCGTATGCCACCGTGACAAGCAGCATGGCGAGGGCGACATAGGCCTGCTCCATCACCCCCCTTAGGGGGCCGAGGAGCTTTATGACGGCAGTTGCATTATTCATACCAGGTTTCCTTATTAGTGTGATTTATACACTATCATAGCAATCCACCACGTCAATGTTCGTGTTCAATTGACAATAAGCAATGCGCTGGTATGCTTTTCCTATGACCGACACGCTCCGCTTCGCGATTGTTGCCGTCGATACCGCCCTATTTACGATTCGCGACGGCGCGCTCTTTGTGCGTCTTATAAAAGTAGAGCGCCCACCCCACTTCCCTAACACGAGAGGCCTCCCAGGCGGCCTCTTGGCTCCTAAGGAAACAGCGGAGGAATCTGCGATACGGCACCTCATGGAGAAGGCGGGCGTCGACGCACGGAAGGTGTATCACGAGCAGCTCTACACCTTCAGTGAAGTAGACCGCGACCCGCGCGGGCGTGTCGTTGCGGTCGCATACCTCGCGCTTGTTCCCTGGGATAGCCTTTCAAGCGAGGAGCAAATGGACGCGAACGGAGCCTCTTGGGTGCCGGTAGCGCGCCTTAAAGGACTCGCTTATGACCATGACGAGATTCTCCGCACCGCGATAGCGCGTCTCGCATCGCGCGCGACGTATACGACCTTGGTCGGCAAGCTGATGCCTGTCGAGTTCACGCTCACCGAACTTGAGAAAGCGTACGAAGCGATACTCGGCACAAGCCTTGATAAGCGCAATTTCCGTAAGAAGATACTTAAAATCGGCGTATTGAAGGCGCTCGGTAAAAAGCGCGCTGGTGGCCGCTTCCGCCCTGCAGAGCTGTATCGTTTCGCTAAGAAGAACGTGGAGGAAATCGAGGTTCTTTAGCGCTCCGTCCATATAGAGCCCTCGCACCCTCTGTGGTAGGGTGCGGGCAGATTCAAGGAGGATCTTTAATGGTTTCGCTCAAAGAACGCTTCCGCGGCTCGCTTCTTGGCGTGTATGCCGGCGACTCGCTCGGTGCGCCTTATGAAAAGAAGAGTCCCTCGTATATCGACGAGGGACTCGCAAAACGCGGCGGACTCGTGCCGCACCGCTACGCCGACCCCTGGGGTCGCTCCGGATTCTTCGAGGCCGGACGACCCACCGACGATACGGAACTCACCGCGGCGCTCGCGGTAAGCATCGTCGAGCGCGACGGCTCAGACCCCGCGCACCAGTACCAGCTTTTCCGTGAGGTTATCGGCGGAAAGAGCTTCATCTGGGACGGAAAGCCGGATGGCTTTGGCGGTACGACACGCATTATGCTTGAGTCTCCCACCTACGAGGAGTCGCAGGCGCGCGATGACAAGCCGTACATCGCCTCGAATGGAAGTCTGATGCGGAGCGCTCCCTTGGGCCTCTGGCTTCTGGGAAGCAGCGAGGGCTGGCAGCGCATCGTCGCGGCGTCGTCGTCTGTGACGCACATCCATCCGACAGCCATCGAATGCTGCGTGCAGTATGTCCATCTCTTGAAGGCACTCCTTGTGGGCCTCGACCGGGACGTCGCTTGGGAAACCACACGACATGAGCGAATCGACGACCCCGAGCTTGCCTATCTGCTGTCGATGGAACACCACGAGCTTCTGCGCCCGAAGACGACCAACAAGTGGATGAAGACCGGCGGGCCTGCAGGCTCGGCACTCCACACCTTCCACATCGCAGCTTGGTCCCTCTTGAATGCGGAGTCATTTGCGAATGGTCTCGAGCTTGCAGTGCGCTTCTCGGGCGATACCGACACCGCAGCAGCGGTCGCCGGCGGACTCCTTGGCGCGCACTATGGCGTGGAAGGCATCCCGGAAGACTGGCGAGATGCGCTCATCGGCCGCGATCGGATGATTGAACTTGCCGACGGGCTCTATGAGAAGCGGTTCGGGTCCGGAACTTAGACGAGGGCGGCACGCTATGCGTGCCGCTTTTTGATTTGAGGCCGGCTCGGTCACGAGTTGCGGCCATATTGCTCCAAGTATTCGCAATCTGACTCGCACTCTCGACCCCGGCTCGCAATGCTCGAAGACTCGCATATAGCTGCGCCTTTCGAGTCCGGACGCAAGCTTCGCTTGCTCCCCCGTCATACAAGAATACAAAAGACCGCCAGCGGCGGTCTTTTGTATTCTTGTTGCGGGGGCCGGACTCGAACCGGCGTCCCGAGGTTATGAGCCTCGTGAGGTACCACTCCTCCACCCCGCTATACCCCTAGCGGCTACGGACCGTTAGTTAGCCCCAGTATACCCCGCAACGGGGGTTTTACAAGTCAGGAAATGACTCCGAACTCCAGAAATACGTTGCGATATTTTGCGATAGTGCGGTGCGCCATCTGCTCTGTAAGCTGGTAACCCGAACCCTGGTGCGCAATGTCGTTGCGCACCTTATGAGCATCCCATGCGTCCTGCAGGGTGCGGAAGCGCGAGGGGTCCCCTGCCTTCAGTTTCTCGCCCACGGAATTTCCGGGGTACCCATAGGACGCAAGCACATCGTCGAGCATGATATCTGCCTCGATAATCGCTTGTCGCCATTCGCTTGGTGAACCGCTTTCGATAAGTGACTGCACGTGACCCCATCGTGAGTGCTCGGTAGTGTCCTCCGCTTCCTCCTTCGAGAGAAAATCGTACTTGTCCGCCTCCTCAAGCTCTATCTGATGCTGACGCACGGACAGGTACACCAGGAGCGCGATGACGCCAGCAGAAAAGAGATACGCGAGCACCGTCACGACAATCCATATCGAGGTGACGAGAGATATCCAATCCGTCCCTGACGATAATCCAGCAAGATCAACAAGGAACCGATAGAACGCACCGAAGATACCCTCGATATTAAGGGTATACGGAGTAGAAACAACGTTCGTAGTAGTCGCGATGGGCGCGTTCCCGTCCATTACTTTCTATTATACCCCGCAGTAAAAACCTTCCTTGATCCGTTCGAACAGTGATGTGCGCCTATCCGGCTTTACTACGCGGCAAGCGTCCTTCCGACATCGTTTCCTATCGTAAACAGGACATCGTCAGCGCCATGAGGCGCGGTGAAGTGGATGCCTATCGGGAGCGTCTTGCCATCGCGCTCGACGGTTCCCATCGGTACGGATATCGCGGGCATACCGGTAAGGTTTGCGGTGACCGTGAATACGTCCTCGAGGTACATCGCTACGGGATCACTCTTCTCACCAAAACGGAACGCGGGCGACGGTGTCGTCGGGAAGGCAATTACATCACATTCACTAAATGCGTCATTGCATTCCTTGCGCAGAAGGTCCCGTGCTCGCTCCGCCTTCTTGTAATACGCATCAATATATCCGGCAGAAAGCACGAATGTGCCAAGAAGTATGCGTCGGATAGTCTCCTTACCAAATCCTGCAGTCTTCGATTCGACATAGTCTCTTAGCAAGGTTTCGCCGCGCTTGGCGAGTCCATACCGGACGCCATCAAACCGCGCGAGATTCGTAGACGCCTCCGCCGGCATGACGACATAGTAGGCAGGTAACGCGTACGAGCTTGTCGGGAGCGATACCTCCTTCACCGTATGACCCTTCGCTTCGAGCGCCTTGAGCGCGTCTTCGAATGCGGAAAGAACATCGGGGTCGATACCTTCCGAAAGAAGATGTCGCGGAACGCCGATTACGAGCTGTTTCTTATCCTCTGCTGCAGCATACAGACCTTCTGGGATCGTAGTCGCGTCTAACGAGTCCTGTCCCGCGAGGGCTGCAAGCAACAGCCGCGCGTCATCGACCGATTTTGCAAGCGGTCCCGCCTGGTCAAGCGAACTTCCGAGCGCGATAAGGCCGTGGCGTGACACACTGCCATAGGTCGGCTTAATACCCGTGAGCCCCGTGTGAGCCGCAGGCTGACGTATCGAACCTCCGGTGTCGGTGCCGAGCGCTGCGATACACATGTTCGCAGCGACCGCGGATGCAGAACCGCCGGATGAACCTCCCGGGACGCGCGCCGTATCATACGGGTTTTTTGAAGGACCGAATGCAGAGTTCTCTGTCGAGGAACCCATCGCAAACTCATCCATGTTCGTGCGTCCGACAAACAACGCTCCTGCTTCTTTCAATTTACGAATCACCGTCGCGTCATAGGTAGCAACGTAGTTCTCGAGCATCTTGGAGGCCGCGCTCGCGACCTTCCCTTCTATGAGAATATTGTCCTTAATCGCAAGCGGTATGCCGCAGAGGGCCGGAGCATTTCCCGCATCGATACGTGCCTGCGCGGCGTCAATTGCCGCGGCGTCCGCGCCAAAAATCTCCAAGTAGGCGTTCAACTCCGGGTTCTTCTCGTGGGCAGCTGCCACGCACGCATCCCACAGCTCGCGTACCGTGAATTCCTTTGCGCGAAGCCCCTTACCCGCTTCGACTATCGTCAGCTCGTTGAGCGCCTTAGTCATGGGAAATAATCTGCTTTACAGAAAGCGCATCCCCCTTCCGAGCCGGGAACTGCGCTACGAGCTTCTCGGTGAACGCGCCAGATTCGTGCGGAGTACCGTCCTCACGCATGACGTTCCTGAGCGCCGGAACGGTCGCCTCACCAGAAGCCGTAAGCATCTCGAGCTGTCCGACATAGGCGAGGATGCCATCAAATTCCGCGACGAAGCGCGGTAGGTCCTCCTCCTTGATATCGATGCGCGCGAGTGACGCGAGCTTCTTAACCTCCTCGTTCCCTATCATGCGGCCACTTTAGCACGAGCGGCCTTCCTTCTTCTACGTGCTATTTTCCGAGTCGTTTTAGGAAGGCGTTTTCGTCGATGACGGGTACTCCGAGCTCACGCGCCTTATCGAGCTTAGAGCCCGGCTTATCGCCTGAAAGCACGAACGTAGTCTTCCCCGATACCGAACCGGACACCGTGCCGCCGGCGCCAATCACAAGCGCTTTCGCCCTATCACGAGAAAGTGTCGGCAGGGTTCCGGTGACAACAACTGTCGCGCCCTCCAGGATGCCCCCCTTCGCAGGGTCCTCCACTATCTCGACTTTCACATGCGCAGTAAGACGCTCGAGCATCTCCTTGTTGCCCTCATCTCTAAACCAGGATGCGACCGACTTGGCAACAATCTCTCCTATCCCGTCGACTTCCATCAAGTCCTCAGTCCCTTGCTGCGATAGACGCATGAGATGCCTAAACTTGCGAGCTAAGAGGAGCGCGGTCTCCTCGCCTACATGAGGAATAGAAAGCCCCACCAGGAGTCGGTTAAAAGGAACCCGCTTCGCGTTTCGTATAGAATCGATAAGCTTCTTCGCGGACACTTCACCCATGCCGGGCAGTGCCGAAAGCTCGTCCTCGGTGAGCTCAAACAGGTCGTCATAGGACGAGACGAGCTCGTGCTGCATCAGAAGCTCGATGGATTTTTTCCCGAAGCCGTCGATATCGAGAGCGCTCTTCCCGACAAAGTGCGCGAGTTTCAATACCTGCTCGCCATAAGAGCCTCCCACCTTGCACCGGTGCGCTGCCTCTCCCGGAACGCGTTCAATCTTTCCGTCGCCTGCGCACAAGGGTGAGTATTCAGGAAAAGTCCAAGCCTCCGCATCCTTCGGACGCAGCTCGCGCACCACCTCGACGACCTCAGGGATGATGTCGCCCGCCTTCTGCAGAATGACCGTGTCCCCGATGCGTATATCCTTCTGCCGTATGAAATCCTCATTGTGTAACGTCGCACGCGCCACGGTCGTTCCCGCGACCGATACCGCCCGCAGGTGCGCGACCGGAGTGAGCTTCCCTGTGCGACCCAGCTGGAGTCCGATGTCTTCCAACACGGTCGTCACCTGCTCGGCAGCGAACTTTATAGCGAGCGCGAACCGCGGCGCCTTACCGGTATAGCCTAGGAGCTCCTGTTGCCTGCGGCTTTCGAGCTTCACCACCACCCCGTCGATGAGATAGTCCTCCTCGTCTCGCTTCTTTTCGTCACCCCATTCCTTCCAGAACGCGAGCACTTCATCAATAGTGTCCGCGTGTACACTATGGCGATTTACTGGAAGTCCGAGCTCTTTTATGAGCGCGAGCTCCTTGGTTTGCGTTACGGGCATGTCAGCCCCGGCAAGCAGATTGATGTCGTAGAGGTATGCGCCTAAGGGGCGCTCGGCAGTTACCCGCGGATCAAGCTGGCGAACGGAACCCGCCGCGACGTTCCGTGCGTTCGCGAACTCCGGTTCTCCCGCGCGCCTTCTTGCTGCGTTCAGCTTTTGGAAGCCTGCACGGCTCATGTAGATTTCTCCCTCAACAACCAGATCCACCGCACGCGTTAGGCGCTCTGGCACGGACTTGATCATGCGCACGGTATGCGTCACATCCTCGCCCATCGTGCCATCCCCGCGGGTCGCGGCCTGTGTCAGTTTCCCTTTCTCGTAGGTCAGCACGATATGAAGACCGTCGATTTTAAGTTCACAGGAATATTCCGGACGCGTGGAGACACCGGCCCGATCGAGTCCTCGCTCGACGCGCTCAGCAAACGCCTGCACATCGCTTTCATCGAACGCATCGTTAAGGGACCACTGGGCGACCTTATGCCGCACCTTCTTAAGCTCGGGAAGCACCGCCCCTGCGACTTTCTGGGTCGGCGAGTCCGCCGTTACGAGCTCTGGGTATGCTTCTTCAAGACTCGAGAGCTCGTGCTTCAGCGAGTCGAGCGCTCCCTCCGGAAGCGCGGTCTCGTCTTTCTCATGCTGGAGCGCACGATACTTCCGTATGGCCAAGCGCAGTTTGGCGGCCCGTGCACGTGCTTCCTCAGGTGGTTGCATTGTTCTTAAATCCTACGCGGAAAATACCTGTGACGCGAGGGTGCGCGAGGGGCGCCTTACCAAGGTACTTAGTAGGTTGCCCGTATGGCGCGGACGATGCCGCGCGGATTAGAAAGGTCCGTACACGCGACATTCGTTCCTTCTGCGTATCCCCGTACCGTCGTCGATGTCTTGAAAAGCGTTACCTTCGCACAGCGATTACCGTGGATAGTGAACCAATCGCTCGCGTACTTCGTTTGTAATGATGAGCCGCTTCCAGTGCGAGAGCCAAGGAGCTCGATATCGCCCGACAGCGCGCACTCTATCTCCTTATCTCCCGGGGTCGAGGTGAGTGGAAACGTAGGAGTCACTTGATTCGGCGGATAGTTGCTACTGTCGTGATACAAGAGACACTCAAGCGCCGCATCAGCCGCATAGAACGCGAACTGCGATTCCTGCGCCGCGGACGAAAGTACGAGGCTCTTATATGCGAGCGTCGTGAGCGCAAGCGTAACTGCGGCTGCAACCGAAGCGAGGACGACCGCAATGAGAAGTGTGAAGCCTTTCATACTAGAGCCAATTATAGAGGTTCTCCTCGAGTTCAATTTCATGAGTACCTCGGTCGGTCCAGGTAACGCGCACCGTAACCGTGACATACCCATCGCCTTCCGTGGACTCATCGACTGAAACCGTACGCAGAAATTCAGTCTGAGTGTTGGCTGTTCCATCAGTCTCAGATGCATCCTGCGTGTAGAGGCCTTCAGCAGTTCTGTAGAGCCGCGCGCATGGGTTCGCACCGCTTGCGGTACAGTAGGCGGCGCCCTGTAGTGTCGAGCCCGAGTACGGTGCCTTACGTGCATCTATCGTGCAGGTGTTTGTGCCTAGGCAGTTAGGACCAGAAGTCCCGTTAAGCCCCTTCAGTGGCTCATACTCGCCTGTACCTCCCTCATTCTCCTCGCTCTTAAGCCAGTTAGTGTAGCGAACGAAGCGCACGTATTCGACTGCTTCCTGCGCAAGCGATGAGGCAACGAGCTGATCATGCGAGAGATTCGATGCGCGCATAACCTGCTGTACCGCAGCAAACGGCGCCAAAGTGGCAATCGTCATCACCGTAATAGCGACCAAGGTCTCGACCAACGTGAAGGCTTTCGTGCTCATAAGTCAGGTATGCGCGAAGTCGCGCTTGTTTCTATGGAAAACGGCAGCTCTTCCCCAGTATCAACGATGAGGGTCGTGCCGGACACTACGATGGTGACGAAGCCTTGCGTACGGTCGTTCAATACCGTACCGCGTACGTAGAAGGTCACATCATTAAGGGTGATACCCGGTGTCACATCAGAGCGGATGATTGGGACGTTCGTCCGCGCCTCGCAACCATTTACCGTATCGTCGGTCGTCCGTAGGAGCGCGCTACCGGTAAACCGGTAGTCCACTTCACAGCCATCCGCATCCGTGAAGTAGAAGCGATCGACGCCGGATGAGCTGCAGGCTCCAGGGCCAGTCGCACTGCAGGCGTAGTTGGTGCCGGTACGGATATCGCGCGCCATGGAATCAATTGCAAACGACAATGAGCTCATGAGTGCCGCGTTTTGCGTCGCGCGACGGTTGTAGTTGATGAATGCGAGATACGCACCGGTCGCTGCGAGCATCACAATAGCGAAGATAGCGACTGAGACGATGAGCTCGATGAGAGTGTAGCCGCGGAAAGAGCGTTTAGCGGACAGAGAACAGAATACGGAGCTGCTCTCCCGCACTGCACTGCGCTCCCTACGTCCTTCGCTGTTCGTTACGTTTCTCATGATCCACATACGCCATTTGATACGGCGATCTGCCCTGCCTCAGAAATTGAGACGGTACGCGTGTCGCCTGAGCTTCCCGCGACCGAGACGCACGCGCGCACGTACTCGTCCGACCAACCGCTATCACTGGAACCGAGCCTTCCTGAAATACGCGCATCTGATTCGGGCCGCTTGAAGACGATATCCATCTTGGTGAGCGTGCTTGTCGTATTGCAAATCCAATCGCTCGTCGCGGATTCCGGCTTCACGCAGAACTTTGCGACGGAGTACCCGTTATTCAAGGTGTAATTCGTGACGCACTCGGCGCCCGGGCAGCCTGAGGGCGCGACACCCGCGTCATAGCGCCCGTTACCGGGAGGCTGGTCCGGCGTAGCTGAGGCTGCGACTGCAGGATACGTATCCGCAAACAGCGAGAAGCCCGTCGCAGACGAGAATGAAACTCCGTACCCCGTGTTCTGTATGCCCGTATAGCCGCGGCTCGTAAAGCCATAGGTTTGTGCCTCGCGGAGAGTCAGGGCCACGCTGTACGCAGCGTTATTGAGAGAAAGCGTTCGTCCGAAACTCGCATGTCCACCTATCGCGATGCCAGTGACGATGACAATAATCGCAAGCACAACGAGCATCTCGATTAAGGTGAAGCCGGGTACGGCCTTTAGCTGTTGGCTTTTAGCTCTTGGCTTGCGGAAAAAGCCTGATTCAGATCCCAAGCTGATAGCTCGTAGCTGATAGCTCGTAGCTAGCTTATGCCGATTATGTAAAGGATGTCCCATGAAGTGAAGAGAGCGAGAAGGGAGCCAGCGGCCAAAAATGGCGCGAACGGCACCTCAATACCTATTCTAGTCCCGGGAGCGCGGGCTAACAACACGAAGATGCCGATAACTCCGCCTATCCAAAAGGAGTAGATGACACCAGAGAATGCCAAGGGGCCCGCAATCA
Source organism: Minisyncoccota bacterium (assembly GCA_018062765.1). Taxonomy (GTDB): domain Bacteria; phylum Patescibacteriota; class Minisyncoccia; order Phycocordibacterales; family Phycocordibacteraceae; genus C7867-001. The sequence goes on along the minus strand of JAGORR010000001.1, from coordinate 195,143 downwards.
GCGCAAGCGCGGCTCCGAGTGGCGCGTCACCGAGACCCATCGCGCGCCCGCCTGAAGCGACGTGGAATGCGAAGAAAAACGCAGCGACGAGCCCTGAGGTGAGGAGAACGACACCGAGCTCGTAGGACGTCGGAGCAACGAGGTACGCGTAAAGAAGTGACAGGAGAATGAGGGGCCAGGACAGCCCGCTCGGTAGCATCATGTGGCGCAGGTCATATGCGACCAGCGCAAGGAGGAGCGCGAGACACGCAAGAAGCACAGGAAGGGCTATAGAGAGGCCGGTTACCAGGTACGCGACCACGAATAACGAGCCAAGAAGAGCTTCAGCGACCAGATAGGCAGCCGGTACGCGTGAGCCGCACCTGCGGCACTTCCCTCCCGAGAGAAGCCACGAAAGTACGGGTATGAGGTCGAGAGGCCCTAGTTCGTGCGCGCACGAGTTGCAGCGTGAACGGCCAGCGCGCCAGGATTCGCCCGTATGCATGCGCTCGGCAACGACGAGCATAAAGCTCGCCAAGGTTGCCCCGAGCCCGAACAAAAACAACGGAAGTACGACCTCCACAGGCTATGACGACGGGCAGAGCGGGGTCGAAGCGGACAGATCTGCCGTGGTAAACGCTTCAACCTCACGCGCGGCACCCCTCGAATCCACGCACCAGTAGTTTCCACTTGAAAGCTGAGCCCCCGCCGCCCACGCATTTGGCGCTGCGCGACAGACCATCACATTGCCCTTCGCGTTCTCCGTTGCATCCGCAATCGCAGCCTTCGTGATGTCATCCACGGTCGTCGTCGTGTCATTGAACACGCTTCCAGATGCAGGCACACAGCTTGTCGTGGCAGATCCAAACGTTGAACCGATGTTGTAGTAAAGCGACGCCTGCACCTGCAAGCTTCCGAGGTTCGACTTCACTGCTGCGTCCCGCCCCGTATCCTTAGATGCTGACATAGAAACGACTACCACGGTCGCAAGTATGCCAATTATGGCAATGACGACGAGGAGTTCGATCAAGGTAAACCCGGGAGTAGCTTTTAGCTGACAGCTTTTAGCTGACAGCTTAGAGAATGCATATGGCTCAGTTTGGAATTTCCTTCTAACAGCTAACAGCTGATAGCTAACAGCTTTGTCCATGCTTCCAGTGTACCCCTAAAAGCAAACATCCCCAGCCTTCTGGCTGGGGATGTTTGCTACTCCGGAGTAAGTGCTAGCGGCAGACTGTAGCGTTTGCAGATGCCTTTGCACCCGCAGCTCCAGTAAGTGCCGTAACTGCAGAACCGTCCTTAGCTTTTGAACCAGCCCAACCGGTCGAGTCGACACAGAACCACGATCCGCCAGAAGGAAGCTCTGATGCGACTGCCCATGCGGTGGTGCTGTTAGCACAGTCCATGCTTGGAGTGCCGTTAGCTGCCTCAGTCTCGTCGATGAGCGCATTCATGTTAGAGCCAGGATCACCGAATATGCCACCCGAACATGCCGTACCCGCCGTGCCGTACGAGTTTGCATTGCTGCTGTAGTAAATTTCAGCTGCTGTGCGCATCGCCTGCATCTGTTCCTGAACCTTCGCATCCTGACCCTTGGAGCGCGCAGTTGAGAGAGATGCGAGCACGACTGACGAGAGAATACCGATAATAGCGATCACGACGAGGAGCTCGATGAGGGTGAATCCTTTGAGGTGCCCCTTAAGGTGTCCTTTGACGTGGCCGAGAGATGCGCGAATCATGATAAAGGTTTAGATAATTGGTATGGGACGGATAATCTCCGCTTGCCTATCATTGTACGCCGGATTAGACACGCGCTTGTCCCCCGTGTGGACAAGTGATGAATTCGTACCTTTGAATTTTTCCGGAGCGCGCATAAAAGAATCAGTCGCTGCAACGATAAAAGGGTTATAGGCATGTAGATGCGAGGCGCCGCAAGACGAAGCATTGAGCCGTATCGGCATACGGTGAAATGCTGAGTCGCCGCGGTAACAATGCAGGTGCGTGTCTAGAATCCTTTTAGCCTATAGAACCGGCGAGGTTGTAGATAGGGATAAGCACCGCAGCAAGAAGGACTCCAACACCAAGACCCAAGAAAACAATCATCAACGGCTCGATAAGGTCGACCAGGGTATCAACCGCGTTCGAGACCTCGCGTCGATAGAACTTCGCGAGCGTATTGAGGATGGAACCTAACTCTCCCGTCTCCTCACCCACCTTGATCATGGCGACCATGATGCCCGGTACCTCCTTGTGGCGGCCAAGCGCTTCCGAGATAGAGAGCCCGCCCTTCACGTCGTCAGCGACGCGCTTCAGGATTCCCTCGTACACCGAGCTTCCGACGACAGCACCCGTAATCTCTATCGCTTCGACCACTGCGACGCCTGAGATAAGCATTGTCGAGAAGTTGTCCGAAATACGTGATAGGTAGAGCTTCTTATAAAGCTCTCCCACGTACGGCACGTTCAATTTCAGGTTATCGAAGAAGAACCGGCCGGACGCGGTCTGTGACGAACGCCATGCGAAGAAGGCGCCTACCAAGAGAGCGATGAGTATCAATATGCCGAAATTGACGACGAATTCAGATAGGCCGATGACTATCTGCGTGTAGATAGGGATAGGCTGGCCCGATTCGATGATGATCTTCGAGATGTTCGGGATGACCATCGTGAGCATGAGACCCATCACGACAACGAATGTGAATATGACGAACGCCGGATAGATAAGGGCGTTCTGAGCCTTACTCATCACCTCGTACGTACGATCAAGGTAGTCAGCCAGGTATCCGAAGGTCTCGGAGAGCTTTCCTGCCTCCTCTCCGGCGCGCACCATGTTGACGTAGAACGCAGTGAACACCTTCGGATGCTTCGAGAGCGCCTTGGAGATTGGGCTTCCTCCCTGAAGGTCATCGGCGACCTTGGTGAGTATCTCAGAAAGCTTCGCGTTATCTACCTCGCTCGCCAAAAGGCGGAAAATGCGGAGCGCAGAGACCTGCGCCTCGAACAAGGTCGCAATCTGACGCGAGAGGATGACAACATCCTTGTTGGAAACCGAATTGATGAACGGCACTTCCATCTGGAGGACGCCCTTAGTCTCCGCAGGCGTTATTGAGGAGACGATGAGATTACGCCGCTGCAGCGTCGTAACGGCGACATCCATCGAGAGCGCCTCGACGGTTCCCTCCCGTTCGTGGCCGTCCTGATCAAGAGCGCGGTAGAAAAATAACATAGCTGTTAGCTATTAGCTTATAGCTTTTAGAAAGGAAAGAAAGCCAGGGAGGTGTATATCGCACCCGCCCCGAGGACGAGGGCTGGAGAAAACCGATGAGCTCACGGGCGCCGCAAGGCGAAGAGTCGAACCGTATACGGTATACAGTGAGACTCTGAGACGTAGCGGCAACACCGCAGATCGCGATTTTCTACGGCCTACAAGTAGCGTTCGAAGGACTTCTGATCGGTCGCCCGCTCATACGCATGTTCAATGGTCACTTCCCCACGACGCACCAGCTCCGCAAGCGAGCGGTCCATGTCGATCATGCCGTCCTGAGAGCTCGTCTGTATAACTGTGGATATCTCGTGCGTGCGACCCTCACGAATAAGGTTCGCTACGGCGGAGTTGTTAATGAGAAGCTCGTACGCCGGAATGAGACCTCCGGCAATGCGCGGCACGAGCCGTTGCGAGAAGATACCGAGCAAGGAACCTGCTAGCTGCACGCGCACCTGTCCTTGCTGATTAGGTGGGAAGATATCGATGATACGGTCGATGGTCTGCGACGCGTTATTAGTGTGCAGGGTCGAGAGCACGAGGTGGCCGGTCTCTGCCGCAGTAACCGCGCTCGAGATAGTCTCCTGGTCGCGCATCTCGCCCACCATGATGACGTTCACGTCCTCACGGAACGCGGACTTCAAGGCCTGCGGGAAATCAGGCGCATCGATGAACACCTCGCGCTGGTGGATCATCGATTTCTTCTCGGTATAGAGATACTCGACCGGGTCTTCAATCGTGACGATGTGCTCGGCTCGGGTCTCATTGATACGATCGATGATGGCTGCCATCGTCGTCGATTTTCCCTGACCAACCGGCCCCACCAGGAGGAAGAAGCCTTGCTGGCGCTGAGAAAACACCTCGAGTATGGGCGGCAGGTTGAGATCCTTAAACGTGCGTATCTCGCGAGGAATGAGCCGCATCGCGATAGCTACCGTGCCCTGCACGGTGTAGCCGTTTACGCGAAAGCGCGAGCCGTCGGTGTGCTGGTGCGAGAAGTCTATGGCCTGAACCTGTTCGAACACTGGCCAGCGAGTGGCGGGTGTTATGGATTTTAAAATGGCGTGCGTCTCCTCCCCGGTCATCGGGCTCTCACGCAACAAAGGTACGAGCGCACCAGAAACACGAATAACGGGAGGCTTTCCTACAGAAAGATGGAGGTCGGAACCTCCTTCCTTCACGACCGTATCGAGAAGGGTTCCTAGGCGGTTTGCGCTCATGCTGCTTTATTTTTATTGATAAGGTTCAGTGTCTCGGTGAGTACCTCGGACGGGATGGCCGAAGCCTTTACGATATACCCCTTCGCGCCGAGTGATTTCGCTTTCTCGATATCAGTATCCTGTCCCTGATTTGAAAGCACGATAACGGTCGTCGTTTCCGGAAGAAGCTTGTCCTTCCTGATGGCTTCCAAGGTCTGGAATCCGTCCATTCCCGGCATCACGATGTCGAGGAGCACCGCGTCCGGAACGCCCTTATCCTTGATAGCTGCGATAAGCTCCTCGCCACCATTACACGCAATGACCTCGTGCCCAGAGGCTCGGAACTTGACCGAGTACATATCGAGAAGGAAGTGATCGTCGTCGGTGAGGTATATCCGATACTTAGTATCCATACGCTGTATGCTACGGCGCTTCGTCCTCATCCGCAAACAGTTGTCCCCCAAGTGTGTTCACCTCCGAGAACGGGATGATGCCGTCTAACGCCTTCACTATGGCGTCTTCGCGCATACTGAGCATGCCTTCCTTGCGCGCTGCGGGGTAAATCTGCTCCTCTACCGGGTTCGTAAGTACGATATGTTCGAGCTCCTTTGTCATTCGTAGTATCTCGAATACGCCAATGCGCCCGCGCGTTCCGTTCGGGCAATCGGGCGCAGTACCCGGCTTATAGAGGTGCTCGAACGCAGGTATCTTTGCTCTCGCCTCCGGTGATAGATCAGAGAATTGCTTCTCGAGTAAGCCCTTGATGCTCTCGGTAACCGGAATCTCAACCCCTGCGCCAGGACAGAGCCTTCTAACGAGCCGCTGCCCGATAACGGCAATCAGCGTAGGAGCGATGAGGTACGGGTCGACACCCATGTCGACCAGACGAGGTATAGCACCCACAGCCGTGTTGGTGTGGATGGTGGAAAATACCAAGTGACCAGTGAGCGCGGCCTGAATAGCAAGCTGCGCGGTCTCCTTATCGCGGATCTCTCCCACCATGATGATGTCCGGGTCCTGGCGGAGAATGGAGCGCAGACCTGAGGCGAACGTATAACCGATTTCAGGATGCACCTGTGACTGAGCGACGCCCTGTATCTCATACTCGACCGGATCCTCCACAGAAACGACATTGAAGCGCTCGCGGTCGAGCTCCGAAAGCATGCCAAAGAGCGTCGTCGATTTACCGGATCCGGTCGGTCCTGAAATAAGCACGATGCCGTAAGGCACTTGAAGGAGTTCTCGAACGGTCGAGAGTTGGTCCTTTGAGAATCCGACGCTCTCAAGGGTCGTCGAGGATTTCGCACGGTCGAGAATACGCATCACCACCTTCTCTCCGTACTCCGTGGGGAATGTGGAGATACGGAAGTCGATGCGACGACCTTCCACGGTTGCCGTAAAGCGGCCGTCCTGCGGCTTACGCTTTTCGTCGAGCCGGAGTTGCGAAAGAATCTTGATACGTGCAACCACCGCAGGGTGCACCTTACCCGGCAACTCAAGCGAGGTATGCAGGTCTCCGTCCATACGGAACCTGACACGAGTCTTCTCGGCCGACGGTTCGACGTGGATGTCAGAAGCACCTCCTTCGACCGCGTACCGCAGAATGGTCGCGACTATCTTGGTCACCGGTGCATCAGCCTTGATGTCTGTCGTCTCAGTACCCTTCCCTCCGGACTTCCCCGAGGCCTTCTGCATCTCTGCCTCCTCCTCCTTAACCGTGCCCTCGAACTCGGTAAGAGCCTCATCGACTTCTCCGGAGAGGTTCTGGTACTGATCCATCACCCGCTTGAAGTCACCTTCACTCACCAGGAAAAGCTTGTAAGGCATTCCCACCCTGGTCGAGATGAACTGCAGCGCATCCAAGGCCTCGATGTTGTCCGGATTACGGATGCCAATCTCAAGCACGCCCTCCTCGGTAGAAAGCGGAATAAAGCCGTAATGACGTGCGGAATCCTCCGGTATGAAATGAAGCGCCGCATCCGAGACCGGATTCTCCGCAGCTAGGGTACGCGCGGGTAATCCATACTCCTCTGCGCGTGCTTTCAAGAGCGACTCGGCGTCAACACTACGCTTCTCGAGCACAAACTCGAGAGTCGCGCCCTTTTCGCGGAGCTCCCTGGTTATCGCAGGAACATCGTCCGCCTTTATAAGACCCTTGTCAGCGAGTATCGAGAGTACTTTCATGCCAAGCGGCGACGCATACACGAGTAATGATACACCGCGCGCCGCTTCTCGGCGGCGCTATGGTGCGGATAAGAATTGATTTGCTACGGAAGCGGCGCGAACGGATCCTCACGTCCCTTGTCTTCGGGATCTATTGGTGTCTCCAACGAAACAAGTTCGAGGAATCGCTTGTCGGAAAGAATTGCCGTATCGAGTTTTATCGCAGAAAGCTGAGCCTCGAGTGCGATGAAGCGGAATTCGGTAGGTGTAGTCTTGGCCCCTGACGTCGTGTCTGGTACCTCAGCCTCTGAGTTTGCAAAGAATACAAGATACCCTACGCCAAGGAGTACGATTGCGACGAGACCTATAGTGAGCGCGTTGTTCTTTGCGAGGAAGTTCATGATGCTTGAGCGAGCCAGTAAAACCGTACTACTATCTGGTATTCATAGACGCCGGTCTCCGAATTCGCGACCGTGATACCAACCACATCAAGCGGCCGGAGACTACGCTCCACGGCGTCAAGGAAGACACGGAAATCCGTGTAGGTGCCTTGCGCCGTCAGCGTCATCTCCAGAGACTCGTACGTGGAACTTGATCCAAGGTCCGTATCGCTTGAATCTCCCTTTGCGGCAGGCTCTGGCGTGTCGAACGTAGTTATCTCCATGTTCGTGCGCTCTGCAAGCTCCGTGAGGTCAAGAATCAGGCTAATGTTGTCCGCTCCGTTAGGAAGAAACACTCCTAGACGGTCGAGGCTCTGCTGAGGAATCTGTTTGCTCTGTGCATCGAGTTCCGAGAGCTTCTTCTGGAAATCCTCTGCCGCCTCGAGCGTTCGGTCGAAGGTTGCGATGTCTTCCTCAAGAATGCGTATAGGTCCCTGCCACGTCGGCTTCACATAGCCGAAGAACAAACCGATGGCGATAAGTATGAGCGCGAATGGTACGAGCCGGGACATCATGGTGTTATTGGTGGGACTTCTTCGTCAAGAATCGACTCATCGACCGACTCTCCTTCGATGAGCTCGGCCTCGAGCATGACGTCAGTTTCTGGCGCGTCTGCGGGCGCCGGATTCGCGAGCCACGCGTCAGGAACGGTACGAGTGATGGTGACGAGGTCCGGATTAACGATGGCGGTAAGCTCGAATTGGACAACTCCTTCTTCGTTAGTGCTTATGCCTGAGAATATCGCGCGATGGATGCTGCTGAGGTCATCAGCGAATGCTTCGGACTGCGCCGCAAGCGCGTTAAAGGTGCGGGCTTCACCGGTCATGCGCAGCTCTATTTCGCCATCATCACCAAATCCGTACTCGAAGGTGAGGAACCGGACATTCTCAAGCGTTTCCATCTCAAGCTCGCGGAAGAGTCCTGATGGCATCGTATGTGCGTTCAAAATGGTATCAGCGGCAAGGAGGCGATTCTCGAGTCGAACGAGATTATCGAGCGTTTCCTTGTCCTCGTTATCAGCGCGCTTCTCGTATACCTGAAGCTCATCGGCGCGTACCTGGCGCTGGTTCGTGAGATACGACTCGTATCCAAATACGCCTGCTGACGCGAGGAGGGCAACGCCAATAACGACGAACCCGATGACGAGGAACATGTTGCCGCTCGACTCGGTATGACGCGGATGCATCTCTACCGGCTGCTTCGGCACGAATGATGTGGGGATTGTTGGAGGAACGGCCACGAGAGTCAGTATAGCCGCTTAATTGCTTACGATAGTGGAGTTATGCACAGCGCCGCTTCAGAACTCTTCAAGTTTGCGCAAAGCGAGGCCGACCGCGACGGCGAATTCAGGACCAATTTCCTCGAGAACCGGACGCATGAAGGCAGGCGCCTCGGTTTTTCCGAATGGATCAGCAAGCGCAACCGGAACCTGGAATACGGTCTTGGCGAATTCGGCGAGTTCTTTGGTAACTCCCCCACCACCGGTAAGCACAATCGATGAAACAGCTTTCTGGTTTGCGGTCTCGAACTGCGAGAGGACACGTCGCGCTTCATCGAATATGCGCGAGAACACGAGCTCGACGGTCTTGCGTTCATATCCCTTTGTGGGCGTTCCGCGGAATCCATGTTCCTTCTTTAGACTCTCTGCTTGGTCGATGGAGAGTCCGTGTGCCGATGAAATCGCGCGCGTTACGTCCTGGCCGCCCGACGGAATCGTATGAGAAAGCGCGACGACACCATGCTCGACTACATACACCTTGGTCGCAGAAGCCCCTATATCGAGCACCATGACTGGCTTCACCGGCTCATCGACGACGGAACGTATCGTACTGAAAATCTCTATCTCATAGAAAGAGGCTGCAAGCTGTGCGCCTCGCACCACTCCCTCAAGTAGTGAAAGCATGTCGTTGTGCACAGCAACGAGAAGCACCTTCACCTTCTCACCTTGGGTGGGCACTGTCGTCTGACCGGGTACTGCGGTCGACGCGCTTGGCACCATGAACCAGTCGAGTTGAACTTCTGTGAACGGAACCGGAATGTACTTCCGGGCCTCAAGCTCGATAACGGTTTTCTGCTCCTCGGGACTTTCCCGACGCGGCAGCTCGACAAGCGTAATCAAGGTCCGAGAGAACGGTATTGAGACTCCGGAGTCCGCTGTAGTGACATTTGCTTCCCGCATGAGATCCGTGAGCGTCTCTACAACTTTTGCCGCAGGGAGATTCGTCGCCTGACCAACCTCCTTGCCTCCGTAGGGCCCGAGCGCGAGCTCTCCATACGTTTCAAGTATGGCAGCGCCTCCATCCTTCCTGAGTTGCACGACCTTCAAGGACGACGACCCGATGTCGACGCCGAGTACGCTTCGGCTTTTTTTCTTGGAAAAGCCGCTGAAGAGCGAATCAAAGAGACCCATGCCGCCATTATACCCAATACCACGCAGCTTGTGCCGCATGAGCGTGAAAAGCACCTGATACTAATGCCATGCGACTCCTCTCGCTTGTACTCGATTTCCTATTCCCAAGGACCTCCGACGCTATGCTTGCAGCTTCGGCGACTCCGGAAATGCTGCGGACGCTCCTGGATACGAAGCAACTTCCTGCGACTGATCCGCTAACCTCGGCACTCCTTCCTTTTAAGCATCCGACAGTCGCCGCGCTTGTTCGCTCTGCGAAGTACCGCGGCGACGAACGTGCGCAAGCGCTCTTAGGCGCGCTCGTATCTGAACATCTTGAGAAGACACTCCCTGGCGCCGTCATCATACCCATCCCGCTTTCCACTCGAAGGCTTAAGGAGCGCGGATTCAATCAGTGCGAGCGCATTGCGCGCGAAGCACTCCACAAACGACGAGACGCACGCTTTTCCCTCGAGACCAAACTACTCACTCGACAAAGCGAGTCTGAACACCAGGCCAGACTGGGACGAAAGGAGCGGCTTAGGAATCTGCGCGGCGCATTCCTTTCACAAACGTGTGATCCTGCTATCCATTACGTTGTCCTCGATGATGTCATCACTACCGGAACAACGATGCGGGAAGCGATACTCTCCTTAAAGCGCGCGGGCGCGGTGCACCTCTACCCTATCGCGCTCGCATACGCGTAATGTTTCCACACCCGGTAGGACAAAACTGCATTGCTTCCTATGTCAGTCGTACATTTCCTACTAAATACGCAATATAGGAACGAACGCTTGGTCATCAAGAATGTCCGAAGCGAGGACATTATGCTGTTTTGTACTAACCGGGCACAGCAATCCTTCATGAGGGAGTGCTAGGATAGTCTCAATCAGTATTGGTATGGCTCTTCGGCACGCAGATTTCGTCCTCCGGCTCGCGCTCGCATTCTCTCTGCTCTACCCTGCGGTACATGCATGGTTTGAGCCCTTGTCATGGCTCGGGTACATCCCGGCGCTCGCGGCAGCGCTCTGGCCCTTCTCAAACGAGGTACTCTTGCACCTGTTTGGTGCTGTAGAGATAGTGCTTGCGTTCTGGCTTCTCTCGGGGCGTCGCATCGCGGTGCCGGCTGCCCTCTCGGCGCTTATCCTCGTATTCATCGTCGTTACCAACCCCGTGCAATTCGAGGTATTGTTCCGCGATCTCTCAATCGCCGGTATTGCTATAGCGCTTGCGCTCCTGCATTGGAAAAGAGCGGAACCTAAGCTAGGATGACCGACACGGGAGGGGTGGCTGAGCGGCTGAAAGCGGTGGATTGCTAATCCGCTATACGGTTTAATACCCGTATCGAGGGTTCGAATCCCTCCCCCTCCGCAAATGAAAGTGACTGCCCTGCGGCAGTCTTTTTCATTTGCGGAGGCGCCGCGGAACGCGGCGGTCTCGCGCAAGCGAGACGGGAGGGATTCGAAAGCCAGAGCGATGTTTTGCCAGCAGGCAAAACCGCGAGGCGGGGTCGCGGAAATTTCCGAGTGGCGACGAGGAAATTATCTGTGACCGAATCCAGGATTCGAAAGTCGGAGCGACGGCAAGTCAAAATGTTCTTGGCCGAATCCCTCCCCCAGCCCTCTTCATAAATCCCTCACCCTCCTATATATAGAGTGCAGTCCGGCTGTACCTTACTTCACCACTGTCCTAGGGGGACCAGATGCATAGCGTATATACCGGATCCGAAGCGGTCCGGAATCTCGTACCGGGCGCAACCATAACGGTGCTCGACGTTGACGGCACGATGATAAACGGCAGGAACGAGGCAACGGAAAGCGAGCTCGCTGCCCGAAGTGCCGTGAGAGCCTACGCCAAGGAAACCGGGGTCACGGTCATATCGACCGCGCGCACCACCGAGATGGTCATGACCGCCAAGTCGTTCGCGCTCTCGAGTGCTCAGGGCTTTGAGCGCGGGGCCCAGAAATGGGGCTTGGATGCATCAGGACGGTGCATGACCATCCCTGACGACGATCATCCATTCTTCAAGCATCTGCGCGATCCGGACATCATCAACAGCTTCGGCGTCGGTATCCACGTGCGGCATGAGTGCGGATACCGGGAAGACGAAGTCTATGTTCCGGCGATGCGTGAGTGGCGACTCCATGCACGCTCGATACTGCGCGCCATCGATGCATGGAAATACCGAGCGCCCATCGAGTCCACGAAGAACTACCGTGAGGGCGTTACGGATGTCGAACCGCTTCCTTATCGCATACAGCTCGAATTCAAAGGGTTGCATGCGTTTTCCGAGATGCGTCGAGTGCGCTACGCGCTTCTTGAGCTCAGAGACATGATGAGGAGCGGTATCATCCCGAAAGCAATGGTTTCTCACGACCTTCGCCTTGATGTACTTACATCGATGACGATAGTCGATGAGAGCCACCCGGATAAAGGCAGGTACGTGATCTATCTCATGCCGCGCAAGGCGCGCAAGCACCAAGCGATCGAGCACATCATCCGAGAGATCTCCAGCGCGTCCGGCGTTAAGGCGCACTCGCTTCGCGTTTTTGTTGCAGGTGACACGCTCACAGACCTGGAAAGTGGGCTCTACGCAGGAGACAGCGCCGATAGCACCTTTATGCTTGCTGGCGGCTCACGCATCGCGCCCTACCTCACGGGGAATCGGGTCGGTGAGAAATTCGCAGACGAGTCACTCACGTGGGTGCACCGTAGGCTTACGCCCACCAACCGTCCAGGGTTCTACCGATTCAAGCCTCCATGCCGGGCTCCCCGCACGGTAATCGTAGGCGACGAAGCGTTCCCCGGACTTGTGGGTCCCGAATCCGTTCTTGCCGGGCTCATGGCCGCCCATTAACTTTCGAGCCGCGTCTATGACGCGGCTCGCTTTTATATAAAGAAGTAAAGATACACCCCGATAGGCACCGTCCACGAAAGCCAATCGAGCACTCCCTTTTTGCGGAGCTGCCGGTATCGCTTCGGATGTAGATAGAACTCTTGGAATGCCATGCCTACAACAACGAGCGCAAGCAGGATATAGAGCGCAGCATCACTTCCGAAGTAGTTCTTCGCGACAAAGGTGGCAATGACGATAAGGACAATCGAGCCGAGCACATGAAAGCAGCTTCGGTAGCAATTCAGTCCGTAGCCGATGTGACCGTGCCCATACTTTCGCTCGTGACGAGCCACCGCCTTCTCGTAGGCACGAAGACCTCGTACCCAGCGTCCTTCTACCTCTGTTCGAAAGGGATAGAACCGGTCCGGCAGCGTGATGAAGAACTGGTAGAGACTCGATGGCGCGCTTCGCTTCATGCATCCATTATCGCACCGAGCGCGCAACCGCTTTCACTACACGTTTATCAAGGAGTCCTGGAATGATTTTCTCTGCGGAAGGTTTTGCGACGAGCGCCGCGAGTGCCCGAGCTGCACGCACCTTTGTTTCTTCCGTAATTTTTGTAACCCCCTTGTCGAGAGCGCCTCTGAATATTCCCGGATACACCAGTGCGTTATTAAGCTGATTTGGAAAATCAGACCGACCAGTTGCGATAACTTTTGCACCGCCCTTTTTCGCTTCTTCCGGAAGAATCTCTGGAACAGGATTCGCGAGCGCGAACACGATAGGATCATCCGCCATGATTCTTACGTCATGAGCGGTCATAAGTCCTGGACCAGATACGCCAACTATCACGTCCGCACCGGTAAGCGCTTCAGCGAGTCCGCCTACTACTCCTCGAGGATTGGTGTGAGTTGCGAGTTCCTGCTTCTGCTCCGGAAGGTCCGGTCGGCCAGCGTGAATGGTTCCTGCCCGGTCGAGCACGATGAGGTCTTTCACTCCGGAAGCAAGCAAGAGCTTTGCGATCGCGACACCGGCGGCCCCAGCGCCTGAGATGACGACCTTGAGCTTCTTCAAATCTTTCTTCACCACCTTCGCCGCGTTCATGAGGCCGGCAAGAACCACGACCGCGGTGCCGTGCTGATCGTCGTGCATCACCGGTATCGAAAGTTCATCCTGCAACCTTCTCTCGATGTCAAAACAACGTGGCGCAGAGATATCTTCAAGATTGATTCCTCCGAAGCCAGGAGCTATCGCCTTTACAATTCTGACAATCTCATCTGGGTCCTTGGTATCAAGAACCAATGGCCACGCATCTATCCCGGCCATCTCTCGAAATATGAGTGCCTTACCTTCCATGACCGGCAGAGCTCCATAGGGACCAATGTCACCTAGCCCAAGCACTGCCGTACCATCAGAGACAATCGCGATGGAATTTCTTTTCACACTCATCGAGCGCGCATCAGACGGATGCTCGGCTAAATGTGTCGCTGCCACGCCCACTCCCGGCGTGTACCACAGCGAAAAATCCTTCCGATCCTTAAGCCGCGTCCTCGCTTTTGTTTCTATGCGACTGCCTTGCTTCTTATAGGCCGCGAGTATCCGTTTCTTTTCTGCTTTCATCCGGCCATAGTACCAAACAGGGAAAAGCCGCCCCTGGGGACGGCTTTTCTCTTCTACCTGCCGGAGATTATTGGAACCTGAAGATTTTCAACAGGTTCTTCGGAATCTCGGTAAGCACCGTACCGACTCCGGCGACAAGGCTCATGAGGCGGCTCGGCGCGCGATACATTGCGGTGGTCGAGGCAGTCGATGAACCTATCGCAGGCTCGTCATAAAAGACCTCTCCGTTCCAGGTACATTTGACGGGCTTCGTGGAATACTTCGTGACCTGCGCTTTACAATTTTTCTCTGCTCCACTCTTTGATGCAAGCGCAATCGACACCTTGAGCACTCCGTCGACATACATTTCGTACGCAGCGGCCCCTCCACGCTCATATATCTTCTTGCCGTCCCATACGCAGTGAATCTTTTTTGCTCTGTTCTCGTCCGCGGTGGCCTTACAGCGAGCAAGTGCTTCTTCTTCGGTAAGACCCTTGATCTCATCCGCGACGACTCCGTCGAGAACAGCGCGATACGTCACCTCGGCATTCACCACGAGAGTTGCACGGCCTTCAATTTTGCTTCCGTTTGTCCCGACAGCGCCGAGTGTGTAGGTTCCGTTCCTAAGAGCCTTGAGTGTTACCGACCATTTACCATCGGTCGACGGCTTCACGGTCTTCGAGGTGAACGCATTCGTGCCGTCCGCACGCGTGCCAGTAAGTTTGAAGTTCTTCACGACATAGGTCGCGCTGCCTTTAATGGTTGGCGTTGGTGTCGTTGCGTTTAGTGACGCTGCTTCGTACGCAACTCCAGCACTGATTGGTTTCGATATCAGGAACCATGCCTCGCAAGTGGCCCTTGTGCCTCCTGCATTGGTAACCGTAAGCTCGGCCTGGGTTGGACCCTCCTCTGTAAGCGACATGGTACGCGAGCCACGCACCGCAACAGCACCGACTCCGAGGTTTAGAGATGCGCTCGTTGCGTTTTCGCTCGTCCAGGTAAGCGTAAAATTCTTTCCCGCTTCGATCGTCGTTGCAGATACTGAGAGGATGCACGATGGTGTACCCCCGCCTACCGTAAGCAGGACGTCATCGGTCTCGAAGTCCGCAAGAGTAACACTTGAAAGCGCTCCACCAGATGTGGTGCGATAGAAAAGTTTATCTGCAGTAACGCTATACTCGCCAGTAACGGTTGGGGTGACGATGACCGTCAGATCAAATTCCTCGCTATCCGCTTCGTCGACGATGTAATCCGCGCCAGATGAGTCGCCTGAGCTATCGAGTACAGCGCTCTTTTGTGCGCTCGCCGCGGATGAACCCACGACTCGATACAGAACACCTGGAGTGCCGGTCGTGTTTGCTGACCTCGGAATGTATACGTCAGAGCCTATCGCGGTTACCTCGAAGGTAATCGTGAAGGTGCCCGTATCCCCTACTGAACCTTCTGTCACTGTCTCGCTCGCAGCGATGAAGTCGGCAAGGATGCCGGCGGCACTTACCGCGAATTCTCCTGCTGAAGCTCCACCCATGATCTGTGCGTCAGTCAGCTTCGTGCCTGCTTCGTTTGTTGCGAGAAAACTAGCAGAGTCCGTCTGTGTCTCACCAAAGTTTAGTCTGAACGTACCGCCGTTGGCGAACAGCCCTGCAAGCGGCTTAAGGTCAGCGAAGATGAAGAAGCTCGTGCGCTCCCCTGCTTCGATAGTGTGATCGAGATCCTTGAAGACCACCGTCTTTGAAGTACCCGACGGCGTTACGCTCGTTATTTCTTCGCCGTCAGCAAGGAGACGGAGAGACGAGAACATGTCGGCAAGCTTCGAAACCCCGGTAAGGGAAAAAGTCACGGGTAGAGAATCAACTGTGATGTCGTTTCCTGGTCCTGCAGTCGCCTCAAGTGCGAATATCTCTTCGTCCACGGTCGGGTCACTCGTATCCCCCTGTATGAATCGACCCTCATTCACCCATGGATCGTCAGCGGCAAACGAGAGACTCGTTGATGAAGGCGCGGGCGTCGCAGCCATAAGCGCATTGATTTTAGCGCGCGTGATAACGCCCACGAATCCGTTAGCAGGCGCGATGCTGTACTTTAGCTGGACTGACATGACACCAAGTTGGGTCTTTAGGTCGAAATACCCGGTATCCTTCTGCGTCATGTAGCCTTCTGCATAAAGCCACTTTTGTAGTGCCGTTACATCAGCG
Source organism: Minisyncoccota bacterium (assembly GCA_018062765.1). Taxonomy (GTDB): domain Bacteria; phylum Patescibacteriota; class Minisyncoccia; order Phycocordibacterales; family Phycocordibacteraceae; genus C7867-001. The sequence goes on along the minus strand of JAGORR010000001.1, from coordinate 179,082 downwards.
CCGGAGGATCCTATCGTAAGATCGCGCGTAAGAGTCATGGTCGAAGCACCAAGCACCTGCCCTACACCCGCCATGAGGCGCCCTAGTACACGGTCAAGCAAGCTCGTCTGCGCCTTCGTAATAGTGAGCGCGTTCGTGCTCGAGTCGCTGGCGAGAAGGGTTGCGCTCTTTGAGGCAACTGCAACACGTACGTAATAACTCCCGGAGAGTCTCGAAGAGATTGTACCCGCTATCGTTCCGGACGCCTTCGCGCCTGTCACACATGAGCCGACAGCCGTCTCATTCGTTCCCTGTACGAGGGTCGCGCAAAGAATACTGTCTGACGGGAAACTTGATGGGCTCGTCCAGCTTACCGATATCGGTGAGCCTGCCGCGTAGGTTCCGCTGTTCGGGCTCGACACGGTCACCTTGTACACGATGCCGGTATGGACCGTCGCACCGTTCCAGGTGCATTTGAAACTCTTGCCTGGGTTAGCGGTAATGCTCGTCTTGCAGCTCGCGATTGCCTCCGCCTGCGTCACGTTCTCCGTACGGACGAATTCGACGTTGTCCTTGTACGCGATGTAGGTCCCGCGCGCCTCCCCTTCTGCGCGTTCATATATGACCGTGTCGTCCCATTCGCAACGTATGGCGGAGGTAGGATTCGCATCCGCAACTGCATCACATTCATTCTCAGCCTCACTTCTTGTTCGATCGTCACGGTCTACTTCACGGTCGCCATCGACGTATATCTCGAGATCGCCAAGTCCGTACCCGTCCGCATCTTTCACCTCAAATCGGAAGGAGTCGCTGCCGTACCCTGCGAGGTATCCGATCAATCTATAGACGCCGAGCGACAAGTGATAATCATCCTCATCGTGTGATACATCGAGTTCGATATCGTCACCATCCTCTATGGTGTAGGAGGCACCGTCTGATGCGCTGCGATACGTTTCGCATTCATCTTCGTCCTGCGAAGAATAGACGAGGCTATCAGAACCTTGGCGACGAATCTCGTAGTACACCTGGCACTCGTCGTCAGGATATATCGTGACGTCGCGGTTTCCCTCGTTCTTTACGCGGAGGTACATGCCGTCTATGTCTGCACCTTCGGCGAGCGCATCTCCTTCGTCGTATGTGCGCGAAACGAGTTCGTACTCGAGGTCGTCGTCATCTCCGCGATCTTCGTCCTCTTCATAGTCCTCATCCAAATCCTGCTCGTCATCGATGCGAATATCGTCGACCGCGTCCCCCGTAATCGTCCAGCCGCCCCATGTCTTTAAGCTGACGATAACGTCATAGAGTCCCGAGTCGAGGTCGTCATCGATCTTGCCTGTTACCGATGATGTCCCGTTCTTTGCCTTCTTGCAGCCGTCGCCTGACGAGAATGGACTGCTTGAGCCATCGACATCGTTTGAAACAAGCGACACGCACACCTCGCTTTTCTTCGGAACATTCTCTGCACGCCAACTTACCTTCATGCGGTCGCCGTATGCGAACGAATCACCGTCCTCCGGTGAGGTCATTGAAATCTCCGCGGGGTCATTCCCCCGCTGCGCTAGAAGCTGCTCGATCTGCTCGGTCAGATCACGCAAGAGCTTCTCGAGTTCTGAAATCGAGGGAGAGGCTGCAAACGATACTTGGGGTACGCAAAATGCAAAGACGAGGACGATGAGCGCACGTTTTAGAGTAGACATTGGTAAGGCGAAACCGAGTAATGGTTTGCCCCCTGCTTGTTCTAGACGATACCAAGCAATGTCTGCTCTCCACACAAATGTACTGTGGACAAACGAGCGCATACCTATGGGATAAAAACGAAGTGCGAGCGCATCCGCGCTCGCACTTCGTCGCTAAGGACCGCTCGAGCGGACGAAATAGCTACTATATACGCGACACTATACGCCTGCCTGAGTAAGAGCGGCTTTCGTCGCAGGACCTATCTCTCCTGTCTGCGTGAGAGTCCGCGAGGCCTGGAAGGCTTTGAGCGCGCTCGTCGTGCATTCGTCCCAAATACCGGAAATCGGACACTCCGTAAGCGTCTTTCCGGAAATCGGGTAGAAGCCGAGCGAACGGAGCGCGACCTGGAGCGCATAGGTCTGCACAGACGCTCCTTCAGCGTGCTTCCCTTCCACCCATGCATACGGAAGCACCAGGCTCGGGTGCGTTACCGGAGCGGGTTGCTTGAAGAAATCCTGCACACCGCGATACGTCTGGTACGCGAGATCGGTAGACACCGTGCGTCGTGTCTCGATGTGGAGGAACTTAGGCTCCGTGATGTATCCGTATTCGATGAGAACCGATGGCGCCGCCAACGAATCATATGCGCCTATCGCGATCAGTGATTGATCCTCGACTATTCCTTGGTTTTCGATCGGGAGCGTCGACGTTGCCGCTATCGCGCCGAGTCGCGCGAATATAGGCTCTGCGACTTCGCGCGATGCTTCGCCGTTCCCGTATCCTGCGTCAGGCACGTATATCGCGAATCCAGAGGTACTGTTGCGGAGCGCTTCCCCGCCGCCGGTGTCGTTGATATGGAGATGGATGAGAAGATCGATGCCGTTTTCATTCGCCCATCGGTTGACGCCGTACAGGCGGAGCGCGATGTCGTTACGGGCGGTCGCATGCGGCACTTCCTCTGTCCGCTCCTCTATGTCGCCCTTCTTCACCTTCTTCTCGAAAAGCTTCTTTTGATCAGCGACGAATTTCTTAGTCTTCCTTTCCCCTTTCTTGAAATAACTCGCGAACTCCGGATTCCAACCGCTAATCGTGCGCGTCGTGAATACCTCGAACCGAGGGTTCGCAGAGAGGCTACCGGCGAGCTTCTCCGCGATCTCGAGGACCATCTCGCGCTCATAGAATCCTTCGTACTCCGTTCCGCCGAGTGTCGGCTCGTGTCCTGGAACGATGAGGATGCGTACCTTCTCTCCCGAAGTGAGAGCGGCCGCGTACTTCGCCTGAAGCTCGCTCGCGGAAATCGCCTCCGGCACCTGACTCTTGGCGGACGCAGCCGCAACCGGAAGCGACCCAACGAACGTGAATGCGATTGCGGCGAGAAGCGTGATGATCTTTTTCATAAGTACCAGTGTACTAGAGGTGACGACGAAAGCTTCTGTTCATGACAACACTATGCGGGGCGTTGGATGAAGGAATAAGTAAGGGGTGGCGTGTTTCAGCACTATATTGACAGTATGTAAATTATATGCTATCCTTATACGAGCCAATGTACCCTCCCCACGAGGGACGTACGGGCTATTGTTCTCATTCAGATTGGAGAGATAGATGTTCAGCTATTCTGTCGCGAACTACACGATGTCGACCCCTGTGACCGTGTCCTCGCCGGCCCCCATCGCGGTGCCGGTGACGGAGGCTATCGTTCGCGCCCTCATCACGCTGTCGCACGAGGGCGATTACCTCAACCTCGGCTCCTCGACCTCGATGTCCTTCACGGTGAAGGCCGGCGCGGGCGACGACGACATCTATATGGGCGCCGGGCACGACATCGTCTACGGCTCCTTCGGCGAGGATTGGATTTTCGCCAGGAACGGCAACGACCTCGTCGACGCCGGCTCCGAGGACGATTTCGTCTCCGGCGGCAACGGCAACGACACGCTCCTTGGCGGATCAGGTGACGACGAGCTTCAAGGCAACAACGGCACCAACCGCCTGAATGGCGGCTACGGCGACGATGAGCTCTACGGCTCTGGCATCAATGACGTCATGCAAGGCGGCGCGGGTCACGATTACCTGCGCTTCGAAGGAAGCTCCGCGCGCATGTTCGGCGGTGACGGCAACGACGCCTTCGTCATCCTGTCCGGCATCGTGCGAGTCGAAGGCGGCGCCGGCTATGACGGCATCAACTTCGGCGCCGGAGTCGTCGCCATCGGTGGCGACGGCGCCGATGGGTACTCGATGTGGGCTGACATGGGCGAAAGGAATGGGGTGTCGCATATTATCGGGTTCAATCCCGAAGAAGGCGACACGTTCAATCTGTTCGGCTACACGCCCGACCAGGTCGCGATCGACCCGCGTCACTCCGACAGGCTTATCCTCACGGATGCCACCGGCGACCGCGATGTCCTGGTGCTGCGCGGAGTCCAGATCGAGTCCGTCGACTGGCTCAATCAGCAGGACTGGTTCTCCTCCGACATGTACGAGCAGGACGGCAAAGGCAAGGTCGCAAGCGCCGACGAGTTCGCGCTCACGACCGATGCCTTCCACGTCGACATCGCGTCGGCGTCGGCTGACTATCTCTTCGCCTGAACCTTGCGCTTCGACGCATACAACACGCGGGCGGGAACCTCTGGTTCCCGCCCGTCTTCTTTATATATACCCAGCACCTCTTCCTTATTCTCCGTCGGCCATGAGTGCGAATACCAGTCTTATGCGAAAAGCGAGCGCGCCTATCTGCGGTGAAAGGTGCTGGGTATACTGGCCGCATGCAGCCTGGCGATCCCGTAGAGAAGCATTTCACCCGGCTACGGTCGGACCAGAGACGCGCACTTACGAAACTCGGTATTCGTACCGTGCGCGACCTTCTCTATCACTTCCCTGCACGCTATGAGGCGGCGGGACCGACCGGGACGACTGTTTCTGTTACTCCAGGTACAGAAGTCACTCTATTTGGCACCATTCGAAAGCCGGACGTGCGTAAGACATGGAAGTCGCGGCGTCCGGTCGCAGAAGCCTGGCTCCATGACGCCGCCGGGAAGATAAAGATGATGTGGTTCTCCCAGCCCTACATCGCGAAGACGCTTACGGATGGGATGGTCGTACGCGTCACCGGACGCGTCGCGGGAACGGGCGCGAAAGCGTATCTTGCGAACCCCTCGATAGACCGCACGCCGATATCTCCGGACGAGGTTCACGACACGCTCTTTGCTAAAGGAGATGCAGAGGATGAGACGACGCTGCATCCGATATATCCCGAGAGCAAGGGCATCTCGTCACTGTGGTTTACACACGCCGTCCGCCGTGCGCTCGAAGCGGGAGCCTTGGAGCGCGTAGAGGACCCGCTTCCGGAAGACCTGCGCGAGCGCTACCACCTTCCCTCCGTTTCCTCCGCGCTCGTCTGGATACACCTTCCGCAGAAGAAAGAGGATGCGGATATCGCTCGCAAGCGCTTCGCGTTCGAGGAGGTGTTCGGCATACAGCTTGGCGTCAACCTCCGGAAGGAGGAGACGCGCAAGGAGCGAGCGCTCCCGGTCGACGTCGCACAGCGACCCCTTGCCGACTTCGTCGCGTCCTTCCCCTTCCCTCCTACGAACGCGCAGCAGCGTGCCATAGACGAGATACTCGAAGACTTCGCGCGTCCGCACCCGATGACCCGGCTTCTAGAGGGTGATGTCGGAAGCGGAAAGACCGCGGTCGCGGCGGCGACCGCGTATCTTGTCGCCACATCGCGCCCCGCGATAGAGGGTACGGGTGCCGCAGGAGTATTAAAGAGGCGCGAGGCAGGACACCTGCAGGTCGCGTATATGTGCCCCACCGAGATTCTCGCGAAGCAGCATTTCTCTACGTTCGTCTCCTACTTCAAGGAACACCCGATACCGATCGGCCTCATCACGGGAAGCGAATGCCGCAAGTTCCCGTCAAAAGTGAACCGCGAGGAGTCGACCAAGGTCTCGCGCGCACAGTTTAAGAAGTGGGTCGCCAATGGAGAGATACCGATAGTTATCGGTACGCACGCGCTCATATCGAAATCTTTGGAGTTCGAGAATCTCGCGTACGCCATCATCGACGAGCAGCATCGCTTCGGGAAAATCCATCGGCAGTCGTTGGTCCGCAAAGACAAGATCGCGCCGCATCTATTGTCGATGACGGCGACACCTATCCCCCGGACCTTGGCACTCACGTTATATGGCGATCTCGACCTCTCCGTACTTGACGAGATGCCGGCAGGCCGTAAGCCCGTCATTACGAAGACCTTGCCGAAGGAGAACCGCGAAGAAGCGTACGTGCGTGTGCGCGAGGAGCTCGCGAAAGGACATCAGGCGTACGTCATCTGCCCGCGCATCGACGAGCCGGATCCGGCTAAAGAACTCGCCCTTCAGGCGAAGTCTGTGAAGGCGGAAGCAGAGCGACTAAAACGCGAAGTGTTCCCTTCTTCCTCCATAGGGATACTCCACAGCAAGATGAAGCCGACAGAGAAAGAAGAAGTGATGGATTCATACGCCCGAGGGAACATCGACATCCTGGTCGCGACCTCTGTGGTTGAGGTCGGGGTGAACGTGCCTAACTCGACGGTCATATTGATAGAAGGCGCGGAACGCTTCGGACTCGCGCAGCTCCATCAGCTCCGGGGCCGCGTCATTCGCTCGACGCATCAGTCCTATTGCTTCGCGCTTCCCGAGACGTACGGACAAGCGACCAAGGACCGACTAAAAGCGCTCACTACCGCTAAGGACGGGTTCGAACTTGCTGAGTACGATCTCGGACTCCGCGGCGCAGGAGAACTCTACGGCGCACGCCAGTGGGGTGTATCGGATGTCGCCATGGAAGCCCTTAAGAACATGCGCATGGTCGAGGCGGCTCGTACGGAAGCGAGGGTAATGGTGGAGAAGGATCCCGGGCTAGAACGGCATCCCTTATTAGCTGCCCTCGCCCACCGCGCCGCGACCGAGATGCATCCGGAATAAGAGTGCGCTACAGTCTCCCTATATCCACCCGTAGCTCAGTTGGTTAGAGCACGGAGCTTATACCTCCGCGGTCCTTGGTTCGAGTCCAAGCGGGTGGACAAACAGAGAAGGCCTGCGGGGCGCAGGTCTTCTCGTTTGTCCAGACCGGAAGCGCGTAGCGCTGAGGTGGGGCCGAGGTTGCGAGCTAGATTCGGAAGAATGAACGAATATAGCCGCAAACCGTGGCGACAAGTATCAAACGACATGTCCAAGCCGGAGCGCGACGGCGCGAGGCGGGGTCGCGCAAAATCTCAGCAGAGATTTATGCGTGACGACAAAGTCCAAGCCGCAGTAGGAATTATTCATGACGACATGTCGAAGCCGCGCCGATGCTATCCTTATACACGGCGAGTGCGGGCAGGAGTCATGCCTATGAATGAGTGCCCGGAGTTCTGGAAGAAATACGCGCTGCGAGCCGAGGAGCTCAGTCGGAAGAGCAATCATCCGTCTGAACCGATGGAAAGCCTGGTGCGACGCATCGAAGCCTTGCTCAAGAAGCAAACGCAAGAGAAGAAACAAAGCGCCTGTCCCTAGGGACAGGCGCTTTCTCGAGTGTTCAACGCGCCACGCTTCATTATTTTTGGACTCGTGCTATCTTCCAGGAAGAACCTGTAAGGGTCGAGTACCTTTTGGGAGGTAATCATGGCAGATGCAACCTACGGCGGCAGACGCCGCTCGCTCGTCGGACGCGTGCTCATCTACGTCATCGAGCTTGTCGCGCTTAGCGCTTATCTCGCCTTTGCGGCGGGCACATGGATTTTCTCGGCGCTTTCAGTCGAGAAGGACGACGAATTCCGGTCTACCGCGCGTGCCTTCGTTTTCATCGGCGCAATCGAGTTCGTGCTTGTCGCTATCGGCATCTTCGCCGGCCTGACACTCGGTCAGTGGACCTTGTTCTGGATTGCGACAGCGCTCTGGCTTTCGACCGGGGTGCTCTACCACCTCATCGACAGCGAGAACGAACCACCCGCGGGTGACGGTTCGCTCCTCTAGTCTCAACGCCGCCTGGCACACCAGGCGGCGTTTCGCATATATATAAGGAGTCTGCTAGAGTGCGCCCGGAAGCTCGTCCCTAATGGGCGAAGTACTAGGAGGTTCTATGGCAAAGAAACCGTGGCGATTCATGAACGCCGCCGGAACGGCTCGTTCTCGCGAAGACGTCGGCAAGCTCGCGCTCTCGAAAGCGCTGACCGAGATTACGGTTGGCTCATTCACCACCGAGGTTCGTCCTGGGAACGGCGGGCGCGACCACTGGTTTGGTCCCGGTAATCAGGACCCAGGCGGTATCAATTCGCTCGGCATGCCAAACCGCGGGCTCGGCTACGTGAACAGCGAAATCTACGCATGCGCAGAGATCGCAAAGCGTAGCGGCAAGACCTTGCGCGTCAGCATCGCATCAAACAGTCCGGAAGGTCTCGCTATCCTGGCTTCCGCTGCATACGGCGCCGGGGCCTCGACTATCGAGGCGAACTTCGGCTGCCCCAACGACATCGAGGGTGGCAAGCAACAAACGATATGGTCGTTCGACCCCAAGCGCGTGGTGCGCGGCATCCTCGCCATCCGCTCGGGGACGGAAAAATTCCGCCTCGCGGTGAAGCTCTCGCCCATCTCGGACCCGGGACTTCTCAAGGAAGTCCTCGCGGCGATTGTGCAGGCGAGGGACTATGTGCAAGAAGTCGTCTGCTCGAACACATTCCCGAATGGCTATCTGTACGATGGGAAGAACAAGCGCGACGCTATAGACCCGAACGATGGTCTTGGCGGCGTGAGCGGCATGTACATGCTTCCTATCGCAGCCGGCCAGGTGCGTCAGGCGCGACGCCAGCTTCCCAAGTCCATGGACGTCATCGGAGTCGGCGGCATCCGCGATGCGGAATCGCTTGTCACGCACCTGATGGCGGGTGCCGACGGCACACAGGTCGGTACCGAGAACTACCGCACCAGGAATCCGCGTATCTTCTCTGACATCCTCCAAGAGTTCGTATCGGAGTACCCTAAGATCGCGGCGAAGTATGCATAAACGAGGGCGGCCCCACGGGCCGCCCTTTCCTTTTACCGCCACGCTCGCCCGTGCTAGGGTGACCCCGGAAACCTGAAGGAGAATTCCATGCCCCTTGATTCAGTCGTCATACGCGCCCCTGCAGATATGCACGCGCACTTCCGCGACGGCGATATGCTGAAGGTCGTCGTTCCCTACACCGCGGCGGTGTGCGATATCGCACTCGCCATGCCGAATCTGAAGCCGCCTATCACGAAGCTCCGCTCTCTTGCCGAGTATCGGTCAGAAGTGCTCGCGGAAGCGCGCGCGGTGAATCCGGATTTCCAGCTCCTCCCGACCCTCTACCTGACGGATGAGCTGGGGCCCGACGTCGTGATGCATGCCTACCGGTACGACGGCGGCCACCTCGCATACGCCGTGAAGACCTACCCGCGCGGCGGGACGCACAACTCCGCCGATGGCGTCACCGATATGCGGAAGGTCCACCGGACACTCACCATGATGGAACAGATCGGCATGCCGCTCTGTATCCATGGCGAAGTGACCGTGTGGGACGGTATCGAGGTCCCGCAGCACGACCGCGAGCGCATCTACATGCTCGAAGAGTTGCCGAAGCTGCAGCGTGATCATCCCGGACTCAAGATCGTGCTCGAGCATCTTTCTACCAAGGAAGGTGTCGAAGCGGTCGAGAACGGCATCGCCGGGATGATCGCCGGAACAATCACACCGCAGCATCTCATGCTCACGGCAGCAGATCTGTTCCGCGGCGGTGCCCGAGTGCACGGCGTGTGTATGCCTATAGTAAAGACGCACAACGACCGCGTCGCGCTCCGGCGCGCTGCGACATCTGGGTCTTCCCGCTTCTTCGCTGGCACCGATTCGGCGCCGCATCTTAAGAAGAACAAGGAGGCGGCGTGTTGCGCGTTCGGCGCGTTCACGGCTCCAGCGATGACTTCACTCTATGCGCAGGTGTTCGCCGAAGAAGGCGCGCTCGACGATGAGAAAGGCGTTCTCGCGTTCAGCGGCTTCATGTCGGTCTACGGACCGCTCTTCTACGGAGTCAACCCGTCAGCGAGGATGGTGGAGCTTCGCAGGAAATCCTGGACGCCATCGTTTGAGATCAAAGTGCGAGACGACGAGGTCATCGCATTCGCGGACCCACGAGCCGGGTTCGTGAACGAGCTGTGGTACCAAATCGCCTCCTAACGACAAAGCCCCGGCGCATGCGCCGGGGCTACTCTTTTACAGAGGCTCTGCTAGAGTGCCGCAAGATACGTGAACCTTAGAAAGGACTGACTATGCGTCATATCGTCACCATAGACGACTTCGATGTACTTGATCTAGACCGGCTATTCTTCCGTGTGCTTGGGTACAAGCAGCGAACCGCTGCATCCTTCCCGCGGAAGATTCTTGCAACGATCTTCTATGAGCCGTCGACGCGAACTCGCCTCTCCTTTGAAAGCGCGATGATCCGTCTCGGCGGGAGCGTCATCGGGAGCGAGCAGGCTGGTATATTCTCGTCCGCTATCAAGGGCGAGAGTCTTGAGGATTCGATACGCGTCATCTCAGGGTACGCGAATGTCATCGCACTGCGCCACCCTGACGCGGGGTCCGCAAGGCGCGCAGCCGATGTCTCTGACGTCCCGCTCATTAACGCCGGTGACGGTGATAATGAGCATCCGACCCAAGCGCTACTGGATCTGTTCACTATCTGGGAAGCGGCGAAAAAGGGGCTAATTCCTTCCCGGGGATTGGTCGTTTCGTTTCGCGGTGATAATCGAATGAGCCGCACCGTGCACTCCCTCGCACGTATGCTTGACCGATACGCAGCGCGCGTTGGTCTTGGCATAGAGTCCGTCCGGTTTGACGGCACAGCCGACTGCGCAAAGCCCGGCGATGCATTCCTCACTTCACTTTCGCCTGGACTCGTCAGCGATTCCGCAAGCGGAGGCCCGCACATCGTCTATCTGACACGCTTCCAGAAGGAGCGACATTCGACAGAAAAGGAGGGAGAGCTACCCACCTTCACTGCCCGGGATGCTGAGCTGCTTCCTGAAAACAGCATCGTCATGCACCCCCTTCCACGGACGTCTGAGCTTCATGCGTCCGTTGATACCAACCCGCGCGCTCGGTACTTTACCCAGGCACGAAACGGCACACCGGTACGCATGGCACTCCTTGCAGAGCTTCTTGCACCTGACTAACGACCACTAACGCGGCGACCCGTATCGGGCCGCCGCGTATCTTTTACGTACTGCTTAGGCGAGGGGGTCAGCGTTGCCGCCTGCGGTCCCCGGCGCGATGACGACACCCTCTTCCTCCTTCGCCTTCGGCGTTATGCCATTGAGTATCAAGAGCTTCTCGAACTCCTCGCGCTCGATAGTCTCTACCTCAACGAGCTTCATCGCGATAGAGTCGAGCGCCTTCCGGTGGTCGGTGAGGACGACGCGTGCGCGCTCCTTCGCCTCCTCAATGATGCGCGATACCTCGGCGTCAATCTTCGCAGCAATTGCCTCGGAGTATTCCGCACCACCAAACTCGCGGTCGTTCGCATATGCGACCGCACCCAGACTCTCCGACATGCCCCAGCGCGCGACCATGTTGCGCGCCAAGGACGAGATTACTGAGAGATCGTTTGAAGGACCCGTCGTGACGTCATCGAAGACCATTTCCTCCGCTACGTAGCCGCCCAGGGTCGCCGCAATATCGTCCTTGAACTGCTTCCGGGACTGCATTTTCTTGTCCTCGAATGGAAGCTTCAAGGTGTAGCCCGCCGCGCGCCCGCGGCTGATGATGGAAATCTTGTGGACAGGGTCTGCGTTTGGCAGCACGCTCGATACGAGCGCGTGCCCTGCTTCGTGATACGCCGTCAATTCTTTCTCCTTCTTAGAAAGGAGGTGGCTCTTGCGCTCGGGGCCCAGCATCACCTTCTCTATTGAGCGGATGAGGTCGTACTGCGTTATCTCCTTGCGGCTCTCGCGCGCAGCGAGTATCGCCGCCTCGTTCATAAGGGAGTAGAGCTCAGCGCCAGAGAACCCCGGGGTACGCTCCGCAACAACGCCAAGGTTAACGTCGGGGCCGAACGGCTTCTTCCTGGCATGGATATTGAGGATGTCCTCGCGGTCTTTGCGGTCTGGAAGGTCGATAACAACGCGGCGATCGAATCGGCCAGGGCGAAGGAGTGCTGGATCAAGCACGTCAGGGCGATTTGATGCGGCCATGACGATAACCTTCTCGGTTGGCTCGAAGCCGTCCATCTCGACGAGAATCTGATTGAGGGTCTGCTCGCGCTCGTCGTTGCCACCGCCTACCCCTGTGCCACGCACGCGTCCCACGGCGTCTATCTCGTCTACGAAAATGATGGATGGCGCCGTGCGCTTCGCGACCTGGAAGAGGTCGCGCACGCGTGACGCTCCCACACCAACGAACATCTCGACAAACTCGGAGCCCGAGATGGAGAAGAACGGTACGCCCGCCTCGCCCGCGACCGCGCGTGCGAGCATCGTCTTACCGGTTCCCGGGGCACCCATAAGGAGAATGCCCTTTGGGATACGCGCGCCGATATCGAGGAATTTCTTCGGGTTCTTGAGGAAGTCGACAATCTCTACCAATTCCTCCTTCGCTTCCTTTGCGCCGGCGACATCTGCAAACGTCACGCGTTGCGAGTTATCCGCAGGATCTATCATGCGCGCCTTCGACTGTCCGAACGTGAAGGCCTGCATCCCAGCGCCACGCACCTGACGTGTCAAAAACCAGAACAGCACGAGGAGGAAGACGATAGGCAGAAGAAATGGCGCGAGCGCGATAAGCCAGTACTGGAAACCTGACTCCCCTACTATCTCAATCTTCACTTTCGCAAGCTGCTCGGGAGTGACGCCGTATGCCGTGAGCGTTTCTGTTATGGGTGCCGAGGGATCCTTCATCGCCTCCTTCTTAGTAGCGTCCGCATAAACGAGTGTGAGCGTATCGCCCGAAACCTGTATCTCGGTCACCGTGCCCGCAACGACATCCGCGGCGACCTGGGAAAGCGCTATCTCCTCCGTCTCCGGCGTGCTTCCTGCAACGAAGCTATAGAGACTCATCAGGACGAGGAAGATGATGATTGCAGAAAGGAGGTTACCGGCAAAACCCCGGGGTCCTCCGCTCGGAAATAGACTGAAGCGCTTCCGTACGGGACGCGTTGGGTTCTTCTTCCCCTTCTTGTCGGGGACCTTGGGGGATGCGGGAGATGCCATGTAATTTGCACTATACAATGGAGCGCGTAGTCTCTCAATATGAGCGTCTTGATCGAGTATAAGAAAGCGGGTCTTAAATTCGAACGTCTCGAGGAATTCGAGGCGGGTATCGAGCTATTAGGACACGAAGTAAAGTCCCTCAAGGCGAAGCGCGGCTCCTTGGATGGCTCGCGCGTTGTCATCCGCGGCGGCGAAGCGTATTTGGCAGGTGCGACCATCCCGGCCTACCAGCCTGCGAACACCGATAAAGAGTACGAGCCGGAGCGAAGCCGCCGCCTCCTCCTGTCCAAAGCGCAGATCCGTATACTCGGCGACGCAGACGCTAAGAAAGGCTTGACAATAGTGCCAATTGAGGTGTATAATAAAGGGAATCTCCTGAAGGTGCGGGTCGCAATTGTGCGCGGAAAAGGAAAAGCGGATAAACGAGAGGACCTTAAGAAGAAAGATGCTGCGCGCGAAGCCGACCGCGCACTCAAAGGAGGTCGGTAGTCCCGGAAAGCTTGCGAGCCTTCGCTCGTCATCTGTCCGGGGGTGACCGGTTTCGACGGTCTGTCCCTTGAATCTCGTGCGACGCGCTGGAAGTCTGCTGACCAGCTTAATCCCGCAGGCACACAAACTTGCAGCCAAAACAGCTACAAGCGTGAAGTCTCCGTACTTCGGTGCAAAGGACTTCGCGTTCGCTCTCGCGTAAAAGCTTCGCGCTTTCGCCATAGCGACGTCTCCCCTCTCTAGTGCTCATAGTAGAGGCGGTGCGGCGGAATAATCTATGAGATCGGTATCTGTCCTCCCGAGCAGATAGCTAAATAAGGGATCCGGTAGGAGTGGTTTCGCAACCGTTCCTCGCACCCTACCCTAGTGCCTAACGGTTGCTATGCGTCGTAGATTCGGTTTTGAGGCCAGGCTGGACGCGGGTTCAACTCCCGCCACCTCCACTAGAATAAAAATGGCTCGCGCATAAGCGCGGGCCATTTTTATTTGTGGAGTGGAGCAAGACGCCTGCGCGTCTTGCGTCGGGAGTTGAACAGTCGGAACGTTGTATCGTCAGTAGACGATACCGTGAGACGGGGTCGCGAGTACTTAGCGCTTTGCGAATACGTGGAGCAAAACGGTTAGTGATTCGTGGGTCAATTCCCCACGCCTCCACGAGTAACTGCCGTATACCGAGTACCTGTCGCATGCTTATATGTCCAAAGAAAGGAAGCTGTCATGACTGAGATGAAATGGATGCTCATCCACAGACCAACGAACTCGAATTGCACAACGTGGTCAACGATGCCCGCACACCACGATCTTTCCAAGGATGCTGCGGACACGCTTTGTGCTAACTTTACGGCGCGCGGTCATCACCAGGAATACGCGACTGTCTCTCATGAAGCTGGCCGATGGCTCGCCAAAGCGAAGGCGGAAGGCTACGACATAGTGACGTGACCCCGAAAGCGGCGCCCCTGGCGCCGCTTTTCCTATAGTTTCCTGCTGTCGTATGCCCAGTGGAGTATCGCTTGCCGTTGGCGCGGTCGGCACGTCTCATCCCCCTTGCGGCAGTTAATTTGCACCTGACGAATATGCCTACTTATCGCGAGCCATCTTTTTATCTGCCGTTCATCCTCTTTCGGAATGCGCCGCCCTTGATAGTAGCGACAATACCACTGAAACCACCCGCGCGGATCGTCCTTATATATCCATCCTTTCGCCAGCCATGCCGAGAGCGGCTGCGATGCGTTCTTGCCGAAGTAATTAAGCTTTGGATTGTGCCGCTCGGGACAAAGTTTCGCCTTGCTAAACCAGTCAGCGGGAAACTCTTTCTTGCAGTCTGTCATATATTTCCCACCAAAGACTCCGAGCGCGAGCATTTCTTTGGGCGTTAGCTGTGGCTTGAAGCGCGCATCAAACTGCTTGCCCGCTGGAGCAACCAGTTCGTAGCAGTAACCGCTTTGCATGAGATCGTCGACGCAAACCTTCTTACGGCTCCGCATAGAAGTTATGAGACTCAGTATACGACTTCATGAAGGCTTCAGCACGAAAAGCGCATGGTGCGAGGAGCCCCTGACCGGGGTTCTCTTCTACATTTGCATTACCACCTAACTTAGGACTTATGGACACACGCGAAAGCAACACAGCATGGATCATCGCGGGCATCTTACTCGTCCTTCTTATCGTCGTCGGCTACCTCTGGCTTTCAACCCCGAAGGATGTACAGACTGTACTCGACGATGGCTACGACAGCATCGCCGCCCAGCGCGAGGAACTCCGCATCGCCTGCCAGACCCCAGAAGGTACGCGCGAGGACTGCGAGGAGGAACTCGAGGAGCTCTCCCAGCTTCTTGCTGAGTTCAGCGCGAAGATAGACGCGGCAACTTCAAGCGAAGCTACCGCTTCTACGACGGTCCAATAGCTTGGAATGCGCAAAGGATGAAGCGGCGCCCTTTGGGCGCCGCTTTTCGTCTATCGTCACACCTTGCAAATAGGCTCTATTTCGTGGTATATTGCACTTAACAAGCCAGTGTCTACCGAACCCGTACGCATCAACCGCGAGATACGCTCCACAGAGCTGCGTGTCCTAGGAGCCGAAGGAGAGAACCTCGGCGTGCTTTCCTTGGCTGACGCTCTTAAGGCCGCAGAGGCGGTCGGTCTCGACCTTATAGAGATCTCTCCGTCGGCCGTCCCTCCCGTTGCGAAAGTCATGGATTATGGTAAATTCGAGTACGAACGGAGCAAGAAGGACAAGGCCGTAAGGGCTAAGGCGAAGGTTTCCGAGACCAAGGAGGTCCAGATCAAGGTAGGTACCGGAGAGCATGATATGCAGCTCAAGGCCCGCAAGGCAGCCGAATGGCTCGCCGAAGGCCACCGGGTCCGTGCCGAGCTCTTCCTCAAGGGTCGCTACAAGGGGATGGAGGAAGCGTTCCTCAAGACCCGCCTCGATAAATTCCTTGCCTTGATCCCCTACCCTCACAAGGTAGCGGAACCGGTCGCGCGGAGCCCCAAGGGCTTCGCGGGCGTGATAGAGCGCGACAAGTCAGCCAAGCCGCCACAGCCTTCCGAAGCAACACCACAATGAAAACCAACAAATCGTATACGAAGCGGGTACGCGTCACTAAGAACGGCAAGCTTGTCGCGCGCAAGGGCGGCCAGAACCATTTCAATGCCAAGGAGCGCAACCGCACCAAGAGCGCGAAGCGCCGCTCTGTCTCGCTTGCCGTCTCCAACCGCGTCATGCGCCGCTTCTTCCCAGGAACGAAGGTCGCGAAGCGCGGACCCAAGGAGGTTACTAAAAGCTAAGAGCTATCAGCTAAAAGCTATTTTTTATGGCACGCGTCAAAGGAGGAGTCACATCGAACAAGCGCCGCCGCAACGTCCTTAAGCGTGCGAAGGGCTATCGCCATGCGCGCTCGAAGAAGGAGCGATTCGCGAAGGAGGCACTCGTCCACGCCGGCAAGTACGCGTTCAACCACCGCAAGGACAAGAAGACCGACATGCGCCAGCTTTGGATAGTCCGCCTTAATGCCGCGGTGCGTGAGAACGGCTTCAAGTCCTACAGCTCGTTCATCGATAAGCTTAAGAAGGGTGGCATCTCGCTCGACCGCAAGGTCCTCTCTACGCTCGCGATGGAACATCCTGAGGTCTTCGCCCGCGTCATCAAAAAGGTCGCCTAAGCATTTAGTTACAGAAGAGAAGAAAGCCCCGCGACGCGGGGCTTTCTCTATAGCTTTCGTACGGAGCTTTTCGTTACTTCCCAAGTCTCGCCCTGTACCGGCACCACTGCCTTCGCCCCAAGGTAGTCATGCAGGCGCTGCGCTAAGAAGCGCGCGGATGAAGGCTCTCCAAGCGCAGTGAACACGACCTTGGTGCGCCCGCCAGAAATGGACTCCTCAGCAAACCGCATAAGCTCGTCACGGTCCGCGTGCGCAGACCAGCCCTCTAAGTTCACCACTTTCGCTCGCATGACGACATCCTTGCCGTCGAGCCGGACAGTTGAAGCTCCGTCTTTCATGCGACGACCCGGACTTCCCGGTGCCTGGTAGCCCACCAGGATAAGAGTCGAATTCGAATCCGGCAGATGGCGCGCTTCATGACGCCCGATACGGCCGCCGTGAGACATGCCGGCACCAGCAATGATGATCTTGGGGTTCGGCACGCTCGCGATATCATCCGACTCCTGCCGTGACTCGGTCTTGGTTAAAAATGGAAACTCGAACAAGCTCTTCTCCTTGAGCATTTCCGCTTTCGCGTCCTTCCTGAAGTACTCCGGTCCGTACTTCTCATAAACACTCGTCACCTTTATTGCCAAAGGCGAATCGAGATACACCGGGACCTCAGGGAGACTACCCTGTGCAAAGAAATTCGAGAGCTCGTAGAGCATGAGCTGCGTGCGCTCCAGGGAGAACGCCGGGATAAGAACTGCTCCGCCGCGCGCTATCGCGTCTTTGAGAGTATTGCGCAACTTCTCGACTCGCTCCTCATGAGGTGGGTGCGACCGGTCGCCGTACACACTCTCCATAACAAGCGCATCAATATCCGCTACGGGTTGCCAGTCCGGGAGTAGCGGCGACGGCGAGTTCCCGATATCCCCGGTAAGGGCAAGCGCCGTGCCATCCTTTCCTTCTATACGCACGCTCCCGGACCCGAGGATGTGGCCGGTGTCACGCATAACGCACGTAAGACCCGCTGCGGTAAACGGCTTCCCGTAATCGACGACTTCCACGAGCTCGAACGCCGCATCAACGTCCTTCTCCTCATACATAAGCGGCAAGCCCTTCGCCTTCGCGTCCTGCCCGAGAATACCTGCGCTGTCGTGAAGGATGAGCGACGCGAGCTCCTTTGTCGGCGCTGTCATGTAGATAGGGCCACGGAACCCGTCGCGTACGAGTTTTGGAATACGCCCCACATGGTCGAGGTGCGCATGCGTAACAATCAGCGCACCGATAGAAGCAGGCTCGTACGGAAACGGCTGGTACATCGCGTCTCCAGAAACATCCCTTCCCTGCTCAAGTCCACAGTCTATGAGCACCTTCGCCTCGTCCTCCTCTACAAGGAAGTTAGAGCCCGTAACCGTCCCCGCGCCTCCCCAGAAGGTAAGTCTCAACGCCATACAGTGATGCGTGCGATAGCGTAAACCGCGGTCGCGCCTAAAGAGTCATTGAGCATGTCGAGCGCAGTGTCAAAGAAGTAGTTCGTCTCGCGCGGAAGACCGAAGTAGAGCTCGAAAATCTCCCATCCGACGAATATCGCCGTGGCAAAAAGTACGAAAAGCTTGGGGCGGAAGTCATGGAGGAATGCGACGAGAATGGTGGCAATAACCACTCCGCCCAACAGATGCATCGGGACGTCGAACCACGGGTAGTACCAATAGAGGAAGTTATTGACCGCGTAGAACTGGAGGCCGGCGATAAGCGCTGAGAGGAAGAGCGCCGGAAGGAGCCACGAATACCGCATGGGACCACTTTATCACGGGACCCTAAACGCAATACTGCGCGTCTCGTGAGAGACGCGCAGTATGCGGAGCCGATCCCATGTTGCAACTTCTTTGACAGGTGGGTATCCCCACAGTGTCCTTCGGAATCCTAAAAAGGATTCTCCCGAACGCTTGAATATCGGATTCCCGGAAGTACAACAGTTGCTCTTATAAGATCGGCTCCGGGGCCATTATACGACATTGTTTGGTTAGGAGCGGATGAACGAGCGCGCAGGCATAGGCTCTTAAGATAGCTTGGCCTGCATTTGAATCGCGTCCCTTGAAACCTATTGCTCCATCCCGGTGCCTATAGGCACCGGGATGGAGCAAGAGAGTAGGCTCGAGACTATCGATAGCTACTCAAGTATGCCGTCGAGGTTCACGTCGTAGAGTATCTGATCACCTACGAGGCGGTAGTTAATGAGTTCCTCCGGCGTGAACCAGAGCGCAATTTCCTTCTCCGCATTCTCGGGCGTGTCCGAGCAGTGGATGAGGTTACGCACCGCGCGATCGTCGATTGCTGCAATGCCGTAGGAGTCGATGGTGAGGTCGCCGCGAATGGTACCGACATCAGACGTTGCAGGTTCTGTACCTCCCGTAATCTTCGTCACAACACCAACTGCCTGGTTTCCTTCCCAGGCCATCATGACGACGGGACCCGAGGTCATGTAGCGGTCGAGAGCCCGGATGATGTCCTTTCCATACTCAATGGGCTCCTTCTCCGCGGAGAGTCCTGCGGCCTCGCGCTCCTTCGCGATATTCGTCCCCTTCTTTATGAACCACGCATCGTCCTTGTCGTAGTGCTTCCAGATGCGATCAGAGTCTGGAATCGTGATTTTGAGACCGATCAGCTTGAGGCCTGTGCGTTCGAAGCGTCCGATGATTTCACCAACGAGGGAACGCTGGATTCCATCTGGCTTGATAATCACGAAGCTGCGCTCGTTTTTAGGGTGCGGAATAGGCATAATAAAATCGCAGATTGATAGTGTACGAGCGCCCGAGGCGCTAGTGAGACGACTATACCATGAGGCAAATTTTTCGAGAAAAGAGCCCTCTCAGGACTTTTCGGAAGGTCGGCGAGTCACGACCGTTGTGCCGTTGTTCTCGATAAGGATGGTGTGCTCGGAGTGTGCAGCACGCGAACCGTCCTTGGTGCGATACGTATAGCCGTCAGACGCAAGCAGCACTCCTCCCTTCCCCGAGGTCGCGATAGGCTCGAGAGCAAGCACCATACCATCGACGAGCTCCTCACCGGTGCCTGGATGCCCGAAATTTGAGACGAAGGGCTCTTCATGCACACGATTCCCTACGCCGTGCCCGCCCAAAACTTTCACGATCGCGAACTTCGTACCCTTATACGACTGTTCGATTGCGTTAGAGATATCACCCACTTTTCCCCCCACCTTAGCTGCAGCAATACCAGCCTCGAGCGCCGCCTCAGTCGCCCCGATGAGCTCTCGGTCCGTATTTGAAATAGCGCCGACGCCTACCGTTATCGCGGAATCCACGATGATGCCCTTATGGGTAAGCCCGAGATCTAGGGTAATGATGTCGCCTTCTGCGAGCGTACGCGGACCCTCATTCGGGATTCCGTGAACGACGTCCTCGTTTATCGATACACACAGGGACGCAGGGTAAGGTCGCGCGGCGCCCTCAGGCGTATAGCCCTTGAACGCGGTGGTGTCCCCTCCTTCGCGTATCATGCGGTCTGCGACTTCCTCGAGCTCCATCGTAGTGACGCCGGGCGCTATGCAGTTTTGAAGCTCCTCGAGTATGACGCCGAGGCGTTTCCCTGCCTCCAGGAGCGCTTCGCGTTCCTCGGGCGTTCGTATCGTCATGAGAGGCCGAGGCGCTGCGTTATGTCAGCGTGTATCACTTCGACTGACGGCGTACCGTCTATCTCGATAAGGTGTCCTGCCTGGCGGAACACCTCGACCGAGGGCTCCGTGTATGTGCGGAATTCCTCGAGACGCTTCTCCACGCTGTGATCGTCCGCGCGTCCCGAGCTCTCTTTTCGAAGCTCGAGGCGCTCGATGATGTCTGAGTCAGGCACGTCCACGTAGAGCGCGGTGAATTTCCTCTCAAGCCAATTGAGCACGTCGACGACGACCTTCGCCTCAGGCACTTTGCGCCCGAACCCATCGAAGATAATGCCGCTAGAGGGATCGAGTCCGAGAACAGACTTCTGGAATAGGTACATAGCAAACCAGTCAGGAGCGAGGAGTCCCTGTTCGTGCTCCTCCTTCATCTTGCGACCGATATGTGTCTCCTCCTTAACAATTGCGCGGAACAAGTCGCCTGAGGCAATAATCGGGAATCCGGTCTTCTCAGCAAGAAGCTTGGCCTGGGTTCCCTTCCCGCTTCCAGGCTTACCTATAAACAAAATGGTATCGAAATCCATAGCTATAACTTTAGCACTCACGTCAGCTTGGCTGTCGTGAAATTAGTACTCCCTAAGTGACAACTGAGCGTCAATCTTTCTAATCAAGTCGAGAACCACCTGTACTGCGATAAGGAGCGCCGTACCGCCGATGACCAAGGAGGAGATGCCAGTGATACCCTGCACCACGAATGGGATGACGGCGACGGCGCCAAGGAAGAGCGCACCTGGGAACGTGACGCGAGCTACGACATTCGCAATGTAGCGCTCAGTCTCAGGGCCTGGACGGACGCCTGGAACGAACGCGCCTCCCTTCTGAAGGTTATCCGCAACGCGCTTCGGTTCGAACGTTATGGACGTATAGAAGAAAGTGAACATCACAACGAGTGCGAAGTATGCGGCCCCGTATGCCCATGGGTTTGCCGAGAACGCCGTGTACCAATCGAAGGCACCCTGGAATGCTGGGAACCCAAGCGAGATGATGCCCGCAAGAATCATTTGCGGAAGAAGCAGCAACGAGAGCGCGAAGATGATAGGAATCACACCGGCCTGCAAGAGGCGTATCGGCAAATAGGTCGAAGCACCTGCAGACGAGGTCGCCACACCGCGCACCTGACGTGCATAGGCGATAGGAACAGAACGCTCTGCCTCTGAGACAGATACAACCGCATAAATAACCGCAATACCGATAGCTGCGAAGCCAAGGTACGCCGGGATGTCGGCGGCAGTCGCCGTAAAGATGGCCTGCGCAAGACCCGTAGGAAGCCCTGCCGCGATACCCGCGAAGATGATGAGCGAGACACCATTACCGATACCGAATTCGGTTATGAGCTCGCCAATCCACATGAGGAGCATCGAGCCAGCCGCAATCAGGAGCACGTTTGTCGCGAATTCGAGCGAAGAGAGGGGCGCGATGATGCCCGAGTTCTGGAGAAGCGTCAAAAACGCGATGCCCTGCGTAACCGCGATTGGCACCGTGAGGTAGCGGCCCCAAGCGGTAAACTTCGCGCGACCTGCCTCTCCCTCCTCCGAATAGAGCGCCTTCACCTTCGGGAAGAGGATGGTGGAGAGCTGCATGATGATAGATGCCGTGATATAGGGGCCCACACCGAGCATGACGAGAGAAAGGTTCGAGAACCCGCCGCCCGAGAAGATATTCAAGAGGCCGAAGAACTGGTTGTTGAGAAAGAATGCCTCCAAGGCGTCGCGATTGATGCCCGGAACTGGGATCG
The DNA here is from genome assembly GCA_018062765.1 of Minisyncoccota bacterium. Taxonomy (GTDB): domain Bacteria; phylum Patescibacteriota; class Minisyncoccia; order Phycocordibacterales; family Phycocordibacteraceae; genus C7867-001. The sequence goes on along the minus strand of JAGORR010000001.1, from coordinate 157,134 downwards.
CTGCGAGAAACCGGAAGAGGACAAACGCGCCAAGTATGAAAAGGATGCGCGCGCGCAGCGTGGAATCGGTGAGTACGAGGCGAAGCTTCCTGAAGAAGGCGCTAATCATGGAGGACCGAGCCGCCGGCCTTCTCTATCGCAGCCTTGGCGGATGCGGAGACCGCGGGGATGGAGACGGTAAGCGCCTTGGTAAGCTCGCCGGTTGCAAGCAACTTCACGCGCGGAAGCCGGCCGCGTACTGCGCGAACGACACCCGCCTTCATGAGGGTCTCAGCGTTCACCGTGTCGCCAGACTGAAACGCACGCTCGAGAACCGCGAGGTTAACCGGCACGTAGGTGACCTGCGTCGTGCGTACGGTGCGACTGCGGTTCTTGCCGTGACCGCGAAGCTTCGGGATCTTCTTTATCTTGTCGCGCATCTCTGGGCGAATTTTGTGCCCTGCGCGCGCCGTCTGCCCCTTGCCGCCGTGGCCTGAGGTCTTTCCGCGCTTGCCACCGCGACCTACGCGACGCACTGGTGCGCGCTTAGTTTTGGATTTGAAGGAGTTGAGCTGCATACCGGTATATTAGCGTGCGCGAAGCGATGAAAGCGCTGCGACAGTCGCACGAGCGATCGTCAGCTTGTTCTTGGTGCGCGTGTGAATCTTTGTAACAACGTCCGTCACGCCTGCGAGCTCGAGGACCGAGCGCATAGCGGAACCTGCGACGAGTCCGCGACCGGCTGACGGCATGATCTCTACGGTGGATGACGCGTACTTAGCAATCACATCGTGTGGAATGGAGTTTGAGTCCGTGCGCATAACGGTGATGAGGTGCTTCTTCGCGTCGCGCACCGCCTTATCGATTGCGAGCGCAGTATCCGCACCCTTCCCGAGCCCTACGCCCACGCGCCCTTTCTTATCGCCGATGACGATAGAGACGCTGAAGGAGAAGCGACGACCGCCGGCCATAACGCGGGCCACGCGACGCACGGCGATGGTGACCTGGTCGAACTCGCCACGCTCGCGTGGAGCGCGCGTATTGCCGCGACCACGGCTCTCGCGTCCGCGACCTCGTCCGCCGCGCGCTGGGGCTTCCGGTGCTGCTGCCACTGGTGCGACTGGCGTCTCAACTGCTGCAGGAGCTGCCTCCGCAGGGGCGGTCGTTTCGGTATCAGTCATGGTGAGCGTTTCGTCGGCCATAGTATTAAAAAGTGAGTCCGCCTGCGCGCGCTGCGTCCGCGAGAGCCTTCACCTGCGCAGCATAGACGAAGCCGCCGCGATCGAAGACGACTGCGGAAACGCCCTTTTCCTTTGCGCGCTTCGCTATCTCAGTACCCACCGCCTCTGCCTGCCTTGTGGGCGCCCCCGGGAACTCGCGACCGTGCGCTGAGGCGAGGGTAACGCCAGCAACATCATCGATAAGCTGCGCCGACACGAATCGGTTCGACTTCGATACGACGAGGCGCGGACGTGCCTCGGTACCCGAAATCTTCGCGCGAACGCGCTTGTGGCGGGACTTCCGCATGACCTTCTTAGAGAGAGTAGTAGCCATAAAAGATTAGACGGATTTCTTGCCCTGCTTGCGGCGGATGACCTCGTCCTGGTATCGGATTCCCTTCCCGAGGTACGGCTCTGGTGGCTTTACGCGCCGAATGTGCGCAGCAAACTGCCCGAGCGCATCCTTATCCGCGCCCTCAATCGTAATCACGTTCTTCTCAACTGTTGCTGTGATGCCATCAGGGATGGTGAGCTTGACCGGGTGCGAGAATCCGACGATGAAGTTCAGCTCCTTGCCCTTGAGCTCGACCTTGTAGCCAACGCCCTCGAGGACGAGGACGCGCTTCCACGGAGTCTCCACTCCATGAATCATAGAGCGAGTGTGCGCCGCGAACGTTCCCGTAAGCGCCTTTGCGAGCTTCGAGTTGTTCTTCGCGGTGATAACGATACCTTCGGCGGTTACCTCGATACCGACTGCAGGGTGAATGGGACGCGAAAGCGTCGCCTTGCCTCCCTTTACGGTAAGCGTTGCGCCTGCGGAAGTGACCTCCACTTTCTGCGGTACGGCTATCGGCTTTTTTGCGAGGCGGCTCATACGATTACCAAATCTCAAACAGGTCCTCGCCTCCTACGCGCACCTTGCGTGCCTCCTTATCGGAAAGGACGCCCTTCGGAGTCGAGATGAGGCGTGCTCCGATTCCGTTCTTCACGGTGTGCGCCTCACGCGCTGGCGTGTAGAGTCGGCGACCTGGCTTCGAGATGCGCTTTACGCCGCGAATACGAGGAGTGCCGTCGTCGTAGCGAAGCGCGACATCGAGAGTCTTCCCTACCTCCTTGCGCGTAGTTTCGACCGAAGCGACATACCCAAGCTCCATGAGCTTCTTCGCAATAGACTCAAGGTGCGCCGAGTGCGGCACGTTAACCATCGCCTTGCCCGAGGCAGAGGCGTTCTTAAGACGGATGATGAAATCGCCGACGCGGTCTGTGATCATAACGTACTGAAATCTACCAAGATGCCTTCTTTACACCCGGAATCTTGCCCTCGCGAGCGAGCTCGCGAAACTGGATGCGAGAGAGACCAAACGCGCGGATGTAACCGCGAGAACGGCCCGAGACCGCGCACCGGTTCTTGATGCGGACCGGGGAAGCATTCTTCGGGAGCTTCTGGAGGCCTTCGAGGTCTCCGGAAGCCTTAAGAGCCGCGCGCTTCACCGCGTATTTTGCGGCGAGCTTGATGCGCTTTTCGTTGCGGGCGAGTTGGGAGGCTTTGGCCATAAAGAAAAAGCTCCGAGGAGCGTGAGCACAATCTACCACCCTCTAAGTACGCGGTCAAACTTGGGCTTCCTAGGGAGTCCCGGGTCTGCTTTGTCTCAATTTTAACGTGATCAGCCTCCCCTAAGGGAGGCTGATCTGGGTCCGAGCACACCATCCGCAAGCGGAGCTATTTCGAGCGGATTGGGAGGCCGAGGTGCTTCAAGAAGGCGGTAGCCGACTTCTTATCCTTCGCCGAAGTGACAATGGTCACCGCGAGCCCGAAGACGTCCTTCACCTCCTCGTCAGAGGTCTCTGGGAAGATGGTGTGCTCCTTAATACCTATGGTCATGTTGCCCATCTCGTCGATGGCGGAGTCCGTAAGGCCGCGGAAGTCGCGAGTACGCGGCAATGCGACGTGGATGAGGCGGTCCAAAAAGTCATACATGCGAGCGCCACGGAGCGTCACTTGGTACCCGACGACGTCACCCTCGCGTACCTTGAAGGACGCGATGGAAAGGCGTGCGGGGCGCGCCGACGGCTTCTGCCCGGTGATGCGCGTAATGCGGTTCTCGATAAGCTCGAGGACCTTTTTGTCGCGCTTCTTTCCGACGCCTGAGGACACGACGACCTTCTCCACGCGCGGCGCGGCCATGACATTCTTCACCCCCAGCTCTTCGCCGAGCACCCTGAATGCTCCCTTCACTCGTTCTTTGGTTTGCATCATAAATAAGTGATTACGAGAGGGTTGAGCCGCTCTTCTTCGCAACGCGTGCGCCACCCGAACGTCCTACGCGGGTAGGCTTCCCGCCTTTGGGATCCTTGAGCATCACGTTCGAGACATCGATAGGGCGCGGAGCCTCGACGATATGGCCCGACTGGCGGCCGCGCTTCCCTACATGGCGCTTAACGACGCCGACGCCATCGATAAGGACCTTCCGGACGAGAGGCAAGACGCGAGTGATGGCGCCGGACTTCCCTTTGTCCTTTCCCGATACGACTATGACGACATCGCCTTTCTTAAGGCGCATCTTCGCGACCTTTACGGCCTTCTTAACCGGGTTCTTCCGGTTTCGAATGTTGAGCTTTGTATATTTTCTCATAAGCCGTTAGACGATTTCAGGAGCGATACCGGCGATGTTCGCCCAGCCGCGCTCAGTAAGCTCGCGAGGCACTGGACCGAAGACGCGGTTCCCCTTAGGACCCATCTCCTTACCCTGCTTCTCGATGATAACGATCGCGTTGTCATCAAACGATACGTACGAGCCGTCACGACGACGGTAAGGCTTTACGGTACGGACGACAACCGCCTTCACAATATCCTTCTTCTTAATGGGCTTGCGTGGCTCCGCAGTCTGGACAGAGGCGATGATGACGTCGCCGATAGCAGCGTAGCGGCGCTTACTGCCCCCGAGCACCTTGAAGATGCGCGCGACCTTAGCGCCTGAGTTATCTGCGACCGTGACAATGGTTTGTGGCTGCAACATAAGATTATTCGGCAGCAACGGCCTTACGGATGGTCGAGGCCAGCTTGAACGACTTCAGCTTTGAAATCGGACGAGTTGAGACAATCGTGACCTGGTCCCCTACCGAGGCAGTGTTACCCGGGTCATGCACGAGATACTTTTTCGTACGGGTGATGTACTTCTTGTACTTGGGAATCTTCACGTAGCGGTCTACCGCCACCGTGACGGTGTCTTTCATGGCCGTCTTTACGACGACGCCGGTCAGAGTCTGTGGGCGGGTAGTTTCCATAATCTTATTTAGCGGCGTTACGCACGGTGAGGATGCGCGCGATGTCAGCGCGAAGCGTCTTTCCTTCGGACGGGTCCTTAGGGCGTGCGCCTGCCGCGCTAAATCGGAGCGTGCGCAGGCTCTCCCGCTTCTCAGCAAGAAGGGCGGTGAGTTCCTCCTTCGTCTTATCCTTGATGTCTTTCATGCGCTTGTTCATATCAAAATCTAGCTGCGTGCGACTACGGTCGTGCGCATAGGAAGCTTCATACCAGCCTGGCGGAGGCTAGCGCGCGCCGCAGCCTCAGGTACGCCGTCGAGCTCGAAAAGTACGCGGCCGGGGCGCACCTCGAATACGAAGCCCTTCGGATCTCCCTTACCAGAACCCATGCCCACCTCTGCAGGCTTCGCCGTAACCGGACGATCCGGGAAGACGCGAATCCACATCTTGCCGCCCTTGCCCGTAGCACGGGTGATGACCTTGCGGGCTGCTTCAATCTGGTTGGAAGTGAGACGCGATGCGGAGGTCGCCTTAAGCGCGAAAGAGCCGAACGACACCTTAGTGCCGCGTGTATCAGGACGGTTCAAACGCTCCGGTGACTTCCGGCCCGTCTGCCACTTGCGATGTTTTACTTTCTTAGGAAAAAGCATGGCAGATTATGCGGCGCGCGACGAAGCTGCGTACCCAGTTGCCTGGCGTACCTCAACCGGTGCTGCAGGCTTTGCAGCGGTGTCGAACTTGTCGCCCAAGTAGATCCACACCTTCACGCCGATAGCACCGGTAAGCTTGGTGTTCGCCTCCGCGCGTGCGAAGTCCACATCCGCGCGGAAGGTCTGAAGTGGGATGCGACCCTTCTTCGCCTGCTCGGTGCGCGACATGTCGGCGCCGCCCAAGCGTCCGGAGACGACGATGCGAGCACCCTTCACCTCGCGTACCGCCATGACCTTCTCGATGGTCGATTTGAGCACGCGTCGGAACGGCATACGCTTCTCGAGACCCTCGACGACCATGGCAGCGACCACCGCAGCATTGGTCTCCGGCTGACGGATTTCCATGATGTCGAGCTTCACTGGGAGGAGCTTTGCGCCCTTAGCGGAAGCAGCGCGGACAACCTCGGAAAGCTCCTTGCGAAGCTTCGCTGCGTTCTCGCCAGAACGTCCGATGACAAGCCCTGGGCGCGCGGTGTGAACGACGACGCGGAACTCGCTTGCGGTGCGCTCAAGCTCCATCTCGCCGGCAAAGGTACCCTTAAGGCGCTTGCCCATGAATGCGCGAACTGCCGCGTCAACCTTGAGGTTCTCGCGGAACTGCTTCTTATCGGTAGCAAACCAGCGACTCTTCCAATCACGGATGATGCCGAGGCGGTGCGCGTAGGGATGTACGGTGTGAGTCATATCAAATATTACGCCTTGGCGAGGGTGAGTACGACGCGGCTCTTCTTGCGGCGTATAGGCGTCGCGCGACCCATGGCGCGTGGCATATAGCGCACCATCATGCCGCCGGAGTTGACCGTGATGTTCGCTATCTTCAGGTCCTCGGCCTTCTCACCGGAAACCTTTGCGTTCGCGACCGCGCTCTCAAGGAGTTTCTTTACAGGCAGCGCCGCGCGCTTTGGGAGAAGCGTGAGCGCCTTAAGTGCCTCCGGCACCGACTTACCCTTCACGAGATCGGTAACGAGCCGCACCTTGCGCGGGGACTGGTTGTGGTTGGTGAGCTCAGCTTTCATACCTTATTTCTTGGCGGGTGCGCTCGCTGCCTTCGCAGAGGCGATTTCGGACTCCTGGCGCTTCTGCTCAAGCTCCTTCTGCATCTTTCCGCCGTGACGCTGGAACTTCTTCGTCGGAGAGAATTCACCAAGGCGGTGCCCCACCATCTCCTCGGAAACGAGGACGTCCACATGGGTCTTGCCGTTGTGGACGCCGAACGTGAACCCCACCATTTCAGGTGCGATCTGGGAGTTGCGAGCCCACGTACGGATAGTCGAAGACTCCGACGGCTTCTTGCCGGCGACTTTCTTCATAAGCTTCGCGTCCACGTAGGGACCTTTTTTGAGCGATCGAGACATGAAATATAAAGCCCGCGCCTAGGCGAGATAGGCAAAAGATACAGGAGCGAGGATGAACCGTCAAATTAGGCCTCGAAACCGGCCCCCGGGTCGCCGACCTCAGGACCCCAAGCAGCACGGAGTGATACACTTTACCCCTATGACCCTTTCAAAAGACGCTCTTATCGGGTTTTTGGTGCTCGTTGTCGCTCTTGGAGGCCTGTTCTGGTACCTATCTGACAAACCTGCAAGCCTCCCTGAGTTCACACCTACTGACGAGACCCTCACAGAATGGACCGACACCCCAAAAAAGCTAACGGAGAATGCGGAGTACTACGATATTGAGGCGTCATACCCCTCCTCTACCCCGCTTGCCGATTCCGTGAGCGAGGATGCGGACGTCGCCGCGATTGCAATCATGCGAGCATGGATAGAGTTTACGATGAGGGAGTTTAAGCGAAACGGCGGATTCGAGGCGCTCACTGAGGAGGACATGGGGATGTTCGGCTACGATCAAGGCCGTAAACAGGAACTCGGCATCGACTACACGGTCAAATCGGATGCCCGCACCGTCTCGTTCGTCTACCTCGTCTATGCGGACACCGGCGGAGCGCACCCAAACAGCACGTATCGCACGTTTACCTTCGACCGAGTAACGGGTACACAGCTCTCACTCTCAAGCATATTCGCGCCGGGCTCTAGCTACCTACTCGCCCTTTCCGATAAATCGCGTGCGATACTCGCACCCCGCATCGCTGAAGTCTCCTCCATCCCACTTGAGGAGTTCGACCGTTCGTACCTAGATAGTGGAACGACGCCGCTTTCGGATAATTTCCAGTGGTTCTACTTCGAGGGCGACGTCCTGGTCCTTCTCTTCCCTCCATATCAGGTTGGGCCTTATGTGCTTGGCGCCCAGGAGGCACGTATACCGAAAGCGGAGCTCTCCACTATTCTTCGCGCCGAGTACCAGTAGCCCGCCCCTCTGGTATCGTTTGCAGTAGAAGCTTGAAAGGAGCCACGAGATGTGCGAAGCGTGCCCGCCTGAGAATGGTTCCGGCATAACGCCCGAGACTCACGCGAAATTGAGGGAGGTATTCGGGGAGCCCAAAGATCCGCATCCAGACACCCCAATCGCTTGGCCGTACGGAAGCAAGCCACCCATTACACGCAGCGAGACCTCCCGAGCACTGGATAAAGCGTTCGGAAAACCGAGCATTTGGGGACGTGCCACTTCGTTCTGGAGCCGCGTCACCGGACGCTAGAGAAAAGGAAGAGCGCCGCGACCTCAGGTCGCGGCGCTTTCATATGAATCATTCAGTGGAGCTGGTCAGCAAACAGCTTGTCGAACTCTTCCGAGGTCGTCAGGTAATTGAATCCTGGCGGAAGACCCTGCGCACGCCCCACGCGTCCCTTGTCATAGTGCCGCGTGTTCGCAGCGTTCGTGAAGCAGACGGAGGACCATCGACCTTGCCGGGCGGTGTCCTCATTCGCCACGATGCGATGGCACGGCGCATGTATCCGGCACTTGGCTCTGTTCTGGAGCGTCATGCCGGGAAAGAATACGGCTGAGCCGAGAGAGACATCCATCGGGACCCATTGGCCTTCCTTGGTGAGGCGCTCGACGCCCGGATGGCTTTCGTAGAGGTGCCCCGTGAACACCCCCTTGTCGCAGTGCGGGTCACCAAGCACTGCGTGCTCGTCGCCACTCTCGAAGTAATGCAGGAGCCTGATGATGAGGCATTCGAGCATGAGCTCGACATCCTTGGCGAGTCCCGAGACCTGGTAGGTCTCCTCAATCGCCTCGGCTACCCGCAGTATCTGCGGGTCGAGCTCCTCGTACACGGCCATGGCTGCGTCGAGGAACGCTTTCATCTCCGGTGCGCCGATTCGAGCGGCTTCTCCGTAGAGGAATACCCGCTTGTCGCGACCTACGTGAAAATTTTCCTTAAGGTCGAAGCCAGTGGCCTTGTCGAGCTTGAGCTCGTAACCCGAACCACTAAACGAAGTGTCCGCCGTGTATCCAAACTGCTGCTTTAGAGCAATCGGAAGCGCGCAGAACGCACGCCACGCGCAGATCATCTCGTCGACGCGCGCCCGCAGAGGTTGAGGGTACTCAACAGTCGCGAACATGTCGCTCGCTATGGAGCGCACATCGGTCGCTATCGTAAACGACGCATTCATGACAGGACTCCTTGTTGTACCTGTTTCCGTTAGAAGTATATCGCTTGGACTAGAGCAAGCGAAAGGCCCCTTGACGGGGCCTTTCTTTCCTTTTGTCCTAACCCTTCTTTCGCTTTCCGACCTTGCGGCGAGAAACGATGAAGACGTTCGAATACTTTTTTGGAGTGCGGGTCTTCTGTCCCTTCCCCGTAGGCTTGCCCCACATGCTCTTTGCACGTCGCAAGCCCCGGCCCTGACGACCCTCGCCGCCGCCGTGTGGGTGGTCAACAGGGTTCATCGCGGTACCGCGAACAGTAGGACGGATACCGAGCCAACGGCTACGGCCTGCCTTACCAATCTTCACGAGGTTGTACTCCTCATTGCCGATAGCACCTATGGATGCCCAGCAGAGATCCGAAATCTTACGAATCTCGGTAGAAGGCATCTTCACCTGTGCGTATCCGGCGTCATGCGCGACCACTTCTGCGTACACTCCAGCGGAGCGCGCAATGACCGCCCCACCTGCAGGCTTTAATTCGATGCCGTAGACAAAGGTGCCGACAGGAACCTTTCCGAGCGGCATGCGGTTTCCCTGCTTTATCGGTGCGTTCTCTCCGACCGTGAACGTATCCCCCACCTTCATCCCCTTAGGCGCGACGACGTAGCGTCGCTCGCCGTCCGCGTACAAGGCGAGTGCAATGAATGCCGAGCGGAACGGGTCGTACTCGATGGTCTCTACCTTCGCAGGGATATCCTTCTTGTCGTACTTGAAATCGATGGCGCGCAGGCGCTGCTTATGGCCTCCGCCCTGGTGGCGCGTGGTGATACGACCGAACGCGTTTCGTCCTGCCTGCACCTTCTTTCCCTTCATCAGGGACTTCGTTGGACGGTCACCGGAAAGCAGATCCCGGTACGGCAGCGTCGTCATGTTGCGACGGCTCTTCGTTGTTGGGCGGTAGGTTTTCATAATAGTTATGCGAACTGAATGGTCTCGCCCTTCTTAAGGAAGACGTATGCCTTACGCTGTGCGCTCTTCATGCCGAATCCGCGACGCTTCCTCAAAGAGACCTTCTTGGCAGGAAGATTCACGACGCGTACCTGGCGAGGAGTCACCTTGTAGTATTTCTCTACCGCGAGCGTCACGTCCTTCTTGGTCGCGGTCATAGGGATGCGGAAGGTATACACGCCCTTTTCAGTCGCGATAAGCGCCTTCTCAGAAAGCCATGGAGTAAGGAGTGCGCCCGCGAGCTTATTCTCGCTATCCTTCACCGCAGAACCTGCCGGCTTTACGCCTGCCTTCTTCTTGGTCGTCTTCTTGCTGTTTCCAAAGAGAGCCATACGAGTTATTTAGTGCGTCCTGAAAGCGCTGCGAACGCCTGAGCTGGATTCGCGATGACGAGGTAGCGATGGGTCATGAGGTCGACTGGATTGAGGTTACGGACCTCCTCTACCTCGACGTTACCGATGTTGCGGAAGCTCTTCTTGAGCTCAGTCGTAGGCTCTGCGAATGCGACCATCGCGGCGTTCTTCTTCTTAGCGACCAGCATCGGCGCGCCTGCTGCCTTAGCGACCGCGATGAGCATAGCCTTCGCATCCTTGGTCTTTGGTGCTGCGAACGAGAGCTGGTCGACAAGGATGATTTCGCCGTCCTTCGCCTTCTGCGAAAGCACAGAAAGGAAGGCTGCACGGCGCATCTTCTTGTTTATTTTCACTGCGAATACGCGTTCAGACGTTGGGCCGTGGGTGACACCGCCGCCCTTCCAGATAGGAGAACGAGAGGAGCCGTGACGAGCACGGCCGGTACCCTTCTGCTTCCAAGGCTTCTTGCCTCCGCCACGAACTTCACCACGACCTTTGGTGTCACCGATAACCTGGCGTGCGTTCGCCTGCATACCAACGACGACCTGGTGAACGAGGTCTGCGTTCCAGCGTACAGAGAAGAGCTCAGAGGGGAGCGCGATAGACGCCACCTGCTTGCCGTCCATACCAAAGACTGGCAACTCGCCGTTCTTGGAGACGAACGCCTTCTCTATTTTTTCTGAAGCTGCCTTAGGTGCTGCGGCCTTCTTTGCCGGAGCCTTAGGTGCGATTTTCTTTGGAGTTGCCATAGTATGAAAATTACTTGGAGGTTATCTCGACCAAGGAGCCTGGCGCGCCAGGAATCGCTCCCGAGATGATGATCTGTCCGGTTGCAGCATCTACCGCAAGGACCTTGAGGTTCTTCACCGTAACACGATCGGTACCCATGCGTCCTGCCATACGCATACCGAGCGCGACACGGCCTCCAGCGCGACCTGGGCCGCCGCCGGACGAACCTCGCTCGCGCTCCGAATGCTTCTGACCGTGGGAACGCGGACCGCCCTTGAAGCCGTAGCGCTTCACGACACCCGCGAAGCCCTTACCCTTAGAAGTACCTGCGACCTGGACCTCGTCCCCTGGAGCAAAAATGTCCGCCTTAATCTCAGACCCGACCGCAAGGTCCCCTACTTCATCAGTGCGGAACTCCATCAGGGTTGCAAACGACGTCTTCGCGTCATCTGCAACCTTGAGGTGACCCTTCATTGATTTCGAGAGAAGCGAAGCGCGGCGAGAGCCGAATCCGACCTGCACAGCACCATAGCCATCCTTGGTGTCCTTCCCCTTTACCTGGGTAACGACGATGGGCCCGGCGGTTACTATCGTGCCAGGAATAGCTTCACCGTCCTCGGTGAAGATTTGAGTCATGCGGCCCTTGGTGCCGAGGATGAATTTCATTGTGTAGAAATGGAAATCGCGCCCCACAGGCGCGTTCGGGCTCCAGAGCGGAGCCGTCCCGTCCAGTGGTCCCCCGTGAGATAGCGCTCGCGCGACATCTCATGGGGTACGTACGACTTAGGGACTATACAGGGCGGGGTTCTGATATGCAAACACCTCGCTTAAATCGTATTGGATTACATATTCCCGACGCTCGTGCGTGCGTAGCCGGATACGAATACTGAGTACGTGCGCCTAAGTCTCTGCCCGCCGCGAAAGCGTAGCAAAAGCGCCGCCCGAGGACGACGCTTGCCTCGCACACTTTCTCACAAGTGCCCTCATGGGGTTCACAGGGAGGAGCGGCGATAGCGTAAATGTACGCTCTTACCCCTGAAGACTGGATTAAAAACAAAACCGCCCGAAAGGGCGGTTTTGTTTTTAGCCGCTTGCGCGTGCTAGACCATTTTGACGTCGATAGTGACTCCTGATGGGAGGTTGAGGTTCGTCAAAGCCTCGATAACCTTCGGAGAAGGGTTCAAGATATCGATAAGGCGCTTGTGGATGCGCATTTCAAACTGCTCGCGTGCGTCCTTGTGGACGAAAGAGGAGCGGTTAACCGTCCAACGCTTAATCTCGGTAGGAAGCGGAACGGGACCGACAGTCTTCGCGTCGAAACGCGCCGCTGTGTCCATGATTTGCTTCACGGAGACGTCGAGGATCTTGTGCTCGTAGGCGCGGACGCGAATGCGGAGCTTAGCATCGGCTGGAACAGCAGCATCGCCCGCCTTCTTAGGCGCGCGCTTAGTCTTCGGAGTCGTCGTTGCTGCTGTCATGGAACGTGATTTGGAGTATGCACCAGGCCCCAAGAAAATGCAACGTTTACGCCCCGTAACGAGAAAAGCCTCGCGGCCCTGAGGCCGGAGGCTTTTCTGTGTCGCAGATTCCTGGCTTACGCCGTGATCTTGGTGACGACGCCTGCACCCACCGTCTTGCCGCCTTCGCGAATCGCGAAGTGCTGCTGTTCCTCGAGCGCGATAGGCGCAACGAGCTTGACCTTGAAGGTCACGGTGTCGCCTGGCATGACCATCTCCTTTCCTTCCGGAAGGGTGACCTCGCCGGTCACGTCCGTGGTGCGGACGTAGAACTGCGGCTTGTAGCCGGTGAAGAATGGCGTGTGACGGCCGCCCTCATCCTTGCCGAGGATGTATACCTCTGCTTCGAAATCGGTGTGCGGATTAACCGAACCCGACTTCGCAAGGACCTGACCGCGGTGTACGTCTTCCTTCTTCGTACCGCGAAGGAGGATGCCGGCGTTGTCGCCTGCCTGTCCCTCCTGGAGCTGGCGGTTGAACATCTCGATACCGGTGATGGTCGTCTTCGAGGTCGGATGAATACCGACGATCTCAACTTCCTCACCAACCTTGATGATGCCGCGCTCAATGCGGCCGGTAACCACCGTACCGCGTCCTTCGATGGAGAAGATGTCCTCGATAGGCATGAGGAACGGCTTATCCTTGTCGCGCTCAGGCGTTGGGAAGTAGCTGTCCATCGTGTCGGCGAGCTCCTTCACCTTGAGTGCCCACTCGTCGTTAGCATCCTTTGCCTCGAGAGCCTTGAGGCCCGAGCCGCGGATGAATGGAGTGTCCTTGTCGAAGCCCTGCTTCGTAAGGAGCTCGCGAATCTCCTCCTCGACGAGATCCACCATGTCCTTGTCATCCACCATGTCTACCTTGTTGAGGAAGACGATGAGGCGAGGGACACCGACGTTCTTTGCAAGGAGAATGTGCTCCTTGGTCTGAGGCATCGCGCCGTCAGTTGCAGCAACCACGAGGACTGCGCCGTCCATCTGGGCGGCTCCCGTGATCATGTTCTTGATGTAGTCGGCGTGGCCTGGAGCGTCGATGTGCGCGTAGTGGCGGTTCGGCGTTTCGTACTCCGAGTGGTGGAGCGCGATGGTAATACCACGTGCCTTCTCTTCTGGCGCGTTGTCGATGTTATCGACGTTCTCGACGCGGGCCTTGTAGCCTGCGGCCGAGTTCAGGTTGAGGACATTCAGGATGCCGGCGGTAAGCGTGGTCTTACCATGGTCGACGTGACCGATGGTGCCCACGTTCATGTGCGGCTTGCTGCGATCGAAATCTGCCATGGTAACGATTGGGTAATTCGAGCCGCCGAGACGGCTACGATGAATAAATAAACGCGCCTACCGCGGACAATGAAAAACCGCGCGGTTCCTTGCGTTATAGGTAAAGGTAGCGCGGAGACGAGTAAAGCGCAAGACGATTAGTGATGGCCGCCACCGCCGCCGTGCCCACCACCTCCATGATCGGCCTTCTTTGCACCACCATGATCCTTCTTCCCTCCGCCCTTAGAGAATACCTCCGCCCATTTAAGCTCCCCTTTGCCAATCTTTTCGAGAACCGTAGGCAAGTCCTGAAGTTTATACAGCGCCGCGATAACAAGGAGGGGGTAGCCGATGAAACCCAATCCCTTGAGAACTCCTCCCCAGAAAGCGGAACCGCCTGCTGCAGCCGCACCTGCCCCTGTAAGGGCTGCACCACCGCCAAGCTTCGCTGCCTCCGCGATGCCGGTAAGGCCAATAGCACCAGCGCCACCTGCGGCCGCGCGTACGGTCCATTTCCTCGCTGAAGAGACCGCCGGCTTCTCAGCCTGCGCCTCGCGCGCGGCTTCAACTCCAGCCTCGAGCCTCGCTTCCGCCTGCTCAACTGCCGCCTCCTCTTCCGGGGTAGGAGGGAGCGTCGGCCGTACTTCAGAAAACGCGGGCGGGGTGGACGGAATCGCTTCCCCCTCGGCTGATGAACCTTCTGGCGATGTCGGAGGGGGAGGAGGGGTTTCTGTGCTCATGCTGACAGTCTATCAAACGAAAAAGCCCCGTGCGGGGCCTCTTCGACAACGCGGCTAGGCTTACTTGCGAGAAGCAATGATGTCCTGCGCTACGTTCGCTGGCACAACCTCGTACTGATCGAATTCCATAGTCATGGAGCCACGGCCCTCGGTCATGGATCGCAGGTTCGTGGTGTAGCCGAACATTTCGGAGAGAGGAACCTTGGCATGTATTGCCTTGTTCTGCCCGCGATCCTCCATACCTTCGATAGCGCCACGCTTCCCTGAAAGAGAGCCTGTGATATCGCCCATGAACTGCTCTGGGACGACGACCTCGACCTTCATGATTGGCTCGAGGATAACGGGGCGAGCTTTCTGCGCCGCCTCCTTGAAGGCCATAGATGCAGCAATCTTGAAGGCGATTTCCGAGGAGTCCACCTCGTGGAAGGAGCCGTCGTAGAGGTCTATTGAGATATCTACGACCGGGAAGCCGGCGAGAATACCTCGGTCCATTGCTTCGCGAATACCCTTTTCCACCGCTGGAATGTATTCCTGGGGGATGACACCTCCCTTGATCGAGTTAATGAACTCGAAGTGGTCCTCGCGGGTGACGTTCTTCGCAATCTTCGCGCCCTCCTCAAGCGGCTCGAGGTGCTTCATCTTGATCTTCACGTGACCGTACTGACCCTTACCGCCGGTCTGCTTGATGTACTTGTGATCTGCGTCCGCAGCCGCCTGTATGGTCTCGCGGTAGGCGACCTGTGGCTTGCCGACGTTCGCGCTCACGTTGAATTCGCGCTTCATACGGTCGACGAGAATCTCAAGGTGGAGCTCACCCATGCCGGCGATAATCGTCTCTCCCGTCTCATCGTCCGAGGTGATGCGGAAGGTAGGGTCCTCGTCCGCGAGCTTCTTGAGCGCCATACCCATCTTCTCCTGGTCAACCTTCGTCGCAGGCTCAATGCGAAGCGACACCACTGGCTCTGGGAACTTGATGGTCTCGAGGATTATCGGATTTGCCTCGTCGCACAGGGTGTGCGACGTCTTGGTGTCCTTAAGCCCGACGGCTGCAGCAATCTCTCCTGCGAACACCTTCTTCACTTCCTCGCGCTTGTCAGCCTGGAGGCGCACGATACGGCCGACGCGCTCCTTCGTACCCGTAGAAGAGTTGTAGACGTACGAACCGGACTCCAGAGAGCCTGCGTACACGCGGAAGAACGTAAGCGCTCCCACGAATGGGTCGGCCTGGAGCTTGAAAGCGAGCGCGGTAAACGGCTCCTCGTCTGAGGCCTTGCGGGTAATCTCCTCACCCGTCTTTGGATTGATGCCCTTAATCTCCGGCATATCGAGAGGAGAAGGCAGGTAGTCGACGACGCCGTCGAGAACAAGCTGCACACCTTTGTTCTTGAGGGCAGAACCAGTGTAGACCGGGAATATCGCGTTTGCGATAACCGCCTTACGGAGAATCTTCTTCAGGTCCTCAAACGACGGCTCGGTGCCTTCTAGATACGCGCTCATAGCCGCATCATCGTGCTCGACGATGCGCTCGATGAGCTCTGCACGGTACTTCTTCGCGTCCGCAAGCAGATTCTCGGGAATCTCTCCCTCGATGACTTTCGAGCCCATCTCGCCCTCGAAACGGAACGCCTTCATCTTGAGGAGGTCGACGACACCCTCATGCTCCCCTTCCTCGCCGATAGGTATCTGCACGCGCACGGCTTTCTTAGAAAGTCTGTCGAGGATAGATGCGTAGGAGCGCTCGAATGACGCACCCGTACGATCGAGCTTGTTGATGAAGCAGAGACGCGGCACATTCGCCTCGTCCGCGTAACGCCAGTTCGTTTCAGACTGTGGCTCGACGCCCGCAACGCCGTCGAACACGACGACCGCGCCGTCCAGCACGCGCATAGAGCGCTTCACCTCCACGGTGAAGTCGATGTGTCCTGGGGTGTCGATGACGTTGAAGCGAACCTTGGTATCCTCCGACGTAGCATCCGTCTTGTTCCAGAAGCAGGTGATGGCGGCTGCGGTGATGGTGATGCCGCGCTCGCGCTCCTGTTCCATCCAGTCGGTCGTAGTCTCGCCCTCATGGACCTCGCCGATCTTGTGCTGGGAGCCCGTGTAGAAGAGCACGCGCTCGGACGTGGTGGTCTTGCCCGCGTCGATGTGGGCGATGATGCCGAAGTTGCGCACTCTCTCAAGCGGGTAATCACGGTTCATAGAATGGTGAGCGGAATGCAGTTAGCAGTAGGCGGCCTGATAATAAAGAAAAACCGCCTGCGCGTTACCCCTGATAGTAGCGAAAACACGGCTATAAAGCAAAAGAGGCGGTTCTCGTAAAGAAAACTCTTGGGTCTTTTCTAGGCAGCCTTGCGAAACCCCTCTCCAACCGGCTCGTAATTCTTCCAAAGAGTGAAAATGGTGTCTCTGAGGTATTTCTTCAGCTCTCGACCTTCTGGGGTATTCATCGCATTCCCATCCATCTCATGGAGATATCTGTCTAGCTCGAGCAAGTCGCTCCCGGAGACCGTATTGAGAAATTTCACCATTTCTTGATCCACCACGGTTCCGTCTCCAATAAGTAGCGGTGGTATACCCGCAGCGTTAAGAATTGCGTCAATCACCTGGAGATCCTCTTCGGTGTAGCGAAGTCTTTCGAGATTCTCTCCGTGTGCAATTGGCTCCCCCTCAGCTCGCGGCAGTAGTGTTTCTACATCAAGCCGCTTTAGCGATTTTGGCATTCCTTCCATAAACTAAGCATATCAGCTAGACATCGTTCAAAAAGGGAGTGATAGGAAAAGCCCGGCGTACGCCGGGCTTTTCCTAAAATATGAAGATATAGAGCAGGATGATGACGATTACCGGGACTCCTGCGAGCCAGAGGATGATGCCTTTCATGAGGGACGGTTTAGCGGATATCACCCCACTAAGCCACGGGATGCATGAATACCGAGTGAGCAAAGTGAAAAGCGCCCTGAGGCGCTTTTCACTTCTATCGAACTAGATGAACTACCAGGCGAAGTGGGCAAACGCCTTGTTCGCATCGGCCATGCGGTGCATCTCGTCCTTCTTCTTGATTGCATCTCCCTCGTTCTTAACCGCAAGGAGGAGCTCCCCGGCGAGCTTCTCGGCCATAGGTTTCCCCTTCTTGGCGCGAGCGCCGTTGATGAGCCAACGGAATGCGAGCGCGAGACGGCGCGCCTGAGGAACTTCGCGTGGAACCTGGTAGTTTGCACCTCCCACGCGGCGCGAGCGGACCTCCATGAGAGGAGACACGTTACGGATAGCGGTATCAAAGGTCTCAAGTGGGTCCATGCCCTCCTTCTTCACTATCTCAAGTGCCTCGTAAACGACCTTGCGGGCAGTGTCTTTCTTTCCGTCCCACATCACCGCATTGATGAAACGGGTGAGGGTTTCGCTCCCGTACTTAAGGTCGGGGCGCCAGGTTCGCTTGTGTTTGAGAGGACGTCGCATATTTCTTGTATTTAAAGCTCGTAGCTAGTAGCTGATAGCTATTTTGGTTTCTTCGCTCCGTAGCGCGATCGTCCACGGCGTCGCTTCTCAAGGCCTGCAGTGTCGAGCTTGCCGCGAACGATAGTGTACTGGACACCGATGTCCTTCACGCGACCACCACGAAGCAGGACGACGGAGTGCTCCTGGAGGTTGTGTCCCTCGCCTGGGATATACGCCGTAACCTCCATACCGTTAGAGAGACGGACACGGGCAATCTTACGAATAGCCGAGTTAGGCTTGCGAGGAGTCTTCGTCGTTACCTTCGTGCAGACACCGCGCTTGAAGGGGGCCGAGTAGTAGGTGGGACGGTTCTCGAGGTGATTGAAACCACGCCCAAGAGCAAGGACCTTAGACTTACGAGTCTTGTCCTTGCGGTGCTTCTTCGAAAGCTGATTGATGGTCGCCATGTGGCAATAAAGAAGACTCGCGTCCCGAGTCACGATGACTATATAAAAGATAGGCCGTAAAAGCAAACGACCCTCCAAGCGGAAGGGTCGGTAGAAGTCGGGGGCGGCAAGCGTGTTTGGAGGACTTCCTGCCGCCCCCTAGTCTGGAACAACCGCGGGGGGCTGGGGGCTTTAGGGTCGTTCCAGACAAAACTGACTGCTGGGAGTATGCCGTATATGAGATAAAACGCAAGACCTACACTCCGGTGATGAGACTGAAGATTGTTCCTATGAATGCAACGAAATAGCCCGCAAAGAGGTAGGAAAACGCAAACAGAATGAGGATGAGGGTCAGGATGCCTCCCGCGCGCATGCGCTCCTCAAATTCCTGGAGCCGGGAGCCGAGTCGATATGGAAGGAGTCCCCGCAGCACTGTGAAGCCGTCGAGGGGTGGAATCGGAATAAGGTTAAAAATGCCGAGGAAGAGGTTCATGGCACATATCGTTGCGGAAAGTTCCAAGAACGGGAGCGGCAACGTTCCAACCCCGAACCGCACAATGAGCCCGAAGATGAGGGCGAGTGTGAGATTGGTAACCGCTCCAGCAGAAGCAACAATGGCCTCGCCCCAGCGCTGACTCCTCAGGTTATAGGGATTATAGGGAACCGGCTTGGCCCATCCGAAAAATACCCCCGCCGACGAGAGAATGAGTGCTCCGGGAATGAGTATCGAGCCGATAGGGTCTATGTGCGGTATGGGGTTAAGGGTCAAGCGTCCCTGGAGCTTCGCGGTCGGATCCCCTAGGGAATTGGCTGCATATCCGTGCGCCACCTCGTGGACGATGATGGAAAGGACGAGGATCGCGAGCGTGAAAATGATTTCTATGAGTTCCGGTTGCATGGAGGCAAAACCATGCTACCATGCGGGAATTATGGCAAGGGAATGCGCAGTCACCGGGAAGTCGACGCAGATAGGCGGACGGTACTCTAACCGTACGCGCGCGACCCAGTTCAACCCTACGGGGAAAGTTCGTCGCAAGGCGAACATCCAGAAGCGTCGCATCTTTGTGCCCGAGCTCAATAAGACGATTATCCTCGAGGTATCGGTAAAGGGTATGCGCCACATCAAGAAGAACGGCGCGCACGCAACCCTTAAGAAGGCCGGCGTCATTTAAGCTATCAACTGCTAGCGAGAAGCTTCGAGAACGGCTCCTTACGGAGTTTTTTCATTTATAGGTTACTGCGGCGCCGTCAGAGAGGAATGTAAGCGTGCCCTCCTCCATCGTAGAGACGATTCGCGCACCAGTCGCAACGGCCCGCGCGACCACCTCCGGAGATGGGTGGCCGTAGGAATTATCCTTTCCTGCCGATATGGCGACATAGTCGGGAGCGACGGCAGTGAGCCAGGCCTCACCCGTCGATGTTTTCGAACCGTGGTGTCCGGCCTTAAGCATGTCGCTTTTAAGCGCTTCGCCATCAAGGCGCACGAGCCAATCCTCGACCGCGCTCGGCGCGTCACCGGTGAACATGAATGATGTCTCGCCGTAGACGAGCCGCGCGACGACGGAACCGGTATTGTTTTCTATTGAGGGAGCTTCGCGATCCGGGTAGAGGACGTCGAGGTATGCTCCGCCCCCGAGATCGATGCGGGTGCCGCGCTCAGTCTCGATTACCTCCATCCCATCCTCATCCTCGACCGTCTTATCAAGAGCCGCGGCCTGCGCAGTGTCTCCCGCGGCGGCTCCATCCATGTAATACGAAACCCGGTAGCGAGAGAAAACGCCGGGAAGCCCGCCGATATGGTCGGCATCCGGGTGCGTAGCGATAACAAGGTCGATACTGCGGTCGAAAAGCGGCATCAGAGTCCCGAGCCGCCGCAGCACGGACCGATCCCGTCCCCCGTCGATAAGCACCTGGGTGCCCGTTGGCCCTTCGATGAGGATCGCGTCGCCCTGCCCTACATCAAGCACGGATACGTGGAGCTTCCCCGTCTCCCGGGCGACAGCAACGTACCAGAGCGCACCGTTTCCGAGAATAAGCGCGCATATGAGGAGCCAGAGTGCCGGACGGAGTCTCATTATTGCTATACTACCGTCATTAGACGCTCACGCGTCGCGCGCTAGCTTAGAGTCATGACATACGAAGCACGGAAATTCTCACTACCGGAGTTGAAGGGGCTCTCCAAGGCGCAGATAGATGCCCATCTCGCGCTTTACGAGGGGTACGTGAAGCATACGAACCTCATCGCTGACATGCTCAAGAAAATGCGCGAATCGGACGCCGAGGGGAATATGTACCCCATGGCGGAGTTGCGACGGCGCTTCGCATTTGAGTTCGACGGTATGCGCATGCACGAGTACTACTTCGAACAGTTTGAGGGCGGAGCGTGCGGTATCGATGTGGGGAGCGCACTCGCGAAGCTCTCCGAGGAGCGTTATGGCGACCGTGGTGGACTCGTCGCACATATAAAAGAAGTCGCCGGTACGCGTGGCATCGGCTGGGTAGTCGTGTATGCGGACCCTGTCGCGCGCACCCTCCATACTGTCTTCGTCGCCGATCATGAGCTTGGCCAGCTTGCGGGGCTTCCCATCATTCTTGCGCTCGATCTTTGGGAGCATGCCTACATGGTCGATTATCTTCCGGCAGAAAAGAAAGACTATGTGAGCGCGTTTTTCGATAACCTTAATTGGAAGACGGTCGAGGAACGATTCGTGAACGCCGTTGCGTAGCACCGATACAAGTGAAGGCCCGCGCACCTTAGTGCGCGGGCCTTTTTCGTAGCTTCGCTACGTGAGGAATGAGGCGACTGCGTCGACGGCGCTTCCGATACCGTAGCTCACGGCGCCGATGAGCGAGATAATCACCACCCCCGCTAGGGCGCCCACAAGGCCGTAGCCAAGCGGAGAAAGCGGATACTCCTGTCGCGTGTAATCCTCAAAGTCCTGGTGTCCTGGGTACGTCTTCATTACCGTATCTCCTTCCCTGCTCCTAGTTTTTGAAACTACCCCTTCTCTCTCCGCGCTGCAAGCTTATAGAGAGCGCAATGAGCACCGCGTAGGCGAAGACGACGACCCAGATACCAAACTCAGGAACGGTCGCGGTCGCACCAGGAAGCTTGGAGACGCCTTCGGCAATTGAAACGACGACCATGAGGAGCACGTTCGCGGGAAACGCAATGATAGGAGCAACGGCGGGCACGAGCATTCCCGCGATACCAGCGACAAACGAGAACAGCATCGCGGGCGGTATGAGGGAGAGCACGATGAGGTTAGCCGGAAGCGCATACGGAGATAGGATTCCCGTTTGGTAGAGGAGTATCGGAAGAATTCCTATCTGCGCGGCAAGGGTCGTCGCCGCAATCTCTCGAATGAATCCGGGCTTAAGCTTCGCAAGTCTTCGCTCTATAAGGGGTGTGAGCCAGATGACGCCGATGGTTGCGGCAAGCGTGAATTGAAAGCCGATGTCATACGCAAGAAGAAGCGGGTTGTGAAGAAGCATGAGGAGCGTGACCGCGGCAAGTGCACGCAGTGCATCATAGGTGCGCCCTGTAGCCCGCGCGAAAAGCGCGAGACCCGCCATAAGTCCTGCGCGTATCGAAGCGCTCCCAGCACCAGCCATAAGAACGAACAGAAGTATCGCGACGCCTGCCGCTACTTGACCCGTCCTCCTACCTTTCCCGAATACAGTAAGGAATCCGCGCGCAACCAGCATGATGTTGTAGCCGGATAACACCACGACATGGACGAGCCCAGCTATCGTGAACACATCGAGCAATTCCTTGCCGAGGCCTTGCTTACCACCCACGAGGATCCCCTCGGCAAGCGCTGCAGATGGCTCCGGAAGCGCCGCCTCGACGCCATCCATGAATACTGCTTTCAGTTGGTACAAGAGACCGAACGTGTAGGCATCCCAAGCGCTCGGTGGCGCGAACGATTCTATACTTGCCCGCGGCATGATGAGTAACACGCCGTCCTTCGCAAGGTGCCGATCATAACGAAACTCACGTCCATTCTCCGTATCGAAGGGCTCAGGCAGCTCGAGCCTTCCCGAAACCCTGACATACTCGCCGTATGCGACCTGTGGGTACGAGGGTACTACCGCAAGCAGCCGCGTCACCTCTCCTGTATTTTCGACGCGAACCGTGATGCGCTGGCTCGTTTCGCGTATATCAGGCTCGGTCGCTACCCTTCCCTCAAAAGACACTTCGCTTCCAACAAGCGGAGCGAATGTGCTCGGGAGTGATTCAATCGCGAGCACCGCACGTCCAGAGCCTGCGAGAGCGCTTATTAGGAGTATGGTTGCAAACGCGTACGCGTTAAACCGGGTTATCGCCCACGCGATGATGAATATTGTGACGAGTATCGCGACGAAGCCGAGCGCGACAACGTCATACACGAACAAGGAGCGCGACAGCGCTCCGAGCGAGAACCCTATGGCGACCAGGAAGAGCGCGTATCGCGCAATCATAGCTACTGTCCTCTATCCATCGCCGCGTTCGCCAGGGCGTCAGCCGCGCCATTCTTCTCGCGCGGAATGTGCGCATAAGAAACGTGTCCGAACGATAAGGCGAGCACGGCAGCCCTTGCGGCTAAAGGGCGCATGTTTGGATGCTTCACCTTCCAACGACCCTCCATCTGCTCGACGACGAGCTTGCTGTCCATCTCAATGGTCACCGTCGCCTGCGATGCATCAGCGCCAAGCCGCTCCTTGAGTCCTTCCAGAGCCCGGATAATCGCGGTGTACTCAGCAACATTGTTGGTTGCGTGCCCGATAAACTCGGAGACTTCTAGAATGGTGTTGCCCTCGGCGTCACGGACGACAGCACCTGACCCTGCGGGCCCGGGGTTCCCGCGGGCTCCGCCATCCGCCTGTATGTAAAAACGCATAGAATTGACTATACCAAGGAGACGATACGTACTCGCGGTACGCGGCTCCGAGAGAATTGGTCGCGCTCAAGATTACCGAGGACTGTCACCGTACTACCCTTTTCAAGCCTGTCTGCCTTCTTTCCAAGCTCGCGCCTCGCGAAGAAGGATATCGCTTCGAGCTCTACGAACCCGTCGCTGATGGAGAGTCGCAGATGCTCTCCGGTTTTCCCAAACCATGCGACCGCATCTACTGTGGCATTCTCGAAACCGAATACGGGCTTCGGATTCGATTGCCCGTACGGCGCAAGCTTCTCAAGAGTCGACAACAATCTGAACGTCGCGGCAGAAAGCGCGAGCGGCGCGTCCGCCCGTACAGCATCCTCTTCCGAAGATTCAGCAAGCATTTCTCGCGCAGCAACAAGTCTCTCCGACAGCTTAAATATCTGGTCACCCGCGACACTAAACCCCGCCGAGTATGCGTGACCGCCAAATTCCGCGAATGCGTCCTTAGCTGCCTTCATGAGTTCGACCAGATGCACGTTTCCCCAGCTACGGCACGAGCCCTTAAGGGTGTCGTTCCCTTCTCGTCCCCAGAGGAATACGGGGCGCTCGTACTCGCTTGCGATACCGCTTGCAACGAGCCCGAGCAGTGCCGGTCGCCACTCTGGGTCTCCGAGCACGATGACCGAGGGGATGGTACCCGATGCCTTGAGCTCCTCGAGTTTCGCGTGAACCGCTTTTGTGATGGCGCCTGCGCTTGCTCTCCGACTCCGGTTAAGGCTCTCGAGTTTCTTTGCGAGCGTCTCGGCCTCGGCTTCGTCACTCGTTGTGAAAAGCGTAAACGCGTACCGCGGGTCTCCCATGCGACTTGCGGCGTTCACGCGAGGGGCGAGCATGAACGCGACATCGTCCTCGGTGATGCGCGACTGGTTCACACGCATCGCCTTACAGAGCTTCTGGAGTCCCACGCGTGGGGATTTCCGAAGGACGAGAAGTCCGTAACGCACAATGACGCGATTCTCTCCTGTAAGCGGCATCATGTCGGCGATGGTCGCCAAGGCGGCCATATCAAGAAGCCACTTTTCCCATCCAACGGGTATCTTCTCGCGCAACGGGGCATCTACTGCTAAGACCCCGCACACAAGCTTCCACGCCATCACAGCGCCGCAAAGCTCTTTAAAGGGATATGTCTCTCCTTCCTGTTTATGGTCGAGGATGATGGCGTCCGGCATAGGTGGCTGCGGCAGATGGTGATCAGTCACGATAACGTCCATGCCAAGTTCCCGCGCATGCGCCACTGCCTCGTTATCAGTGATACCTGAGTCGACCGTGATGACGAGCGAGGTCCCTGCTTTGGCGAGCTTCTCGATTCCCTCCGAGTTCACGCCATACCCCTCCAAGTGCCTATGCGGAATGTAATTATCGAAATTAGCTCCTGCCTTCTTCAGAAAATCATGGAGGATGACGGCGCCAGGTATGCCGTCGCAGTCATAATCGCTCCATATCGTGATGCGCTCGCCTGCATGTATCGCACGCGCAACGCGCTTTGCTGCGGCGTGCATATTCTTGAGGAGGAGCGGGTCGTGAATATGGTCTTCATACGAAGGATTAAGAAACGTCTCGGCCTCCGCGCGCGTCGTGACGCCGCGACGCGCAAGAAGCGCTGCAGTGAGGTCATCAAATTCCTTGAGCTCCTCGCGAATGGCGTCATCGATAGGAGCGTGCAAGGGCGACATTCGTGGATTGTATCAAAATCGCCTTCGGGAGTATGCTTGCCGCATGAAAGACTGCATATTCTGCAAGATCGCAGCTGGCGAACTGCCTGCCTCCGTGGTGTACGAGGATAATCAGGTGGTCGCATTCCTTGATATCCATCCGCTCCGGCCTGGCCACACCCTTGTGATACCCAAAGTTCACGACCCGGACCTGCACCACCTCGACGATGGGACCTTTGACGCTGTTACGCGCGCATCCAAAAGGGTAGCGGGCATGATTGAGCGAACCCTTTCCCCAAAACGGGTCGGATTTCAGGTCGCTGGATGGGATGTACCGCACGCCCATGTGCATGTGGTACCGATGGAAGACTCCCTCGACCTCACCTCGAACCTCATCCTTACGGGAAAGCGCGGGAGCCCGGACGCAGAGGAACTCGAGAAGGTCCGTGTGAAGCTCGCTCTCGGCTAGGAAAGCGCCTTAAGGCCAGGGAGTGTTCCGCTTGCGAGAAACTCGAGCATCGCGCCGCCGCCAGTCGAGACGAAATCAATGTGTTTCTCAACGCCGGTTTTCTCTATCGCAGCCACCGTGTCTCCTCCACCGAGTATTGAATACGCTTTTGCGCGCGCGACGATAACCGCAAGTGCCTCCGTGCCCTCAACGAATCCGTTCTCATAATTCCCCAAGGGACCGTTCCAAAGAACGGTCTTCGCGTTTTGTATCCGTTCATTGAGGAGCGCTATGGAGGCTGGTCCGTTATCGAGAATCGCTTCCTCCGGGAGCACCTCGTCCGGCTCGCACACACGCCCTTCGTTTCGAGTCTTCCCTTTAGGGGCGACGACGTAATCGATTGGCAAAAGAATCTTTCCGGTTGCGAGCAGCATTTTTAACTTATCCTGATCCGCCCCAGATACGAGCGAAGTTCCTACAGGCTTTCCAGATGCTTGTATAAAATCATTCGCGAGCGCCCCTCCTATAAACACCTGATCGTATGTGTTTATGAGCTTTGCTAAGACCGGCTCCTTAGTCGAGAACTTCGCACCACCGATTATGGCGAGCGAGGGCGTTGCCGGCGCAAGCGCCTTAGTAAGCGCGTTGACTTCCTTCTCTACGAGTAGTCCTGCGTAGGACGGTAGGAACTTCGGTATACCAACGACAGACGCGTGCGCGCGGTGACAGACATCAAACGCATCCTCAATGAATATGTCGCCAAGCTCTGCGAGCTCACGCGCGAAAGCAGGGTCATTCTTCTCTTCTCGAACATCGCGTCGCAGGTTCTCAAGCATAAGGACGCCCCCTGGGGAAAGCGCGCGTATTGCCGCTCTTGCCTCTTCTCCGGAAGTTGTCGGACAGAACGCGATACTCGGAATCCATTTCTTCATCGCTTCCTGCATGGGACGGAGCGATTCTGTTCCCTTCCCTGATATGTGCCCCAGCAAAACCACGCGCGCATGACGCTTTGCGAGATACTCAATCGTCGGGAGCGCCGCGCGGAGCCGATAGTCTTCGGTTACCTTTCCCTTTTCCACCTCAGCGTTCAGTGCTGCACGAACAAGAACAGGAATGTTCTCGAGGACCGGTATATCGCGGACGCTCCGCATACCACTTAGTGGACGGTATCGTCCGTCATCGCACGAAGTTCCGTAATAATCGCGTCGAGAGCCTGGCTACTACTGTCACGCAGATCAAGTTCTGGGTGCATCTTTTCATAGCGAGCAAAGCGACTTGAAAGCGGACCCGTAGCCCATTCCATCATTGCGTCGCCGCCCTCTACGCCCGGAAAAGCTTTTTTTGCTAGCGCTATCTGCAGGGCATTGCGCTGGAGAAATGCCTCGTCAGTGCCTGTACGCCCCCCTCCTGAACCCGCGCTCTCGAGACCCTTCATATTAGGAAATGGCTGCGACGAGCGATGCGAAGGACGGCACTTCGACCGAAGCGTGGCCGATAAGGAATCCGTCGATGCCACCAGCGGCCGCGAGGTCGCGGATGTTGCCGGGCTCAACCGATCCACCGTAAATGACCCGAGTCTTTGCGGGGGCCTTCCCGGGGAGATAGTCGCCGAGCACTTTGCGTATATATAAGGACATCTCCGCAAGATCTGCGGGCAGTATGGCCTCGGCCGCAGACTTCCCTATGGCCCAAATGGGCTCATACGCGACGACAACCTGCATACGCTCCTTCTGCGACAAGGGCGCCATCACCGCCGCGAGTTGCGCGCGAACGAAGCCAAGATACTCAGCACTCTGATCGCGCTCGCGTTCTCCGACACAAAGAATAGGTATAAGCCCTTGCGCGAGAGCGTGCTGCACCTTGAGCGCCACTATTGCGTCGTCCTCGCCCGAGCCACGGCGTTCGGAGTGCCCAATGATGGCGTATGTGGCGCCGGTATCTTTCACGACCTGCGCGGTCGTCTCGCCAGTCTGCGCACCACCGGTAACAACCGACACGTCCTGAGACGCGAAGCGGACTTTGGTGCGGTTCCCTGGAGCAAGGAGTCCGAGCTGTGGAAAGGAAGGCGCGAGCACTATCTCGTGCTTGTACTTTCCCGAAAGACGCTTCGCAAGAGCGAACAATGCCTTTGCTCGCTTCCCCTCCTCTACGTACGCCTTCCAGTTAGCAACGATGAGCATGGGCCAATTGTAGCAGACAGTGAAAGAGGCCTCGTTTTAAGAGGCCTCGGTCAGGCAAGAATCGCCCCGAAGGGCAGAAATTCAATCGAGAGGTCTGCGCTGCGCCGCTCAACAAGAGCGGAAAAGCGTGAGCCCGATAGAACGCGTGGAATCCAGAGAGAATCTCCTGGGAGCATGTGCTCGTACGGTAGTTCATCAATCGGAAAGGCGCGAGGGAGCATGTACCGGGTCTCGCGAGGCGTTCCCTCAAACCGGGCCGTCCGATACACGTGGACATAGAAGTCATCGGACTCGTTGTTACGGAAAAGGATAGTGGCGATTTCCTCAAGCGCGTCCGGAATCAGCCGAATGTCGAGCTCCTCCTCGACCTCACGCAACAAGCAGGCGATCGCCGTCTCTCCGGGTTCAATCTTTCCTCCGGGACCGTTCCAGGTTCCGGTACCGATTTCACCGGACTTCTTCATACCAAGCAGTACGTGCCCGTCTTTAACAACGAACACCAGTGTTGCCCTCTTCATCGAAGCCTCCTCGATTCTTCTGGCAGCAGGGTACCGTGTGACTACCGTTCACGCCAATCCATAATCTCGTAATCGGTCGAAACGATAGGAGTGAAGGGTGGTGGATCTATGGCCATCTGCTCGTCGTAGGAGTCGATACGGGTACCGAAGCCCGCGTATCCGCCCGAGCAGGAAACGCCGGTCCACTTGGTTCCGGTGCGCTTGTTCGAGACCGTGGTGCCAAGGATGGTGAGAGATGTTTTCGGTTCATAGGTTGAGTGGCATGCTGTCCGGGAATTGTTGTAGTAGAGGTTCCGACCAAACGCACCGTTCTGTGCGATGAAGATGCCGTTCAGGGTCATTGCAGCAGGCGCGTTAGGTGCAATCAGCACGTTGTTCTCCGCAATAAGTGTGAGGCCAGAACTACCGTCTGTATTTTCATACACGATGTTGTTGCGCAGGTATGCGTTTGGTGAGAGCCCCGACGCTGTATTAGCGGCAACGACCGTCACTTCAGACGGGATGGTGCCATCTATCCATACGTGATCCTCCACGTAGATGAGTCCGCATGAAGCGGGTATCGTCCTCGTTTCATACATGGTTTCGTTCGCTATCAGCGCGCGGTCTGTATCGAGGGTCTCCGCCGGATTCACTGGCTCGACCTCGAGTTCCGTTGTTGAGGTCACGCGCCGAACCGTAACGGTGTCGTTTGCGTTAAATGTGAGGTGGTATCCGTGCCAGTACGCAGAGGAATTCGGATTGTTCGTATTACTGTAGCGAGGATAGTAGAGACCCTGCGCCTGCGCGGTCGATTTGAGCGAGGCAAAATCCGCAGCTATGGCCGCAAAGTCCACCTGCGGCACCGGATACGTCCAAAGACTCTGATTGGGGCCTGTGCCAACAACGCCTGGCGCAGCCGACTGCGTTGGGCTACAGCCGTAGCTACTCGTGCAGTTCCAAGTCGAAACCGAGCTCGACACAGATGAGTTTGCGGTCCCGTCCATACGGATACCACCATTGGAGTGATAGGGCCCCAGGATGATGCGGTCCGCGCCGGCCCATACGCTGTCATTCAATACGTAGGAATAACGCCCAACCGAAGGCTGCGCGTAGCGCGCCGATACCGTCTGTGTCACCTGTGGCATATCGAGCGTAGCGCCCTCCGATTCGATATCTACGGAGGAGACGGCGCCACAGGCGGAATTCTGATTCAGCGTCAGCGTGTAGTTTCCGAGCTGCTCGCCCTCCGGGTCATAGTACGGAAGCGTAAACGTTGTGGGGCCGCCTGAAACTCCATTCGTGACGTTTCCCGGATAGTGCGCCAAGAACCATCGATAGTACTCGAGCCCTGCTTCAGCTATCGCAAATGCACGACCTTGCGCGTCCTTCTGGTCCTGAAGCCGATTCTCAAGAAGAACGTAGCTCGTTAGCGCTCCGAGGAGTCCTAGGAATATCCCGCCAAAGACGAGCGACAGGAGCATGAGATACCCGCCTTGCAGAGAGTGTCTAGCTGATAGCGTATAGCGTATAGAAGAAGCCGGTCCGTCTTTCCTACATGCTCTACGCTCTACGCTAAACGCTTTCCTTTCCATATCAATCAGTATCGCGCAGGTTGCGGAATGTCGCCGAGCCCGTGAGCGAATAGGTCGTTGGTGTGCGGTTTGGGTCCACGTCGACCATTACCGAGATACTGATACTCCTCACCTCAGCAACATCAATGGGCGCTGCAAGCTCCGTTCCGGTGCTGTCGTAATAGCGGAACACGCTCGCGTTTGCGGAGAAATTCTTCACGTAGGAAGCGATAGTCGACGTCGCGGCTGCCTGCCCCACGTATGACGGGGGCGAACCTGCCGGATTCGTAATCGTGCGATAGAACGTCGTCCCTGAGAGATAGTAACGAATTTTCTCAACCGATCCGTCGACATCGACGTCGCTGAAGAAAGTTACGGACGAAGTAGCTGCCGTCGACAGCGGATACGAGCCATCAGCAGCGTAGGTCGCCTCGCGTAGGTTCTGCAGCGCCGGGTCGAGGCCGCGTCGCGCGTTATCAGTCGCTGCGCTCTGCTGGTAGAGGTAGGTGTTCGTGCGATAGGTGAACAAAATCATGTTCGAAATCGCGAGTCCCACGACGGCGGTAAGACCAATCACCATCAACGTCTCGATAAGCGTAAAGCCGGCCCGAAAGCGTATAGCCGCGGAAGAAGCGGTGGTCATATTCCTAGTCGCTGTACACTTTTCGCTGCTCGCTGCTCTTTCCATATCAATCGAGAATCGCGTCATAGCTTGAAAGACCGGAAATAGAAATGTCAGTGAACGACTCGGTCGTAGAGGTCGAAGTCACAGAAAGCGCGTAATCGGCAGCTGGCGTGAGGTCTCCAAAGTAAGCAAATCCGCACACGTTCCCAGGCAACGTGCGCGAAAAGCCGCTCCTCGAGAGAGTGAACGTAGGACTCGCCACAGCGCTCCCCGACAGAAATTTCGCATACGCCTTGAGCGCATTCCCAGTCGAAGTCGCAACGATAATGTCCGCCGTCATACCCGCGCCAGGCGCCACTTCAAGTGGGAACGCGGCACAGGTATCGATAATCACGGGGCCTGAGAGCGAGAGTGTGTAGCTGTCCCACTCAAGATCGAGGCCGATGCTTCCGGAAGAATCGGTCGTCTCATCGAGTTCGGTCTTATATATAGGTGCGCCGCCTACGGTAGAACCTATGGCTTTCGCGCCTGTAAGCGAGAACGCCAGAGACGGATACGGTATCGGACCACGACTATAGGCCAGCCCCCAATCCGCAAGCGTCGGCGTTGTCGTAGTGGCAGCGGTTGAAAGCTCAGCACGTAGCGAAAGAGATGGATAGGTCGATGTTGCGAGCGCGGAGAGGTCTATTGGTGATGCCGCGAAACCACTGCTGTTCCCGGGGAGCGCGGCGTCCGGCACCAAGGTACCGGCAGCGTCGGTAACTTTCACCAGAAGCGTCGTCCCGCCAGGAGTTGCGGGAGTAAATGACGCTTCGTGCCACGCAACAAGATAGGTGGGTGCTACCGATGACGCGACGGCAGCACCTGACGCCTCATACCCGTCCGCGCCAGTTGCGAGCGTGAGCTCGCCTCCACCTACCGATACACCCACCATCGTCACGAGATTCGACGCATCTATAAATGCATCGGACCATGTGCCAGGCACAACCGGTGTAAAGGAACGCACGAGGACGGCCGCAAGCTCATCTATCGCAAACGTGCCGGTCGTCGTCTGCCCCCCAGCGATGGTGAGATGTCCCGGTGTCGGGTTCTGGTTGGTTGCGTCCTGACTATAGGTGCGCGCCGTAGACCACCCGCCCTTTGTGACTGACACCTCGTACCCCGTTGAGGTCGCGGCACCCGGGAATAAGGCGTACCCCGCGAAGTCTGTGTACGTCGTTACGTCGATTGTGGGAGTTGTATTTGGATTTTCGACAACAACTTCTGCTCCTGGAACCGCTACGCCGTCAGCGTCCACAACGACGACGCGTAGCGTGCCGCCACCCGCAGTCGTCTCGATTCCAATCGGCGCAAAGGTCGAAACGACGGCTACTTCCCGCTCCCCGTTCTGTGTCTCGTAGGTAACTGTCACCTTCGCCCGCTTGTAGTCCGCCTGGATGCCATTAGAGTCTGCAGCGCCCGAGCCGTCCTTCGCATCGTCGTAGTAAGAGATGAAGGTACGGACCTCGTACGGCACCAGATCGGAATAAATGGTCTCTTCCTGCGCGATGGCACCTGACGGAATGCCGCCCACCGTTCCTATGGATGCGTATGGTAAGGAGCGCAACATCTCAATACGCCCGTTGGCGAGCGCCAATGCGGTCGCCTTCGATGCAGACGCGCCCGTAATGGATGCGGATGCCTGAAGGATAACGAAGATGCCGAGGAAAATGATGACCGCGACGGAAGTACCGACGAGAACGTCGATTAAAGTCATCCCCCGATTTTCAAACGGCATAATGAAATGATAACGCACCCCTTAACCATGAATACCTGTTGCGCCTTCCGGTGCGTTTAAAAAACGAGGAAGATGCGAGGCGCGGGCAGGCGATGTTCGGAAACGTATGGACTATACGGTGGAGAACATCGACGGGCGCCTGCAACGAAGCAGGTTCCCGTTTTTTAAGCGCACCATTAACCGATTTGGGAGGTGAGGGAATATATCGGTCCAATCATTGAAAAGGCAAACACGCCCACTGCCGCGCCAATAATAAGCATCAACACCGGCTCTATGACAGTCGAGAGGTCCTTCGTCTTATCCTCAACGTCTGTTTCGTAGTATTCCGCGACCTGTCCGAGCATATCGGCGACCTTACCCGTCTCCTCCCCCACCGCGATCATATCGGTGAACAGGACTGGATAGAGCTTTGGGTACTTAGCAAATGAAGCAGAGAGCGGCTCACCTTTCCGGACGAGCTCCTCTGCCTCTTCTATAGGCTTGCCGAAAATGCGATTTCCGACGACTTCACGCGTGATGGAGATGGCGGTTAGCATCTCGACTCCGGAAGAGAGGAGCGAGGAGAGGGTGCGCGCCGCGCGCGCACTGAATGTCTCCTTTACGATGGTCGATACGACCGGGATATATAACGAGCCGCGAAGCGCGACCGCGGCTCCAGCGGGAGAGCGTAGGGCGTAAACGATGAGACCCATAAGAAGCAGTACCGACGCAATGACAAGTACGATGTTGTTAACCATGAAATCCGAGACCGCGAGGATAATCTTGGTCGATGTCGGGAGTTCAACACCGAGCTCCGTGAAGGTCGACGCGAGAGTAGGCACCACGTACACCATCATAAGAATACCGATAACGATGATGGCAAACAGGATGATGCCCGGGTAAATCATCGCACCCTTCACCTTCTTCATAAGGGTGTGCGCGCGGTCCATCTGCTTTGCGACCACGCGCAGAGACTCGGCGAGCGTTCCAGACTCCTCTCCTGCCTTCGACATCGCGATTTCAAGCTTCGAGAATATCTTCGGATGCTGCGCAAGCGCTTCGTGAAATGACATACCGCCCTTCACTGCGGTCTGGAGCTCGGTGACGATGCGCTTCAGCACCTTATTGGAAGTCTGTCGCTCAATAACAGAGAGCGCACGGTTGAGGTTAAGCCCTGCTGAGAGCATGGCCGCAAGGTTTTTGACGAAGGTAATATGCTCCTCGACTTTGATTCCCTTGCCGATAGTGAGGCTCGCAAGTGCCTTGAAGTTCCATCCGCGCCCTGCTTCCTCTATCGCAGTCACGGTCTCTCCTGTCTTCTCGGCCTCCTGATAGACCGAGAACCGGTTCTCGGCTTCGACGACGCGCGTTTCTTCACTCCCGTCTTCCTTTTTAAAAGTCGCTTTGAATCTCATATTATTCCGTCACCGCGCCAAGCACTTCCTCAAGGCTCGTAATCCCGCGCGATGCCTTATAAATACCGTCCTCAAGCATGGTGAGCATGCCTTCCTTCCTGGCTTGCGCCTCTATAGCGTCGGAGGTCGCACCCTTTATGATGAGATCCTTTATCGTAGAACTCATAGAAAGGACTTCGTGTATGCCCATGCGGCCTGCGTACCCCTCCTCGCACTCCCCGCCCGCCTTCGGGTGATAAAACGGAACGTCGTCGATATCCGTCTTTGGCTTAACGAGCTTCTCGTCCAAAAGCGCCTTGAGAGCCGCATCAAACTTATCGACGCCCGCAACCTTATCGCGCTCAGCCTGGGTAGATTTGTATTCCTCCTTGTCGTCGCACAGGCGACGTACGAGGCGCTGACCGACGATAACCTTCAACGTCGAGACGAGAAGAAATGGCTCGACGCCCATGTCGACAAGCCTCGGTATCGCTCCCGCGGCGCTGTTCGTGTGGATGGTTGAAAGCACTAAGTGTCCGGTAAGCGCAGCATTCACCGCAAGCGCGGCTGTCTCGCCGTCTCGAATTTCTCCGACCATGATGACATCTGGGTCCTGTCGAACGAGTGCGCGTAGTCCGTTTGCGAATGAGAATCCTATCGCCGGATTCACCTGTGTCTGATTTACGCGCTTCATCTGGTACTCGATGGGGTCTTCTATCGTACTGATGTTCACGTCCGGCGTATTCAGAATATCGAGCACCGTATAAAGCGTTGTCGTTTTACCTGAGCCCGTAGGTCCAGAAATCAAAATGAGTCCGTTCGCTTGCTTCGTTGCTTTATGAATGCGCTCCAGGGAGTCGCCATGAAAGCCAAGTCCTTCTAGCGTGAATCCGTCGCCGCTCTCGCGCAAAAGTCGCATCACGACCTTCTCGCCGAAGTAGGTAGGGAGCAAAGAAACACGGAACGAAACCTTGTCGCTCTCCGTCTCCATCTTGAAACGTCCGTCCTGCGGCAGACGTTTCTCATCGAGCTTCAGGTTAGCGAGAACCTTGATGCGGGCAGTAATGCCGGCCGCAGCCTGGCGCGGCAGCGTCATCGCGTCATGGAGTGAGCCGTCGATGCGGTAGCGCACCATGACTTCCTGTTCTCCTGGCTCTATATGTATGTCAGATGCTTTCTGGATGATGGCGTGCCGCAACAAGGTGTCGACGATGCGCACGATAGGCAGATCCTCCGCCAACTTCTTAAGCTCCTCTCCCGACGCCTCTTTATCAGACGATTCCTTAACGACCGTGAGCTTCCCTGCTTCAGTTGCAATCAAGTCACCAAACTCCTCCTTCAAGGACTTCTGGTACTGCAGCAAGGCATGCTTTACGGACTCGTCATCAGTAAGACGCGCCTGTATCTTGAGGCCTGTCTTCTTCCTGACCGAGTCTATTGCGGGCAGGTCTTCCGTATCGAGCATCGCGACCTCAAGTTCAGTCCCTTTTTTCTGGTACGCAATGATGGAGTGCGTACGTGCGATTGGCTCCGGGATAAGAGAGAGCACGGCAACGTCTATCTTCTTATCCTTGAGGTTCACAAACGGTATACCAAGCACGTATGCCTTGATGCGACGGAGCGCATCCGAGGTAAGCGCGCCTGAACCCACCAGGATGTCGCCCACCGACTGCTTACGCTCTTTGGCAGTTACTTCTGCAGCGTCGACATCCTTCCGGGACACCAGTCCCGAATCCGTGATGAATTCCTTAAGTTCGCTCTCCGAGACCTGCATGACTATATATAAGTATAGCTGACCGAGTAGAGAGAACAGAGAACATAAAAACAAACGCGGGGAAAAGAAAAAGTTCGAGTTTGTGCGTCACGCGCGAGCGATATGAAGTGCTGCCGATGCCTATTGACACAGGTGACTATGTATGATACTATAATACCAGACCTGCGACTTCTCGCAGATGTCCTAAACAGGAGACTAAGATGAACCGTGCAGAACCCGTGATGCCGACCTACTTCGCCACTGACGCCACCACCAGGTGGGGCGACCACGACCCGAATCGCATGGACTTCCGCGCGTTTACGGATCACGGCCTCGCCATCCTTGCAGGTGCCGGCAACGACACCCTCATCGGCACCCAGGGCGACGACCACCTAGAGGGCCACTCCGGGAACGACCAGCTGATCTCTGCCTCCGGGAACGACCAGCTGGTCGGCGGCGAAGGCAACGACGAGGTCAGGGTCAACGGGAGCGGCGACAACTGGCTGCTCGGCGTACAAGGCGACGACTACCTCTACGCTCGCGGCTCGACCGGGGACAACATGTTCATCGGCGGCGACGGCCACGACAAGATGTTCGGCGGTACCGGCCTCGACCAGTTTTTCGGCGGCGCCGGCAACGACTGGGTCAGCGGTTCGTCGGCGCGCGATCGCGCCTGGGGCGGTGCTGACAGCGACACGCTGAACGGCAACAACGGTGACGACTCGCTCTACGGCGAGGACGGCAACGACACACTGTTCGGCGGCAACGGAGCCGACACGGTCCACGGCGGCGACGGCAACGACGACGTCCGTGGTTTCCAGTCGAACGGTGTCGAAGACGGGGTGGGCGACTTCCTCGTTGGCGGCGACGGACGCGACGTCCTGCGCGGTGGCGGCAACGACACCATGCACGGCGGCTCGGGCTCGGACGTCTTCGACGCCCGGTTCGGCAACGGCACTACCGTGCTCTCCGATGCGAACGTCCACGACTCGCTTGTCCTGACCTCGCTCGGCCTCGACAACAGCGAAATCACGATGGTCGGACACGACCTCGTAATCTCGTCCAAGTCGTTGACGATCGAGAACGGGGCGAACGTCGGCCACATCTATCTGGCTCCTGGCGTCGAGTGGGTTCCGCCCCCGCCTTTGGTGTTCGCTGCAGAAGCGACCACGATCAATGGTGACTGGGCATTCGCCTAACCCCTCACGACTGAGTTCTTTACCCAACTTCGCGCCTCGGCACTATGCCGGGGCGCTTTCTTTATATAGCTTCATTGACGCAACAGGCTCAGCGTGGTACGTTACGGGTACTGAATGTCCGCTTGGCGGATTTTCTTTTTAGGAATCACGCAGGTAGGACATACTGAAGAAGCGAAAACTTAATATGTGCGACTACAACTAAATATAGGACTATGTTGGATCTCAAAACTATTCACTCAGTGCTCGGAGAGTTCGAAGACCGCGGTATCACGAAGGAAACGATGATTGAGGCTATCGAAACCGCGATGGCCACCGCATATAAGAAAGAGTACGGAAAGCGCGACCAGGTCGTGCGTGCCAAGGTTGATATGGACACCGGCACCGTCTCCTTCGAGCAGGTGAAGTCTGTCGTCGATGAGACGATGGTGCGTTTCCCCGAGGAAGGCGAGGAGTTTACTCCCGAGCCTGAGCACCATTTTGGTCGTGAGCGCGAGGAGGTCGTCCCTGAGGGCGAGCTCCCCCGCTACAACGCCGAGAAGCACATGCTTCTTGATGACGCGAAGCGTATCCGCCGCACCGCAACCTTGGGCGAGGAGATTATCTTCCCTCTTGAGCCCCAGGACGATTTCGGCCGCATCGCCGCACAAACTGCAAAGCAGGTCGTTATCCAGAAAATCCGCGAAGCGGAGAAGATGTCCATACTTGAGGAGTTCGGCCACAAGAAGGGCGAGATAATTTCCGGAATCGTGCAGCGCATGGAGCGCGGCGCGATATTCGTCGACCTCGGCCGTGCAACCGGCATCATCCCGTATGAGGAGCAGATTCCTGGTGAGCGGTATCGTCCCGGGGAGCGCATCCGCGCGTATCTTTACGCGGTAGATGAGGGCTTCCGCGGCGTATTCCTCCGCCTCTCGCGCAGCCACCCACGCTTTTTGGTGCAGTTGTTTGAAATGGAAGTACCAGAACTCGCTTCGGGCGCCATCGAAGTGAAGAGCATCGCACGCGAGCCTGGAAGCCGCACGAAGATTGCAGTCGCATCTGTCGACCCTCATGTCGACCCTGTCGGATCCCTCGTCGGTCAGCGCGGCGTGCGCGTTTCAACCGTCATGGCGGCACTCGGCGGCGAGCGCATCGACATCATCGAGTGGAGCGAGGACCAGTCCGCGTTCATCAAAGAAGCACTCTCTCCCGCATCCGTCCTTGAAATCGAGCTTAACGAGGAAGAGAAGCGCGCGAAGGTATCGGTTTCCGACGATCAGCAGTCCCTTGCCATCGGTCGCGGCGGGCAGAACGTACGCCTTGCCGCAAAGCTCACTGGGTGGAACATCGACATCATCTCGTCGGGCGGTACGGAAGTCGCAGATGCCGGCGCTGAGGCAGCCAATGTAGCACCCGAAGCGGCTCCTGCGCCTTCTATCGACGAGGCAGCCGACGCCGGAAAAGAGGAGATGACGGAAGCGATGGTTGAGACCGCAACTCCTGTAGACGCGACCGACATCGGCGCTGAAAGCGCGGACGCAGAGGAGTCACTCGAGGCACCTAAGGAGCACACCACTCTTGCTGCTGAGGAGGAGACCACCGTCGCAGACGAAGGAAACGAGTCGGCCTCTGACGTCGCAGAAAGCCGCGACGAGTAATCCCCTGTACGCCGCACGCTGTCAGCTATACGCTATCTCTTATATGAACCTGCTTCACGACATTGACCCGGGAACCAAAGACGAGATGACCGTCATCGTCGAGATTAACAAGGGCTCGAAGAATAAGTATGAGATAGACAAAGAGACGGGCATCATCGCGCTCGATCGCGTTGCGCACACGGCGCAGGACTTCCCGTTTGACTACGGCTTCGTGCCGCAGACCCTCTGGGACGATGGTGACGCCCTCGACGTCATCCTACTTACGACCCATCCCCTTCTCCCTGGCATCATGGTACGTGCGCGACCTATCGCGCTCCTCAATATGGTCGACAGTGGTGATAAAGACGATAAGGTCATTGCGGTTCCTGTGGGCGATCCGCGCTTTGCGGAAATGAAAGACCTTGGCGACATCAATAAGCACACGCTTAAGGAAATCGAGCACTTCTACTCCACCTATAAGAAACTTCAGAACAAAGTGGTTGAGGTAAACGGGTTCGGCGGCAAGAGTGACGCAGAAGCCGCATTCCTGCGCTCGCGCGAGATGTACGACACGTCAAAATAGCTTACAGCTTCTAGCTTTTAGCTGTCAGGAACAAACGTCGCATCGCGGCGTTTGTTCGTTTTCCACTGTACGCTGTAACCTGTACGCTGTACCCTGTATTCATATGCCCCCAAAGAAGAACGCGTCGTACGGTGCACTCATCTCCATCTTTCTCATCCTCGCCATCGTCGTCATCGGTGCCTTCTACGTCTGGGGCGAACGAATCGAAAAGCGTAAGGCTCCTCTTCCGACCCCTGCAGCAGAAAGCCAGACTTTCTAGCGCGACTCTGCTTCTTAGCGAGCATCGATTCTGAGGGAGACTCTCGGAAGAGGCGTGGCTTGGCACGAGCAAAACAGTTTGGAGGCCGTTTTGCGAGTCACGCCGATGAGAGAGAGCGGCCGTCATCGCTGGAATGACGGAACGCGTGCTCCCGCAAGAATTGATGCGAGCGCCCTTTTTTGATAGGCTGCGTTCACTATGAAGCACATAACCCCGCAGGCATCCATGCTCGTCCCGATGGTTATCGAGAAGTCGCAGTTCGGCGAGCGCGCCTACGACATCTACTCGCGCCTCCTCCGGGAGCGCATCGTATTCCTCGGCGGCCCCATACATGACGACGTCGCGAACCTCGTCATTGCGCAGCTCCTATTCCTTGAGGCTGAAGACCCGAAGAAGGATATTTCGCTTTACATCAATTCTCCAGGTGGCTCGGTAACGGCAACCTTGGCGATGCTCGACACCATGAACCATGTGAAGCCGCAGGTTTCGACGGTGGCGGTCGGACTCGCAGCTTCAGGCGCCGCAGTGCTCCTCGCCGGCGGCGAGAAGGGTAAACGCTTCGCGCTCCCAAACGCAGAGGTGATGATTCACCAGCCTTCAGGCGGCGCAGAGGGTCAGGCGACCGACATCGAGCTTACGGCGCGTCACATCCTTGCGACCCGTGACCGCCTTAATAAGATTCTCTCTAAAGCCACCGGGCAACCTCTTGCGAAGATTGAGAAGGATGTCGAGCGCGACTTCTTCATGACGGCGGACGAGTCGAAGAAGTACGGCATCGTCGACAAGGTTTTCTCTTAAGCCAAGACTCAAAAAGATAACGGCCCGCACATATGTGCGGGCCGTTTGGCGTCTATGAGCTGGCTTACGGGCAGGTCTTGTCGCGGCGCTCGACCACGTGGATCGTGCCCTCGAAGGTGCCGAAACTGCTCGACTCATTGAAGCTGTGCGTCTCGGTCACCTCGCCGGCCTTCAGCGGCCGCGTGAGGTACCAGAGATTCGTCTCCTTCCACGTCATGTTGACGAGTTTGACGCAGGCCGGGATCTCGAGCGTCATCGTGCCGCCAAACGCCTTGACGCGCTCCTGTTCGGTGCAGCCAGCCGCAGCGAACGTCGCGAGGAGCGCCGCCGCATACAGAATCTTCTTCATCTATAAATCCTTCTCGTAAGGACGCTGACAACTCCCGATGAGTCGCTTGTTCCTGAGATTATAATAGCATATAAAGTACAGTAAGTCAATTATGCTCGCCGCAAGCCGCATTTTGTGGCAATGTAACCCGGTACAAAGGGTAGGTTCGGGTGCTTTATTTGATCGATTTCCTCCTTCCTAGGCCGTACGGATGACTCGGATGCTCTATCGCTGCGGAAGGAGCTTCTAAAGGGCTATGTCTATAAAACTCGTGTTCATCCTCCTCGCGTTCTCCGGCCTTGCCGGAATCGCGCTCGGTTACGTGCTTCGCCTCCTCATCGCGCTCGGACAGCGGGGCTCTTTGGAATTGGAGATTAAACAGAAGATGCTCGAAGCTCGCGAGAAAGCACAGCGCCTTTTGAAGGAAGCTGAGGAGCGCGCCGAAAAGCTCGCTGACGAGCGCCTAGCACCACTTGAAGAGGAGAAGCAGAAACTGGAGAAGATTGAGGACCGCCTTACGAAGAAAGAGGAATTCCTCGACGATCGGGAGCGTTCCTTAGCAGAGTCCATGGACGAGCTTAAGAGCCGCGAGAACGAGGCTGCCAGGAAGCGTCGCGAGGCAGAGGAACTCATCGCTGAGCGCGTCTCGGAACTCACGAAGTTCGCACGTCTCTCGGAAACAGCAGCCAAGGAGCTCTTGATGAAAGACATCGAACGCGCATACGAGGACTCTATCCTCGCGCGCATCCAGAAACTGGAGGCTGGCGGACGCGAGCGCCTCGAGGATAAGGCCCGCACCATCCTAACCTCCGTCATCCACCGTCTCGGAAGCGCCGTGAACGCTGACGTAACGACGCTTTCCGTCCAAATCCCTTCGGAAGAAGTGAAGGGGAAGATCATCGGCAAGGAAGGACGCAACATCAAGGCGTTCGAGCGTGCGACTGGCGTTGATGTGCTTATCGATGACCAACCGGACAAGATTACGCTCTCGTCCTTTGACCCGCTTCGCCGCCACATTGCAAAAATTGCACTCGAAAAGCTTATCCTCGACGGCCGCATACAGCCCGCGAAGATCGAGGAGGCGGTCGAGAAGACCAAGCAGGAAGTGAACGACATCGTAAAGCAGAAGGGCGAGGAAGCTGCGTACGAGGCGGGCGTTGTGGGACTCGATCCAAAAGTCACCGCACTCCTCGGCCGGCTCCACTTCCGTACGAGCTACGGACAGAACGTTCTGCAGCACTCTATAGAGATGGCGCATATCGCGGGCATGCTCGCAGAGGAGCTCGGTGCTGACGTCACTATCGCGAAGACAGGCGCTTTGCTTCACGACATCGGAAAAGCCGTAGACCATGAGGTGCAGGGCACGCATGTGGAGATAGGCCGCCGCATCCTCGAGAAATTCGGTATCGATAAGCGCGTCATCCAGGCGATGCAGTCCCATCACGAGGAATATCCGTACGAGACTCCTGAGTCGATGATTGTGCAGGTTGCGGACGCCGTTTCAGGCGGACGCCCCGGTGCGCGTCGCGACACCGTAGAGCGCTATCTCGAGCGTCTCGGCGACCTCGAGCGTATCGCCCTTTCCTTCCCTGGCGTCGAGAAGGTATATGCGATACAGGCGGGCCGCGAGATACGCGTCTTCGTGAATCCAGGAAAGATTTCTGATATCGACACCCACAAGCTCGCACGCGCGATAGCCGAGCGCATCCAGGAGGAATTGAAGTATCCGGGCGAGATAAAGGTAAACGTCATCCGCGAAAACCGCGTCGTGGAGTTCGCTCGCTAGCAGAAAGGCCCCCTGCGGGGCCTTTCTTACGCCTGTTTAGCGACGATGAAGGTGGTGAAGTTGAACTTCAGGTCCTGAATGCTTGCCTCAAGGATCTCCAAGCCGTAGAGTTCTGCCGCGCTCTTGGGTGCCACAACAGCCGAATCCTTGTCCAAGGTTCCCTCATGAAGGTCCTTAGCGGCGGTAGCGGTGTCTACGTACTCCTTAACGTCGGCGTCCGGCCAAACGCGCTTTATATAGAGGCGGCACTGCCGTAGAGCCTGATTCTGGGAGACGATTTGCTTCACCTCTTCCCTTCTGGTGCCCGGCAATACCATGAGCATGTGCTCGACGTTCATCTCGAAGATGCGCTCGATACGGAAGCGGTGGGCCGCGATAGCCGGAAGATACTCAGTAACTACGCCGCCGTTGCTATTTTCGATAGCAAATATCCCCGTATCTATCTGGCCGCTCTCAAGAGCCTCCAGAACCTGCTCGACGAAGGTAAGGTAGACGATCTCGGCTCCTTCGACCCCATTCTCTCTGCAATATTGGTTTGCAGCCTGCTCCGTAAAGCTCCCTTTCGCGCCCGAAACACCGATTTTCATCCCCGAATCCTAGCATTTACGCCCCAGAAACACCCACCCCTTTGACTTTCTTTGAGAAACGTCGCGCTCGCTACGCTATCCACGCGTCTTTCTGGCAAGTATTGCGCTAAACGGCCTATTTCCTATACTTTCTCCCGTAACCGGCCGAGCCCGGTGTTACCCATAAGATCCACCACCATGAACAAAGCAGACATCGTCGGGAAGGTGCAGGAGGTCTTGGGCTCCACCAAGGCCGATGCGGAGCGCGCGATGGAAACCATCATCGACTCCATCACGAGCTCGCTTGCAAAGGGCGACGAGGTTTCTATCGCAGGGCTCGGCATCTTCGTCACGAAGGCGCGCCCCGCGCGCGAGGGTCGCAATCCGCGCACTGGAGAGACTATCCGCATCGCCGCTACCCGCACGCCGAAGTTCCGCCCCGCAAAGGGCCTTAAGGATGCAGTGAAGTAGCGAGTCGAGTGTAGTGTGTCGTTCCAGAGCGGCCGCCCACAGGGCGGCCGCTCTGCTTTAGGGTATGCAGCTATACTTGAGGTATGGGATTCGGAAGCATGAGCGGCATGGAGGCGCGCATAGACAGGCAGCGCGAACGCCACGAGACCACTTCGCCGGTAATGGAAACAGCTTATAGGAAGGCGATGGATGTCTTCAAGGACCCGGCGTATGCGATTCGAGAGCAGGATTTTACACACACGATGGACGGCGGTCCTCATATCGTCCGCCAGGACCTTGAGTACGTGCGCCGCATCAAGTCTTCGTTCCATGACTCGCGCGAAGAAGCGAACATGAAGAAGACCGCTGACATATTCGAGGCCGCCTACATAACGCAGACTCGCGAGAACGGCTGGCTTGGGGATGCGCACGTACTTAAGACATCGGAATTGGACGACATTAAACACGGCGTCGATATGGTCGCGGAATTCCGACGACCGCGCGGCGGCTCAAATCTTCTTGCACTTGGCGTTGACCTGACATCAAGCAAAGAAGCAATTTCAAAGAAGCTTAAAGCTATACGTGATTCCCTGCAGCAAGGAAAGCTTTCGGAAATACGCTATCTCAAGGACCGGCAAGGAGACGCGCTCCCTGCTAGAAAGGACGTGCCGAGAACGATAGTCGGCGTATCCGAGGGTGCGGTCAAACAAATTGCAGGGCTCTGGGTGAACGGGAAGCACAAGGCACTTGCCGAGCATGGCGTACAAAAAATAGCTATCGAACAGATGTATACGCAGCTCGAGCTGCAGCTTAAATACGCGCGAAACTGGATGAGGCACGAAGCAGCGGCGTCGATAGAAGAGGCGCTCGATACTCTTCGACCCCTGCGCGTTGCCAAGCGACACATCGCGGACGCAGAGCTTCGGTCTGATCCCACGGTCGAGGAAATTGCATATCAAGCGAAACTCATATTTAGACTTTAGCGCGCATAACAAA
The DNA here is from genome assembly GCA_018062765.1 of Minisyncoccota bacterium. Classification (GTDB taxonomy): domain Bacteria; phylum Patescibacteriota; class Minisyncoccia; order Phycocordibacterales; family Phycocordibacteraceae; genus C7867-001. The sequence goes on along the minus strand of JAGORR010000001.1, from coordinate 113,608 downwards.
AAAGAAACGGCCGCCCGAGGGGCGGCCGTTTTCGTCACTCTTTCGCGAAGCTTCGCCACTCACGCGGAATCTGCATGAGCACCGTTCTGTCGGCGAGCTCCATCCCGATTTCTTGGTCGCGCATGGATCCCGCGGGAACCATGATGACGTCGATGCCGTACGCGAGGACACGCGGCGCGTCCACAAATCCAAAGAATCCGTTGCTGTACGCAGCTTTTGGAGCGAGGAATTCGGTCACCGAAAAGATCATCTGCTTGGCGCGCAAGGCCGCACGTTTGCGATTCTGATCACCAGCCGCAAGTGCAAGAAGCATTTCGTCACCGGTTATCGCAATCGCATTCGCGGGAGCCGCGCCTACGGCCCACGCGAGGGCGAGGTTCGCCTGATGGAGCTTCACGTAATCGGTTCCCTGCTTCTTAGGATCCTTGTTTCCCCAGATACGGTAAACCGCGCCACCATCCTCCTCGATGACCGGTATCGGCGTCTCAACATTTTCAGTGAGAAGACCACCGCGCACAAAACGATAACGTACCCCGCGCTCCATCGACCCCTTGCCCATGCGTTCGAGTGCAGGATTCACGAGCAGTATGCAACGCGCCTCTTTCGCTCGATTGAGGATACGAACCGCTTCCTTGGTAAACCCTGCGGCAACGACGACGTCGAAGGGACGCAGAGGCATGTTGGAATCATTGAGGTGACTTCGGAGCGCACTTGCGACAACACCGTCGATGACGTAATTCGCTCCGACGACGCCGCCGTGCGCACTCTCCGGATCACCCGCGATTGCCATCCGCGCCGACTCGAGCGTGACCTCGGCTCGCTTACGCGGCGGCGCACGAAGCGGAATCGTGCGAACGGCCGCACCACACGTGATGCCGTGCTTCTGAACCACGGTAATGCGCCGGCGTTTGCTTCTGCCAAAGTTCACTGCGTAGCAAGCGGCGATGCGAGTCATCGTCCGCACCACCTCATCGAGACCAGCGACATTCCCATAACTTGGAATCCGACCGAGAATCTGCTCGAAGCGATGTGCCGCAAAGAGATCCTTCTTCTCAGGAAGGATGACGAGGTGCTCCGCGTTCTTGGTGTGCGGGTTCTCCCCGTACCGGAGCCGCTGGTGCGCCGCGAGACGTTTCGTACGTGTTCTTGGCATTGTTGCCTCCTTTTGCAGGTACGTTGGTTTCTATCCTGACCCTATCAAAACGTGCGTGCCCCGCAACTATTCATTGCCTAGTTGCGAAACAAGCCGCGACTCTCTTTGAGTCGCGGCTTGTTAGCGTGGAACCTGAGGGCTAGAGCGCGTTTTCAGCCTCTTCTGCAAGCTCCTCGGCCTCCTCTGCGGACTCGATTGCTTCATCCCAATCCTCGTCCTCGAACTCATCCCGGGCGTCATCGAGCCGTGCCTCCGCTTCGTTTACGATGTCCTCTGCCTCTTCCGTATCATCACCGTCGTCATCCGCTTCCTCTATAGCGTTCCACGCGACGTTAATAGCGTGCACTGCAGCATCGATTGCATCGTCCGCCGCTTCCTCCGCGTCAGCATCCTCTCCTCCTGCCTCCTCATAGGATTCATCCGCAAGGTCTTTCGCTTCTTCCGCAGCTTCTATCGCGTCATCCCACTCCTCATCGTCGAATGCTTCCTCTGCTTCGTCGAGTTTCTCTCGTGCATCCTCAATCAAATCTTCTGCGTCCTCAGTGTCGTCACCCTCATCCTGCGCCTCTTCAATCGCGTCATCGGCGTCACGTATCGCCTGCTTAGCTTCCTCTATCGCGTCGTCTGCCCCCTCCTCATCGGTGTCATGATCTTCGTCCTCATCTTCATCTTCGTCGCCACCAACTTCATCGAGCGCGTTTTTGGAAGCACTGGTCGAAGTATCAGCACGCGACTCAGCTGATGGATAGTTTCCCGCGATGTATGCGTAGAGCGCGTTGAGTAAATTCTCTCGCGCGGTATCGAGATAGTCATCGGCGTCATCGCTTCCATCATCCGCTACGGCATCCCGCGCATCTTCGTACGCTTCACGCGCCTCGTTTATCGCAGTCAAAGCGGATACGCTTGCTGCGGTCACGGCGCCAGTGGAAGGTGTCGAAGGTGTCGGCATAGTCACGCTGCCGCCCGCAAGCGCCGCATACTTCGCGCGCGACAACGGACCGAATCCTCCGGTCGCTGGACTAATTCCGTTCGCCGTCTGCCACTTCTTCACCGCATCGACTGTCTTCAACTGGTACTGATTCGTCTCCGACCCGGGAGAACCAACACCGCTCGACGATACGGTAAAGCCCGCGCCGTTCAAGTACCGCTGCAAGCAGCGCACATCCTCGCCAGTATCACCGAGATACAGGTCGCGAGTAAGTGAGCACGCTGCTGCGGATGCAGCGAGCGGTGCGAAACTCGCGACGGCAAGCGAGAGTGCGAGAAGTGCAGCGGCGGATAAGCGTGACAGGCGTGACGTTTTCATACGAAACGATGCTTTTTGAGTAATGCGTAAACGATAGCACGCACCTTATGAGCTAATGATGTGCGCATAAAGAGAAAATCCGCAGCCTCGACGGCTGCGGATTTTCTCTAGAAGAAACTAATTAGTAGCCAATTGCGTCTACCGCGTCGTCGGCAAGATCCTGAGCTTCCTCAGCAAGATCGATAGCATCGTCGTAGTCGTGATCTTCAAACGCTTCGACGGCATCGTTGTATGCGTCTACCGCATCCTGCAAGAGATCCTCCGCCTCGTCGACATCCGCGCCATCGTCGTCCGCATCCTCAATCTCATCCTGCGCATCACGGATTATGTCGTACGCATCATTTATTTCGTCGATCGCGTCTTGCCGATCACCATCGTTGTCGTCTTCGTCGATGGCATCAACTGCGTCATGCGCGAGGTCCTCAGCGTCATGCGCAAACTCGACCGCATCATCCCAATCCTCATCATCGAACGCTTCGATCGCATCATCGTAACGGTTCTCTGCGTCATCAAGGAGGTCCTCGGCGCGGTCGACATCGTCGCCATCGCGGCGCGCATCATCAACTTCGTCCCATGCGTCATTGATAGCGTCGTTCGCGTCATCGAGTGCGTCGGCTGCATCGTCGTCGTCGTAATCGTTACGATCCTCGTCGATAGCATCGATTGCGTCCTTGGCGAGGTCCTCCGCGTCCCGCGCGTAGTCGACTGCGTCATCGTAATCGCGGTCATCGTATGCCTCTTCAGCATCATTGATGGCATCCCAGGCGTCATCAAGAAGCTCTTCGGCCTCATCGACATCGTCGCCGCGGTCGTCTGCGTTCTCTATCTCATCCTCGGCCTCATCGATAGCGTCCCACGCCTCATCGATGGCATCCTCGGCGTCTTCGCGGTCGTTGTCGTTATCGTCATCGCGATCTCCATCTATTTCGTCCATCGCCTCGTCTGCGAGGTCCTCTGCTTCCTCGGCGGCATCTATCGCGTCATCGAAGTCATGACGGATGAAGGACTGGAGTGCGTCGCGTATCTCATCGAGGGCGTCCTCAAGAAGGTCCTCAGCGTCCCCCGTGCGGTCGTTATCGTCCTCAGCGTCCCGGAACTCGTCCAGGGCGTCCACGTAAGCCGCGACCGCGTCCAAAATGGCTCGGTATGCCTCGTCTGAGTCGTTGTCCTGCCATGAGGTACCTGGGTAGGTCGGGGTGCCCGAGTAGCCACCCATAGCGGAACGGGAGACAGGGCCAAATACCCCATTTGCGAGGCTAATACCCTTGGTGGCCTGCCAGCGAGCGACGGCGATGGCCGTCTCATTGCCATAGGTCCCCGTCTGGGGTACGTAGTAGCCCATAGAGGAGAGCGTGCCCTGGAGACAACGCACATCCTCTCCCCACGAGACGCCTATGTAGAGGTCTCGGGAAAAGGAGCAGGAAGCAGCTTCTACGCCCTTGGCGCCTATGACGGCACCAGAGGAGAGCACGAGCCCGAGGACGAGCGCAAAGCCTGCCGCCCTTTTGAGGTTGGAAGTGATGGTCATATGAGAAAACTAGCCGGTAATACCTAACCGCATTCTATAGCACAGATATGGAGAAAGAGTGAATCGGGGTTAATCGAGCTTCTTATCGATACGCTTATACAACGACCCAGTGAAAAGGAGGATTGCTACGCCCGCGAGGAACGAAAGTACCGGATACTCTTTAACAACCCGTATCTGGCCGAGCATGTTCTCGAGCCCATACATGACGGCAACAACGCCAAAAGCGCCTAGCAAGGCAAACAGGAGTGGGTATTTGCTGAAGGCCGTATGATGCCTTGCGTGCATGAACTCATTCATACGCTCGGTGGTGCGCTCTAGGTGGTGGAGGGGATCAGGAATCATGATGAAAGCATAACGCACGGGGGACCAGCTCGATACCGGGACCGATGCGCGGTTGCCGTCAAAATGGTATCGTAGCGGCGAAGAACGCGGGATTAGTTTAATGGTAGAACTGCAGTTTTCCAAACTGCTAGCAGGAGTTCGATTCTCCTATCCCGCACATGAAGCGTGACTGGATCTCCTACGCGGGCGCAGGCCTCCTTGCGTTTGCTGTTATCGCCATAGCAACCACAGGTTTTCGCTCTCCAACGACTATCGTCATAGAGGAAGCGACGCCACTCGCGACTACGACACTTCCTGGCGCAACACTGATCGAAGCTCCTCCGCAGCCCGCAGCAGTCGCAGACGCGGGCGCACCTCTGGATACGCGAAAATTGGACGCTGCGGTTCGACTTGCCGGAAATGCTGCGGTGAATATTCTCTGCACGACGGACGGTAGTCCATTCAAATCAATTTCTGGAAGCGGCGTCTTCATCGATTCGCGCGGTGTCATCCTTACCGCCGCTCACATCGGACAGTACTTTATCCTGCGCGATTATCCGAAACCAAATAGCATTCGTTGTTCTGTACGAGTTGGAAGTCCTGCTGTTGCGACATACACGGCAGATCCCCTGTACGTATCGACGCACTGGATAACCGCTAATCAAGCGACTCTTTCAGACGCAGCACCAACTGGGACCGGTGAGAGTGATTTTGCGCTCCTGTACATCACCGGAACAATTTCTGGCACACCACTTCCCTCCTCATTTCCTTCACTTCCACTTGCTGATACGGATGCACGCACAGGCGACACCGTAGTACTCGCAGCGTACGGCGCTGAGTTTGCTGGGAGCGAACTCATCCAGAATGCATTACCACTCATTGTTGATGGCGGAGAGATTGAGAAGGTTTATACGTTTGGCGAGAATACTATCGATTTGCTGTCAGTGTCTGGAAGCGATACGGCGCAGGAAGGTTCTTCGGGGGGTGCTGTCGCTTCGCTTTCCGGGGAAATGGTCGGACTCATCACCACAAGCTCGGCGGAAGCAGATCTCTCATCTCGCCAAGTGCGCGCCATCACACCTCGTCATATCAGGAAGAACTTCGAGCTCGACGCTGGCATGAGTCTTTCGCAATACCTCCTAAGCGCGCCACTTCCGAATCTTGCAGATGCGTTTGCGGCGAGGGCGAAAGCGTTGCGGGAGATACTTATTGAAGCGACGAGTGATTAGGGGACCGCTGGAATTACAATTGCAAAAAAGATCCGTTCGCGGATCTTTTTTGCATTAACCCAGTCATACGGTTCTCCCCCGGAGAATCGATTCAGTGCGCATCACGAAAAATTTGGTCGGGCCGCCGGGTGAGAACGCGAATGCTTGGAGCGTTCGCAAGACCTTTCGAGATAATTTGCGAGCTTGCGATGCAAAATATCCGAAAGGTATACCGCCCCTGTAAGGGGTCGTCCCGGTCATCTTTCCTCCGGACCTTGGCTCTCTCCCAGAGAGCCGTTAAATCATTTGGTCGGGCCGCCGGGAATCGAACCCGGTCATCTTGGTCCCAAACCAAGCGTACTACCGGTATACGACGGCCCGACCAAATGATTTAACCCACCCAAGCTACTCCGGCACATAATGACCCTAGCTCACCGCCCATACACATAGGCCAACGTCCTATATGGGCCATCCTAGCATTGCTAGACGATTTGCGGCAGATGGAGGACCTTGGCGACTCCATCGCGCAGCCGGAGCCATACTAGGGCGCCATCAACCTGCCAATCCCCTTCCCACTCCTTTTCTGCGACTATCCACTCAGCTGTCCGGGCGACTTTTCGTACCTTCGCCTCATGAAGGTTTGCAGAGGGGTCATAGCGATCGTTTACCGCTTCAAGATCCGGCAACTCCTCACATGAGAGCGCCTTAACTTCGATAAAGTGGAGGGTATCGCTCTTTCGCATTAGCACGTCTATTTCTCCTGTCTTTCGTGCGATATTCCTACCAACTAGCCTGTAGCCATTCCTCTCGAGCTCTCGGACGACGGCCCTTTCACCATAATCACCGATTTCCTTCTTTGTGGCCTTCTCGAGATTCATGGAGTTTAGAAAAACGGCTTATTTACTAGCTTTTCTTAAGACTCATCATAATCCGTTCATCTTGGACGCTGTCCTTTATCCACATGTCCCCTTAGTTATCCCCCGATATCCCTTGACAACATAATCCATGTCCGATAGAGTGAGAATAATGAGTAAATACGGCCTATCTTCCCTAAAACGTGATTTCCCGACCGACGCGGTCTGTCTGGACTTCATTTTCGATTCCCTCCACAGCCGGGAGTGCTCCTGTGGTGGTACCTACAGGCGCATTTCAGGCCGGAAACAGTATCAATGCTCCAAGTGTAGGTTCCAGATAGCCCCTACAGCAGGCACGATCTTCCATAAGTCAGATACTCCCCTTTCCCTCTGGTTCCATGCCCTGTGGGTCTTTTCTAACGCCAAGAGCGGCATTTCAGCTAAGGAGATGGAGCGACAGCTTGAAGTGACCTATAAGACGGCGTGGCGAATGCTGAAACTGATCCGCGAATCCCTCGGGAAACAGACTCCCAAGAAGCTGTCGGGGGTTGTCGAGGTGGATAGCACCTATATGGGCGGCAAGGGTGACGGCGGGAAGGACAATATGCACCAGAGCAGGAACATTAGGGCTAAGTCCCCGGTTATAGGCGCGGTACAGCGAAACGGCGAGGTACGCACCAAGGTCGTACCCGACATAGGCGCAGATACCCACGGCCGGTTTCTTCGGGAAAACGTTGAGGAGGAAGGCACCGCGCTCATGACTGACGCTACTAAGACCCTAGACAATGTAGCTATAGGCTACGAGCGATACATGGTGAATCACTCAAAGAAAGAATGGGCGCGAGGCCCAATCTACATAAACACTATTGAGGCGTATTGGGCGCACGTGAAGCGCTCTCTTCGGGGGACGTATAAGGTGGTGTCGAAGCGACACCTTCAGGGGTATCTAGATGCGTATTCGTTCCATTGGAACAACCGACACAGCGACAGTCAGCGGTTTTCTGCGCTCCTCGGAACCGTATTGCTCTCGAAAGTATAGAAAGAAACTCGGGTTGATCCATTTGTGAAAATTATACTTGAAACTATCTTAAATTCTTCTTAAATCAGCTATCAACAGGTTATTAGAAAGACCCCTTGACCCTTAATTGACACCTCATGGGTCCTGAGTATACTGAGGGAGTCCTTAGAAGGCGCCGCGCTTCGCGGCGTTTTCGTATTTATACGGCGTATTTACGGCACAATTACGCGCTCAAATTTCTTCTTCCAATTATCTAGTTCTTGGAAAGAGAGGTGGGTCGGGTTGGCAGCAACAAGATCTCTAAGCTTTTTTGAATACCGTCCATAGGGCTGACCAGCCCTCTGAATCACTTTTGCGTGAGAAACAAACACGACCTTAACGCCCCGCTCCATAAGCTTTATAGCTAGGTACTCGAAATCACCGTCGCCCGTGAATATGTAAAATTCGTTATCTTTCTCTCCATGCTCGAGAGCATCCACCGTTAATTCAACATCGCAGTTACCTTTGACGTTGTACCCCATGTCAATGCTTTTATTGCCGGGTTCCCCGCACTTTGAGCACGTGAAAGAAAGATACTTGTCCTTACGCTTATAGAGCATCTTTTGTTTCGCCCTAACAACGCAGCAGGCAGTTTTATCGATCGCCTCGAACTCTGCCGCCTTCTGGGCATCACCAGTCTCTATAGCCGTGTAGTAGAACACTTCTGTACAACTTTTCACATTCTTGAGGAAATCAGCCACTTTTGACCAATCAACGACAAAGCCAAGCATATCTTCGGCTGTCGTGGCCGTATTTTCGACATCTATAAATGCGTACCGCTTCATATCTTTACTTCAACGCTACACCTTATTCCGTGAACGTACAATGCAGGTGTGGACAGCGATAAAATGTGCCTTGCATAAGCCGATAATATTCCTGAGATCCTTTGATTTTATTCAATCGATTATGCTTTCTAGGGATAAATTACATGATTATCCCCTGCCTATCGGTGTGGTTGGTGGTCTAAAGGACACCTGTGGTACCATGTCCTTAAGCAAAAGCACCCACACCTGCTGTGAGCGCTTTTGCTTCCTTACGAAGCAAGCTCTCTAGCGTTTAGCTAGGGGGCTTACTTCTTTTTGCGAGGGACGAAGATTGTCTCCCGTACCGTCGTAGCGGGGCGAGTGATCGCCTGCCTTGCCGGTACGAAGCGACCTGTCTTCGCGCTCCTCGTAATCGTCTTAGTCATGTTTTGACCAAGATTACGATGCTGGTATCTTGTCGACCAGCGACACCGCGAAATTCGAGGTGCAGGTTCATCGCTAACCCGTGGAGGGCTCAAACTGGTTCCGCGGGCCCACGAAAACAGCTCCACTGGCAGGTACTCGAGGTCTTTCGACCTTACAAGTACCGACCACTAGAGCTGTGCTTACGCAACGACTTTCGTCCCGATACCTGACCATACCTGCCACCCCTTGCGAGGCTCTAGGATTATACCATTTCATGAAGTCAACACCAAGAAATGGCCTAGAAATTATGCGTTCAAGGGAGAGGTAGGTAGTTATCCCCTATTGTCTATAAACGAAAAGCGCCCTTCCGGGCGCTTTTCGCTCTGGTGCGGCTAGGGAGAATCGGTCACAGCTCATTTTCTTCTGAAAATGGCCGCGACCTCGCCTCGCGCCGCCGCGCTCCGGCCTTCGATCCTCCCTCGTCTGTACACGCAAAGCTTCGCTTTTCTTAGTGCGGCTAGGGAGAATCGAACTCCCGACTCGTCCTTGGCAAGGACGCGTTCTACCACTAAACCATAGCCGCTACGGGCTCTATATTCCCATAGCTATGCCTTTTCTTCAATTCTTAGTGTGCTCCGACCAGGATTCGGTCACGGATAATCCCTCTACGCGGGATTTCCGCGACCCATGAAAGCGACCCCCGGCAGCTTTCATCGTCTCAAGCCTCGCTTCGCTCGCTTGTATACCGACTCCGTCTTTCGAATCCTGGCCTTGAGCCAGAAAGCAGCAAACCCAAGCGTAAGCTCGGGTTTGCTGCTTTCTGTGCTCCGACCAGGATTCGAACCTGGAACGTCAGTTCCGAAGACTGATGTGATATCCATTTCACTATCGGAGCCTGAGGTAAACACTAGCTTTATTCCGCATAGCGCACAACAAGCATATCCAGCCACACGCGCACACGAAGCGCTGCCCTGCCACCCGTAAGCTCCAATCGGGCAATACCCGCGTAATTACTAGGTTTTCTGGCCCTTTCCTTCGTCATCACCGCCTTCTTGAAGGCTGCTGCAGGGAGCCCGGTGGCCTTGGACCAGTGCACACGGGCAGATCCGAGGTCCATGGAGGGCGGCAGATAGAGTCGGAGCGCTATACGACTCTCGTGGGCAAGGTATTCCTTAGCCCAGCGGACCATTAGCGCTATCTGGCGCTCCTCCCCGGACATGTACGAGAAGGATGCCTTCCCAAAGGTCCCGCCACCAAGATAAAGACCGAGACCGGCCAGGAAAAAGGGTTCCTTCGAGTGTCTTTCGAATTCCTTTTTTGCACCTTTTTCAGCGAATCCGCGGCGAACTATCGCTGCCGCTTTCCGGACCGTCGCTTCCCTTCTTCTTGCCTGACTGACCCTCGCTCGCCGATTGGCGGAGAGGTGCTTTACCACGTTCTCCGGTAGAGGAACATCACTAAGCCACGCTGATAATGTGCCACGCGAAACAGGGACTTGCGCGAGTATCTCCGAATAGGTGCTCCCTGCTAGTCGCAAATCAGTCGCGTATTTCTTATGCTGAACTTTCTCTTTCATAGTTCTATACACACAATCATATAATTCATTTAGGAAGCGCGCTAGGTCATGCCGTAGAATATTGTTATGCACTTCCCTATTCCAAACGTAGTAGAGAAGGTCGCCGGGGACTTGCGCAATGCAGGCTTCGAGGCCTACCTGGTGGGCGGCTGTGTACGTGATCTATTGCTCAATCGAAAGCCCAAGGATTGGGATGTCACCACCAACGCAAAGCCAGGAGACATCCAAAGAGTCTTCCCCGACTCCTTTTACGAAAACGAGTTCGGGACAGTCGGGGTAAAGACCGGGTCTGAGGACGAGACAACGGCAGTTGTCGAGGTGACCCCATATCGAACCGAGACCGGGTACTCCGATAAGCGCCGGCCGGACGAAGTCATATTCGGCGAGAGCCTCGAGGATGACCTCGCTCGCCGGGACTTCACCGTGAACGCCATAGCCCTGGACGACTCTAAAGGACACATCGTAGACCCCTATAAAGGACAAGTAGACCTGAAAGCCAAGGTTCTCCGGGCCGTAGGAGTACCTAGCATCCGATTTGAGGAAGACGGACTGCGCCTTATGCGGGCTATACGCCTCGTCGCAGAGCTTGGATTTGTCCTAGATGGCGAAACTGCGGCTGCAATAAGCGAAAAAGCTAGCAATCTAGGGGCTATTTCACGTGAAAGGGTTCGGGATGAACTTACCCGAATCCTCATGTCTGACCAGCCAATGATGGCATTCACCTTGGCTCTGCAGCTCGGTTTGTTGCCACATATAGTTCCTGATTTGCCGCAGTCCGTCGGCGTGGCGCAAAATCAGGCACACAGCTACGACGTGTTCGAGCATCTTATGCGAAGCATGCAGCACGCCGCAGACAAGGGATGGGGCTTCGATATACGCCTTTCTGCCCTATTCCACGATATCGCTAAGCCAGACACTAGGCGTTGGTCCGAAGAGAAACAGGACTGGACTTTCCACGGACACGAGGTAGTTGGTTCACGTGTAACACGCAAAGCTCTAGAGGACCTCCGGTTTTCACGGGAAACTATCTCAAAAGTTGTGAAACTAGTACGCTGGCACATGTTCTTCTCCGACCCTGACCAAATATCGCTGTCCGCTGTCCGCCGGATGATTGTGAACGTAGGGGAGGAGAATATTTGGGATCTGTTGAACCTTAGGATATGTGACCGCATAGGTACTGGCCGCCCTAAAGAGCAGCCTTTTCGTTTCCGTAAGTACAAGGCCATGGTTGAACAGGCGCTTCGCGACCCGATATCCGTAGCAATGCTTAAGACTGACGGTAGACGTCTTATGAGCCGCTTTCACGTGGAACCTGGTCCGCGCATTGGGTGGACTTTAAATGCACTCTTGGAGGAGGTACTTATCGATCCTGAGAAGAATACGGAGGAGTATATGGATAGTAGGGCAGGGGAATTACTTGCTCTAAAGGACAGTGAGCTAAAGGACATGGGGGAGTCCGGCAAAAAACGTCGCGAGATTGAGGAGGAGTTGGAAGTACGGCGCATCCTCGAGAAGCACAACGTTTGCTAGGGGAGCTGTTTCGCGTGAAATAAAAGACCGCCTTAGGTAAGGCGGTTTGGCGGGGTCCCGGAAAGGAGCAGGGGGCATGTGATAGGACCCCAATAGATGCGCCTCTCTGTGGCGGTCTTTATTTTTGGACTTCGTCTCGAAGGTACGACTACAGCGCTTTTCACGGGAAACGGGCCTCTTTAGTATGCGGGGATACGCCCCGAAGTTCGTAGCCGATCTCGCTAACTTCGCGCTTCACTAGGTTTTGGAAAGAGCCGTAAAGAACATCTGGGTTAGTGCCAGACGGCGTACAGAAATCTCGAAGCCCGGGTCAAATGCGCCTACCAAATCTCGGTGCGCCGTCTCGCTCTGTCCTTTATCTTACGGCGTAGTTACTTAGTGTAAAGGACATTAGTGGGGATAAAGGACATTTGTCCTTTATCCCAGAGTAAGGGAAGCGGGGCAGTGATCGGAGCCCATGACATCAGGATGTATGTCGGCGCCTTTAACATGCTTCTTAAAAGAACTTGAGGCAAAAATGTAGTCGATACGCCATCCCACATTGCGCTCACGCGCCCCGCCCCATGCGGTCCACCATGTATAGAAACCGCCGCCCTGCTTGAAGGCACGAAAGGTGTCGAAGAAGCCAGCGGAGATGATGTTATCAATCCCTTCGCGCTCCTCATTAGTAAATCCTTTCTTACCGTCGTTCTCCTTGGGACGGGCGAGGTCTTCCGGAGTGTGAGCAACGTTTAAGTCCCCGCAGAATATGACGGGTTTATCCTCCTCAAGTCGCTTCATATATTCGAGGAACGCAGGGTCCCAGTGCTTATGACGCAGCGGAAGACGGGAGAGATCGTCCTTAGCGTTCGGAGTGTAGACCGATACCACCCAGAAATCATGCATATCGCAGGCGACGATACGCCCCTCCTGGTTTGGGTCTCCGTAGCTATCGCCCGCAAGCCCCCACTTTTTAGCAATGTCCTCCGGCATGCCAAAAACTACGTCATCCGGGGTAACCTTGGTGAAAATAGCCGTTCCACTGTAGCCCTTCTTCTTTGCTGAGCTCCAATACTCCTCATAGTCAGGGAGGTCAAGAGGGGACTGCTCTTGTTCCGCCTTAGTCTCCTGGAGACAGAGGATGTCCGGCTTGTACTTTTTAAGGAAGGGGAGGAAGACGCCTTTCTTATGAACGGCACGGATGCCGTTCACGTTCCAGCTCATGATGCGCATGCGCGCATTCTAGCGCACTCCGCTAGCGCGTACGCCCGTGGAACTTTTTGTGGACCTCACGCAGATGAGAGTCGGTGACGTGGGTATAGATCTGCGTCGTATTGATAGAGGCATGCCCCAAAAGCTGCTGCACAGAACGAATATCAGCGCCATTCGAGAGTAAATCGGTCGCGAACGAGTGTCGGAGCACGTGGGGAGTGACCTTCTTGGTGATGCCCGCCTTCGCGGCATACGTTTTCATAGTGCGCTCTATAGAACGGGGAGTGAGACGCTCGCCCCGCTCACGACCCTTCGCGATATTCACGAAAAGCGCCTCGCCCATGTCCTTGCGAGCCTTTAGATACGCCTTCACGGCGTCTTTAGCAGCTTCGGAGAGGAATACCACGCGTACCTTGTCTCCCTTGCCGCGCACGGAGAGCTCGTCCCGGGTAAGGTCGAGGTCGGAATCGAGTGCGCACAGCTCTGAAACGCGAAGACCCGTAGAGAAAAGCATCTCGAGGATGGCCTTATCACGAAGCGAGCGCTCCGAGTCGCCATCGGCTGCCTTCATGAGCCTATCGAGCTCGGCTGAGGTAATGAGGTCCAGATGACGTTCGGGGAGCTTTGCAAGCTCGATACGTTCCGGGGAAGAGCTTTCGACCCCGCGCTTGCGGAGGAACTTCAGGAAGGCGCGGAGCGCAATAAGGTAGTAGTTCTGCGTGCGGCGTTTCATCGAATCCTTGCCGGTCCCGGGCTGGCGGTTAAGCCACATACGGAACTCGCGAATACTTTCCTCCGTAATCTCTCCTACCTGGCCTACCTTCATCTGCGTCAGGTACCGAGTGAGGTAGCGGTCGTAGTTCTCAACCGTCTTCACCGAACGGCCGCGCTCGATTTCGATATATTCGAGGAATTGCCGCTTCATCGTCTGTGCGTCCATAAAAAAATTGTACCACCAAGCGTCGGAAAATATTGTAATTACCGGAGCGAGCTCAGCATCGATGAAATGCACGGCGGGAAGCTGAGGTTTTCGTAGTCGTATATACATACGATGGAGAAAACAGGGAGGCCTCCCCAACAAAGCAGTTCGCGGTTTTGACTCGACTCCGCACCAGATAACCCTTGCGCGAATAGTCAATATGTGGTAGGGTACGTTCACATGCTTACTACGAAGAAAAAGGCGGCAGTCATGAAGAATGCCGCCCGGCACGAAGGCGATACAGGCTCACCTGACGTACAGGTAGCTATTTTGACGCGTCGTATCGAGGACCTCACGAAGCACTTGAAGAAGAACAATAAGGACGTACACTCGCGTCGCGGACTTCTTCAGATGGTTGCTGATCGTCGCTCGCATCTTCGCTACCTTGAGGCAAACGACAAGCGTCGCTACAACGCGATTGTCAAAAAGCTCGGGTTGAAGAAGTAATCACAGGCCCCAAACGGGGCTTTGTGCTTCAGTGGTAGCATGGGAGAGGGAGGCCGCTCGGCCTGTTCCCGATTTACAAACTTTTTGGGTTTTCCTTTTTCATATCTGGAAGCTCAAAGCTAGAAGCTAATAGCTATTTATATGGCAGTCATTAAACATACGGCTCAGCGCGTCGGCGTTTTCATCGATACGCAGAACCTGTACCACAGCGCGAAGAACCTTTATAAAGCGCGAGTCAACTTCGCCAAGGTCCTCGAAGAGGCCGTGGGAGGCCGCACCTTGGTGCGCGCTATCGCATACGTCATCTCGACCGAGGCAGGGGACGAGAAAAACTTCTTCGACGCGCTCACCAAAATCGGCATCGAGACCAAGGTCAAGGACCTGCAGGTCTTCTCCGATGGCGCGAAGAAGGCGGACTGGGATGTGGGTATCGCAATAGACGCGGTGAAACTCTCAGACAAGCTCGATACGATAATCCTCGCGACTGGCGATGGTGACTTCGTACCACTTATCGAATTCCTTGATATGAACGGCGTACAGACCGAGGTGATCTCGTTCGGGAAGTCGTCGTCGGGGAAACTGAAAGAAGCCGCGCACGCGTTTACCGACATGTGCGAGGATCCGAAGCGCTTCCTCATCGGCGCGCGCTAATAGCCGCGCATGTCGAACACGCCGCCTCCGTGGAGGCGGCGTGTTCGTTTTTATGAGTAATACGCGTGCAGTGGGGTAAAATGAATCCTGAACTTGCACCATGGCGGATGACCAGAAACCAAAGATGATGACGCTCGGCGCTGACGGCCTTATCGCCGAACCGGCAGGCGCACCTCCACTGCGCGTTATGCGCACGTACGCATCAGACCTTGCAGCACTCTCCGGAAAACAGCCGCAAGCAACTTCGACGCCGACACCTCGAGAATCCGCGCCCGTAGAAGCACCTAAACCCGCACGCGTGGAATCTGCGCCACCGCCCGCTCCTCCTGCACCTCGCCCAGTACCACCTCCACCTGCGCCACCTCCAGAACCTGTCGTCCTTCCGACCCCGGAACCTATACGCGCATACACACCTCCGGCACCGGTCATTCCTGCATCCCCACCGGAACGTCCGCGCGCCATCCATTCAATAGACGCAGATCTTGCGGCACCGTCTAACTGGGCTCCCGAACCGAATCGCATGGAGCCTGCACGTATGCCGAAGGAACCAGGCTTCTTTATCCGAATCTTGATGTCGCTTTTTGGTTCCCGCAAACAGGTACCTGAGGAAGGACGCATACTTACTTCGACCATCGTGCGCGAGGCGACTCCTCCTGCACCACCGCCACCCGCGCCGCTTCCCGTTCCGCCACCACCTCCTCCTGCGCCTGCACCACTTCCCATACCACCGCCTCCGCCACCTGCACCTCTCGCGCCTGTGCCTACATCTGCTGAGGATGAGCGAGAAGCGGTACTTGCAAGGCTGCGTGCGCGAGTCGCCTCCCGCGACCAAGAGGCACCGCCGCCGGTGTTTCCCACACCGCGCCCAGAGGCGACGAAAGCACCTGAGCCGATGCGCGCTGCGCCTCCACCAAACCTGCCTGGCGTACCTCTCGAGGACATCCGTCCCGAACCGCTCCAGACCTACACCAGCGACTTCGCGAAGCGAATTGACACACAACAGGCAAGTGCGTTCGCAGTCATCGCGGCTGACGCAGACCAGAGACGCTCGGCGCCTCCTCCTCGGCGACGCCCGAACGACTACAGTCTCGTATACATCGTACTTTCGACAATCCTTATCGTCGGCGGATCTACCTCGCTTTACCTCGCCTATACCTATTTCGAGAGCCGCCAGCCGGTAGCGCCCGCAGGTCCTGACATCGTATCCTTGCTCGCCGCCGATGAGGAGGTTGCGGTTAGGAAAGAAGCGGGTGATGCGTTCCGTCTCTTCCGCGACGCAGCAGAGGCACCGCTTCCAAACGGAAGCATCCGAGTCATCTACTACACAATCGCAACCTCAACACCCGGCGGACTGGTCGACGTTCCGCAGAACGGTACGACGTTCCTTGGTGCGATGCGCCTGCGCGCTCCTGACCTCTTGCGACGCAACCTAGGACCTGAGAGCACGCTCGGCTCAGTTGGCACAAATGGAGAAGCTCATCCATTCTTCGTTCTCGCTGCAACGTCCTACGAACGATCGTTCGCCGGCATGCTCGCTTGGGAGGCGACTATGGCGCAGGACCTTGCGCTCCTATATCCGGATTACCCTACAGCATTTACGGAGGGCACCACGACGCCGGAAGTTTCCGCATCATCTCCTCGGAGTGGCAGCTTCGCCGATGAAGTAGTCGAGAGCTACGACATTCGCATCCTCCGGGACACCGAAGGACGCTCACTCATGCTCTACGGATATCGGGACTCAGAAACGCTCATTATTGTCCGCGACGAGGCAGCATTCAGCGCCGTGCTGACCCGGTTTACCGGAACATCTCGCCAATAGCGCGTGTGCTAGTATCGCTGCATGGAAACTGAAGCATACAAGGCACGACTTACGGAAGAGGCAGCGAAGCTCGAGACTGAACTGGCCTCAATAGGGAACAGGAACCCGAACTCTAATGTTGATTGGGAGCCAAAGCCGCAGGATACGGGACTTGAAGCGGACCCTAATATCACTGCGGACCAGATGGAAGGGTATAGCGAGAACGCAGCGATACTCGAGGACCTTGAGATACGCTACCGGGCGGTAAATGCAGCACTCACGCGCATCGAGGCTGGTACCTATGGCACCTGCGCGATCGGGGGAGAGGCGATAGAGCCGGAACGGCTTGAAGCAGACCCCGCAGCAACGACTTGTACCGCGCACCTTTCGTAAGCGAAAAAAGAAAAACCCGGAGCCTTTGGCTCCGGGTTTTTCTTTTGTGCCTCAATTAGAGCGCGGAGAGGAATGCGAACAGAATAAATGCGCCGATGATGCCAAGCACGATGGTACCGGCGGACATACGCACCGCTTCTCCAGGCTTTGCCGAGCGATTCTCACGCTCAAGACAGACCATGACGATGATGAGGGACGCGAAGCCGATGACGGCGAGCGTTCCCATGGAGCGCATAAGGACCTCCATGTCAGCGATGACTTCCCATATCGCAAGCACGCCAAGGAAGGCGAGAAGAACGGCCGAGACGATAAGAGAGCCTAGGGTTACGTGCCGTATCGATTTGAACGCGGCAACCCACGCGAGACTGTTCATGTCGTCCATAGGCGTTGTATCGATAAAGCGGCCTGCAGCAATGACCACGATGGCGACAACACCGAGGAGCCCAATCGTAAGGAACGACTTCTCGATCATGTCGTCCTCAACCACTTCCCATACACCAAGTATGGAGACGATAGATAGGACCGCAACGGCGGCGATAAAGAGGTAAGCGGCGATATTCTGTATGGCTTTCATAAGGATGAGTTAATTCGCACGTGACCGCACTATAGCACCAGCTCGAGCCGTATCGAGCGGGTCGTGTGGATTCTCATCGCCGCGCGTACGCGCGGTCGTACAATAGCGGAAGTGGCAAAGGACGCGCTCACGCTCGGCGCCGCGCCGAAAAAGAGGGACGAGACGGGAAGCGGGTACGCTCGCGTACACGCTTCCCAACCTATCGCAGGCGGTGGGGAAGTCGTCGCGGTCGAGGCTGATGTAACGCGCGGACTCCATGCGTTTACGATAGTCGGCCTACCCGATAAAGCGGTCGAGGAGTCACGCGATCGTATCGCCGCGGCGATACGACACGCTGGTATCAAATCCCCGAAGGCAGAGAATAAGAAAATCGTTCTCTCACTCTCCCCTGCAGACCTCAAGAAGGAGGGCTCGCACTACGATCTTGCGCTCGCGGTCTGCTACCTGGTCGCAACAAATGCACTTCCCTCGACTGACACACGGTGCTTATTCTCGGGTGAACTTGCACTCGACGGCACCTTGAAACCTGTGCGCGGTATCCTCTCCCAAGTGATGGCTGCCAAACGCGCGGGATTTACTTGCGCGTATGTTCCACCGGGTAACGCGAAGGAGGCCTTACTCGCCGAAGGTATCAAAGTGTACGCACCAGAGTCTCTTAAGGCGCTCGTCGCGCATCTTTCCGGTACAGAGAAACTCGCAGCCAAGCCGCGGGAAGTGCGTAGAAAAATCGCACCACCTGCAGTCGATCTTACGGATGTACGGGGTCAAGAGAGCGCGAAGCGCGCCTTGGAAATAGCGGCAGCTGGACGTCATAATCTCGTCCTATACGGCCCGCCAGGAACGGGAAAGACAATGCTCGCACGCGCACTCTCTGGCATCCTGCCGCCCCTTTCTCCTGATGAGGTGCTCGAAGTCACTGCAATACATTCGTCAGCAGGCGTCATGCATGATGACTACGCCGTCGATTGGCCGCCGTTTCGCTCGCCGCATCATACGACGTCGCATGCGGCAGTCGTTGGAGGAGGAGTAATCCCACGCCCCGGAGAAATCACGCTTGCACATAAGGGCGTTCTCTTCCTCGATGAGTTCGTCGAGTTCGAGTCACGTGTCCTCGAGTCTTTGCGTCAGCCACTCGAAGATCGAGTAATCACCGTTTCGCGCGCTCGCGCTACTGTCACATTTCCTGCCGACTGCATGCTCGTTGCCGCTATGAATCCCGCAGATACGCTATCCGCGCACGCCGAGGAAGCGGTGCGGCAGGCCCGCAAGCAAGCACGGAAGGTTTCGCGGCCTATCGTCGACCGTCTTGACCTCTGGGTTGAAGTACCGCACATCGCCCACGAGAAGCTCGCGCAGCTTTCAGAAGGGGAGTCTTCGGAAGCAGTGCGCAAGCGTGTCATTAGTGCCAGAACGCGCGCAAAAGAGAGGAGTGGGAAGGAGGTAGCAAACGGACGCCTCTCCGGCAAGGAGATTGAAGCCGCGCATTTCACGACTGAGGCGAGAGAAACTCTTCTTACCGCCGCCACACGGCTCGACCTTTCACCACGTGCCTATCACCGCGTCATGCGTGTGGCCCGCACCATCGCAGACCTAGAGGACTGCGATGAAGTCTTACCCCAACACGTCCACGAAGCGTTGCAATACCGACCACGCGGACTTTTTGGATTTGAATAAAAAAGCCCCGCAGCCCGGGGCTTTTTCCCGTAAGCAACGGTTACTGCGCGGAGCAGGTCTTTCCGGTAACGCAGCCTGAAAGAGGATTCTTTGCGCCGCGAACTTCAAAGTGAAGATGGTTGCCAGTCGCTTCTCCTGTGCGTCCCACGCCACCAACCAGAGCTCCCTTGGCGACCGAGCTTCCAACCGAGAGCGCAACCGACGAGAGGTGGGAGTAGAGCGTCTGCGTCCCGTTGCCGTGATCGATAACCACGTAATTCCCGTAGCCTCCATTCCACGCGCCATTCGCTTTCGAAATGATGACGGTACCGCCGGCAGCCGCATAAACGGAGGTACCCGCAGGGGCACCGAGGTCGACGCCATTCCATCCGTGAACGCCCTGCGTGACAATGGCGCCCGGAACCGGATTCCCGTAGTACCCAGGTATCGCCGCGCCTCCACCCTTGCCGCTTATCGACGCGATGCTGCCGCCCTGCTTCACGCCGGACTTAGCTACTGGCTTCGCCGCGACCTTGATTTCGCCACCGGGAATGATGACTACGGAACCCTTGATGAGGGCTTCTGCACTGTGGAGGCCATTATACGAAGCGATCTCATCCGCGTCGCCACCGTAGGTTTTTGCGAGGGACGCGAGTGTCTCGCCCGCAAGCACCTTGTGGCGAATCCCGGTCACAGGAAGGATGACCAGTGTCTGACCCGGATGGATGTCCTTCGAGCTCTTGAGATCATTCGCCCAAAGTATGGTGTTCCCCGAAACATCGAACATCTCCGCAATATCAGAAAGCGTATCGCCCTCGTGGACTTCGTACAAAGAGATACTGCCACCCGAGTTTGCAGCCTCGATATAAGCGGTATCAGGGCATGACGCTCCAGTAAGCGCAGAACCCTCGGTGGTTGGGAGCGCGCAGCCACCCTTTTCAGGGTTAGGGTCAGTGTTCGTCGCTGCCGCAAGAAGGCGGAGGGATGGATCGGGCGCGACCAAAGGGACTTGGGCCTCGGCAGAACGGGTGAACGGCGCGAACGGCCAAAAAGCGACTACTTCACGAGGTATGGCAAAAGCCACGATGCTAAGGGCAACCGCGGCCACAGGGATAGCACCCAGAACAAGGTATGTATTCCGATTCTCCGCCGAAGCGGTAGACTCGGAGGTCTGTAAATCAAAGGCGATAGGGTGTTTCGGGAATGTCTTCCGTACCTTCCGTGTTCAGGATATGGCTTACCTAAGCCGTATCTTTTCGTGCATCCGTAGCAACCAACCTGACTAGGGTACCGTGAAGAGAATATGAGGTCAATGTAGTGAAAGGAGCCCTGTTGAAAAGCTAGAGAAACCGCATATCTGCAGGGTATTACAGGCAAGAAAGCGAAAAAACGTAGTAATAAGGCCGTTTTTGGCTATACTCCTTATATGGAGTACCTCCACGGCCTCAATGAAAGACAAAAGGAGGCTGTGCTTACGACCCAAGGCCCTATCTCGGTACTCGCAGGGGCAGGCTCAGGGAAAACCCGGGTACTCACGAGTCGCATCTACCACCTCATCCGCGAAGGGACGCCTCCTGAGAAAATCCTCGCCGTAACATTCACCAATAAGGCAGCCCGTGAGATGCGTGAACGGCTCGCCACGCTTCTCGGAGAGACCGGCGACACCCGCCGCAGACGAGACCTTCCATTCATTGCGACTTTCCACGGACTCGGACGCGAGATACTTGAGACCCATGGGCGCTTTATCGGCGTTCCCCGCTACTTTTCTATATTCGATCGCGATGATTCCGAACGTGCGATAAAGGAGGCCTTGAAGGCGCTTGATGTTGACCCCAAGGAGGTGCCGCCGCGCACCGTTCTCGGGCGTATCAGTAAAGCAAAGGGGGCAGGAATGCGTTCGGATGAGTTCCATGCGCGCCATGCACGCGAAAGCTTCCGGACGCGCATCGTCGCGGAAGCATGGCTTAAGTACGAGCGCTCCTTGAAGGAAGCAAAGGCGCTCGATTTCGATGACCTGATTCTGCTTCCACTTCGCCTCCTAGAAGAACACCCTGAAGCGCTCGACGCGATGCAGTCGCGCTTCTCGCACGTGCATATCGACGAGTACCAGGACACCAACGAACTCCAGGGAAGGCTCGCGAACCTGCTTTCGGGCAAGCACCGCAACCTGTTTGTGGTCGGCGATATCGATCAGACCATCTACACCTGGCGTGGCGCTACTATCGAGAACCTCCTTGAATTTGATCGCACGTATCCCGACGCGAAAACCGTCATCCTTGAAGAAAACTACCGCTCGACGGGAACCATCGTTGCAGCTGCAAACCAGGTCATCGAGAAGAACCGGAATCGCAAGGAGAAGCGTTCGGTTACGACGAACGACGACGGAGAGCCGATACACATACACCTCGCCGCGAACGCTGAGGGCGAGGCTGCGTGGATAGCATCCGACACGAAGAAACGCGTCCTACGCGGGGATGAGCCGGAAAGCATCGCCGTTCTATATCGGACGAATTTCCAGTCACGTGCCCTAGAGGAAGCGTTCCTGCGCTACGGCGTACCGTACCGACTATTGGGCATCCGCTTCTTCGACCGCAAGGAGATTAAAGACGCGGTCGCGTGGATGCGCGCCGCGCTTGACCCCACACGCGAGTCTGACCGGCTCCGCGCTATGCAGGCGCCTGCACGCGGCATCGGAAAGACTACGGTAGGGAAGATCATGGCCGGAAAAACTGCGGAGTTACGTGCCGCGGATCGCACGAAAATCGCTGCGTTTGATGCCCTCATCGAAACGCTCCACAGGGCGTCAAAAGAACTTGCTCCCTCTGCTTTCGTAAAGCTCGTCATCGAGAAAAGCGGTCTCATGAGTTCCTTAGAGAAAGGCGGGGAGGAAGGCGAAGAGCGCATTGAGAACGCGAAGGAGCTTGCGACCTTCGCAAGCCGGTTCGACGCAACCCCAGGCGAAGAAGGGATATGCGCATTCCTCGCAGACGCGGCGCTCTCAGGCGACCAGGACGAGATCGATAGGCCGCGCGAGGAAGTAAAGAAGAACGGCGTCACTCTGATGACGGTGCACGCGGCTAAGGGACTCGAATTCGATACCGTCTACGTCTCAGGGCTCGAGCAGGGATTGTTTCCGCATGAGGGTGGCGATGATAACGATCGCGATGAGGAGGAGGAGCGCCGCCTCTTCTACGTTGCCATGACGCGCGCACGAAAGACCCTGATCCTCACGCTCGCACATGTACGCCGTATCTATGGAACGGACTTCCTTTCGGAGCCGTCGCAATTCCTATCGGAAATCGATCCTTCGCTCACTGTCGCGGAGATTGGCGAACATGATGGTCTGCCGCAGATACACTAACCGTATGCAAGCTAAGAAATCACTCGGGCAGAACTTTCTCATGCACGCGAAGATAGCGGAGCATATCGCTATCGAGTCCGGCGTAGGAGCGGATGATGTCGTACTTGAGATAGGTCCCGGGACCGGCATGCTGACCGCGCCGCTTTTGGCGCGCGCCAAGAAGGTTATCGCGGTCGAGGCAGATCGCGAGCTCATCCCGGCGCTCGCGGAGCGTTTTGCCGGGGAAATCAAAGGTCGACGGCTCGAGCTCATCAATGCGGATATCCGAGAATTCGGACCAAGCGCGCTCCATGACCGCTACCACCTGGTCGCCAATATTCCGTACTACCTCACCGGTGAGATTATCCGCACATTCCTCTCAGCCCAAGCGAAGCCAGCTTCGGTAACCATCCTGGTACAGAAAGAGGTCGCAGAGCGCGTCGCCCGAGACAAAAAGGGAAGCATTCTCTCAATCGCCGTGCGCGCCTTCGGAGAGCCCTCCTATCTTTTCACCGTACCGCGCGGCGCGTTTCTTCCGGCACCGAACATTGACTCCGCAGTACTCCACATCAAGGACATCAGGAGCCCCTTTGCCTCGCTTCAGGAAGAAAAGGCGTTCTTTGAAGTCTTGCGGACCGGGTTCGCACATAAACGCAAAAGGCTTGCAAAGAATCTCGAGGATCTCCTGCCACCCGATAGCGTCTTACAAGCATTTACTGCACTTTCCATATCTCCAAACGCCCGCGCCGAGGAGCTTTCCATCGATACGTGGAAGAATCTTGCTCGCGCGCTCACCGATTCGGCAAGCAGTTCACAACGGTAGCCACCGCTCTCGGGGGGATGGTGAGATTTCGGTGATACTATTAATGCGAAACTGCCGTGATTGCTGTCACACGAACGCACTGGATAGTAGGAGGAGCATCGCTCATCGCGATTGTGCTCATCGGAGGCGCCTACTACATACAAAACGGCGCTCCACCAACGCCAACGCTATCTGCAGAGGAGACCGAGGAGGTGCTTAAAGAATACGCCGCGAAGGATACGGATGCCGATGGCGTTCCAGACTGGCAGGAGCTCCTGTATGGGATGGACCCGGAGGACGCTACTTCGGTACGGAGCGACATCAAGGATAGCGAGGCGCTTGCCCAGGGCCTCGTGCGCCCCACGATTGAGGCGCCCGAAGGCACTATAGGAAGCGACATCATCGCAAGCATGCCAGGGGTAACTCCGGCACCAGGTTCCCTCACCGAGAAATTCGCGCTCACGTTCTTCGAGACGTACGTCACTACCGGGGGAGGGGAGAAACTCACCGCTGAGGCACTGCGCTCGTTCGTCGTAAGCGCGGTTGACGAAATCCGCCGCGAAGCGACGCGTGATGACGCATACGTCGTTGCCGACTTCGTAGCGAGCGAGGGAGCGACCCCTAGCTCATACCTTGCAGGGGCTGAGCAGGCATTTGCCAAGAACGCGCTCTCGCTCCCGGAAAGCGAGCTTACGTATTTCAGCGACGCAGTGCTCAAGAGCGATACGAATGCGCTCGCACAGGTAAAGCGGATAGGAGACCATTACGTTGCGATAGCAGAAGGCCTCCGAGGGGTCGCTGCGCCAATAGCACTTACGAGCGCACATCAGTCACTTACGAACGCAATCGCACGGCTCGGAGCGACGATTGGGGACATGGCTTCACTCACTGATGATCCTGTGCGCGCGATGATTGGGTTTGGAAATTATGAGAAGGATGCGCGCAGCATGATCGATGGCTTCAAAGCCGTGAAGAAAGCGTACGACGCAACGGGTGCTGCGCGAACGGGTGCCGGCGCCGGGTTCTACGCACTCCTTTCTGCAACCAGCCTATGATGCGTACACTCCTGTATCGTTCTACCGCATCCGCGCTCACGCTGGCGCTCATCCTGCCGCTCTTTGCAATACCGCAACGCGCTGAAGCACAATTTGGTGTTCAGCTCGTTCTCGATAAAGCAGTCCTTGCAACGACAAACGCCATTCTCGGTACAAATGCTGCAGAACTCAATATCGACCAGGTCCTCGACGGCGTCGCTTGGCAGCTTGCGAACACCGTCCTTGAGTCGATGTCGCGGAGCGTCGTCAATTGGATAAACTCTGGTTTCGAGGGCTCTCCGGCTTTCGTCCAGGACCTTAATCAGAACCTGCGCGGGGTCGCTGACGCGGTAGCCGCAGAATTCATCGGGCAGCTCGCCGATCAGATGATGGACACGCCGCTCTCGGGTACCGTCGAGGCGGTTGCGTACGGATACTACCTTTCGACTAATGGCGACGCGTTCCTTCGTGAGCAGCTGTACACCCTTCGCGACACTGTGGAGAACGATCTTGAGTTCACTCGCGGTCGGTTTAGCGAAGGCGGCTGGGACGGGTGGTTCGCACTCACGGGAGATCGCGCAAACAACCCACATGGCGCATATCTAAATGCCAAAGAAGAGCTCAATCGCCGCATCGAAGCGTCTCTTAACAAGCGGATAACGGAGCTCGGATGGGGTAACGGATTTCTGTCTTGGCGCGGCGAGTGCAGGGACCGACAGACAACAACAGGCGCTGATGGCCGCATTAACGCGCCTGTGCCGGCGGTCAATCTGGGTGGGGAAGAATTCTGCGCCGACGCCCCCATCGAGACGCCAGGTTCCGTCATCGAAAAACAGCTCAA
Organism: Minisyncoccota bacterium; assembly: GCA_018062765.1. Classification (GTDB taxonomy): domain Bacteria; phylum Patescibacteriota; class Minisyncoccia; order Phycocordibacterales; family Phycocordibacteraceae; genus C7867-001. The sequence continues at coordinate 88,203 of JAGORR010000001.1, read as the reverse complement.
TGAGACCTTGGCAGGTGGGCAGCAGCGCCTCCAGGTCGCTGACGAGATAAACGAGATCGTGAACGCGCTCGTTAGCCAACTTGTAAGCCAGGCGCTTCAGGGACTTTCTTCTATTGGCTCACGATCCTCTGGCGGCTCAGGATATATAGACAGACCGGGGACGCCGACACCGGTCACCCCTCCCACAACGCCTATCGGGGGATCTGTCGACGAGCTTCTTGTAAGCGGTATCCAGGGACAAGTAACCCTCCTTGCTTCGTATCAGACGGATTGGCAGAAAATAGAGGCGGTAGCATCGTCAACGCTTACTTGCGATGAATCTACGGATGAGGAGAAGGCGCGCGCAACGGACGCAAAAGCACGTGCGGATGCAGCACTCGCGCGCGTCGGCGTCTCGCTCGCTGCGCTACAGGCAATCACCACAGAAATCCTAGAGGCACGTACGAGCGCGAATCCCACCGCTGTCGCAACGGTCGCCCAGGACTTCCAAGCACTCATGACAAATCCTGCGACCCCTTCTGTCACAGAGGTTGCTGAAGCAGGGGTACTTGCAGCTGAAGAGGGCACGCCAGCCTCCTTATATATGGAACTGCGCACCTCCTCCCTGCGCTGCACCCCGACAAGCTAACCGATATGGCTTCCCGAGTATCAGGTAGGACATGGCTGGCTGCAGGTATCATCCTGCTGCTTTCGCTTTCGCTCCTGCTTCCTAGTCTCGCATTTGCCCAGACACCTCCACCTCCTGAAGTGACCCCGGACTCGCCCCCTGATCTGACGCTTCCGGATCGTCCTCCTCCTGCTGCCCCGCAAGCAGGGACCCCTGACGCGAACGCTAATTTTGGAAGTCATACGACCGGAGACGATATCTACGGACCCATAGGGTATAAGATGCTATCCCTGTTCGCGTACCTCGCCGGAGTCGCCGGCGTGATGCTTAACGCGTCCGTCTACTACACAGTCGTTAAGATGGGGGATTTCGTGAATAGCATGCCCGGCATACTCGATGCATGGAGGGTGCTACGCGATCTTGGTAACATTGCGCTCATATTCGGATTCGTCGCTATCGGCGTCGCGACGATACTCGACGTACAGAGTTACAACGCGAAGAAGATGCTCGTGAAGCTCATCCTGGTCGCCGTTACCGTGAATTTCAGCCTCTTCGCTGCACGCGCCATCATCGACGTTGGCAACGTGTTCGCCTATCAGTTCTACTCCGTCATGGTGAAGCCCGGAGAGGGCAGGCAAGCGCTCGGCGCGGATCCGGGGGAAAGCTGGTCGCCATCTAATGAGGGCGTCTCGAACGCCATTATGGAGATGGTCGGACTTCAGAATTTCTATGATGCAACTACGCTTCAGACGGGGCAGCTTAAGAATACGGTGCTGGAGAACAACTGGTTCGCTGCGCTCATACTAGGCTCGCTCCTGTTCATCGTCGCTACGTTCGTAATGCTTGCGCTCGCGTTTATGCTCATCGCGCGCTTCCTCGTACTCATATTCCTCATGATCCTGTCCCCTCTCGGCTTCGTTGGACTGGTCATACCATCCCTAGAGGGGCGCGCGAAGCAGTGGTGGCACATGCTCATCGCCCAAAGCGCGACTGCTCCTATTGTCCTCCTGTTCCTCCTCATCAGTGTGACGCTGATGACCTCGCCGCAGCTCATCATCGGACAGAGTCGCGATTTCAGCGCGCTCGTCAGCGGCACCGGTTGGGCCAATACGACCCGAATGATACTCGGCTTCGTTATCTCCATGGGAATGCTTATGGCGTCCATCATTGTCGCCAAACAGATGGGTGCGGTCGGCGCGAGCTTCTCCATCGGCATGAGCCGACGTCTTACCGGCGCAGCGCTCTCTCCAATATCAAAACCTTCTCGTGCGATAGGGAATACGGGGCTTAGGTATGGCGCGAAGGCTGGAATGTGGGCGGCAGATAAGGCATATAATGGCCTTGGCATAGGCGCCGCGTTTAGAGGAAGCAAGATACTTGCGACGACGGACGCCAATATCCAATCCGCGCTCGATAAGCGCGAGAAAATAAAAGTAGCTGGTGTTTCTCTGGATGACGAGAAACATGCGCGTGACCATCGCGCGCATGAAGTTCATCGCGATCACACGTTCAGCACTCTTGGCACGCAGCTTAAGAGCATAAAAGATGCGCCTGATGATGCAAAGCGGATGCTAGCCGAGAAAGAGTATTCGAAGACCCTGCAGAGCCTGAACCAGGGAGACACGTTCGAGTACGTCAAAAGACTCAAAAATGCAGATAAACAGGAGGCGGCGAAATACCTCAGCACTGAACGGTTCATCGACATTCAGAAGACCGACAAGGTCGATCAGAGCGTTAAGGACGAAGTTGCAGGCGGGCGATTCCAAAAACTCGTGGCGGCCATTGGTACAAACGATAAGAAGGAGGTACAACGCTGGTCATCAAAGGATATGGCAGAGTTTGCGAAGCTTAACGCGGCGACATTCGAAGACGCGCTTGCTGCTGGCCAATTCTCCGACGAACAGTTGGAGGCACTTGAAAAGAGTGAGGCCTTGACCAATGACCAACGCCGCGCAGTTAAGGACTCATCGGACTTTGGTAAATTACGCGTCTTAATAGAGAAAGACGACGGATCAGCCGCATCACAGGTGAATATCAGGACTCAGGCGAGCGGTCTTGGGCCTAAGGCAAAGGTCAAACTAAGCGCTAAAGACTATACCCGACCTGCTGTCGTGCATTCTTTCACGCAAGTCGACTTGCAACGAGGTATGGCGGAGGGTAAGTTCTCAGACCCTGCGGAAGTTATCGCTGAACTTCGACGAGGTAAGGCTGCGGGCGTACTTTCCGCCAAGCAAATAGAAGGTATCAATAATTATCTTACGAGTAATGATTTCGATCGCGGTCTGTTCGGGCTTCCGAAAGATTTTGCAGGACTATAGCTCTCTATGAAGATTCCACACGAAGAACTTTTGCGGGCATATCGCGGTCTTCCTCTTTCTGTTCGTGAGTACCTCGCGAGCGGTGAATTAGGGCCAGCAGTGCGCCGCATAGGTGCAAAGTACCAGTTACACATAGACGTCGTAGGCGACTTGGATGAGTCCATTGGACTTATGTTGTCCGGATTCATCAATCCTGCACAGCTCATACAGGAGATGGAGCAGATGGGCATATCTAATCTGAAAGCCTCTCTCATCGCCAAGGAACTTAATGACGCGATATTCAAGCCCCTCCACGAGAAGATGCGGAGCGAGGCCGGGAAGCCTGCGCGCGCGCCACTCACCGACGTGCCTGCACCTCTTGGCACCACTCCTCCACCCACTGCTCCAATCGCTCCAGCCGCGCCGCTTGCACCTGTGATAACTTCTGCTCCTGTTGCTCCTCCCGCGCCGCGCCCTGAGCCGGTGACACCTCCAGCAGTCTTCGAGCCCCGCCTCCCTCGAACAGAGCGTGAAGTCACAACACCTGCGTCTATCGCGCCACTTCCGGCTCCTGTACCAAAAAATTATGCTCGCGACCCGTATCGTGAACCCATAGACGAGGGTACGTCACAATAACCACGCAAAACTCGGCGCTCGGGCGGTATACTATAGAGCGATGGAGTACCAAGTACCGCAGTTTCTCGAAGTGGAAGGGAAGATATTTGGACCATTCACGCTGAAGCAGTTCATATACCTTGCCGGAGGCATCGGTATCTGCGTCATCGCGTTTGCCTACCTTCCCATGATTGGGTTCCTCATCGTGGCACTTCCCGTCGGCGCACTCTCTGGCGCCCTCGCGTTCTATCGCGTCAACAACAAGCCGTTCGTTGAGATTGTCGAGGCACAGGTGTCGTACCTGTTTGGCGGGAAACTCTACGTATGGCGTAAGGAGGATAAGGCGCAAGAAGCACCCAAAGCTGTCGTCGCCCCAGAAGAAGCCCGCCAGAAGCTCGGGCTGTCGTCCTCGAAGATTCGGGACCTAGCATGGTCCCTCGATATAAAGGACCGCACGCAGGAAGAAAACCATGGCGCCTAAAGCATCTCAGTCGTTTGTTCCAGTAAAGGAGGTCCGTAATGGGGTCATCATCCTTAAGGACGGCACGTATCGGGGCATACTCATGTGCTCATCAGTGAACTTCTCCTTGAAATCCGACGACGAGCAGCGGGCGGTCATCGGCGGATTCCAGACCTTCCTCAATTCGCTCGATTTTTCCGTGGAGCTTGTTGTGCACTCCCGCCGCATGGATATCCGGCCGTACCTAGCACTCCTTCAGGAGCGCACAGATAAGCAGGAAACCGAGCTCATGAAGATACAGGTACGCGAATACATGGAATTCGTCCGCGCGTTCGCTGATCAAGCAAACATCATGACGAAGACATTCTACATCGTCGTTCCTTTGGCACCTGGCTCGGGTTCGGAAGTGAAGAGTGCGCTCGCGTTCCTCCAGCGCACTCCGTCATCCGGGTCTGGCGGGGAAGGGAACGACGCATTCGCTGAGCATCGCATCCAGCTCGAGCAGCGCATGTCCCTGGCTGCAGGCGCCATAAACTCGGCCGGTATTCGCGCAGTACCCCTAGGCACTGAGGAAATCATCGAGCTTCTCTACCGCTCATTCAACATCGGCGAGCTCGATAGCCCGATAAGGCTTACAAAATGATATGAAGCGTCTAGCGGCTAGCGTCCAGACTGAACACTCCTGCACCGCTTTTGCTGTACGCTGCACGCTGTCACCTGTACGCTACTTCTAGTATGGCACTCCTCGATTTCCTTAACCGTAAGAAAGAAGAGGCGCCAGACATCGCGTCTGTGCTTCCTAAGGATATCTATGCAGAGGGAGCCTTAGACCTGGCGGACACTATCGCGCCAGCAGCACTCAAGGTCACCGGCAGGGAATTGGAGCTTGGCGCCAAGTTTGCGCGCTCCTTTTACACCATCTCGTATCCGCGGTTTTTGTCCGACGACTGGTTTTCCCCGGTTATTAATTTGGACCAAGTATTCGATGTCGGCATCTTCATCCACCCCATAGAGACGGGCCAGATCCTTCGCCAGTTCCAGAAGAAAGTCGCGGAAGTGGAGAGCCAGCAGGCCGACCGCGCGCAAAAAGGTCTTGTGCGCGACCCAATGCTCGATACCTCATACCAGGACCTGGAGCGTCTACGGGACCAGCTGCAGCAGGCACAGGAGCGCTTGTTTGAGGTCGGACTGTACCTAACCATTTACGCAGACAGTAAGGACGAGCTCGATAATCTTGAAGGAAAATTACGAGGTATCCTCGACGCTAAACTCGTATACACAAAGCCTGCGATATTCCAGCAGGAGCAGGGCTTCCGCTCAACGCTTCCCCTGGAGCTCGACGAGCTAGGCGTCCATTCGAAACTCAATACCTCACCTCTCTCTTCTCTATTCCCGTTCGTCTCCTACGACCTCACCTCCGATAAGGGCATCCTCTACGGCATCAACCGCCACAACTCATCCCTCGTCCTCTTCGACCGATTCTCTCTAGAGAACTACAACTCGGTCGTATTCGCGAAGTCGGGCTCCGGAAAATCCTACGCAGTGAAGCTCGAAATTCTCCGTTCGCTTATGTTCGATACAGAAGTCATCGTCATCGACCCTGAGCGCGAGTACGAATACCTTGCGGAGGCAACAGGCGGCCGCCTTTTCAACATCTCGCTTTCCTCGGAGCATCACATCAATCCTTTCGATCTTCCGCCCGTGCGGGAAGGGGAGGAGCCAAACGACATATTGCGTTCGGTCATCATCAACCTCGTCGGTCTCTTCCGCATCATGCTCGGGGGACTCACGCCGGAGGAGGACGCCATCATCGATCGCGCTATTACGGAAACCTATGCCCTTAAGGACATCACCGGGAATCGCGACTTCACTGGGATGGACGCACCGCTCCTATCGGATTTCGAATCAGTACTCTCCGGGATGGAGGGAAGCGAATCCCTCGTGACGCGTCTGTCGAAATACACAAAGGGTACTTGGGCCGGCTTCCTGAATCAGCCGACGAATATCGATATCAATAAGCAGTTCATCGTCTTCTCGGTGCGTGATATGGAGGATGAACTGAAACCGGTTGCGATGTATATCATTACGCACTACATCTGGAACGCCGTACGGCGCGAGCTGAGAAAGCGTCTTCTCGTCATCGACGAGGCTTGGTGGATGATGAAATCGGATGACACCGCGTCATTCCTCTACAGTCTCGCCAAGCGCGGTCGTAAATACTATTTAGGGCTCGCAACCGTTACCCAGGACGTCGAGGACTTCCTCCGCTCACCATATGGGCGCCCGATACTCACAAACTCTTCCATGCAGCTTCTTTTGAAGCAGTCGCCAACGACGATTGATCTCCTGAAGCAAACATTCAACCTTACTGACCAGGAAAAATTCCTCCTACTAGAGGCTGGGGTGGGGGACGGGCTATTCTTTGCTGGCCTCAAGCATGTTGCCATCAAGGTTGTCGCCTCATACACGGAGGACCAGATAATCACCTCGGACCCTTCTCAGATTCTTTCAATCAAACGGGAAAAACAACGGCTCGCTGCTGAAGCGGACCAGGACCGCCGTCCATGAATAAACCAGAACCAAAGATGCCGCGCGGCCGTCAGATACGGATGATCGCGGTAGCTTTAACGTTTGAAATGCTTCAGACTATAGGGGCCCTGATGGTAGTGTTTGCGCCCCTACTGATCTGTTATTTTGCGAAATATTGGGTCGAGGGTTGGGCAGGGAGTGTGTGGGCTGGAGACGTCGCCTGCTACGTCTCAAGTCTCTCGTTAGTGGCGTCCTACTCGGTGGGAGTGGGAGTGGGCATCGCAATGCTTGGCTGGATTATCGGTGCGGCTCTAAGCGCTATATCGATACTGGTCTTTATCGCATGGTTCCGTCTTATAGGTGTCGGCTTCCTCGATAAGATGGGGGCACGCATATTCATCATGGCTGGCAATAGCATTCTCGAATTCCTTCCGTATGTGAACGTATTACCATGGTCGACAATGAGCATTTGGGCGATAACACAGACCGTCCGTAGCGACGACAGGGAAGCCCGTAAGAAATATGACAGGTGGCTTGCTGCCGAAGAGGCGAGCATAGCGAGGGATGCGGCGGCAAACGATAACGAGGAATGGGCGCAGCAAGCAGCGTAACTACTGACGCCTACGGTATACTTATCTCGATGATACGAGGGTTTCTCACACTCCTCATCCTGCTCGTGCCGGTTTTCGCTGCCTCGCAATCGATGAGCGGCGTCGATCCGCTTACCGTAACCCTCTCGCCGCGCTACCCGCGCCCATACGAGACCGTTACGCTCACACCACAAAGTACGTTAGTCGATCTTTCGGGCAGCACGGTGGTAGTTGTCGCGGCGGGGAAGGAGGTCGGTCGCGGTTCCGGTCGGGAAAGCTACCAGATTCCTATCGGCGCAATAGGTACGAGCGTACCAGTGAAGGTAACGGTGACGGCGCCCGACGGCGTCTACACGGAGGAACTCACCATACGACCCGCCGATGTTTCTTTAGTTATAGACGCAATCTCCACGTCCCACGCGTTCTATCAGGGTGGAGCGCTCGTCGCTCCTGAGGGCCGGGTGCGCGTCGTTGCACTTGCGGACTTGCGGACGTCACCCGGGTCCCGTATCGCATCCTCTGATCTTATCTATACCTGGAAGTCCGGCGGGCGCATCCTCACCGCGGATTCAGGGCTCGGGAAATCGGTACTCACCGCAACAGCTCCCGTCCTGTTCCGTGACGCGAGCGTATCACTGACCGTTTCGAGTCGGGACGGCGCTATCGTCGGGGAAGCGAGCGTGCGCATCGCGCCAACCGAGCCCTTGGTGCGCATCTATAAGGACGGACCACTTGAAGGCCCTCGTTTCTTGCGCGCAGTTACTGGCACATACGACCTAAAAGAGACCGAAGAAGCATTCCGGGTCGTTCCATACTTTTTTTCGAGTCGTCCAACGCTTACCTGGAAGTTGGGGTCGAGTGAAGTCGGTCAGGAGGACTCTATTACCGTGCGCACGACGGGGAGCGAGGCTGGCGTAGCTGCACTTTCGGTAAATGCGCGGCAGGCGGGAGAATACTACAGTGCCGACGCGAAGGCGAGTATCCGGTACGGCTCAAGTCCTGATTCAGGATTCTTCGGCCTATGAGATACCTTATGAAGATGCTTTCGCGCGCACTCCTCGCCCTTGGCGCCTTCATGCTGCCTCTTGCGGCGTCCGCACAGGATGCAGCTGGTGATTTCGTTCTACTTACCGAGAAGGACGGGCCGTTCGGCGCGCTTGCCGAAGAGCAGGACAATCTGCCAATGTTCCTTAATACGGTCTACACGCTCGTCATAGGCATTGCGGTGGTGCTTGCGGTGCTGCAGATAGTACGCGGCGGCATTCTGTGGATGCTTACGGACAGCTTCACGGAAAAGAGCCAGGCGCGCCACCTCATTACGGTAGCCATCATGGGACTCGTATTGGTCCTGTCCCCAGTCATCGTCTTCAATATCATCAACCCGTGCATTCTCTCGCTGAGTCTTACTGGAAACGCGGAATGCGAAGGGAGTCTTGAGGAGCTGCAGCCTGATTTTTCCGATCGCACAGATGAAGGCCCGCCCGTTCCTCCTGAGGGGATAGATTTGATTCCTAATGGCGTTTACGTACGAGCGAAACTCTTCCCTGCATCCGACGATGCGAGCCTCTCGGCGAAACTCGAGGAGTTCCGGAGCCAGCGATGTTCCGAAGGCGATTACGAGTTCGACCACCACGTAGTTGCAAACGGGGTACTCGCCGTGTGCAGGCTCGAGACCGGTTTCGGCCTCTACATGGATTTCGACGGATTCTTCTATCAGGACAATAATCCGACGATACGAGTATCCAACGTTACTGATAGCCAAAAGAATGCGACGCTCATTTCCGAGTGCAGTAAGCTCTCCTCGTACGGATACGCGAAAGTCGGCTTGAGCGAGGAAAAGCAGCAAGACTTCTGCGGCGGCTTTGCCGAATTCGGCCTTTGCCCGAGTACGCTTTTTGCTTACGGGATAGACGATTCCTGCCAAGGCGGAGGACACGACTCAGCGCTCGACATGGACCTCAATCCTCTTCCTCCAGAGCGCACACGGATCTGCAACTACTTCGAAGACGATAAGTGGTGCCGTTCGTCCCGAGACCAATAGCCTATGCGTAAATTTCTTCCCATACTCGCCGTCGTCATCGTCCTCGTTGGGATCGCTGTCGCGCTCTATTTCTACCTAGTACCTGGCGACGACGGCCTCGTTGCAGAACCTGGCGTCACGAATCCGTTCGAGCCAGTAGGGGATGGTGAAACCGGTGGCGGTGGCGGTGTTGATGACTGGGGAGGGGACGACCCTGAAGAGGGGACAATCGGATGGGGCGAAGACGCTGGAGAGGGAGGTACCGCTACGGATGTTGCTCCCCGCCTCGTGAAAATCACTCCTGGGCCAGTTGCCGAAGGAGCGGTTGCATTGCGCCGGACAGACACAGCAACGACGAGCCTCGAGACATCTGATCAGCTTTCGAACCTCGAGGTGCGATATGCGATGCGTGCGAGCGGGAATCTATTCACGTACCTTGCTGCAGAAAATCGCACGGTACGTATCTCGAACCGGACTATTCCAGGTATAGAACGCGCTGCCTGGCTCCCCAATGGCTACGCCGCATATCTTCAGGCCGTGCGGCGCGACCCAGACGCATCGGAGCATATTGAGACCACTATGGTCGTCTCAGACGGCACCTCCGCAACGGCGCTCGCACGCGACTACGCAAGCATCGATACTGCTGGTGAGCGCCTCTTGGCACTCACCACGACGACAGGCGGTGCAAGTGCTACGGTGTCAGGACCTGACGGCACCGCAGCACGCGCAGCCTTCTCTTCACCTATCGCTGGGCTGCGTGCAGAATTCCTCGGCGAGAGCTTTCTTGCAACCACCAAGCCATCGCGCGACCTGCTTGGCTACGCCTTTCGCATAGACGGCGCTTCAGGCGCCTTCACACGCCTTCTGGGACCTCTCTACGGTCTTTCCGCAATTTCTAACGGCGATGGTAGCCAAGTACTCTTCAGCTACGCTGATGGAAACGCAATGCGCCTGTCTTTATACACGCTCTCAACTGGCACTGCGCTCCCATTACCACTCCAAACACTTGCGGAGAAATGCGCATTCTCTCCTGACAATGAAGTCGCGTACTGCGCGGTACCGGTCACTCTTTCCGGCGCTTCGCTTCCAGACTCCTGGTACCAGGGAGCCACTCACTTCACTGACCGCCTCTGGAAGATAGATTTCGCAGCGCGCGTGACGACGGTCGTGGCAGACCTGCCACTACTCACCAAGGAACCCATAGACGGAGTCGCACTCACTCTGAACCCAGAAGGAACGGCGCTTGTGTTTACCAACCGTCGCGACAGCTCTCTCTGGTACTTCGCGCTCTAGGCTAACCTCTCACTTTGTATTTCTTGAAGCCAAGCTCCTGCGCTACGCCAAAGAGGTTCGAGGTAACGAAATAGAGTGCAACGGCACCTGACGTCGCGTACGCAACGAACGCGATGATGACGGGGATGACGTAGCGCGCCTGAAGCGTCATTGCGCGGCCAAAATCCTCCGCAAGGGACTTGCCGGGAGTCCCGGTAGGCTTTGGTATCGAAAGCCATGCCTGCGCGGCCTGTGTCGCACCTGCAAGCACCGCAAGGAGGAGACTCTTTTCGTGCATGGGTATAAGCCCGAGGAACTCGGTGCGAATCACGTCCGGAATGGCGATGAACCCGTAGAGGATACTCGGGTCTATCTGCGGCAAGGATTCTCCTTGGAAGACCCAGTACAGGGCTATAAGAATCGGTATTTGAATAAGGATGAGGAACAGGGAAGAGAGCGGATTCACCCCGTACCGCTTGTAGAGCGCGAACGTCTCCCGCGCTAAGGTCTCACGGTTGTCCTTATGCTTCTCTTTAAGGGCCTCAAGCTCAGGTTGGATGACTTTCATCGCCTTCTGAGTGCGAATCATCGAAAGCGAGAGGGGAAGCGTGATGAGCTTTACGATAACGGTCACCGCGATGACCGCGAGCCCGATATCTCCGAACGGCACTATGCCGACCAGGAATATGAGGAGGTTATATATAGGATCGTAGAGAGCAGTATTGAAGAAAGAAGCCATATGGAGCTATCGATGACGCGCAGGAGTCATCGCTGAGTGTATCAGCGTAAGCAGTTCCTGGCGAAGCGCGGGGTAGGAAAGCGCGAGTGCCCCTGGCTTCGCGTGCACCACCAAGGCTCCAATACTGCTACAGGAAGGCCCTATGACTGCAGAAACCCGACGCTTGAGTAGATGCCGGTCTACCGCCCGCGAAGCGACCTTCTTAGGGACGACGACCGCACACCCCCTGGCTGGGGGAGGTGCAAAAATAACGAGGAAATGCGCGCTCGCAGCGCGCTTTCCGCGGGAGAGGGCGGCAAATCCAGGTCGGCTGAGTCTCTGCCGGCGTGGGAGCATCGGGAGACTAGTGAGAAAGGCGGGCGCGTCCCTTACGGCGGCGGCGCTGCACAATCTTTTTGCCGGCAGGAGTCGAGGCGCGGGCGCGGAAACCGTGGGTTTTCGCTCGCTTCCGCTTCTTCGGCTGATAGGTTCGCTTGGTAGCCATGAGTTGTACACAGGATATTAACAGGGTGGGTAGAAAACGGCAAGAAACCTCGTTCTTATGCGTTATCCCCAGGTGAGGCGTATAATGTCGAAGCATGAATCGTCTCGATCCTCGTGAGCTCTGGGAACACACGCTTACGCAGGTCGAACTCTCTATCTCTTCCGCCAATTTCAATACCTGGTTCCGGGAGAGCTCCATCGTGAAGATAGAGGATGGCATCGTCTATGTGGGGGTGCCGAGCCAATTCTTCCGTGACTGGTACCTAAAGAAGTTCCATACGCTCCTCCTGAAGATAATTCGGTCCGTTTCCTACGAGTACAGGAACGTGGACTACCTGATCGTGAAGGATCAGTCTCGCCGCCCTAAGGAGATTAAGCCGATACGGGAGGAGAATCGACTTCCTCTGGATGAGTTCTACATAAATAAGAGCGACAACCTCAATCCTCGCTATACCTTCGATTCTTTTGTTGTGGGTGCCTTTAACGAGCTTGCAGTAAAGGCGGCCGAGGCGGCAATAACCCGCCCAGGCATCACCTATAACCCCCTTTTCATTTATGGGGAGACGGGGCGCGGTAAAACACACCTCATCCAGGCTATTGGCAACCAGTTCAAGAAAATGTACCCGGGCCGTAAGGCGTTCTACCTCACCTCAGAGCGATTCTCGGTCGACTACACGGACTCTGTGGGGCAGGGGACCGCAAATCGCTTTAAGGAGCGATACCGCCAGTACGATCTTCTCATCATGGACGACGTGCAGTTCCTCTCGAAGAAGGAAAAGACTCAGGAGGAGATGTTCCACCTCTTTAACGCGCTCCACGACAACAATAAGCAGATTATTTTTTCCTCAGATCGCTCCCCAGCAGCTATCCCTGACATCGCGGAGCGACTGCGGGGTCGGCTTGCAAGCGGCATGACCATAGATATTGGCGAACCTGACACCGAGTCCCGTATCGCCATCGTCCGGAAGAAGGCGGGGCTCCATGGCGTCACCCTCTCCGAGGAGGTTATCGAGCACATCGCGACTGCTATCCCGGGCTCCATACGAGAGCTCGAGGGTGTCATCAACTCGGTCGTCTGCCATGCACAGGTAAAGGGGGCACCGCCAGACCTCGCAGAGCTACGCCAGTCCCTGCGCTCTTTTACGCGCCCTACGAAGACCGTTTCAGTGAAGAATGTTGTCTCCAAAATTGCAGAGTTCTACGGAATCGAGGAGGAGAGCATCTACGAAAAGACACGCCGGAAGGAGGTTGTGCGTCCACGCCAGGTCATTATGTACATCCTTCGGGAGGATTTTGCGGTCTCATACCCGACGATAGGCACGAAGCTTGGTGGTCGCGACCACACGACGGTCATTCACTCGTGCGAGAAGATAAAGCGGGAAGTTCTCGAGAACACCGAGCTCGCTGAGGAGATCCAAAATGTGCGCAGCCTGTTGGTATGATCGGGGATAACCGTATGAAAAAGCTGGTGATAAGCCGCGGGACAGCACTTCATTCCTCCGGGGATATCTTGGGACAACTTTTGAGGTTCCTCATTATCCCCGAGAGTACGTCGCGTTATTCCACAGCCTATGCGTTTTGCGCACGCCGTGGAAGCTTGTATGTAGGCTCTGGAATCGGGTTTTCCCCGTATCAACAGGGCTAATAGTATTAGGTTTTATGATTATCAAAATACAAAAGGAAGAATTCGCTCGAGTTGTCCACTCGGTATCTCGATTCTCTGAAAGACGATCAGCAACACTCCCTACTCTTGCTGGCATTGCAGTAGTTGCAGGCGCAGATGGTATTCATCTGCGTGCAACGAACCTTGAGACCGGTATCGATTTGGTACTTCCCGGTACCGTGGAAGAGGAAGGTGTAGTCGTACTTCCGGCCGCTGTGTTCTCCCAGATTGCCACGTCCCTTCCCGGGAACGGTTCTGTGACACTCGAACATCGAGGTGATACGGCCACGATCTCATCCGGCGGCAGTAAAAGCGTGATGAGGACGCTATCCTCGGACGATTTCCCCGTCATACCTATACCAAAAGGCTCTGAGAACTCGTTCAAGCTCCCTGGGGAGACGATAATAGGACTCTTTAGTGCGGTGGCACCGTGCGCATCAACCTCGAGTGTGCGTCCAGATCTCGGTTCTGTACTTCTTGCTGCCTCAGGAGGTGTCCTCAAAGCTGTGGCATCAGACTCTTTTCGCCTCGCGGAGAAAAAAACCTCGCTTCAAGGGACGATAAAACCATTCTCACTCCTCATCCCGGCGAAAAACGCTATAGATATCGCGCAGGTGCTGCCGTCTGGTGAGGTGACCGTGCTTGTGGATGAGCACCAGTGCGCATTCTCTTGGGACTCGGGCGTCGCTTCATCACGTCTCGTCTCTGCAAATTACCCGGATTACGAGCAGATTATCCCGAAATCATTCGCGGCCGAGGCAACTGTACTTAAGAAGGACTTTGAATCAGCTTTGAAGCGCATAGCGGTATTCTCGGACGCTTTCCAGAAGATGCGCATTGGTTTTGATCAAAAAGGAAAGAAGCTCATGCTCTCGGCAAAGAATGCTGAGGTGGGCGAGTCTGATGAAGGGGTAGCCGGTTCTCTCACCGGAGAAGCCCTTGAGCTCTCATTTAATCACCGCTACTTGGCCTCACCATTCTCTTCGTTTACTTCCGACAGTATCTCCGTCTCCGCTGCAGGTATCGGTCGCCCGTTGGTGATGCGTGGCGCGGGGGATGCAGGCTTTCTCTACTTGGTGATGCCGATGAATCAATAGCAAGTTTTTTCGCAAGCTATCGCTTTACGGCGACCACGCAGCAAGATTTTCGATACCTATGCGTTATTCACTGGTGGGGATAACACCGAAAACACAGAGGTATACGCTATAGGTACATCGTATGCAATTGATTGCCGACTTGCTCAAGAACCATAAGATACCGGGAGCCGCTGAGCGGGAACAGCGCCAGGTGTGTGCGTCTGCCGCCGAGTCATTGTTTTCGCATCCTATTTCAGCACGACAAGTTGCGTTCAAAGACGGAAAGCTTACTTTTCGCGTTCCTTCAGTGCTTAAATCAGAAATCCTCCTTAGAGCGGAGGACCTGAAGGCGATTCTTAAGGGTGCGGGAGTTGTTGTTGTCTCTATACACTAGCCTGGTTAGTTGTTGTTGCGATTGCGGCGACGGTCGTTATTATCCTCCTCTTCTTCCTCATCCTTAATCTCGTCAGGAGTCTTAAACTGATCAGCGGCGAAGGGGTTAGTTAAAGCCCACCCTTGTACTGCATATTCCCAGTAGCGGTACTGGCCATCAGAGGCCGGATTCCCAGGTGCAGGTCCCGTAGGATTGCTGCGGCTTACATAGTGGAGCACGTCGTGTATGCCGTCGGCCGCATAGTTGCCGAAGAATATAGGCTTCGCGTCAGGTGCGATAGGGCGCGGGGTGCCGAAGTACTCGGTAGGGTATTTCGCTAACGCCTTGTCCATGAACGCCCTCCACATAGGAGCGACGATATATCCTGCGGTCTCTTTCACCATCGGCGTGTTGTCGTTGTTCCCGGCCCATACCCCGACCGCGATAGAAGGGGAGTACCCTACCGTCCATGTGTCCCGGTAATCGTTTGTGGTACCGGTCTTCGCGGCGACGTCATACCCAGGGATGTACATCGGGTTGTTTGGCGCGTAGGACGGCTGACGAGCGGCATTATTGGAGAGCATTGAAGACAGATCGTGCGCAACACCCGGGTCAAGCGCCTGTGTGGCATTTTCTTTGTATTCCTCGAGTACGGTACCGTTAGCATCTGTGACCGAAAGGATGGCCGAGGTGGGGTGGTAGACGCCGTCAGCGGCGAATGTGGCGTACGCATTTGTGAGCTCTATGAGCTTCACTTCAGCAGCACCAAGCGCAAACGAAAGCCCGTATTCGCGCGCGCTTCCGAGAGTCGATACACCCAAGCCGCGCGCGAGATCGATGACATCCTGGATACCCGCAAGGTAGAGCACCTTCACTGCTGGAATGTTTATGGATTGCGCGAGCGCCGTTGTGAAGGTCATGGGACCTCTGAACTGACCGTCATAGTTCTGCGGCGCGTAGCAAGGAGATTCGTGGTTGTGGTTATCGGATGGTTCGCAATTGGTCGAGAATTGGGTAGGGAGGTCGAATATCGCCGTTTGTGGGGTGTATCCCTTAGAAAGTGCCGTCGCATAGACAAAGGGCTTGAAGGAAGAACCTGGCTGACGGGATGCTAGGGCCGCGTTGTAGCTCCCTTGTATCTCTTCATTGAAGTAATCGCGCGATCCAACCATAGAGATGATTTGCCCGGTCTTCGGGTCTATCGCCATCAGCGCTGCGTTCGAGGCGTTGAACTTTCCTTGGTTCGCTTCGCCGTACTCAGCAACTATCGCTTCCGCCTCATGCTGCAGCTCCGCATCGATGGTTGTCACCACGCGAAGCCCTTGATCGACGACGGTCGGGCCGTACTTCTCCTCAAGGTACTCTCGGACATAGAAAACGAAGTGCGGCGCAATGATTGAGCTCGCCCGTTGCGGGGAAAATACGACTTCTTCGTTCGCTGCCGCAGTACGTTCATCCTCGCTGATGTAGCCAAGCTCTGCCATGCGCGATAGAACGAAATTTTTTCGCGCATCAAGCTCCTCGCGGTGATTGCCGTACGGAGAGTAATAAGTAGGTGCCTGCAGCACAGCAGCAAGGTACGCAGCCTCTGCAAGCCCCACATCTGCTGCTGACTTTCCGAAGAAGGCGCGGCTGGCTGTTTCGACACCGTAAAACGGTCCGCCATACGGCATTTCGTTGAGGTACGCCTCCAGTATCTCGTCCTTGGTATAGACGCGCTCGATCTTGATGGCGAGGATAATCTCATGAATCTTTCGGGCGATGCTTTTCGTCCCGGTCAAAAGCGTATTCTTAACCACCTGCTGAGTAATGGTCGAGCCGCCTTGCGTGTATCCGTCCGAGATCTGGAGCACGATAAGGACGTCCTTATATATGGAGCGTAGGATACCGGTTACGCTGATGCCGCCGTGCTCATAGAAACCGGAATCCTCGGTTGCGATAGTCGCTTCGCGGATACGCGGAGAAATGCTTGCGAGCGGTACCCGCTCGCGCTTTGCGTCTGTATTAAGGTCGTAGAGGAGTGTCTCGCCGGTCCGATCATAAATCTTTGTTGACTCGGAGACTTTGCGGTTCTCGAACGAGGACAGTCCCGGGGTCGGGGTGAGCGCAATTGAGATGAGAACGACGCCCGCGCCAATGAAGGCTACGCCGCCCACGATGAAGAAAACCGTCAGCAAGGGGTGGCGGCTGTGAAGGAGCGCTTTCAGAGAAAATCGCTTCTTTTTCATGGCGAAATGCTACCACGGAATGAGAAAACCCCCGTGAGATAAGGGGTTTCGGACATATATTCCGACTCAGAAGAAGTGAAAAGCTTGCGGGCCTATTCACCGCCTCACAATCCTATCTCACGGGGGTTCTCTCTTACATCTCCGTCTCCTCTTCTTCCGGAGCGGCGACTTCCATCGCTTCCTCGGTGTCCGTGTCGGTGGTCTCCTCCTCTCCCGTCATTGCGTCGTCCTTCTGCATGTCTTCGTCCATCATGCGAAAAAAGTTACTTTATCACCTTCGCCATACGCGAAGTCATCCTATATTCCTCAAAAGCGCCTAGCTTTGCAAGCGTGTGCGGCCGGCCGTGTGGATAGCGGGGAGGCCGGCGAGCGCGACCGCGATTGCGTCAAGCTCGTCGTCGAGTCGTTTCTTAGGAGGAAGGGTCATCAGACGCGGAATCATCAAAGCGACCGACTTCTTATCGGCGGCGCCGTACCCCGTAACGGCGAGCTTTACCGACTGTGGCGAGAATTCGTGCACGGGTACCTGTTTTTTGCCAAGCGCCGAGAGGACGGCGCCGCGCGCCTCCGCAACGCCAAGCGCGGTGGAGCGGCTCTTGTTGAAAAAGAGCGTCTCGATGGCAGCGCCATCGGGCGCATATGACTCGATAGCCTTCAGGACTGCGGCGGAGACGGCCGCAAGCCGTTCCTCGACCGTACCCTTCGCCGGAATCACGCACTCGCTCCACACGTGCACGGGTTTTGACGGGTCACCCTCGAGTATGGCGAGGCCGAGTCGGTCGTACCCCGGGTCAATTCCCAGCACTCTCATAGGTACTCTCGTATCCGCGCGCGTTCGTATAGACCGCTTGTACGTCGTCGTGCTCATCGAGCGCCGAAAGCAGGGTTTGCAGCTTCTCCTCATCGTCACCTGTGATTTCTGTAAGAGGCTCGTTCGGGGTGAAGCGACTACCGTCGTTGTTAGGAGAAGCCGTAAATGCCCAGGAGGCTGCGCCTGGAACCAGAAGCTCGACGTCATTTTTGGACATCAGGTGCTTAATCTCCTGTGTGGTGCGGTTGCGGCTATCGGTGAGTGCGTCGACGACAATAGCGACACCTGCGGGGCCGTAGCACTCGTAGACAAGCTGGTCTAACTCACCGGCGTCTTTAGATGTTCCCTTGGTGACGGCGCGATCGATATTGTCTTTGGGCATGTTCGCTGCCTTCGCGCGAGCGATAACCGCAGCAAGCCCCGGGGAAGACAGGCTTCCGCCTGCTTTCTTCGACTCGAGCGCAATCTCACGGGCGAATTTCGAGAATACTCGGCTTCGGGCGGCATCCGTCACCGCCTTTCCGCGTTTTATCTGTGCCCATTTTGAGTGTCCGGCCATACGGTTACTGTACCAAAAGGGCTTGCCAGTAAAAAGAAAGGTCCCGACCAGTGGGTCGGGACCTTAGAAGGGGATCTCTTCGTCGCACTCTTCGAGCGGCTCGCTTTCTGGTTCGATCGTCATATCGACCACAAGTTCCTGTTCGACGACGGTTTCTCCGTTGGCAAGAACCTTCACAACAGCCATCTGCTTTAAAACCAGACTAACCACTACGACCTCAGACTGGAGCTCGCGCACATGTTCCGTCTCGAACTCGTTTGGTGGGCACTGGTCGTGCTCCTTCATAACCGCAAGGGTCTCGCGGCATATCCAGAGGTGACGCCGGTACCACTGTCCCGGTTGAATCCAGTCACCGCAGAAATCGCAGAAGTGTTCCTTCCGAGCCTGTTGCCAGCGTTCGCCAAAAACCCGGTCCATTCATACCTCCGTGTGCGTAAAGACGCGTCTGCGCGGATAGTAGCGCACACGAGTTATGTGTGCGAATGCACGCAGCACAAGCAATTAAAACAGTGCCGAGGGCTCGCCCTTAAGATACGCGCGACCTTTAGTCGTTAGCATGCGGCCACGAAGGCTTCGCTCGATGAAGCCGAGCCGGAGTAGATACGGCTCATACACCTGTTCGATAGTGTCCTCATCTTCGTGCATCGCGCTTGCGAGTGCGCGAATACCGGCGGGGCCACCACGAAATCCTGTATCAAGCGTTTCGAGATACCGGCGGTCATCTTTGGTGAGTCCTAGTGAGTCGATACCAAACAACTTGCATGCTTCGTCGCAGACCTGCTCAGAAAGTGGTTTATCGTGCACTTCGGAATAGTCGCGCACGCGCTTTAGTAGGGCGTTTGCAACGCGCGGGGTTGCGCGGCTTCTCTTTGCGACACCATGAATGACTTCTTTAGGCGCATTGAGTCCAAGTTTTCCTGCAGAACGCGTGATGATGGAGCGCAGGTCTTCGTCCTCATAGAAATCGAGTTGGTAGACACCGCCGCCAAACCGCGAGCGTAAGGGGCCTGAAAGGGAAGCGACTTTCGTCGTCGCGCCAATAAGCGTAAACGGGGGGAGCGCGAGTTCTACCGTACGCGCGGAGGGTCCTTTGCCGAGGATGATGTCGAGGGTACCGTTTTCAAGCGCTGGGTAGAGAAGCTCTTCGATTTTCCGGGAGAGCTGATGTATCTCGTCGATAAAAAGGACGGTCCCGGGCTCAAGATTTGTAAGAATGGCGGCGAGATCTCCAGCACGCTCGATAGCGACACCCGAGGTGGTCTTAAGGGGTGCGCCGAGGGTAACGGCAACAAGGTGCGCGAGGGTGGTTTTCCCGACTCCCGGCGGCCCGTAGAACAAAAAATGCTCCGGCATGCCGCCGCGCTTCTTGGCGGCATCCAAAACGATACGCACGTTCGCTTTTACATGGGACTGACCGGCGTATTCGTCCCACGAATCCGGGCGCAGTGCAGCATCAAGCTGCTGATCGCGGACGACAGGGGAGTCTGTGGGGGTACTTGACATAAAAGCCTCGTATGCTACATTCACATTATACAGGGCCTGGGGCCCGTACGTACATTCCTGGAGGCGGCAACGCCCTCAGGAATTTCCACATCGCGTGCAGGATCTTCCAGGCAAGGCTTGACGGCTTCGGGCGTCTCCCCAAGGTTCCTCTGGTACCGCGCTTGCGCGGCCCGCTGGGGGCTTTCTCAGGTGCTTCGTCCACCCATCCTTACGGATGGGATCGCCTGGAAGATCGTGAACGTGAAGTAAAACGCCCCGCATATGCGGGGCGTTTTGCGTTAGTTGCTTCTAATCGCGAGGGATATCGGCGACGGAGAGAACTTCTTCTAGTGAAGTTAGTCCCGCGAGTGCCTTCAATACGCCGTCCTGGAGCATGGTGATATACCCCTGGCGCGCTGCTTCTTTGCGGATGTCGCTTGCCGAGGGGTTATCGCGCAGGAATGTCGCCATCTTGTCGTCCATGAAAATCGCCTCGTACAGGCCGACGCGCCCCCGGTATCCAGTTTGGTCGGCCGTCGTGGGGTCTGGAACCCAAACGTGGGTGGTGTTCTCGGGAATGAGCGTCTTATCCATGATTGACGCAAGCACGCGATCGACAAGCGTCTTGTTATCGCCCGTGAGCTCTACCTGCTTGCTGGTTTCCGGATCGAGTTTGCGCACGAGGCGTTGCGCCATCGCAACGGTGATGGCTGAGCCGAACTCTTTAGAGTCGACGCCAAGGTCTGAAAGGCGGGGGAATGTGCCGGCAGCATCATTCGTGTGTATGGTCGAGAATACGAAGTGGCCGGTAAGTGCCGCCTGTATAGCGACGCCTGCAGTCTCTGCGTCGCGTATCTCGCCGACCATGATGACGTCTGGGTCCTGACGTACGATGGAGCGCAGGCCGCCGGCAAACGTGTAGTCCTTACCGTTCGCCTGTGTCTGCACAATACCGGGGAGGTGGTACTCAACCGGGTCTTCTATCGTGATGATCTTTACGTCCGGCGACTGCACCTTTTTCAAGAAGGCATACAGAGTCGTCGTTTTACCGGAGCCGGTGGGGCCGGTGGTAAGCAGCATGCCGGTAGGGCGCTTAATCTCGGTTGTAAGGCGCGCAAGAAGTTTCGGGTGAATACCCAAAGACTCGAGTCCGATCTCAATAGCGGATGGGTCCAAAAGGCGCATCACGAAAGACTCGCCGTAATTCCCGGGAATCGCCGACGCGCGTATTTCTATGTCCGAGGTGCCGATTTCCGCAGTGAAGCGCCCGTCCTGTGCGCGGTCGTGCACGTTGAGTTTCAAGCCGGCGAGAATCTTGAGGCGGGAATTGAGGAAGCGGTACGTTTCTGGAGCAAAGAAGAAAACATCGGAGAGGGCGCCATCAAGGCGAAAGCGGAGCTTTGCACCTTCCTCCTCGGGCTCCAGGTGGATGTCGGATGCTTTCATAGCAAACGCAGCCGCGAATATCGCCTCGGAGAGTTTCGTCACCTCGCTCGCTTGCTTCCCTGATATCGTTTCTTCGAGGTAACGGCGTAGTTCTGCTGGCTGAACCAGGGAATCGGTAAGGAGCGAGAGTTCGCTTGGGGACACGGTGAGGACACCCTGGCGTTCGGCCTTCGCAAACGAGAGCTCCGCATACCGCGCATGGGCTTTCTCGAGGCTTCTCGCAGAGACGAGTACCTGGGTCACCGCAAGACCGCGCGACTTGAGGTCGTCGAGGATAACAGGAAGCCCTGGGTTCTGAGGATTGCGAATGGCGAGTGTCACATCCGTTCCACCCTTGTGCACGGGCGCGACTTCCGTCTCACGCGCCTTCGCTTCAGGGATAAGACGCAGTGCTTCCGCATCAATGGGCGCAGCGCGCAGGTCAGCGTACTTAAGACCGTATTTTTCTGAGAGGATGCGCGCCAAATCTTCCTCCTCCTCTTCGCGGAAGCGGGCAAGTTTGGCATTCTCTGCGTTCGTGTCGAAAGGAAGGGGTGCCATTTACCTTCAATATAGCGCTTTGGCCCACCTTGGTACAATGAATATATGGAACGAGTCGTGGCTGACTTAGCCGCTTTTGAAGCATTCGCGACCGAGTTCGCGCATTCTTTGGCGCCCAAGGAGTCGGGTGCGACCCTCGTTACGCTCTCGGGTGAGCTTGGGGCAGGCAAAACTGCGTTTGTGAAGGCGGCGGCGCGTGCGCTAGGAGCCCCTGGCGAGGTGACGAGCCCGACGTTCACGCTTTTGAAGGAATACGAGCTCCAAAAGGACTGCCCGTTCGTGCGGCTCATACACATCGACGCGTACCGGCTTAAAAGTGGCGTGGAGCTCGCGCCGCTGAGACTCTCTGAAGCTCTCCAGATGCGCGAGAATCTTGTCATGCTCGAGTGGCCTGAGCAGGTCGCGGACGCGCTCCCGGCTGCGGACGTTGCGCTTAAGATCGAGATTGTGGAGGATGGGCGGAAAATAACTCATGGCTAAGGCAGCTAAGAAGAAGCGGCTCGTGCTTCTTGATGCGCACGCCATCATCCATCGCGCGTACCACGCGCTTCCGGACTTTACGGGGCCTGATGGTGCGCCCACGGGCGCACTCTACGGGCTCTCATCAATGCTGCTTCGCATCATCGATGACCTGAAGCCCGACTTCATCGCGTCCTGCTACGACTTACCGAAGCCAACTATCCGCCACGCGGCGTATGAGGGATACAAGGCAACGCGCGCGAAGACGGACGATGCACTTGTCGCGCAGCTTGAGGGCTCGCGTCGCGTGTTTAACGCGTTTGGAATCCCGATGTACGACTACGAGGGATTCGAGGCTGACGACATCCTCGGCACTATCGTGAAGCTTACCGAGAAAGATAAAGAACTCGAGGTTGTTATCGCCTCCGGCGATATGGATACGATGCAGCTTATCGACGCGGGGCGCGTGAAGGTCTACACCCTCAAGAAGGGAATCAACGACACCATCATGTACGACGAGAAGGCGGTTGAGGCGCGCTACGGATTTCCGCCGGAACTAATTCCAGACTGGAAGGGACTCCGGGGTGACCCCTCCGATAACATCATCGGTATCCCGGGAATAGGAGAGAAGACCGCGACGGAGCTTGTGACGAATTTCGGCACTATAGAGAAGATGTACGCAGCGCTTAAGAAGAGTGATAAGAAATTCCTTGAGGTTGGAATAAAGCCCCGCATCATCGGGCTCCTGAAGGAGCATGAGGAGGATGCCAGATTCTCCAAAATGCTCGCCTCGATACGGCTTGATGCGCCTATCGAATTTACGCTCGCGGATACGGAGTGGCACACGCGTCCGGAGCGAATCATCTCGATACTCGCGCTCTTTGATGGGCTCGGCTTTCGTTCCTTGCGTGGCCGCGTCCGTGTCGTGCTTTCCGGCGGCACAGAGATGGTTGAGCATGAGGAGGGTGATGGAGTTGTCGTTGTCGACGCTGCGTCGATAGATCCTTTGCGACTTGCGGAGGCGAAGGTGATGGTTACCTTACTCTCCTCGGACCTTACGAATCCGGAGTTAGACGACATCCTTTCATACTCGAAGAAAGATACGTTCGATGAGGCGTATGCGGAACTTACGCAGTTGCTTGCGGCAACCGGACGCCTCAAAGAGGTATACGAGACTATCGAGCATCCATTGATTCCAATTCTTGCTGAAGCAAGCGCGTACGGTGTGCTCATCGATAAAGAGGTGCTCGCTAATTTACAAAAAAAGTACCGGAAGGAGCTCGAGGAGGTGGAGGCGCGCATTTTCAAGCACGCGGGGATGGAATTCAATGTGAGCTCTCCGAAGCAGCTTGGGGATGTGCTCTTTGATAAGTTGGAGCTTAAGGCGAAAGGGCAGAAGAAGACTGCAGGAGGGCAGCGCTCAACCAAGGAGTCAGAGCTAGAAAAGATTCGGGACCTCCACCCTATCGTTGCTGACGTCCTTGAGTTCCGGCAGATACAGAAGTTACTCGGTACCTATATAGAGAGCATTCCGCCCTTGCTCGATTCGGAAGACCGCCTCCACACAGAGTTCCTGCAGATGGGTGCGGTCACCGGCCGCATGGCGACGCAGAACCCGGGGCTTCAGAATATTCCGATACGTACGGAACGCGGGCGCGTCATCCGTAATGCCTTCATCGCACCCAAGGGTTCGACCTTGCTTGCAATCGACTACTCGCAGATAGAGCTCCGCATCGCGGCAATACTTTCTGGGGACGAGAAGCTGACGGCGATATTCGCCTCGGGACGCGACGTACACACGGAAGTGGCGTCACAGGTGTTCGGGGTCGCGTCTGATGCGGTTGATAGGGAAATGCGACGACGCGCAAAGATCATCAACTTCGGAATCCTGTATGGCATGGGCGTGAATGCGCTTAAGACGCAGCTCGGGACCTCTACCGGCGACGCGCATAAGTTCTACGACGATTATTTTGCTACGTTCACGACGCTCGCGCAGTACCTGGAGTCGACGAAAGGCTTTGCCCGTAAGCACGGCTATACAGAAACGTTGTTCGGCCGCCGCCGGCAGTTTCCGGAGATGAAGTCATCGCTGCCGTTTATCAGAGCAAGCGCGGAACGCATGGCAATAAACGCGCCGATACAAGGCACGCAGGCGGATGTCATCAAGCTCGCGATGGTCGAGGTAGATGAGATGTTGAAAAAAGAAGGAGTAGCGGATGACGCCCACCTACTCTTGCAGGTCCACGACGAGCTCGTGTACGAAGTGAAGGACGAGAAACTCAAAGAGCTCGCGCCACGCATTAAGGAAATTATGGAGTCCGTGATGCCGGAAGAAATGCGCAACGGCGTGCCGATACTTGCGGAGGCGAAGGTCGGACAGAATTGGGGAGAAATGCAAAAGCTATGATAAACCGCTCACCGCACCGTGATTCGTTCCAGTCGTGTTCTCCAGGCCGAACCGGCCGAGTCTTAACCTCCTTCCACGAACACGGTGCGCCTCGCTTCCTATGATCTATCTCTTTACCGGTAGCGATGTTAACCGGACGCGCCAGAAGGCGTTTGCCTGGGTCGCAGCCGCACGCGCGAAGGCGCCAGAGGCTCCATATATAAGGATTCTTCCGGAGGAGGTGAGTGCGGAAAGTTTATCGCAGGCTGCGGGGGCGAGTGGGCTCTTTTTTTCGAAGTCGCTGGTTGTCGTTGATGATCCTTTCTCATTGAAAGACAGCGGAGAGACCGTGCTGGAGCATTTAAAGACGCTTGCGGAGTCTCCGAACGCAATCGCGATACTGGCACCCAAGCTTCTTGCGGCGCAAATGAAGAAGTTAGAGGGGAATGCAGAGAAGGTGTTTACGGTTGATGCGGCGGCGAAGAAGGAGTCGAGAGGTTTCAATAGCGGGTTGGTGAACGCGCTTGCGGCACGTGATGGGAAGGCGTTGTGGCTAGAGATAGTTTCGGCAATGCGGGAAGGGGATGCACCCGAGATGATTCACGGCCTGTTGCATTGGAAGGCGCGCGACATCATGACTAAGGGCGCGCGTGCATGGAGCGCGAAGGAGGCGCGAGAATTATCGATGGAACTTATAGAGTTGCAATCAGAGGCGAGGAGCGGAGGGAGGGGGTTTGGGGAGGGGTTGGAAAGTTGGAGTTTGGGGGTGGGGAGGTAGTTACTAATGTCATGCCACAAATAACTCCAGAAGCTCTAGTTAAGGGAAGGCTCGCAGAGCATTTGGTCGAGCTACTGCTTACGGATGCGGGATATAAGGTAGTTAGAATTTCCCAAGAGGGTCTGCTAATAAATATTTCTCGTGAAGACGCGGTCCTCAATAAATCGAAAGCTGCAGGACGTTTGACCACGGCGCCATCTTTCGCCGTTTTTGATAGAAAAGGGGTGCAGGTGGCGCTGATAAAGGTGAAATTTCGTGGTGCCGAAAGCAGTGGTCGTAATGTCGCTCACGGAATCGCTCAACTACTGGCATATTGGCCTGAGGCAGAGCTTGTAATAGTCAGTCCCGAGGCGCCTAACTTCAGAAGAGTCCAGGTGGACCAATTGGAAGAATCGATAGACGCACTTTTTCCGAGAGTAAAGAAAACAGCCCTTTCGGGCTTCGGGAGACTTGTAGAAAAATTTTTAGGTCAGTAAGCTTCTATGTTCCTATACTGCCTGCAGGCAGTATAGGAACTACGAACGGATTCGTCAATGAAAAGTTTATTGCGAGGACCGCAAGCATTCCGTATGAAAGTCCCAGTAGTGACGATTTGTATGAGGGGATAAAAATTCTCACAAGGTATATTTTATCACGAAAAAGAGATAAACGTTCCCGTCAGGACTTGGTGGTCATAGCTCTGAAGCTCGTCGTCACTCGCTTCAGGCCACGACCCTGGCTCACCCGTTTTGCGTGCTCGCAAAACATGGTTCCGCCGCGCACAAACCGAAAAATCCTGGTGCAGACCAGGATTTTCGTGTTTGTGCGCCCACCTGGGCTCGAACCAGGGACCAACTCCTTAAAAGGGAGCTGCTCTACCAACTGAGCTATGGGCGCATAGTGCCATTTTTAGCACTTTCGCTCTCTCTTTCCTAGTAAGAAACGAGGTCGACAGTTTTGCCTGAGGCGTCGAGGAGCTTCAGAGTGTCGTGGTCTTCCGTAAAGAAACCGCTCTCGCGCTCGAGGTAGACGCGCCAGGTGGAGGAGAGGAAGTCGCGGTCTCCGAGGTGCATGTCAACGCAGCCGTTGTAATCCAGGTGCGTGTCGATGAAGTTTTCGCACTCGTTCCCGACGGATGAGGGGATGTCGCGTGGAATTTCGCAGCGATTCTCTCCGCGCAGGAATGCGCGGCATGAGTCGAGTTGTCGCTCGCTTCCGAGGTAGAAGCGATCGAAGTCATCGACCGGAGCAGGGCACTGGTGCGCAAGCTTTGGATAAAACTCCTGGAACTGGTCGAGGTAGCCGGTGCACATGTTTTCTCGGAACGAGTAGCCGACAGGCGATTCTCCGACCACCACTATGGCGCGGTCGCCGGGATTTAGGATGACTGCCTCCTCGATGTTTATGGTGGATGAGCGTGGCACGTTTACGCCGGTGGGGATGGCGATTGTCCGCCCCTTCGCGCTTGAAGAGAGGCGCCAACCCGTGACATTCACCGGCTCCTCCTCGCGTGTGGACACGGTGATTGTCACGTACTCGCGATCGGGGTCATCAGACGTTGCGCTGGTGCCAAGCGACAGCGTCACGCGGTCGCGGTACTCAGACGGGGTGCCAAAGCGAGCGGCCGATACGGCGCTGCGCTGCAAATCGACGACCTCCTCTTGAATGCGCGAGAGCTCACGCTCCTCATTGCGTTCCGAACGCTCTGCGCCTGTGTCACTAATGGAGGAGCTCGCAACCTTAAATGGGGAGCCAAGCAGAGGCTGCCAAGAGGCGGCGCGCTCAGGGCCGCCGCTCGACGCCCACGCGAGGAATATAAAAAGGATTACTCCGGCTACAAGAAGCACGTTCGCCTGCATCGTTTCCTATGATAGCTTACGCCGCCCGCGTAGAAACAAGTTTTGCGAGCTCCTCGCGCATCACGTCTGCGTCGCTCCACGATACTTTCTCTCCGTTCGCTCCCATGATGTACGGGTCCGTGCCTTTTCCGGTGACGAGTACGGCGTCGCCGGACTTTGCTAAGGAGAGCGCTGTTTTAATTGCTTCCCGGCGGTCGAGGATGATGCGTGGTTCGCGATTCATACCTCCTGCCATCGCCTCAAGAATCTTTGCAGGGTCTTCGTCATACGGGTCCTCGTTCGTGAGGATGACCTCCTCGCACGATTCGTCCGCGATAGCACCCATCAAGGGGCGCTTCCATGTATCGCGTCCGCCGCCAGTGTTCCCAAGTACACAAATCTTGCGGCACGGGTACGCGCTATAGAGCGCCTTCAGGGAGTCTGGCGTATGCGCGTAGTCGACTATCGCGTGGAAATCTTGTCCGGCTTCGATGCGCTCGGTGCGGCCTGGGATTCTTTCAAGCGCACGAAGTGCGTCCGCGATTTTCTCTGGGGCAACACCCGCGAAGCGCGCTGCGCGTATAACCGCAAGCGCGTTCATTACCGAGAAGCTTCCGGGAAGGCTCATCTGGTAGTTCGTGCCGTCGTGAGTGAACGAGACGCTGCCGGGCGCGGCCGTCATGTTCGTCACATCCGCAAAGCGATACGGGAGAACATTCTCAACGGGAAGCGCGAGGTACGGCGCGCTCGCTCTGTCATCCGCATTCGCGATGATGGCGCGCGGGCGTTTCCCTGATTTTGCGAGCTCGTACCCGATGCGGAGCTTCGCTGCTGCGTATTTCTCAAAGGAGCCATGCGACTCGATGTGTTCCATCTGTAGGTTCGTGAAAACAAGCGCGTTGGGGGAGAGAAAACGGTGTCGGTGCTGCAGTACCGCCTCGCTTGTTACCTCGACTACCGCTACTTTTGCGCCCGCGCGCACGGCGTCCGCCAAAAAGTGCTGGATGAAGCCGTGGCCAGGTAGTGTCATCTTGTAGAGATTCGCGCGCGACTCGTCGTTTATCGCAAATCGTATGGTGCCCGCGACCGCCGCTGGGATGCCCGCGTGCCGGAGCACCGTGAAGAGCATCTCAGTAACGGATGATTTTCCCTTGGTGCCGGTGACAAGTATCACTGTGAGGCGTCGTGCGGGGAATCCGTAGCGGAGCGCCGCGAATAGGGAGATGAGAAAGTGGTACGGAGAGAGGAGTGCGCGGTAGAGGCGGCGGGGAAGTAGGCTTCTGATGATGCGCTTCAGCGTATTCATCAGCGTGTTGCAGAGGAAAGCGCGACGCGAAGCCGCGCATCCTTTCCGGAGATATCAGCAGGAATGTGAGAAAGCGCGGTGCGCGCCTCGCGTTCCGTGTACCCGAGTGCGATAAGCGTGTCGAAGATCTCTCCGTCCTCGCCGCCCTGAGATACATTCGAGGTCTCGATGCGCTCGCCAATTTCGACCATCAGCTTTTCCGCGCTCTTTTTTCCGAGGCCTGCGACCTTGGTGAGGTAGGCGAGGTCGCGCTTTGCGATGGCCTCCTCAAGCCGCTCGCGCGGCGCACGGCGGAGTAGTGACATTGCCGTCTTTGGGCCCACCCCGGAAACCTGCAAAGAGAGCTCGAAGAACTTGCGATCTGCCTCGTCCAAAAATCCGAAGAGCTCGAGTCCGTCCTGCTTTACTGCCAGATGGGTAAGAATATGCGCTTCCTCACCCTCGGTAAGGAGCATGGGGTTGGGGAGGTGGACATATATGCCAAACCCCGAGACCTCGACGACGGCGCCGAGAACCTCCTTTTTAAGGACCTTCCCGCGAATCTCCCTAATCATGAGAGCATCCTACCATTTGCGCGTTGCCGCCGAATGGCGTACATTAGCCCCACATGGCAATCACCAAGGGTGCTAAGAAAGCCCACCGCGCATCTCTCCGGAAGCGCGTTTTCAACGTACGCCGCAAGCGTGCTTTGACCGACGAGACCAAGGAGGTCACGAAGGCTATTGCGGCAGGGAAGGCCGCAGAGGCCGAAAAGCTCCTCCCGGCAGCGTTCAAGGCTATTGATAAGGCTGCAAAGCGCGGCATCATCAAGGCGAACGCAGCGGACCGCAAGAAGTCGCGGCTCGCAAAGGCTATCGCGCGGGTGGGGAAGTAAGATTTCGAACCAAAAGACAAAAGCCCCGCATGGGGCTTTTGTCTTTTGGTGCTCGCGGCAGGAGTCGGTCACGAATAAATCCTGCTCCGTCGAGCAGGATTTTTCGCGACCCCGGCTCGCGGATTCGCGTGCTCGCGAATCAACGCTGCGCCCTTCGATTCCTGACGGAAAGCGTGCAGACGCTTTCCTCCGAGAGCACATGCTAAAAGCGCCTCTCGGCGCCTTAGCATCGGTGCTCTCGGCAGGAATCGAACCTGCATTTCTCCCTTCGGAGGGGAGTGTCCTATCCATTGAACGACGGGAGCTGTTTTCGAACCCAGACACTCTAGCACTTGTGGCCAGGAATAATTCGTTCGCCGTCGCTCACGAATTTTCACGGCCCTGCCTCGCCCGTTTCGTCTGCTGACGAAACATAGCTCCGGCCAGCACGACGTAAACGAAGACACCGCGCAGGCGGTGTCTTCGTTTCGTGTGCTCCTGGTAGGAATCGAACCTACATTACATCCTCCGCAAGGATGCGTCCTATCCATTGAACGACAGGAGCGAAGTGAGGCAGAAGGAAACGAGCTGGCTCGATTTCCTTCTCGCCGAACGAGCTGCTGTACTTCTGAGTACAGGAGCGAAGTCCGGGCTTCCTCAGGGTCGTGAACGAAATGACTCTACTACAGCTGGAACATATCGACCAGCCGATCCATGACCGACTCGTCGTGGCGGCCCTCCTCTATACGGCTCGACATATAAGAGTAGACCGCGTCTGCGTCTACGCCCCCAAGCGGAATCAGGAGGTGCGGGGAGAATATGCTCCGGGTCTTTATAGAAAGGGTAGGTGGCACGTCCTTCTCGAGGTACTCGAGGACGGAGAAGTGGAGCATCGTATCGAAGTGGTAGAGACGGTCGTCTATCTGGAGACCGTGGTCCGTGAGACGAAAGCGGTGCTCCTGCTGCTTCTTCGCAGCGAGTATGCCTGCGGAAACGGCCGCCGCGATGACGACGAGCGCCAAGAGAACATTCCCGAAAATGATGCACGCGATGGTAAGGCCGATAGCGATAATGCCGAGCGCCCAGTACCAGTCAGTGCTGCGCTCTGGGGACTCGTACTCCATCCCATACCACTCGAATAGAGGTTCCTTCGCCATGTCGCTATTCATGATAGCACCGGGCGCGTACGCTCTCAGCGATATACTTACATCGTTATCCATTCTTACTGCTTCCTATGGAAATCGAGATTAACTACCTTGCCGTTCTTGCTGCCGCGGTCGCGGTAATGGTCATCGGTACGCTCTGGTATGGCCCGGTATTTGGAAAGCCGTGGCGCCGCATGATGGGCTATACGCCTGAATCCATGAAGGCGATGAAGCTTACGGCAGGGCAGGCTATAGCGGGAGGCATCGTTACCGCACTCTTGAAGGCCTACGTCCTCGCGCACGTAGCGGTGATGTTCGGTGCGCAAGGATTCGAAGGTGCGTTTATGCTCGCGTTCTGGATGTGGCTTGGTCTCGTGATGCCCACCTTGGCTAGCGGGTTCCTCTGGGAGAACAAGCCCTTCAAGCTGTTCGCGTTTAATGCGGCGCACGGATTCGTGGAGTTATTGGCGATAGCGCTTGTGTTGGTTCTTTGGGTGTAAGAGGTTCACGGAGGAGGTGAGATTAGAACTCGCACACAACTGTTTTCCCTGGGCACACTGCGGAGGAGGTGAGATTCGAACTCACGGTACCTTTCAGTACTCCTGTTTTCAAGACAGGTGCGATAGACCACTCTGCCACTCCTCCGCGCTGAGCCCAGGATTAATTCAGCATAGTCGCTGGCGCTCCTTGCTTCATTGAACAATACAGCCGCATTAGACCACTCTGCCACCCATCCATGTACGTGCCGGGCGCATTTGCTACCATGCCCCTATGCGATACCTCGGCATTGACTACGGTACCAAAAAAGTCGGTCTTGCGCTCTCCGATGAGAATGCGCAGATGGGTTTCCCTCGTGGCATCCTCCCGAATGACCCCGAGCTCTTGCCAAAGATCATAGCGCTCATCGCGGAGCGCTCGGTCGGAGGCATTGTCATGGGGGAGTCTCTCGCGCTCGAC
This sequence comes from Minisyncoccota bacterium, assembly GCA_018062765.1. Classification (GTDB taxonomy): domain Bacteria; phylum Patescibacteriota; class Minisyncoccia; order Phycocordibacterales; family Phycocordibacteraceae; genus C7867-001. Next base: position 56,712 of record JAGORR010000001.1, on the reverse strand, counting down.
GGCTCGGAGAATCCCGTCGCGCACGAGGCGAAGACGTTCGCGACGAGGCTCACGGACGCAACCGGCATCGCGGTGTCGTGGGAGCCCGAGGTCTTCACGACGCGCGAGGCGCGCCGTATGCAGGAACCGAGCGAGCGTTCTCGTAAGCCGCAGTCCCGTGCTGACGTAGATGACTCCGCCGCGGCCCTCATCCTTACCAGCTTCCTCTCGCGCCCAAAACCATGATTTCCATAGATGAATTCGCAAAGATTGAAGTGAAGGTCGGTACCGTAAAGACTGCTGAGCGCGTTCCAGAGACCGAGAAGCTCATGCGCCTCACGGTGGATTTCGGCGAGGAAAGCGGTCCGCGTCAGATTGTATCCGGCATCCAGGCATACGTTCCTGAACCGGAGTCGCTTGTCGGCCGACAGCTCTGTTTCGTTACGAACCTTGAGCCACGCACTATCAAGGGACTGGAGTCGAACGGCATGCTCTTTGCAGTAGGAGAGGGCGAGTCGTTTGCGTTCGTGACTCCTGACCGCCCGGTTCCACCAGGAACTGCTGCTCACTAGCGCGTCTTCCGCTTAATAACGTGCGTCACGGCACCACAGGGGTGCTTCTTATTTCCTAAGTCGTTGCACTCCTAACGAAATAAAGTCGTATAATACTTGGGTAATGGCCGGATCTTTTGCCCGCTTCGCGCGCGTGAACCTCGCGCCGCCAAAATATCTCTCGATGCCAACTTTCGGTGTCGACGTTTCTGTAAGTGGAATTAAGGCCGCACTCCTCACCGAGCACGCACATGGCCTCGAGCTTTCGACGTATGCGGAGGAGATACTTCCTGAAGGCGCATTCACCTCGGCGGAGATTACGGACACTGCCGCAGTCATCAAAGCAATAACTGAGATTGCGAAGAAGAACAAAATCCGCACCGCTGCCATCGCGCTCCCAGAATCGCGCACCTATCTCTTTGAGGCAGACGTTGTGGGGAAGACGCCAATGGCGCTCGCAACTGCTGTTGAGGCGCGTATCGACGAGTTCGTCCCGCTCCCGCCCTCTGAAGTCGCGTTCGATATCGTGCCGGCAGGGAAGAAGGGCGAAGAGACCCACATCGTCGGCGTCGGGTACGCCAGGCGCGTTATCACTCAGTCTCTATCAGTATTTGATGACGCCGGCGTGTCGGTACGTGCTATCGAGAGCGAGCTCTTTTCTATGCCGCGTGCAGTGTTGCGCCCGGGGGACCCCGCGACCGTCGTCATTATCGATATTGGTAAGACGACGACGAAACTCATCGTGGTTGCGAATCGGCTTCCGCGCTACGCCACGACGCTCGACATCGGGGGACATGCGCTCACACAGGCCGTACAGAAATATTTCGGCGTATCTGAGGAGGAGGCGCGTCGCGTGAAGGTAGAGCGCGGACTCGTCGCCGCAGGAGGGAACGAAGATTATCGAGCTGCAATGCTTTCGACGGTTTCCGCAATACGAGAGGAAATAGCGCGCCGTCTTGAGTACTGGCAGACCAAAGCTGTGGGAGAGGGTGACCACGAGCCCATCTCGCGTGCCATCGTCGTCGGCGGGAACGCGACGGTGAAGGGGCTTCCGGAGTACCTTGCCGCTGGGCTCAAGATTCCGGTGGAGCTCGGTGACGTATTCACGAATTTGGCACCTCGCGACAAATGGCTTCCGTCTATCGAATACAATCACTCGCTCGCATATGCGACAGCTATCGGTCTCGCGCTACGCACCTATGTCCCGTAACCTCATTAACCTATTGCCGCTTTCGCGCGTTCGCGCATTCCGCCGTGCCTACTTCGCACGCTTGGGCGTCGTAGCGCTCGTCATGCTCGCGGCGTTGATTGTTGTGCATACCGTGCTCCTATTGCCGTCGTACCTCTACCTTGGCGCAGAAACGTCCGCACGACAGAGCGAGGCTGCGCGCCTTCGCGCTGAGCTTACTGATGCCGAAGGGAGCGGGGCAAATCAGGAGCTCGACGCGCTTTCCTCGGAAGCGGCCCGGCTTGCGCGCCTTAAGACGGCACCGACCGCGAGCCACACTATGCGCGTGATACTCGATGTTCCTCGTTCGGGAGTTACGCTGCGCGGTATTTCATACACACCGCCGGTAGGCGAGGCTGCAAACGGGAAGGTGACGCTTCAGGGAGATGCGACGACGCGCAGCGCGCTGCAGGCATATGAACGCGCGCTCCGTGGTGTTCCTGGCGTCGCTTCAGTCGAGCTTCCGGTCGGAGCGTACGCAAACGATGCAGACATCGCGTTCACCGTTACTCTCACCGGCGCATTCAGGCCATGACCAAGAACCCGCTCATGCATGTCGGAATTGCGCTCGCGCTGGTTATTGCGGCGGCAGGCGCCTACGCGTTTTCAAGCTATACGCTTGGCGCCAGGAGTACAGAGAGCGCACAGCTCCTTGTAGAGATCGGACAGATGCGGGCACAGAAGGATGCTGGGGAGAAGGCAAAGCGCGCACTTGCGGAGGCTGAGGCGGAGCGCGCGGCCATACATGGCTATTTTGTAGAGCCGGAAGGTATTGTCACGTTTCTTGAGAGCGTCGAGGATACGGCGCGAGGCCTAGGTGCGGACATCACGGTAGGCTCCGTTACCGAGGTTCTGAATCCGGTGCAGCATCTTACCGTTTCCTTGAAGGTTGAGGGCTCGTTCGCATCCGTCATGCGCACGATAGGGTCACTTGAATACGGGACGCATGATATCCAAACGACCGCGCTCACGCTCGATACGGCTTCCGGTGCGGAAGGGGAGAGCGACATCTGGCGCGCGACGATGACGATAGATGTGGGCGCAAGGAACCTCAAACCAAAGCCATGACCACCCTCAAACAGATAGAAGAGAAGGCAATGCACGCCGTGCGGTACGGAGATGAGCTTCGGCCGCAGCGCGATTGGTCCGTACTCCTTATACTCGCGGGGCTCATCCTTATTGCGAGCATCACCGTTAGCGCGTGGACGTTTATCCGCGTCACGCAGGGCCAGCCCGTGGGAGTAGATGGAAGTGCAGCAGGGAACGCCGCGAGCGACATCGAGAACGCAAAGGCACTGTTTGAAGAGCGCCGCGCGGAGGAGGCGAGATACAGGAGCGAATACCAGTTCGTTGACCCCTCGTAGTGCGGGCGATAGGGTATATCTGCCTCCATAGCTCAATGGATAGAGCTGCGGACTTCTAAGCCGTCGATGTTGGTTCGATTCCAGCTGGAGGCACAATGATGGATTTCACCACGTTCAACCTCCTTGAGAGCGGGTTCTGGCTACTGTGCGCCGTTTCAGTACTCATGCTCGCAAGGCGTGGACATCCGGCACAAAACGTCTCGCGCGTCGCTGCGGTTTGCTTCGTCGCTTTCGCACTCTCCGATATCGCGGAAGTGTCGCTCGACAGGAGCTTCTTCGAGCCAGGGTTGGAATGGCTGCTTATTTGGAAGGGTATTTGTATTCTCATACTTATATTTTGTGTGGTCGCGTATATTCGAAGGCGTATTTAAGTGGCGATTGCTACAATGCGCGGATGACCCAAGGCGAAGCCCTTTCCATACTTAAGACCGGCGCGAACGCTTTTCTTACCGGAGAGCCCGGAAGCGGAAAGACACATACGGTGAATGCGTACATCCGGTGGCTGCATGAGCGCGGGATTGAGCCTGCAATAACCGCCTCTACTGGAATTGCTGCGACCCATGTGGGCGGCATGACGATACACGCCTGGAGCGGTATCGGTGTCCTCTCGGACCTCACTGAGTACGACCTCGATCGCATCAGTGCGAACGAGCGTGTTGCCCGCCGGGTGCGGAACGCAACCGTCCTCATCATCGACGAGATATCCATGCTCTCGGCACAGACCCTATCGATGGTTGACGCAGTCTGTCGCGAGATTCGTCGTGCGCAGGCGCCTTTCGGCGGGCTCCAGGTTGTGATGGTGGGCGACTTTTTTCAGCTCCCGCCGGTCGTGAAGCGTCAGTCGACGGGATTTTTGGATTCGCCTTCAACTCAGTTCGCATTTTCTTCGCCAGCATGGACGGCCGCGAATCCATTGGTGCTCTACTTGGCCGAGCAGCATCGCCAAGAGGACGCTGAGTTTCTCGGTGTGCTTTCTGCAATACGCTCGGGAACCGTGGATGACGATCACCGTGAATACCTATTGTCGCGCGTGAAGGAAGAGGCAGCGGAGATAGGCGACGCAGAAGTGACGCGACTCTATTCCCATAACGCGGACGTCGACCGCATGAATGAGATAGAGCTCGGGAAGCTCTCAGGGCTTTCGCGTCGCTACGAGATGGAAGGGAAGGGCCCGGATCATCTTCTAGACGCGCTGAAGCGCGGATGCCTTTCGCCAGAGTTCCTCACCATAAAGCCCGGAAGCCGTGTGATGTTTACTCGGAATGACCCGATGGGCCGCTACGCGAATGGAACACTCGGCACTGTCATCGGGTTTACCGGCGGACATCCTATCGTCGTGCTTGAGAATAATGAGGAGGTGCTCGCTGAGCCCGCCGAGTGGAAGATGGAGGATGCAGGAAAAATACTTGCGACCGTGACGCAGGTTCCCTTGAGGCTCGCGTGGGCGATTACCGTGCATAAAAGTCAGGGACTTACGCTCGACGCCGCCTTAATCGATCTTTCGAAGGCGTTCGAGTACGGACAGGGGTACGTGGCCCTCTCGCGCGTCAGGAGCGGAGAGGGGCTTACGCTTTCCGGAATAAACGAGCGAGCGCTCGCGGTCCATCCTGAGATTCGCGAGAAGGATATGGAGTTCAAGGAGCTTTCGGAAGCGGCACGAGAGACGTTTGCGAACCTTGGAGTGGATGAGCTCGCGCAACTTGAAAAGAATTTCATACGCGCCGCAGGTGGTGTCGAAACGCCGTTTACCAAGGAGGAACTAGATAAGCCGAAGGCTGCGCGCGAGGGCGCCAAGCGGCTTGAGGCCACGATGGAATTGGTGCGGGAAGGGAAGAGTCTCCGACAAGTAGCTGAAGCGCGCGGCAGGACTGCCGGGACGATACTCGAGCACCTGGAGAAACTTGTCGAAGCCGGAAAGGCGCAAGTGTCGGAACTGCGTGGACTCGCCAAAGGATTCGAGACAGAGGTGAAGAAGGCTCAGGACGCCATAAGGGCATCTAAGGATGGGCGACTGAAGGCCATCTACGAGAAGCTCGGCGGGAAGGTGTCGTACGACACGATACGGCTGGCGAGGTTGTTAATGAGAGATTAGTGCCGAAGGGGAGACTCGAACTCCCATGAGGTTGCCCTCACTACGACCTGAACGTAGCGTGTCTACCAATTTCACCACTTCGGCTGCTTAGTGCTCGCAAGAGCCAGCTGTGCGCGGTGAGGGACTTGAACCCCCGACCTTCTCAGTGTAAATGAGTTGCTCTACCAACTGAGCTAACCGCGCGTATCCCGAAGGGTAGCGCAAACAGCGGTTTTTTTAAAGCGCCCTAGAACCAGGAGAGTACGCTGAGCCAGATCCGAGTGAAGAACCCAACCTCGGTGTCGTTTGCGACAACTTCGCCGTCAACGCTTCCGTCCGTTGCAATCGGAGGCGTCGGTGTATCTCCTATGCCGCCATCAGGCTCGACGGGAATTGGTTTCTCGTCCCACATCGTGCAGTAGCCAGGCTCCATGCGGAAACAAGCGCGAAGCGTACATACGGCGCCGCCTCCGCTCATAGAGCATGAGTTGCAGCCGTCGTACCACGCCACGCAGCCTTGCGGAGGAGTGTAGACTTCTCCGTCGCCCTTTCCTTCGTCATCGTCGCTTTTATCATCGTCGGTCTCGTTACCGGTGCACTCGCCCGAGTGCGCAAACTTAGCACCGTCGGCACCGAGCATGCACTGATTGCTGTAGGTTTGATAGACCTTGCACTCCTCGCCAACGCACTGGTTATCAGAGCGGATTTTGTAGCCACAAACCGGCGCATATTCCATCGTGCAGACAGACGCACTTCCAGAGACGCTCGCGGTTGCCGCGTACGCCGGAGCAGCTACTAGGAATAGAAGCCCGAGAAGGAAATATTTCATGTGTCTATTGTGACGCATGACAGCCGTACCGCTTACACGGAGGGTGTGTAAGAATTGCCCTATGTCAGAGAGGCTTGAGGCAATCGTACGGGGCAGGGTACAGATGGTTATGTACCGGGATTACGTAAAGCGCTTCGCGCGCCGCCTTGGTCTCGTAGGCTACGTCAGGAACCTTATCGACGGGACCGTGGAGGTTATCGCGGAGGGTCCGCGTGTCTCCCTGGAAAAGCTCGTGAAGCGCATGGAAACCGGCTCTTTTCTGTCGGAGGTGGATTCCGTGGAAGTCGAGTATTACCCCATCAAGGGTGGTATGAAGTCTTTCGATATCCGATTCGAGTAACGCGCGGAGCATATCGAGAGTTAGAGATACGTATGGGAGCTACACCCGCATCTATCGGCATACTCATGGACGGCAATCGCCGCTACGCGAAGGAGCGGGGCATGACCTCCTATGAAGGTCACCGGCTTGGTGTCGAGAAGATAAAGGAGCTTGTGCGATGGGCGCGCGAAGCAGGGTTGAAAGAGGTAATCCTCTACGGGTTCTCTACTGAGAATTGGAACCGTGCGCCGGAGGAGGTGGCGTACCTGATGAAGCTTTTCGAGACGACGTTCGGCGGAGATGATTTGCGTGCCATCGAGGAGGAAGGGTTCCGCGTACGTTTCATTGGAGAACGGCACCGCTTACCCGCGTCCCTCAAGAAGCGCATGGAGGAAGCGGAAATGCGTACCGAGGGGAATATGGCAGGAACCATACTCATCGCGCTTTCCTATGGCGGTAGGGCAGAGATACTCGCGGCAGTGAACAAGCTTCTCGCGGAGGGTGCAGGTGAAGTCGATGAGAAGTCGTTCCGTGATGCGATGTGGAGCGCGGGCACGCTCGACCCGGACATCATCATTCGTACGGGAGGGGACCAGCGTTTATCGAACTTCCTCCCATGGCAGTCCGTATACAGCGAGCTCTTTTTTACGAAAACGTATTGGCCAGGATTCACGAAGGAAGAATTCGATTCCATCATAGAAACGTTTGGTAAACGCGAACGCAGGCACGGGCGCTGACTCCTTGTGGTAGGGTGGCCGCATGGAACTCCCCATCCTTTTTGAGAACGAGACACTGGTCGCCGTAGCAAAACCGGCGGGCGTAATGACGCATCCTGACGGGAAAGCAGAAGGTGAGACGGTCGCTGATTGGTTTTCATCGCGCTATCCGGACGCGAAGGATGTGGGCGAGTCACTTACGAATCAGGCAGGGGAGACGATAGCGAAGCCCGGCATTGTGCATCGTTTAGATCGCGACACTTCGGGCGTGCTCGTTCTCGCAAAGACCTCGGAAGCGCATGCGTTCCTCAAGTCTGCGTTCCAGAACCGTGACGTGCATAAGACGTACCTCGCGTTCGTCTACGGTGTCCCGAAGGAAAAGAAGGGCATCATAGATTTTGCGATAGGTCGCAGCCGCAAGGATTTTCGTTTGCGTTCCGCGCAGCCACGCGCTCGCGGCACGATGCGCGAGGCGCTGACCCGCTACGAGGTGGTAGGGGACATTGGCACGCACTCCCTTATAAAGGCGATGCCGGAGACTGGCCGCACCCACCAAATTCGGGTACATCTTAAGGCCATCCACCACCCCGTCATTTGCGATAATCTCTACGCGCCGAACCACTCCATGGACCTCGGCTTTTCCCGGCTCGGCCTCCATGCCTACAGCCTCGACCTACCGCTACCTTCGGGTGAGCGCACTCTTATAACGGCCCCCGTTCCGGCTGATTTTGCCGCCGCATTGCCTCGTTTTCCGGGCGGAGATGCCTTCATTGCGAGCGTATAGGCCGCGTGGTAGAGTGTTGCGTCATGAACGCAGTCATCTCTCCCGTCAAAGTGGCAGAGCGCGCGAAACTCGGCATCCGGCCGGGCGACACTGTCCGTGTCGAGCAGCGCATCACCGAGGTTAAGAAGTCCAAGGGCGCCGACAAGAAGGAGAAGTCCACGAAGACGACCCGCACCCAGGCGTTTGAGGGTCTCGTCATCGCGGTTAAGCACGGTACCGAGGCGGGTGCGACCTTCACCGTTCGCGCCACCATGTCAGGTATCGGCGTCGAGAAGATCTACCCGCTCTACTCCCCAGCGATTGAGAGCATCACTATCGTACGCCGCTCCAAGGTCCGCCGCGCGAAGCTTTACTTCATCCGCGAGAAGGCTGCGAAGGCCGTCCGCCGCCAGCTCCGCAACATGCGCATGGTTTCTATTGCGACCGACGAGTCCATTGTCGACGAGCCTGAAGCTCCAGCAGAGGAGACGGCACCTGTCGAGGCGCCAGTAGAAACAACTCCTGAGGAAGTGGCAGCAGAGGAGGGAGGAGAGAAGAAGGAAGAAGTGGCGGCGTAAGGCCGCCACGGGCGTTTGAAATACAACGCTTCTGCACGTATAGTAGCCAAGTCCACTCATGCCCAGGTGGCGAAATTGGTAGACGTACTACCTTGAGGTGGTAGCGCCCGCAAGGGCATGGAGGTTCGAGTCCTCTCCTGGGCACCAAAAGACGAAAAGTCCTGATCTGCATCAGGGCTTTTCGCTTTTGGTGAGCCGGAACCATGTCGCAAAGCGACAGGTGAGGCCGGGTCGGGGTTGCGAGCTAGATTGCGAATGCTTGGAGCAATATAGCCGCAAACCGTGACCCTCACTGCCTCCTCCGCGGGCATCGCTACTTGACCTCTGCTTTTAAATTGAGTTAAGTGCACTCAGACTCGCTGCTCTTCTTTGCGAGAAGAAACGGAGGAAACCATGATGCAGGTAAGGGCGGGACAAACCCGTCTGGTCCTTTTAGTGGGATCGTGGGCCATAAAGATGGCTCGGATAAGGCTTTTGCCAACCGTGTGGAGGCTTATGCGCGCGCCGTTTCGGTTTGCGTGGTTCAAAGCGAGGCTGTTGGCTGCGGTAGCGAATCCAACAGGCGCACGTGCCGCTACTGGCGCGTATCTCTTGGACGAAGTGTTCGGTGGGATTCGTGCTAACTGGCAAGAAGAGAGGCTCTCTCGGGAGCATCCAGAATGGCCACTGGCGCCCGTCGTTACGACGCTCCTCTGGGGAATGATTCTCGTCATGCGTCGCGGCGAGCCAATCCCGCATGCGACGTCAGAGGTTCTTCGTGCGGCGTATGCATCGGATTACGACCTATCCCGTCCGGAACACGTGTGTCTCCTTGCGGGTCGCCTGGTCTACGTGGACTACGGAAACCCCAAGAGTCTGCATGCACTTCAGCGAGCCTGACTCGAAGAAAAGGGCCTCGGAAACGAGGCCCTTTAAATTTTTGTTACAATTCTCCCATGGCACTCTTTACTGGAAAAGGCGACGGCGGAACGACGAAGGTCCTCGACTCCAAGGAGCGCATCTCAAAGGCCTCTGCGCTTCCAGAGTGCCTCGGCACTCTGGATGAGCTCAATTCATATGTTGGTTTCGCTAAGGTTCGGGCGGTAGGCGAGCACGACCCCGCAGTTGAGATAGACGGAAAGAAGGAGAAGACCTCGGAAATACTCCGCGAAGTCCAGGAGCAGCTTTTCATCGTTCAGGCGGAAGTCGCGGGCTCTGATAAGCGTGTCGCAGAGGACAGGACGTCCTGGGTTGAGGTACGTGTTAATGAGATAGAGAAGGTGATGCCGCCCATAACGACCTTCACGATATCTGGAGGTACGGAACTTTCCGCAATACTCGACGTCGCGCGCACGATAGCGCGCCGCGCGGAGCGCCGCGTCGTCGGTATTGAGGAGCTCGGGCTTCGCGAGCTTTCGCCCGAGGCAAAATCGTTTATGAACCGTCTCTCCTCGCTTCTGTTTGCACTCGCGCGCCTTGCCAATACACATGCCGGGATTGAGCGTGAATCACCCTCGTACCGTTCATAAAAATCCACGCGTCGTGGTATAACGCACGTGTGCGCCGAATGGCGGCCTTAGCTCAGCTGGTAGAGCCCTGGTTTGTGGTACCAGTGGTCGCGGGTTCGAGCCCCGCAGGTCGCCCCGAATAGGAAGGCATCGCGCAAGCGGTGCTTTTCTCGTTTCTGGGCGAGAGCGCGTGCGATACTAGTGCCATGACCCGCACTGATTACGCCAAGCTCGCAGTCGCGCTCATTGTGCCGCAGGCGACAGGCGCGCTCGGCACTATATTCACGACACCTGCGCTCGCGGATTGGTACGACACGATTAATCGGCCGTCCCTGGTTCCACCCGACTGGGTATTCGGTGTTGTGTGGCCAACACTATTCTTTCTTATGGGCATCGCTGCGTTTCTTGTGTGGCGCAAAGGACTCTCTGCGCCATTTGTGCGCATCGCGCTCTCGGTATTCCTCTTCCAGCTCGTACTCAATATGCTCTGGTCGTACCTGTTCTTCGGCATTAAGAGTCTCGGCGGGGCAGCGATAGAGGTAATGGTGCTGTGGGCAGCTATTCTTGCGACTATCGTTCTGTTCGCGCGTGTTTCCCGCACCGCCGCATGGCTTCTTGTGCCGTATCTCCTTTGGGTGAGCTTCGCGACCTATCTCAACGTTTCCATCTATTTCCTGAACTGACTTTACTTGACGCCCTCGTAAGCGGAGTATCATGCAGATATGAATACTCAGGAATCCACGGACAAGCGCGACGCAGCTCTCTCGTTCCTTAAGGCTAATGATCTAGGGGTCCTGGGAACGGTATCCGCCGCAGGCGCGCCAAGAGCACGCGCGGTCTACTATTCAGGGAATGATGATTTCTCCATCCAGTTTCTTACCTATGCAAATACGCGGAAAGCTCAGGATCTCGCCGCAAATCCCATAGCAGCATTTGTCATCTCGGACCGCGATAAGCCCGCGACGCTTCAGATGGAGGGACGCGTTATCGATGAAACCGAGACCGCAACACTCGGCTCAAGCATGGAGCGGCTCCTCGATACTCTGCGGGCGAAGGGAGACCGCTTCGCGCCTATCACGCGTCTTGATCCGGCGGTCATCCGGTACTACAAGCTCGTACCAACCTGGATACGCTGGGGGGATTTTGAGATAGGGGAGAAGACAGCTGAGGTGATGACCGACATAGAAGCGTAGCACCACAGCAATCCGTACTTGCAAGTGTTTTGCAGGTGCGATTAACTAGAGAGATGACTCTTACTGAGCGTGACCGATACGCGGCACTGCTGCGCGATAAGGGCCTGCGTGCGACTCCTCAGCGCATCGAGTTACTCGCGGCGCTAACTTCCATTGGAAGGCCAGCAGGCACTCCGGAACTCGCAAAGCGGGTGAGGAAAGGGAGCATGGACACCGCGACCATGTACCGCGGTCTTGAATCCCTTGCAGAGGCGGGTCTCGTGCGTCGCCTCAATCTGCGGCATGGGCATACCGACTACGAGCTCGCGGGCCGCGCAGGTCACCACCACCATGCCGTCTGCACGCGCTGCGGAAAGACCGAGGAATTCGAATGGTGCCCGCCGCCTACGCTTGCTCCGGCGGTTCTCAAGAAGACAAAGGGGTTCGCCAAGCTCGATGAGCACGCGCTCGAGCTTTTCGGGGTATGCGTCCGTTGCACATGATGCGACTACTCGCGTGCGCAGCAGTGCTCATGCTGTTGCCTCTTACTGCGGCGGCCGAGGATCCTCTTCCTTCGACGACTAGATATGAGAAGGCGAGGGTAATCGAGGCATCCCAGCCGATCACGGAAATAATCGCTGGTACCGATGTTGAGCACGAGCGGCAGACTATCACCGTCGAGCTTACCGAGGGCCCGGACGAGGGCCAGAGGGCTACGTTTGAAAACGATTACCTGCAGGTAGAACGAGGAGACGTCGTATACGTGCGTCATGTTATCGACGAGGAGCTTGGTATCGAGACAGGGTACATCGCAGAGCTCTACCGTATGCCCGTGCTCGTGTCGCTTGCCCTTGCATTTCTCGTGCTCCTTATCGTGTTCGGGGGCTTGCAGGGGGTACGCGGTCTCGCGAGTCTTGCAGGTAGTCTACTCCTTATTTTTTACGTGCTTTTGCCGGGAATTTATGGCGGGTTATCACCGATACTGCTTTCCATCCTCGTCGCGTCCCTCATAACCGTGTTCGGGTCCTATGTGACGCACGGGTTTACCCGCACCACCACGGCGGCCATGCTCGGCATGGTATCTACCGTTGCTGTGACTGGTGTCGCTGCGTACCTCGCCATCGACCTTGCGAACTTGTCAGGGTTCACGAGCGAGCAGAACGTGTACCTCAACTTCAACACGAGTGGCAGGATAGACATGGTCGGCCTTCTGTTCGGGGGAGTGATGATAGGGCTACTCGGTGTCCTTTACGACATGGCGATTGGCCAAGCGGTAGCTATTGAGGAGCTCTATCGCGCTGGCGCGCATTACACGCGCCTCGATGCATACCGACGCGGTCTACGGATAGGACGAGAGCACATCGGGGCACTGGTGAACACGCTCGCAATTGCCTACGTAGGCGCGTCATTGCCACTTTTTCTGCTTTTCACCCAGGCGGCAAATGGGATGGAATACCTTGCGAACTCGGAGCTTTTTGCGACTGAAATCATCCGCATACTCATCGGCTCCTCTGGTCTAGTGCTCGCCGTTCCTATAACGACCCTCATTGCGGCGTGGATGCTTTACGGTAGGGTGAGCGGGTCTGCGCCTCTCGATAGACATGCCCATGCGCACAATCTGTAGTTGCGATATATTCGCAACTACGATAGCATCGAGTTGAACATCAATAACTAGATCGACATGATTACTTTTTACGCACTCGCAAGCGTGCTCCTCATAAGTCTCGTATCGTTTGCCGGCGCTGCGGCGCTTCTCCTTAAGCGAGACCTCCTTAACAAGAGCGTCTTCATTCTTGTTGCGCTTGCGGTAGGCGCTCTCCTTGGTGACGTATTCGTACATATCATTCCCGAGACCTACGAGGGACTCGACGACCCGTTGATGATCTCGCTCGCATTCATTGCTGGCATCCTGCTATTTTTTGTGCTCGAAAAGGTGTTGCATTGGCATCACCACACCTCGGAGCATGCTGAGGAGCACCCGCACCCGGTAGGGAATATCGTGCTCGTTGGGGACGGCGCGCATAACTTCATTGACGGTATCATCGTTGCCGCAAGCTACATGGTCTCGGTCGAGGTGGGAATCGCAACGACTATCGCGGTGGTGCTGCATGAGATTCCGCAGGAAATCGGAAATTTCGGCGTGCTCATTCATGCTGGGTACTCGAAGGCGAAGGCGCTTTGGTATAACTTCCTGTCAGCGCTCGCTGCAGTATTCGGCGCCACCGTCGCGCTTATTGTTGGCGAGAGTAGCGAGGCGTTCGCGCTCTGGCTTCTGCCGCTTACTGCCGGAGGCTTTATCTACATCGCACTCTCTGACCTCATACCAGAACTTCATAAGGAGCGCAGGGCAGGGCAGGGAGTGGTACAGGTCGTAGCGATTGTGGCAGGAGTACTCCTCATGACCGCGCTCTTGGCGCTTGAGGGCTAGCGCCTAGTATTGCGCGCCGAGGAGTGCAGAGGCATACTCCCACTATATGAAAAGCCTGCTACAGGAATTCAAGGCGTTCGCGATGCGCGGGAACGTTATCGATCTCGCGATCGGCGTCATTATCGGCACCGCGTTCGGCAAGATTGTCTCGTCGCTCGTCGATGACATCATCATGCCGCCCATCGGATTCTTAATCGGCGGCATCGACTTCTCCTCGCTTTCAGTGCCAATGGGTAGTGCGAGCCTTAACTACGGAATATTCATCCAGGCGGTGGTGAACTTCGCGATCATCGCGTTCGCGCTCTTTATGTTGCTGCGCACCCTGAATCGCCTCATGCACCAGAAAAAGAAGGAGGAAGAAGCAGCGACGCCCGTAGAATCTGAGGAGCTGCGGGTCTTGCGCGAGATTCGAGACAGCCTCAAGCGGTCTGCATGAACGACATGAAACTTCTTCTTGCAGGTATCGTACTCATCCTCGTCATCGGCTTCGCCGGGTTCTTCTATCGAAATACGATGGAGCGATTCGATGATCCGCAGGTAGGAGCATGTACGCTGGACGCGAAGATATGCCCAGACGGCACGAGCCTGGGGCGCACGGGGCCAGAGTGCACATTTGCCCAGTGCCCGTTCCCGAACGCGGAATTTCCGGACGCGGGACTCTCGTTCGTCATTCCTGATGGCTACGAGCTTCGCGCGGGCCCTGCGGGCGACTCGTCGATGGTCGCGGTCTATGAGAAGACGGGCACCACGACGCCTCCGCACACCATATTCATCCATCGCTACGCAATTCCGGAAGGCGTAAGCGCAGAGGAAGTCATCCTCGCGAATACCACGCTCTCACCATCTGATATGCGCCCGGAATCTATCGAGAAGTATTCGCCGCGCGTTATCGCATCGCGCACGTTCCTCTCTATCGTCATCGAGCGTTTCGAGGCACAGGTGCACTCTGCATATTTCCTTCCGCGCGAGAACGACGTGCTCGCGTTCGAGGTCATCGAGCGTGATATAACCAACTGGACCGAGCCAGACCTTATCGTTGCAAATCTGCCTGAACACCAGACCTTGCTCCGCCTCCTTTCAAGTCTCCAGGTCGCGCCGTAGCCCTCCTTCCAAGTAGTAATAAAAGGAGGGGTCGCCCGTCAGAGGGAACATACCGACCGGTCGCAAGATATGCCGGTATATACTTACCTCATTACCTATATACGTTATCCGTATGAACGATTTTTGGACTGAATTCGGCAGCAATCGCCAGATCCGTGTGGTCGCGACCGTAGCGCTAGGACTCCTGGCGGTATTCCTGCTCGCGCTCACCGTGAAGGCTTTCATGGATCTTGACGAGAACGAGTATCCATCGACCTCGATAAGTGTCGAAGGAACAGGGACTGTGACCGCGACTCCGGACATCGCATCCATCTCTTTCAGCGTTATGGAGGAGGCAGCGACGGTCGCAGCGGCGCAGGATGCGGCAACCGCACGCACCGATCGTGCGCTCGCCGCACTTGATGCTGCTGGCGTCGAACGGAAGGACGTCACTACTTCGTCCTACTCTATTTATCCGCAGTACAACAACGTGATTTGCCCGAATGTAGGACCATGTGCCGCTCCTACTATCCGTGCGTACCAGGTCTCGCAGTCGATAGACGCGAAGGTCCGAGATACGGATAAGGTCGGCGCCGTCCTCCAGGGACTTGGCGACGCGGGCGTGCAGAATGTTTCCGGTCCGAACTTCACCATCGATGACCCGGAGAACCTTAAGGCTGAGGCTCGCACCAAGGCGGTTGCGGACGCGAAGGCAAAGGCCCAGGCGCTCGCTGATGAGCTCGGAGTCCGTCTCGGCAAGGTTGTCGGGTTCTGGGAGAACACCGAGCCGGGCTATCCGATGCCGTATGAACGCGCAGAGATGAGCATGGCGTATGACGCAGCTGGCATGAAGGCTCCAAGCCTTCCTGTCGGGGAAGGTGAGTACGTCGTCCGCGTCTCCGTCACGTTCGAACTCAAGTAAGACTCCAATCGAGCGAAGCAAAGCCGCCCCAGAGGGGCGGCTTTGACTTTGTGCATACGAAGTGTTCATATGCGCTCGGACAACAAAGGAGGTTCTTATGGCAAATATCGATCTTGAAAGGACGCATTACGTGCTCGGGATGTATCGCGCAGGCAAACTGACATCCGACAAGCTCGCGACGTGGAATGAGCGCTTCGGCGGGGATGTCATCGAGGATAGCAAGCGAGCCGTCTTCATTGGTGAAGCCGCATCGCGCGCGATGCTCTACTGGTTCATCTCGACGGTGACCGCCGTCTGCCTCATGGGATTTTGGTGCCTCTATCTGCGAGAGTCGAGTGTGCTGTGGAATATCCAGACCGACATGATCGCCGTGTGCGCAGCATTGACGCTTGTGGTGTACGGCATCTACCGGTATGTCATCCGCGGGGTGCGCCGTCCGAATGCCACCGAGCTTGCGAGCATCTGGTTGCTCGCCGACCACCTCGATCATGCTCAAAGGAACCAGGCGTACGAGAACATGCTTGCACGGCCTGTACAGCGCTCCTGAGCCCGACACCCCGCACGTATCGTGCGGGGTGTGCTTATTTGACGCAAAAATGGGGCCATAGTATGCTGATTCCAACAAGGCCCGCAGGGCTTTTTTAATTGGAGAACATGAAATTCCTTACCTACCTTTCCCAGGTTCGTGCCGAGATGAAGCACGTGGTGTGGCCGGATACCCGCACGGCTATCGCGCATACCGTGCTCGTTATCGTGATAGGCGCCTTGGTCGCGGTGATTATCGCGCTTCTTGATGCTGGGTTCACGTACGGAGTGGAAACCTTCATTCTCGGCTTTTAAGCGATACCACTATGGAAATACGCTCAACTCCTGAATTCTCTCCGGACGCTGCAAACACCGAGCCGAGGTGGTACGCGCTTCACACGTATGCGGGCTACGAGAACGCCGTCGAGCGTAACCTCAAGCAGCGCATCGAAAGCCTTGGTATGGAAGGGAAGATATTCGAGGTTGTCGTCCCAACTGAAAAGAAAATCCGCGTGAAGGGCGGCAAGCGTGTCGTCGAGGAGGAGAAAATTTACCCGGGCTACATCCTCGTGCGCATGATCGTCGACGAGGACTCCTGGTTCGTCGTCCGTAACACCCCCCGCGTGACCGGCTTCGTCGGTTCCGGCGTCACCCCCGTCCCTATGGACGAGGCTGAGGTCGCGACCCTCATGAAGCGTATGGGTGCAGAGGTCGCTAAGCACACGATTGACCTCGTAAAGGACGATCCCGTGGTCATCGCGGACGGCCCGTTCAAGGACCTCGAAGGCAAGGTGGGGGAAATCGACGAGGAGCGCGGCAAGGTGAAGGTCATGGTCGCCATGTTCGGCCGCGAGACCCCGGTCGAACTCGACTTTTTGCAAGTAAGGAAGCTCTAAGGTAAGGTAATCGCACTCATATGGCTAAAGTAGTAAAGAAGATCAAGCTCCAGATCCCGGCAGGGAAGGCAACTCCGGCTCCACCGGTGGGTACCGTCCTTGGTCCTGCGGGCGTCAACATCGGTCAGTTCGTCACTCAGTTTAACGAGGCGACCCGTGACAAGATGGGCGACATCATCCCGGTTGACCTCTCGGTCTACGAGGATCGCTCGTTCACCTTCGTCCTTAAGACTCCTCCTGCGTCTCGCCTTATTTTAAAGAAGGCAGGACTCGAGAAGGGCTCGGGTAAGACTCCGACCGTCAAAGCCGGAAAGATCACGAAGGCGCAGGTCAAGGAAATCGCTGAGCAGAAGATGCCAGACCTTAACGCCGGCTCGCTGGGAGCGGCAGAACTCATGATCGAGGGAACTGCGCGGTCGATGGGTATAGACGTCAAATAGAAATCAAACAAGAAGTTTCAAAAATAGGACAGCCTCCGCGCAAGCGGAGGCTGTTTTATTTTTCGAGCGTCAGATACCGGAAGCGTATGCCGTCCTGCTCGTGTGATTCATCCTGAATAACGCGCGTGAACGCGGAGTAGTCCGGGAAGAACGTATCTGCAGGACGCTCGTCATCGACGAGTGTGAGGTAGAGGCGATCGGTGTAGGGGAGCGCGGCCGTATACAGATCGCCGCCGCCTATCACGTAAATCTCCTGGCTTCCTGGCGCCGCCTCGACCATGGCGAGTGCGGCCTCGACAGATGTCGCGACCGATGCGCCATCCGCAGGGTAGTCTGCCTGTCTTGTAACGACGATGTTCGTGCGACCTGGCATGGGGCGGACGGCGTCCGGGAGCGATTCCCAGGTCTTCCGTCCCATGATGACCGGATGACCCGATGTCATTTCCCTGAAGCGCTTCAGGTCGTCTGGAATCTTGTAGATTAGATCGCCTGAATTGCCGAGTCCGCGAGCGCGGTCTATCGCGGCTATCTGGCTAATCCTGTGGCCAAGCATGTAAGGCTCCGTGTGCATAGGTTCTTCCACGAGCGTATCAGAGACCCGCCTTACGAAAAAGCGGACGATAGAGATCGTCCTTAAGCGCTATCATGAGCTCCTCTTTCTTTACCAAGTCTGAAAAGGCTACAGGCGCATCCGTTACGAGCGCGAGCGGCTGCTGTTCTGCGCCTTCACCCATCAGGAAGACGGCACTCGCTGCGAGTCCGTCAGCGACGTTGGTCTGCGTCATCCGAAGAGGCCGATCGAAGATATCCTTCTTCCCGCGATAATCCCGTAGCCCTTTGAATCCCGCGTACCCGAGCGCGACGCCGGTAACGCCGGCGCGAAGCGGCAGGACACGGCTATCGGTGATGAGTACACCGAACTTCTTTACCTTGAAGCGCTTCATAAGCGCACGGCGGATAGCGGCAGCGGCCTTGAAACTATCCGCCGGCAAAAGGATTATCTTCCCGTCCGCGTTCGATTCGTCGATGCCGGCGTTCGGCATCACGAGGCCATCCTTAATGGTGAGCCAAACCCACTTCGTCTTTATTGCGGAGACGCTCTCGCTCCTGATGAGCGTCGCCTTCTTCGCGGCGGTGGAAGCGACAGCGGTGCGGCCTTCTGCAAGCGCGACAATCTTCGACGTAATGACGAGGACCGAGCCCTCCGGGACGCGTTTCAGATGAGACGCGACGAAGTCGGCGAGCGATTCGCCCTCCTTAAATACTCTCGTCTTAATAGCGCGCACCTGCATAGTGGGCCGACTATACCACGATGAAAAAAGAAGCGGCCGACCCGAGGGGTCGGCCGCGTGTCAGGCGCTCATGCTTTTCAGAAGCTCCAGGTAGAGGTCTTCGACAATACGTTGCTGCTTCCTGCCCTGAGACGCGTAGTGATCGAGGCCGGGCGCGGAGTTGATCTCAAGCACTGCGTAGTCTTGCTCGCTTGGCGGTCGTCGTATGTCGCCGTCGATCATGAGGTCCACCCCGCATAGCCTGAGTCCCATGTCGCGCGTGAGGCGCACGGCGATGTTCGCGAAGCCCGGATGTACATCGTTCGTCACATCAACGGACATCCCGCCCGAGGACAGGTTCGCGTTGTCGAGCAGGGCAGCGCGGATGGTTCTCGGAAGCACTGAGTCGAACGTAAGTTTCTGGCGCGCGAGCTTTCGCGCTATGCGCCAGTCCTTGATGTTGATGCGGGTATCGCGTCCCTCGCGCTCGAAGCGCTCCTGCAGTTTCTGCAGGAGCGCGCGTACCGTCGACTTGCCGTCGCCGACGACCGTGAGGGGCAGACGTTCGTAGGCCGATATGATGCGACCGTCGAGCACCACAACACGGTAGTCACGGCCGAGGCACGGCTCTTGAACCAGGACGACCGTGTCCGCCTTCGCGGCCGCGCGGAACGCCCGATAGAAGTCAGCCTTGTTCGCCGCCTTCACGACGCCGATGCCGCGGCTCTTCGAATTGGGCTTCACGATGACCGGAAAGCCGAGCTTCTGCGCATAGCGATATGCGGCGTCGATGGTCCGCTTCGACTTAAGCATCTTGGCCCACGCATCAGAAAAGAACGCCTCTCCCTCGGGGACCGGGTAACCCATCTCGCGCATGAAGTGCGCAGCGAAATCCTTATCAGCTGATGTCTCGGTCGCGCCGAGCGTATTGATGTCGAGTTTCGTGCCGCGGAAGTACCGCTTGCGACCGTCCTTCGTCACAATCTGGCCTGCGAATCCGTAGCCGGGTTCGAGGTTGACGGTGACGCCGGCGCGCTTCGCGAGCTTCTTGAATAAGGCGCTTACAAAGGGAAGGTGTTTCATCGGGTTTCTCCGTGAGGGGTGAAGTCTGGAGTCCTTATACCCCGAAAGGTGCTCCTGCGCATCAGCCTCGCTTCTGAGCCGGTGCACGTGACCACATCTGTCTTGTCCTATAGAGAGTGTCCGCGCCTTTGCTCCATCCCGGTGCCTATAGGCACCGGGATGGAGCAAAGCTATTTTCCGGATAGGAGTCTCGCAGATAAGGCGGGGAAGGGAGACGTTAATCGACCATTGAGCGGCGTGCCGCATATTCTCGTACGGCTCCATCTCGCGAAAGAACGATGACGAGATCCATCTGCTGGTCCCAGCTCTCGCGGGGAATAGGGTCCACGGAGAATTGTCGTTCGTAGCAGAACCCAATACGCGTCCATTCTTTGGGGACTTTCGATAAGAAGCGGTCGTACCACCCGCCGCCCTGGCCGTGGCGTGTGCCGGTAGCATCAAGCCTGCGACCTGGTATGAGAATCGCGGTCTTTCGGTCAGTCACAGCCGCAATCGCTTTCTCAGCTTCCTGAAATGGGTCGAGCGACGCGCGCGGCGCTATCTCATACGTAATTGCGTTTGCCGGAAGCGTAACAATGTCGCGGAAGGGGACTTCGGTGCGAAGCGGGACGTAGGTAACGAAAGCGCTCGCGGAGGCGAGCGCTTCGGTCAGAGTTATTTCTTTTTCTTGTGCCACGTCTGGGTCTTCTTGATGTCACTGTCTTTCCAAAGTTGCGGGAGCATCATGTCGGGCTTCCATTCCTTCTGCAGTTTCTTTACGTCGGTCGAAGAGGAGTACTTGCCGCTTGCCGAATAGTCCTTCGCTTCGATTTCTCCCGTTTCAAAAAAGACGAGCTGCGCAATGCGTCGGCCGACGACGAGCGGGATGATGTAGTTCTTGGAGTTGTTCGTAATCTCCATCGTCCATCGGTTGATGTAGCCTACGTCGCCCCAGCCAGCGCATTTGCAAACCTCGATGAATGAGCGGCCCAAGGATGAACGCGCTTTCATCATGGTCGTGATGTGGTCCTTGCCGCCGATGAATTCGTCCGTGTGCGCGAGGATGGTCTCGCCGGGGCGGAGCACTATGATCTTATCGTCGGGGCGGATGCCGCCTTTCCAATCGAAATTGTATTTCTTAAAGGCCTCTGCGGCAGGCACTGCGCGCTGCACATCGTCGGCGCCCCATACATGCTCGATGTGCGCCTTGTCCCAGATGTTGTAGAGCGCGTGGTTGTACTTAGGCGGCTGCTCTCGATAAAAATACTCGCCGAGCGTAACGTCGTATGAGGAGGTTGCGAGCTGGTTCCGGTTAAACGGAGAAATAACAATGTCGCCCTTCTTCATCTCCGCGAGAATTTTCTTATCTGAAAGCGCCATAGTCGAGAGAGTATACCCTAGACGGCCATAGGGGCCGCAATCTTATCGTGAGACTCGTAGTTCTCAAGACGGATATCGTCCATGGTGAACTTGTCGATGTCTTTGACCTCCGGATTGAGCCAGAGGGTAGGGGGCGGGAAAGGAGAGCGTAAGAGCTGCTCCTTTACTGCGTCGAAATGATTCTGGTAGATGTGCGTATCGCCAAGCACATGCACGAATTCGCCTACCTTAAGATCCGTCACCTGCGCAATCATGTGGAGTAGTAGGGAATAGGAGGCGATGTTGAAGGGGACGCCAAGGAATAGGTCGCAGCTGCGCTGGTACATCTGTAAGGAGAGCTTTCCGTCTGCGACGAAGAACTGGAAAAAGATGTGGCACGGTGGGAGCGCCATCTCGCTAAGCTCACCCGGATTCCACGCGGTGACGATAAGGCGACGACTCGTAGGGTCTTTCTTGATGAGGTCGATGACTTCCTTTATCTGATCTACCTCTGTGCCGTCTGGGCGCTTCCATTTTCTCCACTGCACACCATAAATGCGGCCAAGGTCGCCCGGAAATTTCGCCTTTGGTGTCCAATAGTCAGCCGTGCCGTTTGCGGTCCATATCGTTTTTTCGCTCCCATTCAGTTCCTTCAGGCGGTTGTCGTCCTGCGAGCCTTCCAAAAACCACAGAAGCTCACTTTTCACCGCCTTAAACGCAAGCTTCTTGGTGGTCACCGCGGGGAATCCTTTGGAGAGATCGAAGCGCATCTGTGCGCCAAATAGCGCGCGCGTGCCAGTCCCTGTGCGGTCGCTACGGTCCGTGCCTTTGTCCATTACCTCCTTCAGTAAGTCGAGATAGGGCTGTTCCATTGGGGCCAGTATACTGGAGCCATCATGTCTAGCGGAAAGGGGATATTCGTGGTCTTAGAGGGTGGAGAGGGTGCGGGTAAGTCGACGCAGATGGAGCGGCTTAAAGAGTGGCTCGCAAAGGAGCATCCAGATAGAGATGTCCTTTTCACACGAGAGCCAGGGGGTTCTCCGTGGGCGGATAAGGTGCGTGCGCTCATAACCTCGCCTGATTGCAGAGAAGCAAACGGCATGGCCATGATGGGGCTTTTCATCGCGGCGCGCGCGGACCACATAGAGAAGACCGTGCTTCCGGCGCTCCGGGCCGGAAAAGTAGTGATATGCGATCGGTATATCTCCTCGACCTACGCAATACAGGTAATGGGGCAGGAAATGCCGGAACTTGAGGGGCTTTTTGATGCGCACCTTGCGCTCGTTCCTGCAGCGGACCTCACGATAGTCATCGAAGTAAATCCCGAGGTAACCATGGAGCGCGTCGCGTCGCGCGGAGAGCAGAGTCATTTCGACGCGCGGGACGCCGGATTTCATGCTCGCGTCCGAGACGGTTACCGCAAGTTTATCGAAAAGTCCGGATGGAAGGCCGAATTCGTTGATGGGAACCGCAGTCGGGACGAGGTTTGGCTCGACGTACAGAAGGCGGTAACATCAGTCCTATAACCGCTGCCATGATCTAAGTACTTCCATGGGTTTTTCTTACTAACCGAAGACTTTCAACCATGGACTACTACCAGCACATCCGCGACGAAGACAAAGAGATTTACGATGCCATCGAAGGGGAGGAGAAGCGCGAGCAGGAAGGGCTGGAGCTTATTCCGTCGGAGAACTACGTATCGAAGGCGGTGCGCGAAGCGATGGCGAGCCCGTTTACGAACAAGTACTCGGAAGGATATCCGGGTAAGCGCTACTACGGCGGGCAGCAGTTTACGGATGCGGTAGAGCTGATTGCGATAGACCGTGCGAAGAAACTATTTGGCGCGGCGTACGCGAACGTGCAGCCACTCGGGGGTGCAAACGCAAACATCGGTCTTTACATGGCGCTCATGGAGCCCGGGGACACGATTCTCGGTATGGACTTATCTCACGGCGGGCACCTTACGCACGGGCACCCGGTGACCTACATCTCGAAGATTTTCCGTTTCGTCCGGTACAAGATGAAGAACATCGAGACAGGGGAGATTGATTACGACGCACTCCTCGAGACTGCCAAAGCCGAAAAGCCAAAGATTATTCTTGCTGGATTCTCTGCATATCCGCGCGAACTCGATTGGAAGCGTCTCGCCGATATTGCGAAGGAGGTAGGCGCGTACGCCGTTGCTGATGTCGCGCACATCGCAGGACTCATCGCGGGAGGCGCAGCAAAGAATCCGTTTGACTACGGATTCGATGCGATGACCACGACGACGCATAAGACGCTCCGTGGTCCTCGAGGAGGCATGATCGTGACGCGCGAGAGCGAGGAGGTCGCGAAGAAAATAGACAAGGCGATTTTTCCCGGGCTTCAGGGCGGACCGCACATGCACCAGATAGCCGCGAAAGCTGTCGCGTTCCGCGAGGTGCTCGCGCCTTCGTTCAAGACCTATGCGGCAAATGTCGTCGAGAACGCGAAGGCAATGGCGGAAGTATTTAAGGCGGGTGGTGTGCGTCTGATTGCAGGAGGAACCGACAATCACCTCATCTTGGCCGACGTGTTTGGCTCACTCGGTATTCCTGGTGGGGAAGCGGAGACCCTGCTTGATAAGGCCGGCATCACGCTCAATAAAAACTCGATTGCGGACGATACCCGAAAACCAATGGATCCGTCCGGTATTCGTTTCGGTACGCCGGCGCTCACAACGCGTGGGTTCAAGGTCGATGAGGTGAAGCAGGTCGCGACCCTCATGCTCGAAGTCCTCAAAGATAGAGGCGACACCTCGGTAGCAAAAGCTCGCGAGGAAGTTCGTGCGATGGCCCTCGCGCATCCGGTCCCCAGCTCATTCTAAGTATGGAGCGAATTGATAACTCTTTAAGGAAATATTTCCCCCCGGTCAAGCTCTATATAGAGGATTTGATCGAAATTGAAAAAATCCTAAAGGAGGCTTCACGGGAAGTTACTCTCTCAGACGGAGAACATAAGTATGAAAGTATAGAGGAACTGGCGAGGAAAAGAGACGGAGAAATTCTAAATAGTCTGAAAATTTCAGCGGGTAGTCCTTATATCTCCTTAGAGCTGGAAGCGTACATCGCTAGTATATATAGCGCTTCGAGTCAGGGAATTGCGGCGGGGATTTATTATCGAACATCTCAAGTACTTCATCGACGACTTCGGAGGCCAAGCGTGGCCTATTCGTATGTTCTTATAATGCTTACAAATCTGAGTTTCGTCATAGCTAGCCTTTTCACAACAAGTGCACTTCTTAAAATTGGCTCCGGCCTCTCTTTTCTCTGGATTCTGTGGGTTGCATACATACAAATGTTCAGACACAGCACCGTGATTCTGTATGAAAAATACAAGCAAAAGAATTTCTTTTCGAGAAATAAGGACCAGATAATCCTCTTACTAATCGGCGCCGTACTCTCTGCAGCAATTACTATTCCTCTAACTCACTATTTTCCGCAGATTAAAGATTTCATATTCAGGCAGGGTGTGTAATTTCCAGTTGTCATGGACGTCTTCATACGGGTGCATGGTTATAAGCTAAACCCTTACATACCCACTCTATGATGAAAAAAATCGCAGCTATTACCGCAGTCGGTGCGCTTATTGCCGTCCCTGCGTTTGCGTTCGCCAACAGTGGCGAGGGCAAGGGTAATGACGGAAGGCAGTTTGACCCGGCTAAGGTGTCTATCGCCATCGCAAACGACGGCTCGACGCTCGTGCGTGGTGCAAAGATTACTGACGTTGGCGATTCTTCTCTGACTGCTACAACTCTCGTTAACGGCGTGACCCTCTCTTGGGCCATAGACACGGATAGCGAGACTGCGTTCTACGAAGCCGATGGGGATTCAACCGTACTCGCTGATCTATCCGAGGGCGATTACGTGAGCTTCTCCGGCACGCTTACCGACGCAACCTCTGTTGAGGCTGATATCGTTCGCGACTGGTCTAGTGACGATGCGGGTAACGATGACGATGAACACGACAACGGCAAAAAGGTAGGGTTCTGGAGCAAGTTCAAGCTCCCAGGATTTAGTTTCTGGGCAAACGCGAAGGCTGGTAACGACTAGAAGTCAGCTGACAGCGTATAGCGAACAGCTTACAGAAAAGGCCCCGCAAGGGGCCTTTTCTGTTATCATCCGACGTATATATGGAGGAGCGGATACGAAAAGCTGTCGAGGAGGCGCTCATTGAAATGGGTGTCGAGGGAACGTCCTTTGCGGTTGAGTGGCCGGGTGACTTAACCCACGGAGACTACGCGACGAACGCCGCGATGGCAGCCGCAAAGAAGCTTGGCCGGAATCCTCAGGAACTCGCGGGAGAGCTCGCGACCAAAGTCGCGGAGATTCTCGGGGACCTCGTCACGAAGGTGGAGGCTGCCGGGCCTGGTTTCGTGAACATCACCCTTTCGCCCGCAAGCGTGCGTGCGGAAATTGAGCACGCTGCAAAAGCAGGGGAGTCACTCGGCCGCACGAAGGAATCACTCGGAAAGCGCGTCATCGTCGAGTATTCCTGCCCTAACCCGATGAAGGAGATGCATGTTGGTCACCTCATGTCGACCGTTATTGGCGAGGCAGTTGCGCGTGTCATCGAATCAGGAAGCGCGACGGTTATTCGCGACAGCTACGGCGGGGACGTCGGTCCGCACATCGCAAAGGCATTGTGGGCACTCCGCAAGGATGGCGTTACCGAGCCCGCAAACAGTGCGGAGATAGGGAAGGCGTATGCGCATGGTTCGCAGGCGTATGAAAAGAGTGAGGAAGCGAAGGCAGAGATAGATGCGCTGAATCAGGAAATATACAAAGGCGAGGACCCGGGTCTCATGGATTTGTGGCGCCGCGCACGAGAAGTTTCCCTGGAGGCCTTCTACGAGATATACGCTTTGATGGGCACGAAGTTCGATTACTTCTTTTTTGAGAGCGAAACAGCGGAGCCTGGGATGCGTATCGTGAAGGAGGGACTCGCGAAGGGCGTGTTCGAGGAGAGCGAGGGCGCGATTATATATAAAGGAGAGAAGAAGGGGCTCCACACCCTCGTATTCATCACGAGCCGCGACACGCCAACCTACGAAGCAAAAGATATCGGCCTCGCCTTCCTTAAGGAGGAGCGGGTGCCGAGCGATGAGAGCATTATCCTCACGGCCGCAGAGCAGTCCGGGCACTTTGCTGTGTTCCTCGCCGCACTCGAGGACATCGCGCCCCTGGTAGCAAAGAAAACGCGGCACATCCCGCATGGATTTTTGCGCCTGACGTCCGGGAAGATGTCATCGCGCGAGGGAACGGTCATAACCGCAAAGGAAATAATTGACGAGGTCATAGAGAAGGCGAAGGAGAAGAACGAGGACTCTCTTGTGGCGGAGCAGGTGGCGGTAGGCGCACTCAAATACATGATTCTCCGGCAGGCACCGGGTGGCGACATCATCTTTGATCCGGAGAAATCACTTTCCCTTGAAGGCGACTCCGGCCCATACCTCCAGTACGCTCTCGTGCGGGCACTCAAGGTACTGACCTACGACAACAAGAGCGGGGGAGGAGAGACACCGGCGGAACCCTATACCATCGAGCGGCTCCTTCTCCGGTTCCCGGGCGTTTGTGCGCGAGCTCGACAGGACTCAGCGCCCCACCATATCGCGCAGTATCTGACGCAGCTCGCCTCCGCTTGGAATGCATTCTATGCAACCGAGCAGATACTGGGGAGCCCGGAGGAGGCATACAAGCAGCAAGTTGCGCGCGCGTTTGCGAACACTATGCGAGCAGGATTTTCGATGCTCGGCATCCCAGCGCCGGAAAGGATGTAAGTCGCTGCTATCCTCGGCAAACGTATTGCCATATCGAATCGAGAGGCGTATAAAGCAAAACACTGCGTCAGTTGGCGCCGTCGTATTTTTGTCCTTTCAACAGTTCAGGGAGTAACGGATGCTTAAGGCACCGGGTAAGCGCGAACGCGTAACCAAGCCTCGAAAGAGGAAGCTGTTCAAACTCGAGGATTTCGAGAAGCAGGCCAGGAAGGCTGGCGTCGGTTCGCGTCGCGCGTCCCGGCACCACCACGCTCACGTGAGGACAAACGGCAGGTCCGTCCCCTCCTATCTCATCGAATCACCGCAGCTGTAACCAAGGAGAACGACAATGGGGAACAAGGATCTGGGGAGGCTGCCGGACGTCCCGGCGCTCGAAGCGATGGCTACCCGACATGGGTTGCCGTGCCGGCTTGAGGCGGTTGATGCTGGGGGGTCCAAGTACGGATCCACCATCCATCCGGGAGATAATCCGCGCTTGCAGATCGCGTCCTTCCGGATCAACGCCGCCCGGTCGCTCATGCAGCCGAACAAGTGCCGGGCCACCGCCACCGCACCCTGACACGGCCTTGTGCCGAACCCGCAGGCCGCGCTTACGCGCGGCCTGTTTTCCTTTTACCCGCGAAAACGCTACGATATTTCAATCATGGCAGAGGCAGAGAAATCGGAGGCAGCCCTCCGGGAGGAAAAGACATTGGCCTTCTGGAAGGAGAAGGGGATATTCGAAAAATCTCTCTCAAAGAAGGCGCCTAACGGAGAGTTCGTCTTTTACGACGGGCCGCCGTTTGCGACCGGGCTCCCTCACTCGGGTTCCTTGCTTTCAAGCGTGTCGAAGGATGTCATCCCGCGCTACAAGACGATGCGCGGTTTTTTCGTACGGCGCCGATGGGGCTGGGACACCCACGGACTCCCCATAGAGTCACTGGTCGAGAAGAAGCTCGGACTCAAGAATAAAAAGGAAATACTCGCGACCGGCATAGAAGCCTTCAACGAGGCGGCGCGCTCGATGGTCCTCGATTACGTCCATGACTGGAAGCGCTACGTAGAGCGTGTCGGGCGCTGGGTTGATTTCGATAATGCGTACAAGACGATGGATGCGTCCTACACCGAGAGCGTGTGGTGGGGTCTCAAGGAGATACACAAGAAGGGCCGGCTCTACGAGGGACGGAAGGTCCTCATGTACTGCCCGCACTGCGAGACGCCGCTTGCGAAGGCGGAGATCGCGATGGACAACACTTATAAGGACGTGACGGATGAGGCGGTCACGGTGAAATTCCGCGTAAAGAATCCCGGTAAGCACGGTCTTCCGGAAAACACATTCATCCTCGCGTGGACGACGACGCCGTGGACACTCCCGGGGAACGTCGCCTTGGCGGTGGGCCCTGAAGTCGCGTACGGACTTTACGAAAAGAACGGCGAGCATTTCGTGCTTGCGACGGCGTTGGCAGAGGTAAACGGATTCTCGGCTGCTGCGCAGGATGTACCCGCGAAGAAAATCGTCGGTGTCGAGTACGAACCATTGTTCGAGGTACCGAAGATTGCGAACGCAAAGGAAAAAAAGTATCAGGTAGTCGCCGCTGACTTCGTCACGACTGAGGATGGTACCGGCGTCGTCCATACCGCCGTTATGTACGGCGAGGACGACTTCGCGCTAGGACAGAAGGAGAAGCTTCCGATGGTGCAGCTTCTTAATGCGAACGCGACCTACAACACGGACGCGCCTGAGATGCTCCACGGAGAATACATCCGCAAGGCGAATCCGAAGGTCATCGAGTACCTGAAGGAAAAGGGCCTGCATTTTTCGTCAGGTCCGTACACGCACTCGTACCCGCACTGCTATCGGTGCGGCACGGCGCTCATATTTAACGCCGTTTCAAGCTGGTTCATAAACATACAGGCGGTCAAAGAGCGCATGCTCGAGGAGAATGAGAACATCACCTGGGTGCCAGAACATCTGAAGCAGGGCAGGTTCCGCCACATCATAGAGACCGCTCCGGACTGGACCATCTCCCGGAACCGCTTCTGGGCGAGCCCGCTCCCGATTTGGAAGAACGCGGCGGGCGACGTCACCGTTGTCGGCTCTCTTGCGGAGCTTAAATCACTCACCAAAAAGAGCGGGAATCGGTACTTCGTGATGAGGCACGGGGAGGCAGAGCACAACGCCAAAAACGTCATCGACTCAACCGACGAAAAGAAGTGGCCGCTTACCGAGAAAGGGAAGGAGCAGGTGAACGACGCCGCGGCGCGTCTTGGCAAGGAACGCATAACGCGTATTTACGCGTCTCCATTTGCACGCACCAGAGAGACCGCAGCCCTTATCGCCCGCAAGCTCGGAATTCCAGAGGACAGCATCACGTACGACGATCGGCTCCGCGAGTTCGGGTTTGGGGAATACCACGGGCGCGCATTCACGGACTTCCTCGCATATGAAGATGAGCACATCACGTCTTTTGATGACCGCATGCCAGGCGGCGAGAGCTATCAGGATGCGAAGGAGCGATTCGGTGAATTCCTGTATGAGCTCGAGGCCTCAAGCGAGAACGAGAACATACTGATTGTGTCTCACGGTATTGGCTGCGAGGTCTTCGCGGGTATCGTCGAGGGTGCAGGACCGGAGAAATCCAAGAAAATTCTCGATGAGATGAATCCTGAGCCGGGAACGGTCTGCCCGCTCGCGTTCGTCCCGCTTCCGCACAACACGCGGTACGAACTCGACTTCCACTTGCCTTATATCGACCGCGTCTCGCTCGTAAATGAGAAGGGAGAGGCGCTTACGCGCATACCGGAAGTCGTTGACTGCTGGGTAGAATCTGGCTCCATGCCATTTGCGGAGTACCACTATCCGTTTGAGAACCGTGCCGAGTTTGAGAAACGGAGCCCGGGAGATTTCATATCGGAGTATATCGGCCAGACGCGCGCGTGGTTCTACTACATGCATGCGATGTCCGTTGAACTCTTCGACCGCCAGTCGTTCCGAAATGTCATCACGACCGGGAACGTGAACGCGGGCGATGGTGCGAAGCTCTCTAAATCGAAGCAGAACTACACCGACCCGTATTTGCTGTTTGACCGCTATGGCGCGGACGCATTCCGTTACTACCTGATGGCCTCGGTCGTCATGCAAGCGGAGGACCTCTTCTTCCGCGACGAGGATGTGAAGGAGGCGCACAGCCGTGTCATCAACATGTTGCGCAACGTTCTTGCGTTCTACTCATTGTTTGCGGATGAGGCTACGGATACGAGCCAGAAGAGTGCAGACCCGCTTGATCGCTGGATTACCGCGCGACTCGACGCCACGATCGCTGAGATGACGGAGGCGTTCGATCGCTATGACGTGCCGCGCGCGACGCGCCCCATACGCGAATTTGTAGACGATCTTTCGACCTGGTACCTCAGGCGTTCACGCGACCGTATGAAAGGGAAGGACGCGGCGGCAGCGCTTTCGACTTTGCGCGAAACTCTGCATCGCTTCTCCCGTGCTGCGGCTCCAATCGTTCCGTTTGTGGCAGAGGAGATATTCCAGGCAGTGAAGCGTGCGGACGATGCGGAGAGCGTGCACCTCTCTGACTGGCCGACGGTCAAGGCGCCTTTGATGGCCCGCATATTCGGCGCGCGCGCGAACGAGAGTCTTATTAGCGAGATGCAGGAGGTGCGACGACTTGCGTCTGAAGCACTCATGCTCCGTCAGAAGGCGAATGTTGCGGTGCGCCAGCCGCTCGCTTCGCTTTCAATACCGGGCTCGCTATCGCCCGAGCTGTCCGCGATACTTGCGGACGAGGTGAACGTAAAGAAGGTTCTATATCGCGCAACGGAAGTCTCTCTCGATACGTCACTTACTCCAGAGTTGGTGCGAGAAGGTGACGAGCGCCAATTCCAGAGGGCGGTTGCGGAGGCGCGCAAGACGCTCGGGCTCTCGCCCAAAGACACGGTCGAAATAGAGCGCGGCGCGGGGCCTTACACGGCAGAGCTTTCTACCGGCCCCGTTTCGTTCACGCTCCGTAAGACTTCCTAACTATGCGGCAGAGCTACGCAAGCGACGGCGTAGTGCTCCGGACGCGCCCCTTGGGGGAGGAGAGTGCGCTTCTTTCCATACTGACGTCAGAGCTCGGACTTATCCACGCACGCGCGCAGGGCGTGAAAAAGATGGGCGCGAAACTGGCGGGTGCGCTCCAGACCCTTTCGGAAAGCGAGCTTACCCTGGTTGCAGGGCGCGAAGGGTGGCGAGTGCGGGGCGCCGTGCCGCGCACGAACTGGTTTTCGCTCCTTACTCCCGCTTCGCGCACGCGAGCAGCACGCATCGCTGCGCTTCTATTGCGGCTTGTGCCTGCTGACGAGAAGGATGCGCGCCACTTTACACTCCTAACCGCTTTTATGACGGCACTTAAGGAGACGCCGGAAGCTGCGCATGAGGCGCTTGAATGCCTCATGGTACTTCGCACGCTCGAAGCGCTGGGGCTCGAGACCGGGGATCTACCGGGGGATAGGGAAGCGCCGTTCTCGATAGATACGCTCCGGGATGTCGAGAGGAAACGCACCGCATTCGTCACTCGCGCCAATATGGGCATCGCCGCTTCCGGGCTATAATCGAGGCGTATGCCTCCTGAAGAAGACAAGGGCGCCTTAGAGCGAATGCGCGAAGGGCTCTATGCGTCCAAAGCTGCGCCCTCAGTCACGCCTGATACGCTTATCCCAGCTTCCGCGCCTGTTGCGCGCGGCTGGGACCAAGCGCCAGCGCCCACGCTTATTGACCGGACGAAGCCCCGTATGCCACTGGCCGTAAAATTCTTCATCGGAGCCCTCCTGTTCTTCCTGGTCGCAGGCTCATTGACTGCGGCGTATCTCATCTGGGGAAGCGGCTCCATCTCGGACGAGCATGTCGACATCCTGGTTGACGGCCCCACGACCTCGGCCTCCGGCGAGACCGTCACGCTCCTTATCACGGTGCAGAACAGGAATCCGGTTGCGATAGACGTCTCGAACCTCGGCATCGACTATCCGCCGGGGACACGTGACGCGGACGACCCCGATAAGGAGCTCACGCACCAGAACTTCGACGTCGGCACGATAGAGGCGGGAGGCGGGTTCACGCAGACGGTGCGCGCGACCCTGTTCGGAAGCGAGAACCAGAAGCTCTCGATACCGATGCGTGTCGAGTACGAGACCGAGAACTCGAACGCGACGTTCCAGAAGAGCGAACCGTTTGATATCACCATCACCACGTCTCCGCTCTCGGTGAATGCGACCTCGATAAAGGAAACGTCCTCCGGACAATCGGTGACGTTCTCCTTGGCGGTGCGGGCGAACTCGACCGAGCCCATAGAGAACGTCGCCCTGTCCGCCCAATATCCCTACGGGTTCACCGTGACAAATACGTCTATCCAAAGCCGCAACAGCGGCACGTTCTTTTCCTTAGGCACTCTCGAGGCAGGGGAGGAGAAGCGATTTACCGTGACGGGAACGCTTGCGGGAGTGAACGATGACACCCGGGTGTTCAATTGGAGTGCGGGCACCTCGAAGGATGCAGAGTCTGGGAAGCTCGATCTCGCGTACGCGTCTGCGGTTTCCGAGATAGGAATCACCCGTCCTTTTATAGAAGTGGCGCTTACGGTAGATGGCGATACGAGCGCGAAACCGGTCATCGAGGCAGGGAAGCGAGTCGGTGCGCAGGTGAACTGGAAGAATACGCTCCCGACCTCGATCCTTGATGCGAAGATCTCCGTGAAGCTCTCGGGCGCCGCACTTGACCCCTATGAGGTATCAAGCGGAGACGGTTTCTTCCAGTCGGGCGATATGACGATCCTCTTCGACCGTGACACGAGCCGGGGTTTGCGGGAGCTCGCGCCTGGCGACACCGGCGTCGGCCAGTTCTCCTTCGCGTCATTAGATGGGGATGCGCTTGCGAATCTTTCGAAGCAGGAGATAACCCTCGTCGTATCGGTCGCAGGAAGACGCCTTTCTGAGAGCGGGGTTTCTGAAAGCCTCTCTTCCATACTTACGCGCACGGTGAAGGTTGCGACCGGATTCACGTTCGACTCGCGCGCGGTGCGTACGCAGGGGCCGTTCGAGAACCAGGGGCCGTGGCCACCGACGGTGGGCGTACCTACGACGTACACGATTCAGCTCACAGCCGAGAATACGGTGAACGAAGTTGCAGGTGCATCCGCGACGATGACGATACCGAGCTACGTGACCTATACGGGACTTGCGACGCCCGCAGATGGGAGCGTCGTGTATAACGAGGCGTCGCGCACCATTACCTGGAACATCGGAAGCCTGCCGGCGCACGGGAAGAAGGACGCGGCGTTCCAGGTATCATTGACGCCAAGCATCTCGCAGCAAGGTGACTCGCCGACCCTCATCTCGGCACAGAAAGTCACTGGTACGGACCGGTTTACCCAAGCACCGGTCGGGCTAACTGCGCCTGCGATAGACATACGGACCCACCGCGACCCGGCTTATCAATCCTCCTTCGGTCAGGTACAGTAGGCAGAACTTCTGTATGCATAAGGTTTCTATGGAGGAGATTGTCTCGCTTGCAAAGCGCAGGGGCTTCGTATATCCGGGCTCAGAGATTTACGGAGGACTCGCGGGTACCTACGATTACGGCCCCTTGGGCGTCGCCCTAAAGAACAACATCCGTGGGCTCTGGTGGAAGACTTTCGTGACCGAGCGCGAGGATATGTACGGGATAGACGCAGCAATTCTGATGAACCCCAAGGCGTGGGAGGCGTCTGGTCACGTCACCGGGTTTAACGATCCGATGGTGGAGTGCACCAATTGCAAGGGCCGTTTCCGTGCCGACCATCTTGAGAGCCCGGATACGTGTCCCTCATGCAAGAAGAAGGGGACGCTGGGGGAAGCGCGCACGTTCAACATGATGTTCAAGACGAAGGCCGGCGCGGCTGATGATGATTCCGCGATGGTGTACCTGCGCCCCGAGACCGCAGGCGGCATGTTCGTGAACTTCAAGAATGTCATCGACTCTTTTCATCCAAAGCTCCCATTCGGACTTGCGCAGGTCGGAAAGGCATTCCGTAACGAGATAGCCCCGCGCGATTTCATCTTCCGCTTGCGGGAGCTCGAGCAGATGGAAATAGAGTATTTCGTAGATCCGCGCAACGAAGCGGAGCTCAACCGTATTTTTGACGAGTGGTTCCTACTCCAGGTCGCGTTCCTTAAGGAACTCGGACTCAATGAGTCGAAGATTCATAAGATAGACGTGCCGGCGGAAGACCGCGCGCACTACAGCAAGAGGAGCATTGATACGGAGTTCGATTTCCCGTTCGGTCAGAAGGAATTACTCGGTCTTGCGTATCGCACCGACTTCGACCTCTCGGCGCATGCTGCTGCTTCCGGTGAGAACCTGACCTACCTCGACGAGGAAACGAAGGAGAGAATTGTCCCGCACTGCATCGAGCCGACCTTCGGGCTCGACCGCCTCGTGCTCGCCGTGCTTTCGGACGCGTATGCCGAGGACGAGCAGGGAGGTGAGAAGCGTGTGTATCTGAAGCTATCTCCTAAGGTGGCGCCATATACGGCGGCGGTATTTCCGCTCCTTAAGAACAAGCCGGAGCTCGTTGAAAAGGCGCGTGAGGTATTCAAGGAACTAAAGAAAGCTGGCGTGGTCGCTGCGTTCGATGACAACGGAAACATCGGTAAGCGATACCGCCGGCAGGATGAGATTGGTACACCGTTCTGCATCACCATCGATTTCGATACTTTAGGAGAGAAGCCGGAGCTACTCGGCACCGTGACGCTTCGCCATCGCGATAGTGGGGAACAAGAACGTCTATCAATAGAAGACGTGAAGAAGCGTATTGCCGAAGCGCTCGCGTAAGTCCTGCCCCGGGGAGGGATGTGCTAGTATGCCCCTCATGGACCGCATGGTGAACGTCTCCATCACTCCGGGAACGATAATCCGCGCGCTTTTTATTGGCGTTGCGGCGTATGTCGCATGGCTCCTTAAGGACCTCCTCCTCCTCATCCTTACGGCGATTGTCATCGCTTCAGCGATAGAGCCGGGCGTCATATTCTTCATCCGTCGCGGTATCGCGCGCGTCTTTTCAGTGCTTCTTATGTACGTACTTGTGTTCGGGTCAGTATTCAGTGTCGTCTATTTCTTCTTCCCGCCCATCATCGATGAAGCGCAGGCCTTCATCGCCTCAGTACCGGGGTACCTCGATGACCTTTCTATCCCTGAGTCGCTCTCGGTTCTTGCGCCGACTACCGAGGGTGGCGAGGCACAGTCTCTGTTCTCAACACTGGTTTCCTTGCGTGGCGTATTCTCCGCGGGGACGGAAGGGGTTATCGCGCTTATTGCCGCCTTCTTCGGAAGCATATTTGCGCTCTTCCTTGTCGTCATCCTTTCGTTCTACTTTGCGCTCCAGGAGACCGGCGTAGACGACTTCCTTCGTCTCATCACGCCAGTGAAGCATGAGAATTATGTCGTCGACCTTTGGCAGCGCGCGAAGCGAAAGATAGGTTTATGGATGCAGGGGCAACTTCTGCTCTCGGTCATCATGGGCGTACTGACGACCCTCGGACTCCTTATCATGGGCGTTCCGCACGCGCTTCTGCTTGGCATCATCACTGGCATGGCGGAGCTCATACCGATATTCGGAGGGCTTGTCGCGGGTCTTCTTGCGGTTGCCATCGCGTTCTCCGCGGAGGGACTCGCGCTCGCCGTTATCGTCGCCGGGCTCTACATCATCCTGAATCAGTTCGAATCCAACCTCATTTATCCGCTTGTGGTGAAGAAGGTGGTGGGCTTGCCGCCGCTTCTTGTCATCCTCGCCTTAGTCGCCGGTGCGGAGTTGGCTGGTTTCCTTGGCATACTTCTGTCGGTTCCTATCGCGGCGTCACTTCAGGAATTCTTCGCTGATATAGAGAAGGGAAAGCGAAAGGCGGCGGAGCTTTCCAATAGCATATAGACTCCATGCGGCGGTATCTCACGACGACGCTTCCGTACGTGAACGCGGACCCGCATATCGGCAACGCGCTCGAGTTCGTGCAGGCAGACGCGCTTGTAAGGAATTGGCGGCTTGCAGGCGATGAGGTCTTTTTCAATACTGGGACCGACGAGCATGGGCAGAAAATCCTCGAGGCTGCAGAGAAGGCAGGGAAGGACGTCCATACGTATGTCGATCACTATTCCGAGGAGTTCCGTAAGCTGGGAGACGCGCTAGGGCTTTCTGAGCACGCATTCATACGTACCACGGAGCCCCGCCACTACGAGGCGGCTAAGGAGATGTGGAAGCGCTGCGAAGCAGCGGGAGATATCTATAAGAAGAGTTACACGGGCCTCTACTGTGTCGGGTGCGAAGCCTACAAGACCGAGAAGGACATCGTAGAAGGAAAGTGCCCGATACACCCATCGCTCACGCTCCAAGAGATAACTGAAGAGAATTACTTCTTCCGTTTCTCAAAGTATCAGGATGCATTGCTCGAGTACCTCTCGCGCGAGGATTCTATAGCACCCGATTGGCGGCGCGAGGAGGCTATCGCGTTTGTGAAAGGCGGACTCGAGGACTTCTCAATCTCCCGCGAGAAGGCGCGGCTTACGTGGGGCGTACCCGTACCTGGCGACGAAAGTCAGGTCATGTATGTCTGGTTCGATGCTCTTACTAACTACATCTCTACCTTGGGGTGGCCCGCGGACGCGGAAGGGAAGTTTGCGAAGTTCTGGGAGGAAGGGCGGGTAATGCAGGTTGCGGGAAAGGACCAGGTGCGTTTTCAGTCACTTATGTGGCAGGCGATGCTTATGTCAGCAGGAGTAAAGAACACCGACCAAGTCTTCTATCATGGGTTCATTAACTCCGGCGGCCAACGCATGTCGAAGTCTCTGGGGAACGTCATCAATCCGTATGAGCTTGTCTCGAAGTACGGGACGGAGGCGACGCGCTACCTGCTCTTGCGCCATGTGCATCCCTTTGAGGACTCGGACATCACCTGGGAGCGCATGGATGAGTGGTACACTGCGAACCTAGTAAACGGGCTCGGGAATCTTGTTGCGCGCGTGATGAAGCTTGCGGAAGATCATCTCTCTGCGCCGGTAACGCTCTCACAAGAAGACACGTTCGTAGAGGCGGAATTTACGGAGAAGATGAATCGGTTTTCTTTTCACGAAGCGATGGACCTTATTTTCGAGCACGTGGCGAAGGGCGACGAGTTCATGACGAGTGAGGAGCCGTACAAGAAGATAAAGGATGCCGCAACTGCAGACGCCGCGCGCGACGCGATAGAGAAGCTCGTGCGGCATCTCGCCAAGGTTGCGGCGCACCTTGTTCCATTCATGCCGAAGACCTCGGTATCGATACTTGCAGCGGTGGCAGCGAACACGAAGCCTGAGAATCTTTTCCCGCGCCTTACTGCGTAGCCATGCGCTACTTCGACGCTCACTGCCATATCCAATTCGACAAGTACGCGGATGACCGTGACGCGATCATCACACGCATGCGCGAAGAGGGAATCGGCGGGCTCGTGGTCGGGGTTGATAAGGAGTCGTCAGAATCTGCACTTGATTTAGTGCACGACTCGGAAACCTTGTGGGCGACTGCAGGGCATCACCCGAATGACACGCCTTTGGAGCAATTCGATGAAGCGGCGACGCGTGCCTTGCTTGCGAGCCCTAAGGTCGTCGCGGTAGGAGAGTGCGGTATCGATTATTTCAGACCGGAGGACGCGAACGCGGAGGTGAAGCGTTCTCAACGAGAACTATTTGAGAGGCACATCGGGCTTTCGGTGGAATACGGGAAGCCCTTGATGATCCACGGCCGACCGTCGAAAGGGAGTATGGACGCGTACCATGATCTGCTTTCGATTCTAGAAAGCGGGAAGCAAGAGCACGGCGATAAGCTCCGAGGGAACGTGCATTTCTTCGTCGGAGACACCGATATCGCTCGCCGCGTTTTCGCACTCGATTTCACCGTCTCCTATACGGCGGTCCTTACCTTCGCCAGGGATTATGACGAGGCAGTGCGCTTCGCGCCGCTCGACCGGCTCCTTACCGAGACCGATGCGCCCTATGTGGCGCCAAAGTCGAGGCGAGGACAGCGGAACGACCCCCTTTCTATACCGGAGATAGTGACCGCGCTTGCAGAGATTCGCGGGGAGGATAGGGAGACGGTTCGGGAGGCGGTCCTTAGGAACGCCATCCGGGCATTCAAGGTCGAAACGGCCTCGTAACAGGGCCGTTTGCCCAGGGAAAGGGTGCGTGGTACGCTTTCTCCACTATGGCACGAAAGAAAGAAGAAGTAGCCGAGGAAGCAATTTCCGCCGAGGACGGCGGTTCTGAAGTACGTGTATACGAGCTTGCCTTCCACCTCGACCCCGAGCTCTCGGAGACCGAGGCAGGGAAGGTGTATGAGGCGATAAAGGCAGCAGCAGGCTCCGCAATCGTTGCTGAGGGAACCCTTGAGAAGGTCCAGCTCGCCTACACCATCTCCCGCTCTGAGACCGCCGGACGCCGTGATTTCGACTCTGCCTACTTCGGATGGGTCGCCTACGAGGCTGATGGGGAGGGGCACGAGGCGGCAATCGCCTCCGTGAAGGGGAATTCGAAGGTCGTCCGATACCTGGACATCCGCACCACCAAGGAGGAGGCGAAGCACTCAGCTGAAATGAAGGAGCTTCGCCAGATGCCTGCCGAGGCAGCTGATGAGCCGGTATCCGACACTGAGCTCGACGCTGCCCTCGAGAACGCCGTCGCCTAACTCGTCATGTATCTCAACAAGGTACTTCTCTACGGAAACCTCACCCGCGACCCGGAGAGCCGCGCGCTACCAAGCGGCCAGCAGGTAGTAACCTTCGGGCTCGCGACTAATCGCACCTACAAGGATAAGGCATCAGGAAGCCAGAAGGAGCAGACCGAGTTCCACAATATCGTCGCCTTCGGACGAGTTGCCGAGGTCATGGGGCAGTACCTCAAGAAGGGTCGCCCGGTCTACGTTGAAGGCCGCATGCAGACCCGGAGCTGGGAAGCGGATGGTAAGAAGAATTACAAGACCGAGATCGTCGTCGACAACTTCCAGTTCGGCGCGGACGGAGGTCCTGCAGGCGGCAGCCGTGGCGCGGGCGCAGCCCAGAAGGGAGGCAACGAGCAGGATATGCCGGAGGCACCAGGAGGCGGCGACGCTATCCAGTACCCGGATGAGGAGATTAACCCCGAGGACATACCATTCTAGCTGTTAGCTACGAGCTATAAGCTACTAGGTTAGGAAATTATTCAAATTTGCATTCAAAGCTAAAAGCTATAAGCTGACAGCTACCAACTATTTTATGGCTTACCAGGCGGAACGAGAGGAAATAGAGCACAAGAAGTACGTCGACTACAAGGATGTCGCGTACCTGAAGCAGTTCACGGATCCGCATGCGCGCATGCTCGCGAAGAAGCGCACCGGCGTATCAAGCGAGCGCCAGCGCGAAATAGCGCTTGCAATAAAGCGGGCGCGTTATATGGCGCTTTTGCCATACCTCCAAGCGTAGACAAGGTCGGTCCAAAAGCTCCAGCTACTGCGTTACGGGCGCCCGGATGGGCGCCTTCGCCGTATGCTCTATACGTCTACGGCACCCACCCTGCCCGCGCCTTGTATCTGAACCTTTTGACCTCGACCTAAGAAAAAGCCTCCGCGATGCGGAGGCTTTTTCTTTACTAATCCTTTTTAGCTAAGATTTACTGACTCGTTCGACATACTCACCGGTGTCAGTGTTTATCTTGAGCACATCACCCTCGTTGATGAAGAGGGGAGTGTTTACGGAGGCACCTGACTCGAGCACCACCTGCTTGCTGCCGCCCGAGACCGTGTCGCCCTTTACGGCGGGCGCTGCCTCCTTCACTTTGAGGTCTACCTTGATAGGAATTTTGAGAGATACGGGCTTCTCCTTGTACACCATGACCTCTATCTCCGTGTTTGGCACGAGCCACTGTACCTGGTCGTGCACGACGTTCTCAGGGAATGAGAATCGGTTCTTTGCGTTACCGGCTTCCGCAAACCAAGACTCGCCGCGATTGGTATAGAGATAATTCGCATCCATCCACTCGATATCCGCTTCCTTTACGGTCTCGCTCTGGTGGAAGGAGATTTCGATGACTTTTCCAGAGATAACTTGGCGGAGCTTCGTCTGGTTCACGGGCTTCCTCATCTGCATGCGGAAGACGTGCGAGGAGAGCACCTCGTACGGCTCGTTGTTGTATTCGATAATCGTTTTCGGGACTATCTCGTTGTATGAGAGTACGGCCATAGGGATGCGTATTAGCGATTTCGTTCGGAAACCCTGCACGGGGACCCGGGGTTATAAAAAATGCCCGGTGGGCAAGATAGCGCTATAGTACCGGGTAATGGACAGGCTTTCAAGCGAAGACCCACGAAGCGACGAGGAGATTCTGCGTGCCTCAGCCCGCAACCCTGAGCTGTTCCGTATCCTCGTGCGCCGCTACGAGGCGGCGTTCACACGGAAGGCCCTCACCATCCTCCGGGTACCTGAGGACGCGGAGGAGGTAGTGCAGGATACCTTTACCCGTATCTATCTCTATGCCGATAGGTACCAGGCGCAGGAAGGCGCGAAGTTCTCTTCCTGGGCGTACACGATACTGACCCGGCTCGCATTTACTCGGTACCAGAGCATGAAGAAGCGGCGGACCGGCACGGTCCCCTTGGACCCCGAGCATTACGAGTCCTTGCGGGATACCGATGACTTCGTCGAGACGCTTACGCATAAGGATGAGGTCATTGCGGCCCTAGCGTCGCTTCCAGAGAGCGCGAGCCGAGTCCTCACGCTCCAATTCCTAGAAGGAAAGACGCAAGAGGAAGTAGCAGAGGTGGAGGGCTCGAGCGTGCCTGCCGTGAAGACTCGCGTGCACCGCGCAAAGAAATTATTTAAACAGGCTTATGACGACCAGCATGCAGACT
Source organism: Minisyncoccota bacterium (assembly GCA_018062765.1). Classification (GTDB taxonomy): domain Bacteria; phylum Patescibacteriota; class Minisyncoccia; order Phycocordibacterales; family Phycocordibacteraceae; genus C7867-001. The sequence goes on along the minus strand of JAGORR010000001.1, from coordinate 15,968 downwards.
GAATCAACCATTGAGAGGGGAGTGATGCGTCGCGTCTATCGCGTGCGGCTTTTACGTACCGTAAGCCGCGGGTACGTGCTCGGTCCCGCCCTCGCACTCCTGGCACTCTATGGCATCGGGCGCATGGTCTGGGTCGCGCGTGTATTCGAAAATGCTCCTGCAGATTTTCTCTCAGCAGCACAGTTTTATCTCGCAGCGTTTACTCACACTGAATTCATGGTGCAGCTTCTATCTGTCGCGGTATTCGCCGCGCTCGTATGGATGATGTATGACGCCTTGCGTCCTTACGCGCGCATGCGCGATATACGGATAGCCTAGGCCTTCTCGAGTTTCTCGCGTATCGCCTTGAGGAGCTCTTTGGCGATAGGCTTGTTCTCGCGGAGGAACGTGCGCGTCGCGTCGTACCCGACCGCAAGCTTCTCTCCGTTGAAGCGGTAGGTAGCTCCGGCCTTCTCAACAAGGTCGAATTTCTCGCCAAGCGCGATAAGCTCGCCTTCGCTACTGATGCCCTCGTTGTAGAGGAGGTCGAATTCGGTGGTCTTAAAGGGAGCTGCGACTTTATTCTTCACCACTTTCACACGGTGGCGGCCACCAACGACTTCTTCTCCCTTTTTGATGGATGCGATGCGGCGGATATCGAGCCGGACTGACGTATAGAATTTCAGTGCCTTGCCACCGGTCGTCGTCTCTGGGTTACCGAACATCATGCCTATCTGCATGCGAATCTGGTTGATGAAGATGATGAGCGTCTTCGATTTTGAGGCGATGCCCGTAAGTTTACGAAGTGCCTGCGACATGAGGCGCGCCTGCTTTCCCATCTGTTGCTGGCCCATGTCTCCCTCGATTTCATCCTTCGGAGTGAGTGCTGCAACTGAGTCGACAACAATAACGTCCACGTTGCCGCTCCGGACCAGGGACTCGACTATCTCAAGTGCCTGTTCGCCGGTATCAGGCTGCGAGATAAGGAGCTCCTCGAGCTTCACGCCAATTTTTCTCGCGTACTCGGGGTCAAGCGCATGCTCTGCGTCGACGAACGCGCATACGCCGCCGGCTTTCTGCGCCTCGGCGACGGTGTGCAAGGAAAGCGTCGTCTTGCCTGAGGACTCCGGGCCATAGATTTCAACGATGCGACCGCGGGGAAGACCCCCAACCCCAAGCGCGGCATCGAGCCCGATGGAACCGGTCGATATGGAGGGAATGGCAGCAACCTTTCCCGAGCCGTAGGTCATGATGGCTTCGTCGCCGAACTTCGTCTTTATCTCTTTGATGGCGAGTTCTATGGATCTTGCGCGTGCGCTCACGGCATCCGCACCCGCCGCCTTAGCGGATGGTTCGATGGTTTTGGCGGCTTTAGTAGGTTTCTTTGGCATAAAAGTCTCTGTCTAACCGGGGAATAATCGTCAGGGCACGCTCACCTCAAGGCGCTTCGCCACCATCCGCCCGAAGCGGTCGCCCGCGGTAAGCGTCAGTATAGCGTTTCCGGAGGGGAGGAGGAGTGTTTTCTGGAATCGCCCTTCCTCGTCGATTAAAAGCGGCGCGCCATTAAGGGAGAGTGATTGTGTGTGGGAGGCAGTACCGGCAACCGTAATGAATCCGTCCACTGTGTTCGCGTAGGAGCCAGCATCAAGCGTGAGTTGTGGCCCTCGTAACAGGGGGGCGGCTTCAAAGAAACCGTACCCTGCCAAGAGGACGAGAACGAGGGAAATCGCGCCGCGCACCAACATACCTAGAAGTCGCGGTTCATATCCTCGTCAGCGCCGGGGGCAGGAGCGGCCGCGGCGCCTGCGCGTGAGAGTACTTCACGAGGCTTTGCGCCATCAGCTGGCCCAATGACGCCCTTCTGTTCGAGCACATCCATGAGGCGCGCGGCGCGTGAGTACCCGATACGGAGCTTTCGCTGCAAGTAGGAAGTAGAGGCACGGCCCGCTTCTTCAACCGCCTGCTTCGCCTGCTGGTAGAGGTCGTCGTCAATATCCTCATCCTCAAAGGAAGCGGAGGCGAGTCCGATAGCGTCTGCTGCATGGGAAGGCCCTTCGCCAGGCGCGTTATTGCTTCCGCCGAGGTCCAGCGTGGAAAGTTCGCCCGCGTTCTTCGATTTTATGTGCGCGACGATCTTCTTCACTTCGTTCTCGCCGATATAGGCAGTTTGGAGACGTACCGGCTTCTGCATGTCGGAAGAAAGATAGAGCATGTCGCCGGCGCCTAGTAACGATTCCGCCCCGCCCTGATCAAGAATGGTGCGCGAATCAATCTGTGAGGCGACCTGCAGGGCCATGCGGGTAGGGACGTTCGCCTTGATGAGTCCCGTGATGACATTTACCGACGGGCGCTGGGTCGAAAGGACGAGGTGGATACCGACCGCGCGCGACATCTGTGCGAGGCGCACGATAGCTGCCTCGAGTTCGCGCGGGTAGCTCTGCATGATGTCCGCGAGCTCGTCGATGACTACGATGATATAGGGCATCGCTTCAGGCATGTCAGCGGCCTTTTTCTTCTTCGCGGGCTCGAAGATAGAGGTATGGTACGACTCGATATCGCGCACCGCTTCGCTCTCGAGGATGTTATAGCGGCGCTCCATCTCCTTGGCAGCCCACTTCAACGAGAGGATGGCCTTCTTAGGGTCTGTGATGACAGGGGTTAGAAGGTGGGGAATGCCGTTATATAAGGTGAGCTCAACGCGCTTAGGGTCGACCATGATGAAGCGGAGCTGGTTCGGGCCGTTCCGGTACAGGAGAGAGGTGATAAGCGCGTGTATCGCGACTGATTTTCCGGAGCCGGTCGCGCCTGCGACTAACCCGTGCGGCATTTTCGCGACGTTTACATAATGCGGCGTTCCAGTGATGTCGCGGCCAATAGCAGCAAGTAGCGGCTTCTTGTTCTCGGTCCATTCGGGAGCCGAGAGGACGCCGCCGAGGCCCACCATCGCCTTCGTGGTGTTAGGGACTTCGATACCGACGAGGGATTTTCCTGGGATAGGAGCCTCGATGCGCACCGGGTGTGCCGCTAGCGCAAGCTCGAGGTTCGTGACCAGGGACACTATCTTTGAGAGACGGACGCCCTCTGCGGGCTTTATGGCGTAGCGAGTGACGGTAGGTCCGACCGACACCTCGTCCATCTCGACCGGAATGCCGAAGTTCTGGAAGGTCCGCTTGATGATGTTGGCGTTCGCTTTGATGTCGCCTGTCCCTGGGCGGCCGGTATCAGCGCCCAAAAGAGAAAGTGGAGGAGGATCGTACTCCGCGTCGAAGTTCCGGATCATATCGGCTTGACGGGCTGCGCCTCCGGTGTCGGTGCGATTGAACATAGTGACGGTAGGCTCTTTTGATTCCTCCGGTACAGAGGCCGACGGGGAAGGGGTTTCGATGGCAGGAGTTGCATCAGTGCTGCCTGCTCCAGATAGCGCCACCTCAGGCAATGCGTCGGATGCTTTTGTGGCACGAGCGAAAAGCGCCATGAACGCCACTTGCATACGATCTGCGCCTACGGCGAGCACGAGTCCTATTGCAGCCATACCGCCAAGGACCACGATGGCCCCCCATATGCCAACAAGCTCGGACGCGGTCGCTGAAAGGAAACTTCCGGCAGCGCCGCCCCACGCGGAAACGACCATACCAAGAAGCCCTAGGAGCGCGATTCCGATGAGCGCGATTCCGGCTGCAGTGATGGTATCGACGATCGCGCGTCCTATAAGAAGCGAAACGCCAAGCCCGAGTATGCCTACCGGAAGCACGTAGGCGGCAATACCCAAAAATCCGAATGCTTGATTAAAGAGCGCCGTACCAACGGGACCTCCAAGCTTAAACACAGAAAGGAGGAGGATGAGGCCGAATGCGAATAGAGCGATGATGCTAACTGATTTAAGAAGAAGGCCCGTATTGCGGGACTTCTTCTCGCGCTCGCTCTTCTTTTTCATGTACGAATTTTACCATCGGAACGGCGTAAGTAGTGCATATTCGGGCACCGGCAGGCACCTTTGCGGTACCCTCGGTTCACCTAAGTCGCGTGTGCAGAAACCCGCACAAACGAGATACAAAACCCCTCGAGTCGCGGTGCCGCCCTTTAGTGGGGCTGTAGACCGAATGCGCGTCCTTGTCGTTGCGGACAGCGGGGGAGTATAATAAAGGACACGTAAAGGGCATACATGAATTCTAAAGGACATAATCTGTCTCAAACAACGCGCAACGAAGCACGTGGAAACAATGATTTTGTCTTAGAAAAAGCTATATTCTCCAACATATTCGATAAGGACATACGTCGCGTGTACATATACAAGAAGGCAGAGAGACTTGCGCGAGCGGTGCACTTGGTGACACCGGCTTTCGGACATTCTGATGCACTTCGTGAACGCTCAGAGCGTACGGCAATTGCGCTCATCGATGGAGCAGTGCTTCCGCCGCTTGAGAGCAGAGTGACCCTTTCCCGGGAACTCCTGTCTCTCTCGAGCCTGATGGCGCTCGCACGAACTACGGGCCTCCTTTCTCCCATGAACGCCGATATGATCGCCAAGGAGGCTGAGAACTTGCTTCACGAGATTGCCGGGTACGAGGAGCCGCGCCTGCTGTTAGGCGATACGCCTTCGCTAGCTGAGCTTCATAAGACTTCTGAGCGAGGCGAGGTCAGGGTAGCTACTAAGTCCGTTCAGAATCGCAAACCTGCGCCAAGTTCGCAACCAAAACCTAAAGGACATGATAGAGGCGTTGTATCGGACAGTCCGGAGCGTGGTTCAAGGAGGAATCTCATACTTGATGTCCTTAAGGAGAAGGGCTCGGCGTATATAAAGGACGTATCCACGACTATACGGGGCGTAAGTGAGAAGACGGTGCAGCGAGAACTGCAGGCTTTGGTGCAGGAGGGGGTCGTAAAGCAAGAAGGGAAGCGTAGGTGGACGACCTATAGTCTTGCGGGCTCGCATTAAGGACGCGTTGACGGGACGCGTCCCAAAGAGTAGGGTGCCCATGTGGGCAACCGAGCGAATACGGCTCGATAGGGCGACGAGCGGCCGGAGACGGCCTTTTTCTCGTACCTGTCGGGATTCACCTGTTATCCACATTCACTTATATATGGTGGGCAGGCCTGCCTCCCGTATACTAGGGTCTAGTGTGCCAAGGGGCGCACGGTTTATTGACAAGTGAATATCGTATGTAGGTATGACGCCGTTCCGTAAGGAACGGCAGCATTTCCCGTCTCCTTTTTATAGAGGAGTTATGGGGAAGTACGGATGATTTTGAATGCTACGGATGTACGGCTGTACGACCAAACCCTTACCAACTAGCCTGTGGGACGCAAGGCGATACCGCGCCCCGCAGGACTAGTGTGAAAGTGCAGTACCAACGCTCCCTCGGGAGCATTACAAAGAAAGAAGGACGGCGCGCAAGGCACCTTTATTACCGCCTTGCACGACGTTCCGAAAGGTAAAAAACTAAAATAAATTATGAGCATTACGAACACGAACGCAGTTGCGAAAGTCGCAGCTGTCGTCGCGGGTCTCGGACTCGTCGCGATGTCGTTCGCGTCCTTTGCAGTTCCTGCACGGGCAGCGACGGCGGATGACCTTGCTGCGCAGATCGCTGCGCTCCAGGCTCAGCTCGCGGCACTTTCAGGTGGTTCTTCGGCTTCGGTAACCTTCACGCGCGATCTCACGATCGGCTCGACGGGTGCTGATGTTACGGCGCTCCAGACCTGGCTTATGGGCAAGGGCTTCTCGATTCCGGCAGGTGCAACTGGTTACTTCGGTGCCCAGACCCAGTCGGCTCTTGCGGCTTATCAGGCATCGGTAGGCATCATGCCAGCCGCTGGTTACTTCGGTCCGATCACTCGGGCTAAGGTCGGCGGTTCGGTCTCTATGCCGGACGGTGATGATGACGACAACGGCGGCGACCTCGAAGGTGGCGCAGGCTCCGTAGACTCTTACGAACTCATGGCTTCCCTCAACGATGAGGAGGTCGGCGAGGACGAGGAGGATGCAGAGGTTGCAGGCCTTGAGATCGAGGCTGACGACGGTTCTGACCTTGAAATCACGGCTGTCCGCGTCGTCTTCGACGAGTCGGATGATGCTGCTGAGGACGGTTCAGACAATGTCCACGATGACTTCGAGGATTACGCATCTGAGGTGTCTGTCTGGTTTGACGGCGAGGAGGTTGCCCGCGTTGACGCGGACGAGTTCAACGACGACAACGACTGGACGAAGACCATCTCTCTCGATGACGCAATCGTCGAGGCAGGTGAGACCGCAGAGCTCGTAGTCGCTGTCACCGGCGGCTCGAACCTCGACGATGGTCAGTACGATGACGTCTGGGATGCAGACTTCACGCAGGTTCGCTTCATGGACGCTGACGGTGCAACGGTCTCCGAGGACCCTGCAACTGGCATCCGCGAGTTCACCTTCGTGTCCTTCGCTTCCGCAGCGGACATCGAGCTGAAGATCTCTGAGGACGATGATGCAATCAACGATTCTCGTTCGATCGGCATCGACGCAACCGACGATACGGACGGCGAGGAGGTCCTCTCCTTCACCCTTGAGGCTGAAGGCGACTCGGACATCACCATCGATTCGTTCGTCGTGTCTGTCACGTCTACGGAGGCTACGGGTAACGACCCAGACGACCTTATCTCTGCCCTCACTCTCGTAGTGGATGGCGAGGAGGTTGCTACGGAGTCCCTCAGCACTTCAGACACCGACAACAGCATGGAGTCGATCGAGTTCGATGACCTCGAGTGGGTCATCGGCGCAGGAGAGACGGTTGAGGTGGTAATCACCGCAGACTTCTTCTCCGAGGCTGACTCTCTTGACGCTGGCGACACGGTTTCCTTCTCGCTCGGCGAGACGGAGTCCGACGCATGGGATGTCGAGGACGATGCTGGCGAGGACCTTGCTGACGCCGACATCACTGGCTCTGCAAACTCTGGCGCATTCGATCTTCGTTCGACGGGTATCGAGGTCGAGTTCGTCTCGGCTTCTGAGACCGTCACTGAGGTTGATAGCACGGACAACGACACGGGTACCTTCGAGATCGCCTTCAATGTGACGGCGGTTGGCGACAAGGTATACGTGGCACGCACTTCGGCAGCGACGACGGCTACCGATATCACCAACACCACGCTCACTACGGGCACGGATGGCGGCGGTATCCTCTACCGTGTCACTGACTCGGACACTGCAACGACGGACGATCTCTCTGACGACGTGAACCTTACTGGCGGCGACGGCGACGAGGAGACGAACACTATCGAAATCCTCGAAGACGAGACTGCAGAGGTCACTGTCACGATCTTCCAGATCAACAACACGGCTGAAGACGACGGTATCTACCGCGCTTCGATCGAGGCTATCGGCTGGGCAACCTCCGATACGACCACGTTCAACGTGTACGACTTCGAGCTCGATGACTTCGAGACTGGTGTTATCTCCCTCAACTAAGCAATTAGCTAAGGGAATGGCGCTTGGACCTCTGGTCTAAAGCAAAAACAAAAAACCACCCTTCGGGGTGGTTTTTTGTTTTTGCTAGGTTTGCTAATTTGGTCTGGCGCTCTACAATTCCCGCATGCGCACCACCGACACGGGGTACTTTGCGGCATTCGCACTCGGGCTCCTGCCATTCTTCACGCTTCCCGGGCTTTTCTACTCAGGCGTTAATTCAAAGTTCTTCCTCGTCATCGCGTTTGTCGATGCGCTCCTACTCGTTGCTGCGTATCGCATCTATCGCAATCAACTTCCGATAGGGAGTAGTGGCACGTGGCTCATAGGGGCGCTTATCGCAGTGCTTCTAACCCAGGCGCTCGCGGCAGCTACGGGGGTATTTCCCTGGCGCTCCCTGTGGTCCGATATCTTCTGGTCTACCGGTGTTATCTACCTCGCACACCTCGTAGCGCTCGCAATTCTCTTGGCCAAGCTCCTGTCTCGCGATGATTGGAGTCTTATCCGGAAAGCTGTCGCGTTTACGGGAGGCGTGTTCGCGCTCCTCTCCATCATCGGCATCGCAGGCCTTAATCTCGGCGACCGGTTTCTATGGGTGAATCTCGGGAATACGGGGCTTTCGTTTGGAAACGAAACGTATGCCGGTGCCTACCTTTTGCTCGCCTTTATGCTTGGCGTACTAGAGCTTGTACGAACGGGGGAGCGGCGAATGCGCGCGGCGCTCGTAAGCGCGCTCGCTCTCATCGCGCTTTCGCCACTGATGTCTGGGGGCTTAACGGGCATCGTCTCTTTGGTAAGCGATCCCACGGGCATATTGGGGCTTGCGCGCTCATCAAGCGCGGCACTCATCGCGTTCCTTGCGTTCCTTGCTGGGTACGCGGCGTTGCGCAGATTTGCTCCAGTAGAGTGGAGGCTGCGTGCCGTACTCACCTGGGCCTTTCTTACCGTCGCGGCCATTGCCATAGGTCTCGGGCTCCTGTTTACGCCTGGAAGCGTGGTTCAAGAGGCGTACGTTAAGGAGTCATCCGCCGCGCGTATCATCGTGTGGGAAGCGAGCTGGAACGCATTTCTCGATAAACCGATACTGGGATGGGGCCCAGAGAATTTTAATTTCGCTATTGAGCAGCATTTCGACCAGAGGCTCTTCAAGCAGGAGAATTTCGGCGAGGTATGGTTTGAGAAGGCGCACAATGTATTTCTCGACACCTTGGTAACCTCTGGAGTTGTCGGACTAGTAGCGTTCGCTCTCCTCATACTTGCGTATCTTGTTGCAATCGTTCGTGCTTGGAGAAGAGGGGTAATCGGAGAAGCGGAGATGGTCATCGCATGCGCGGTGCCGTTCGTGCATCTTTTGCAGACGCAGACTGGTTTCGATACTATCGGCAGCTACGCACTGCTTGCTGTGTTCGGCGCCTACGCGCTCTCGCTCGCAGCATCTGATGGGAAGGAGGCACAGACTCTGGATTTGTTGCGGGAGAAGCGCACTGTTCTTGCGTTGTCGCTCGCACTTCTTGCGCTCTTAAGTTTGGTGCTCGTGGTGGGGGGCGAATATCATCGCCAGGCTGCTCTCCACGCGAGCTTTAACCCGAGCGACCCGCGCGCTCAGCGCGAGGACTTCCTCGCATCCCTCGCGCGCGTATCGAGTTTCGAGTCGCTGCGCCTCTCATCTAGCTCGTTCATAGAAGGAACCATCGTCGCGCTCGCGAAAGATACGTCGCCGGAATTGCGCGCTCGGGTGCTTGAGGTAGCGGGCATATACGAGGACCGCTATCGGACGTACCTTGAGACAGCCCCGGACCATTACCGTGCACGCGTGAACTTCGCGTATCTACTCATTGTCGAGACAGGACTTGGCGAGGATCATATAGACGAAGCCATCGCCATTCTTGAGGATTCGTATCGGCTTTCTCCGGGAAATCCGATAACAGGTGTCCTTCATTCGGTCGCGCTGCTCTACCAGGGGGACTTAACCGGAGCGGAGAAACTCATGCAAGAGACGGTAGCTCAAAATCCGGAATCGTCCTTCCTGCGACAGTCCGCCGAGTATCTCGCTCGACAGAAAACGACGTATCCTTCAATTTCGGTGCTTCGCTTCGCTAACCTCTAATAACTTACATGGATTACTTCCTTCATTTCCTGAAGTTCACGAGCGGGTTCGCGCTCATCCTTGCGGCGGCGCTCGTCACTCTGCGGCTCGTCTCCTAGCGGTTGCGGTAGACGGCAGGTTTTGATAGTCTCCCTAGGTACGAACCGAAGACAGCAGGTGTCTCGCCAGTTGGCGGACATAAATCCTGCCGAGGAACGGACGCAAAGGAAGGGGTAACCCAGCCCGAGCTCCAATTAATCTCCTCGCTTCGGTCCCCGTAAGGGGACCGTCGCCGTTTCGTACGCCTCTTACCCGAAGGGTATGGAAGTACCCTTGGGGTGCGAACAATCAAAAAAATACATGGCAATTACTAAAGAGAAGAAGCAGGACATCGTAGCGAAGTTAGCTAGCGCTTTTGCGGAGGCGACCTCGGTCGTATTCGTGAAGTTCGGCAAGCTTTCGGTCTTCGATACTTCGGCGATGAGGAAGTCCCTCAAGGCCGATGGCACGAAGTACTTCGTCGCAAAAAAGACCCTCATCAAGCGCGCACTCCTCGAGCGAGGATTCACCGGAGACCTTCCGGAGCTTCCTGGCGAGATAGCGGTTGCGTGGGGAACCGATGATATGACCGCGCCAGCTCGTGGAATCTACGAGCACGGCAAGAAGCACAAGGATGCGCTTTCCATCGTAGGCGGCGTGTTCGATGGGCTTTTCGCTGACGCTGCAAAAATGCAGGCAGTCGCGACCATCCCACCGGTACCAGTGCTTCGCGGTATGTTCGTGAACGTCATCAACAGTCCTATCCAGGGACTCGTGATCGCGCTCAACAAGATTGCAGAGAAGAAGGGAGCATAATTAAAAGCAGCTTTCAGCTGCTAGCTATTAGCTACTAGGAAATTCTCCTAAGGCTATAAGCTCGCAGCTCATAGCTCTAAGCTAGAAAATCATGTCTGACGAAGTAAAGCAGGAGGAGGGAGCGGTAGAGGCACCGGTTGAGGCAGCGCCCGAGGCTGCTCCAGTCGCAGCACCAGCCGCTGCCGCAGAAGCAGAAGTCGAGGTACCAGCGAAGTTTAAGGCGATTGTTGAGGAGATCGAGAAGATGGCCGTTCTTGAGCTCTCCGAGCTCGTGAAGGTCTTCGAGAAGAAGTTCGGCGTATCCGCAGCAGCGGTTGCTGTTGCAGGTCCGGCAGCAGCGGGAGGTGGCGAGGAGGCGAAGTCCGCTTTCGACGCTGAGCTTACTGACGCAGGTGCCAACAAGATCGCCGTTATCAAGGCGGTGAAGGAGGCCCTTGGTCTCGGCCTCAAGGAGGCGAAGGATCTCGTTGACGCAGCTCCTTCGATGCTCAAGACGGGCATGAAGAAGGAGGACGCCGAGGAACTCTCGAAGAAAATCACTGAGGCGGGGGGCAAAGTAACGCTCAAATAATCGGAGATTATTTGGGTTACTTTGAGCCGGAGCGCGACGGCGCGAGGCGGGGTCGCGGAAAATCTCAGCAGAGATTTATCCGTGACAGGTGACCCTTACGACGGCGAGCAAAGAACCCGTGGGCAGGTAACACTCAAATCCCAACAGAAAAAGGCCCCTCGCGGGGCCTTTTTCTGGTATATATCCGCGCCTTGCACAAGCCTCTCCAGGGCCCGTACAATGCCGAGACTTACATGGATCCCCTCGCAAAGATTTTTGGCTCTCCCGGACGGATGAAACTCCTCCGGCTCTTTCTTTTCAATGACGACGCGGCCTTCTCCTTCAAGGACGCGGCCTTCCGCGCGAAGCTCTCGAAGGCTCTTGCGCGCCGCGAAATGGCGCTCCTCTTAGCGTCCGGCATCATCATGCGCCGAGGAGGGAAGTCGGTAACCTACCAAGCTAACAAACGCTTCGAGCACTACGAACCGTTCCGTATATTCCTGCGCTCTACGACGACCGTTAAGGATGCGGACCTCGTGCGCATATTCAAGAAGGTGGGAAACCTCAAGGTACTCATCCTCTCGGGACTTTTTACAGGCGCTATCGAGCCCAAGGTCGATGTGCTCATCGTCGCCGATCGCATTGACGAGCGGGCGCTGAAGGGTGCGATACATGCGGTAGAGGCGGAGCTCGGGCGCGAGCTCCGGTACGCGGCGTTTCTTACGCCTGACTTCCGATATCGTGTCGGCGTCTACGACAGACTCATCCGCGATGTGCGCGATTATCCCAACAGGGTCATTTTCGATCGTTTAGGGTTGTAATTGGGCTAACCGAGCACCTTTCCCCGCTATACTGTGCCTCGTGCACTACGTGTATGTATTACGTAGCGAAACGAAGCGACGGTTTTATACCGGTTATACGCACGACTTACGCAAGCGACTCGGTCAGCATAATGACGGCCGTAACACATCGACGCGCTACGGTGTACCTTGGCGCCTTCTATACTACGAAGCATACGAAACCGAGTCGCAAGCTAGGGATCGTGAAGCTGTGTTGAAGAAGCGAGGAAGAGTATGGCAGTCGCTTCGTTCTAGATTGGTAAAAAGCGGCGGGAAGTAAGGGTGCTCGGCTAATCCACAAGCCCCCTCCTTAGGGCCTTCCCCCTTGCTACACTTCTAGGTAAGCAGGCATTACCGTCCTGCGGGTGCATTATCGATAACCCGTTCCTAAAACTATGCCTTTCCAAGACTGGGCTACAACTCTCGAGGGTGCCTTCAGCAGACTGCTGGTAGGTAGCATCGAATTCCTGCCGCTCCTCGTAGGCGCCATCCTCATCTTTATCATTGGATGGCTCGTCGGCGTCGGCCTCGGCCGCGTCGTCGCGCAGGTAGTCTCCGCGCTCCGTGTCGATCAGGCGCTCCGCTCCGCGGGCGTTGATCGTCTCGTCGAGCGCGCGGGCTTCAAGCTCTCCGCAGGTAACTTCCTCGGAGGCCTCGTGAAGTGGTTCTTCATCGTCGTCTTCCTTGTCGCAGCACTCGACGTGCTCGGCCTCGACCAGGTTACGACCTTCCTTCGCGTCGTCGTCCTAACCTATCTTCCTAAGGTAATCGCAGCAGTCCTGATTCTTCTGGTCGCTGCGGTTGTGTCTGAAGCAGCGCAGCGCGCTGTCTCAGGTTCCGCGAAGGCAGCCAACCTCTCGTCGGCTAACCTTCTTGGCACCATCACACGCTGGGCAATCTGGATCTTCGCGATCCTCACTGCGCTCGATCAGCTTGAGATCGGAGCCGCGTTCGTTCAGACCCTCTTTACCGGTATCGTGGTAGCTATCGCGCTTGCGCTCGGCTTGTCCTTCGGACTTGGCGGCCAGCAGGCAGCGGCACGCGCCATCGAGAAGGTTCGCGAAGAGGTGAAGGACTAACGTTCCCTAGAACGCACCCAAAGGGGAAAAGGCCAGGGGCTACGCTCCTGGCTTTTTCCGTACCCCCGGGCTGCCTTAGATACCGCGTACCTAGGCCCCGGAACCCCTATTTGACAGGTAGGGGAGCCTCTTGGTATTCTCTCTCTACGTGTTTACCACTTACGCAAACCACTTTCTTCGAGCGGGTTAAGGCCTAACGGCCGCGCGTGCAAACGCGAAAACCGCCCGGAAGGGCGGTTTTCGTTAGGGACGAAACACGGGCATCGTTGACAACCGAATACGCAAAGAAATGTCCCCGTGAGATATCGGGTCGGATTTTTCACTATGCTTGCGAAGCTCAAAAAGCTGCGCGAGAAAAGTATAAATTTTGATCTGCATATCTCATGGGGGCGAGCCGCCGCATATCGGTAAAGTGTGCGGCGGTGTGAAGCAAATTCACCGAAAAAAGATTGTGGTGTTCAGGTCTCCGTACAGGAGACATGAAGGGTGTATGGTGGATGCCTAGACTTAAGACAGCGATGAAGGACGCGACTAACCAGCGATAGCTTCGGGGAGGCGGTATGTAGCCTTTGATCCGGAGGTCTCCGAATGGGGAAACCCATCTGCGTATGCAGATACCTATCGGGTAATGCCGTTAGGTGCGCACCTCGGGAAGTGAAACATCTCAGTACCGAGAGGAAAATAAAACAAAAGCGAGCCGCGTTTTGTCCGCGCACTATGTTTGTGCGGATAAAACGCGTCTCTCGCGATTCCCCAAGTAGCGGCGAGCGAAACGGGATCTAGCCCAAACCGAGCACCTTCACAGGGTGTTTGACCATGGTGAGCCTGCGAGGGCTTGTCGATCTTCGGAAACGGAGAAGGTCGAATGTCGCGTGAAGGTGCTCGGGGTTGTAAGGCAGGAGCTCCATGCTTGCATGGCGTAAGTTACAAATCGTCCATATAGCGGAAACTGCTGGGAAGCAGTGCCCCAGAGGGTAATGGCCCCGTACGCGAAATATGTACGACTTATGTGCTCCTGTTCTTGAGTAGCTCGAGACACGAATAGCTCGAGTGAATCTGCCGGAACTAACCGGTAAGGCTAAATATGTCTTGAGATCGATAGTGAACTAGTACCGTGAGGGAAAGGTGAAAAGAACCCCGAGAGGGGAGTGAAATAGAACTGAAACCATACACTTACAAAGGGTGGGAGCGGGTCGAGAGCAATCTCGGCGCCGTGACCGCGTGCCTATTGAAGAATGAGCCGGCGAGTGTACCTATGTTGCAGGCTAAATCCTTGATCGGATGCAGCCAGAGGGAAACCGAGCGTGAATAGCGCGTGTGTAGCATAGGTACGACCCGAAGCCAGATGAGCTAGCCATGAGCAGGGTGAAGTTTGGCGAAAGCCAAATGGAGGCCCGAACCCGTTGATCGTATAACGTCTTGGGATGACTTGTGGCTTGGAGTGAAAAGCTAATCGAATCTGGTAATAGCTGGTTCTCTCCGAAACAGCTTTTGGGCTGGCGTCGCGTGTTCCCTCTGGGGGTAGAGCACTGGAAGGGACCAACAGGGAGAAATCTCGTGGTCCCTATCAACCTCCGAATACCAGAGGTCAGAGCGCGGCAGTTAGAACGTGGGGGCGAAGCTCCATGCGTCAAAAGGGGAAGAGCCCGGATCGCCAGTTAAGGCCCCAAAGTCGACGCTCAGTATATCCAGAAGGAAGTGAGGATCCTTTGACAATGAGGATGTTGGCTTAGAAGCAGCCACCATTTAAAGAAAGCGTAACAGCTCACTCATCGAGGGTCCTTGCGCCGAAGATAATCGGGATTAAGCGTCGCGCCGAAACTGCGGGTGTGCATTGTTTTCGAACGATGTACGCGGTAGGAGAGCGTTCGCATCGCGCTGAAGCTAAAGGGGTGACCCATAGTGGAGCGTTGCGAAGTGAGGATGCCGGTACAAGTAACCACAATGCGGGTGAGAACCCCGCACGTCGAAAGACCAAGGTTTCCTGGACAATGGTAATCATTCCAGGGTTAGTCGGGCCTAAGGGGATGGCGAGAGCCGCACCCGATGGACATACGGTCAATATTCCGTAACCGTTCGCACATGCGATGGAGTGACGGACTGCTGTACTTATCGCCTCCAATTGGATGGGGGTCGGTCGTGTGAGGAGGTCTGCTAGGCAAATCCGGCAGGCGCTACTGCGAACACGGACGCAATTTTCTCCCACGGGGGAAGAGAGGGTAGGGAGCGCGGTTCCTAGAAAAACTTCTAAGCTTCAGTGTGCGACGTCCGTACCGCAAACCAACACAGGTGGTCAAGCCGAGTAGGCTACGACGAACGAGTGAGAGGTCCTCAAGGAACTCGGCAAAAAAGCGGCCGTAAGTTAGCGATAAGGCCTGCCCGTAGCAATACGGGCCGCAGTGAATGTTTTCCCAGCAACTGTTTACCAAAAACACAGCTCCCTGCGAACTCGTAAGAGGATGTATAGGGGGTGACACCTGACCAATGCCGGAAGGTCAATCACGGGTGGTCCCAAACTTCGGTTTGTGGCTGGACTGTGCAAGCCCCGGTGAATGTCGGCGATAACTATAATCGTCCTAAGGTAGCGCAATTCCTTGTCGGGTAAATTCCGACGTGCACGAATGGTGTAATGACTGGGAAACTGTCTCGAGGACTCGCTCGGTGAAAATGCAATACCGGTGAAGATGCCGGTTACCTGTAGTTAGACGAAAAGACCCCAGGAGCTTTACTGCAGTTTGGTGTTGGGGCTGCGTGCTTCATGCGTAGCATAGTGGGGAGAGGTTGAAGCGGAGGTTTCGGCTTCCGTGGACTCGTCAGTGAAATACCCATCTTGAAGTGTGCAGTTCCTAACCGGTAGGATGAACCCTATCGGGACCGCGCCTGACGGGCAGTTTTGGTGGGGCGCTATCCTCCTAAAAAGTAACGGAGGAGTCTATTAAGGTCTTCTAGGCGCGAATGGAAACCGTGCCGATAGTGTAATGGCATAAGAAGGCTTAACTGCGAGGCGTACATGCCGAGCAGATGCGAAAGCAGAGCATAGTGAACCGATGGTACGCCTTAGATGCGGCCAGAGATTAACGGATATAAGTTACCCTGGGGATAACAGGCTAGTTCCGCCCAAGCGTCCATAGCGACGGCGGAGTTC
>JAGORR010000003.1 GCA_018062765.1 Minisyncoccota bacterium | reverse complement strand
GGGTGGAGGAGGTGGGGGTGGTGGGGGCGGTGGTACGCAGCACGGAGGCGTAACGATGAAGGCCTCTGCCTTCTCGGGAGTCACGAAACCAGTTGCGAACGCGAAAACTACGCCCATCGAGAGCGTTGCAAGGATGGCGACAATGCCCACAGCTATCTGCCGGGAGGGCGTTGCCTGGATGGTGTCGTTCAGATAATTCATGAGATGAATCGATTGGTGATAATGGAATCAATAAAGGTAAACCCCTGCCTCCCCTCCGGAGGAGGTTCAGCGTACAAAAAAGAGGAGTGTGCTGGCGGGCCGAAGTATTCGACCCGCCGCACGAGAGATGGATTAGGGACAGTTCCTGTGACGGAAGTCCCATACCCCGACGTTGCCGTGCCACGCGAAGCGACGTCCGGTCGGGTGCGTATCGGGATACTCGCCGGAGCGATACCCGATTACCGCGACGTGCGACGTGTAGTAGTCACCGGGCACCGCCGTAATCCCGCACGAATCGCCATATATATAGCTATCGATGCAGAAGTTGTAGGCGTAGGCGGAACCGTTCTCGGTCACATGGACCGGAACGCGGAGTACCACCCAGCCGGCTTCGCCGAGGGCGAAACTGCCCTTGCGTGTGCGCTGGTAGCCGTAACCGCCGAGCGTCCGATCAGCCCCTGCGAAGGTGCAATCGAATCGCGGACAGTGCTCGAACCACGGGGATTCCCAGCTGTCGCTCCCCACCTGCCGGATGGCAGGGTTGCAGTCGCGATCAACCAGGCGTCGGCCGTTTTTTGAGTACTCCGCGACGCGGAGAGAACGGTCGTCGGTATCCACCCGCAGCATGATGTACGCGCAGACAATCTGCGGACGCTCGGGTTCGCCGACCGGATTCGTACAATCGCCCATGAGGACGATTTTGTCCGTGCGCGGGTTCTTGTAGGCGGACTCGCCCCGATGGAACCTGCGCTCAAGTCCGCCAAACTCAGCCTTCCACCCGCTCTTGCGGGTCGTTGTGGGCTTGAGCCATGCGGATCGGTACCGACCACCAGGAGCCGCGACAGGCACAAGGCCGTCGAGGTAATCAGGCACGTCGGAGACCGAGCGCAACTGATCTGCTGCTCCGGGGTCCGCGAGTCTGAACGCCTCCAAGTAATCGATGGGAGCTGCGCACGAGCGGTCGCCCGCCGTTGCGCAGCGTTCCGGACTCAGCATCGATTCGCCAGACGAATCGAGCGCGAGATTCGCGCGGATTATGTCGGCAAGTTGCTGCGGACTCGAGACGCCCTTATGAAAGGGGTTCCCGAGGTCGCGAGCCTGGGACACATCAATTCCTAGCGCCGCAAAAAACAGCAGCGCCAGGAGAATCGTGACAATACGCATCTCATATTCTCCTCTGTGTTAGCGCCGCGTGTTGCGGCAAGAACTTGCCCCCTCTTTGCAGAGAGCCGGCTTATCTAAAACCCGGAGGCTTTAGATAACTCGGCTATCGACAAGCACGGCGGTCACGATGAACCGGTCCGTCTTCTCTCCGAACGAGTCGCAGGTCGCCAGCGTGAGCTTCGCGCCTTCTACATTAAGCGGTATCGCGCCGGACTCGGCGTCCGACTCGACAACCGTCTCCACCTCGTACGTGTAGGCCTTGTCCTCTCCGTACACGGTGATGGTGTCTCCCTTCGAAAGCTTCTGGATGCCGTTGAAGGCCCTGAAGTTACGGTTGGAGACCACTGGCAGGTAGCTCGAGTGCCCGAACAATATCGCGTTCCCCGCAGCTCCCACCTTCGCGGAAGTCGGATAGCGTACCGCGCCCGAAAGCAGGTACTTGTCCAACGTCGCGATGTCGATGGTCGTCGGATTCGAGATATTCACCTTGAGCCCTATCGCAGGGATCTCGATGCGTTTTGGAAGTTCACCCGCATCCGTAACGAGATCGCTGTCCGTATCCTCACCAATGACCAGCGGCGACTCATCCGGGATTTCCGGCCGAGGAGCCTCTGGCAGAAGGTCAAGGTATGCGAGGAAAACCAAAGAAAGGATGAAGACGATTACGGTGCCAACGGTATACGCAAGTCCATGGCGATACATCGTCACGAGCGCCCGCGCGAAGCGGACGCCAGGTGGCGTCTGTGGCCCATGTCCGTGCCCGTTTGACATCCCTGTTGAAGCTACACCACAGCTTATGCTTTGTCAAGGGAGCACCTTTTACCTATGAGACGTTCCTAATCATCGAATTATCCGAGAGTTCGAGTATCGGCATAGCGCGATACTGATCAAAAGGGTGCTCCCTTGACAGTAAATACTAGGCGTGGTACATACCAGGCATGCAATACACGGTTACGCCTTCCCGGGAGACTCACCCACCGCGCCGCGCGGCAGTTAACGCGCTTGCCATCGTAGGCTTCATCGCCCTCGTTTTTATCGGTATCCTGCTCGCTATCTACTCCGCGAAGACCGTCCCTACTATCGTTTCGCGCATCGGCTCCGCATTCGGCGTCGCAAGCACGGGTGGCAACAACGGCGGACTCGTCGTCGTTCCCTCAGAGGAGCCTATAGACACTACGCCACCGGTCGTTGAGACACCGGTCGCGACCTCCACTCCGGCAACCCCAGCTAAGCCCGCAACACCAAAGCCATCTACTCCGGCTCCTGCAAAGCCTGCGGCACCTTCTAATCAGGTCATCGGATATCGTCCCGTCATCACCGACTACCCTACCCCCGGCTCGGTACAGATTCCGGCATCGGGCTCGGCGACGCTCTATGGAGACCCGAACCTTACTACCCGCATCACGGCCGTAGGGTATGTGAACTCAAGCGGTAATGATTTCCGCTCTGATACCTCTATCGACGAGGACGACCGCCTCGCAGTGAAGTTCACCGTTACCAACACGGGAACCAATAAGACCGGCTCGTGGAAGGTCCGCGTGACGCTTCCGACCGAGGATGACCGCACCTTCGATCACACGTCAAAGACCCAGACGTCCCTTAACCCGGGCGACAAGATGGACTTCCTTGTCTACCTCGACCGTGGCGACACGCGTCGCGGGGATGACCAGGACATCCGCGTCGAGGCAGACCCCTCAGATGACGTCGATGAGTCGAATGAGCGCGACAACGAGGACACCGCAGAGATAGACGTGGATTAAGTTTTACAAAAGAAAAACCGCCGGCTCTTCTGAGCCGGCGGTTTTTCTTTTACGGAGTGAGCGGTAACGAATTCGGGAGGCATCGCAGGCCGAAGCAGCATGGCAATCCGCGAGCTGAGGAGCAGCTGCGAGCGGATTTGCGAGGCCGAGGCGCGACCAGAATTCGTTAGGAGCCAAGCGACTTAGGAATTCGGAAGTACTCCTGTGGTGAGCGCGCTTGGCGGCAGGGCCAGGCGACGCGGACTCACGAATGCGTTACCCGAACGCAGCTCTAGACGTCGAGGTTCGCGAGCTTAGCGTTCGACTGGATGAAGGATTTGCGCGACGGCACGTCGGTACCCATGAGGACGTCGAACATGCGATCCGCTTCCTGCGCGTCATCTACCGTGACCTGCTTCAACACACGGTTATTGGGGTCCATCGTCGTCTCCCACAACTCGGATGGGTTCATCTCTCCGAGACCTTTGTAACGCTGAACCTGTGCCTTCTTCACCGCTTTCGCCTTGGTCGTCTCCTCATCCTCCGGCTCGTCATCAAGCGCTTCGCTTGCGATAGCGACTTCGTCCACCGAGACGCCCATATCCTTGAGGATCTTGTCGCGCTCCTCATCCGAGTACGCATAGCGCACATCCTTGCCGCGCGAGACCTTGAACAAAGGCGGTTGCGCGATGTAGATGAACCCGCCGTCGATGATGGCGCGGAAATGACGGTAGAAAAGAGTCAGAAGCAGCGTACGGATGTGAGCGCCGTCGACGTCGGCATCGGTCGCGATGATGACTTTGTGGTAACGGAGCTTATTGAGGTCGAACACGTCGCCTATCGCCGTGCCGAGCGCGACCACGAGGTTCCGTATCTGCTCGCTAGCTAGCATGCGATCGAGGCGGGCACGCTCGATGTTGAGGATCTTTCCGCGAAGCGGAAGGATGGCCTGGGTACGGCGATCGCGCCCGGTTTTTGCAGAGCCGCCTGCCGAATCTCCCTCTACGATGAAGAGTTCGCTTTCTGCGGCGCTCTTGGTCTGACAGTCAGCGAGTTTTCCGGGCAAGGTCATGCCCTCGAGAGCCCCCTTACGCAGCACCGAGTCCTTCGCGGCCTTCGCGGCCTTTCGCGCCTTGAGTGCCAAAAGCACCTTGTTGATGATCATCTTCCCATCGTCCGGGTGCTCCTCAAGGAATGCGCTGAATGCGGTGCCGAACACGGATGCGGTCGCGCCCTGTGCCTCAACCGAGCCTAGCTTCGCCTTCGTCTGACCCTCGAATTGAATCTCGGGCATCTTTACCGACACCACTGCGGTGATACCTTCCAAGGCGTCGTCACCCGTGAAGTTCTCCTCGCTATCCTTCAGGATGTTCGCGGAGCGACCGTAGGCGTTAAGGGTACGTGTGAGCGCTGTCTTGAATCCGGTCACATGCGTTCCGTGCTCCGGGTTGTAGATGTTGTTGGCGAACGCCACCAAGCGCGGCGTGAGGTCGTCGATGTACTGAAGACTCACCTCGACACCGACGCCGTCCTGTTCCGCTTCGACGTAGAAGATATTCTTGTGAACGGGCGTCTGGTGCTGGTTGTAGAAAGCGACGAGCGACTTGAGGCCTCCTTCGAAGTAGAAGCTCATCGACGGGACGTCGAGCCCGAGCTCACGCAGATAGAAGACATCCGCCTCCTCCATTCCGGCGCGCGTATCCTCCCGCGCGTCGATGACCGTGATGCGCACACCCTTCACTAGATATGCTTGCTGCCGGAGGTGCGTGACTATCTTGTCCCAGTTCCATTCCACGCCGCCGGTGAAGATGGTCGGATCCGGAGTGAAGGAGATGATGGTGCCGTGCAGCTTCGTCTTTCCTACCTGCTTCACTTTTCCTTGGGTCTTTCCGATCTTGTACTCCTGCGTATGAATACCGCCGTCCTTGTGTACTACCGCTTTCGCATGAGTCGAAAGCGCGTTCACGACGGAGGCGCCGACGCCGTGGAGTCCGCCGGAGACCTTGTAGCCTGAGTCCTCGCCGCCGAACTTGCCGCCAGCGTGCAAGGTCGTCATCACCATCTCGAGAGCCGACACCTTCGTCTTGGGGTGGATGTTTACCGGGATACCGCGACCGTTATCAGCTACGCGCACGTATCCGCCTGGGAGAAGCGCCACCTCGATATCATCCGCATGCCCACCCATGGCCTCGTCGCGCGAGTTATCGAAAATCTCCCAGATAAGGTGATGGAGACCATCAGGACCCGTGGTCCCGATGTACATGCCTGGGCGCTTACGTACCGGGTCCAAGCCCTCGAGGACCTGGATGGAGGATGCGTCGTACGCTTTAGCCTTGGGCTCTTTACCGCTCTCTTTTGCCATGACGATTAGTGACTACAGTATAGCATGCGAACGGCCTGCAAGCGCGGCAAATAACGGCGTATTTAGTGGCGTTTTCGCGTGATTTCGACCCCAGGAACCCCGTCCGGCCAGACGGCCGTTTTCTGTATGGAAATGCGTACTTCCCTCGCCCGGTCGTCTTTCAATATCTCGGCGGCGATATCCTCCGCGAGCCGCTCCACGAGGTAGCGCTGAGCCCCGGCGAAAGTCTCATGCACGATACGACGCAAGTCGTCGTAGTCGATGGTATCCGCGAGCTGGTCGCTTGCTCCCGCGGGACGGGATTCATATCCTACGCGTAGGGACACCAAAAATTCCTGCTCGGTCTTCCGCTCGTGCTCGTAATGCCCGTGAGAGGCGCTTACCCGGAGCGCATCTACCGTGATGTAATCCATAGCTAGCGGACTTCGTATCCCTTTGCAGCGACTGCCGCGTTCACCTTCTCCATTGCATGCGCAAGTTCCTCATCCGCGAGCGTACGCTCCATGGACTCGAACACGAGCCGAAACGCGTAGGATACGCGGCCGTCCTTCTCGAAGCGATCGAACTCATCGAGCCGCACCAAGAGTGTGCCGGCCGCGCCGCGTATCACCTCGGCGACCGAAGAACCCTCCGTACCGGACGGTACCCACAGCGCGATATCGCGCGTCGCGAACGGATACGCGGAATACGCTTCGAATATGCCAAGCGCGACCTCGCGCGGCTCGTACGCGTTATCCGCTACTAGCTCCGGAATCCCCTCTACAGGTTCCGACGTCTCGAGCATCAGTTCCTCTCCGTCCTTAGCAAATACGGTACCGATCTCAAAGAGCTTCGGCTTCGCTTTTGGCGCGAGCACACGCGGTGCGTAGTGCTTAGCCTTTTCGAGCGCAGCTTTCATGTTCTCCTTGAGTGACTTACGCAAAGCGGGCATCGCGACGTCTAGGGGGTTCGCGAGCATGATGTCACCGTCCTTCGCGAACGATTGCGTCGATATCTCGATGAAGCCTTTTTCGACGAGGAAGTCCTTTACCCGTTCGATGCCTCGGTATCTCGCCTGATCAGGCTCATGAGACAGAGGCGGAAGCTCGCTCGAAGGAACGCGGTCGTATCCGAGGATGCGCCCGACTTCCTCCACGAGATCCTCTGACGCGAGCAGATCGCGCCGCTCGAAGTGGGGATTGATGGTGAAGTCATCTCCAAGACGCTTGCAGGGGAATCCGAGACGCCTCCAAACACCCTCTACGTCATCCGCTGTGAAATCCGTACCGAGTCGCGTGTTTATCTGCCCTACCGACACAGGGACCTGTGTCGTCTCGACAGGCGCAGGGTACTGATCAATGACGCCTGCAAGCTCCCCTCCCGCAGTCTCTTTTATGATTGCAACAACGGCCGTCATCGCATATGCGACCAGCTCTGGCGAAATACCGTTTTGGAATCGCTTGCCTGCATCTGTCCAAAGCTTCAGTGCCTGCGCAGTCTTCCTGACTGACGTACTGTCAAAGTTCGCGGCTTCTATTACGATATCGGTCGTCGCGAGAGTTATCTCTGCCGGCTTCGCACCCTTCACGCCAGCGATACCAATGACCGTATGAGAAATTGCATCCTCAATGACGAGTGCAGATGAAGGAAGTGCGTACTCCTCGCCAGAAAGAATCGTCGTCTTTTCTGCTTCTACTCCCGAGCGCACACCAATACGCATCTTCCCGTCTTCCCGTCCGAGCTTAGCAGCGTCAAATGCGTGCAAGGGCTGCCCGAGGTCGAGCATCACGTAGTTGGTCGCATCGACGACGTTGTTGATGGAACGCTGACCGACGGATTCGAGCGCCTCCTTGAGCCACGTAGGTGACGGTCCTACCTTGACCCCTTTTACTACAGCACCCATGTAGCGCGAGCATAGCCGCGCATCCTCGACTTCAATAGAAAGTTCATCGCTCGCCTTGAACGGCTCGTAGATAGCACGAAGCGGATCGGGCTTTGCCGGCAAATCCAGTATCGCCGCGAGGTCTCGGGCGATGCCGCGATGCGAAAGAGCATCGGCTGCTCGGTTCGGCAGGACTTTCACATCGAGCCACCCATCCCCTTCCTCCTCGATCTCCCAGGAATGGAACGTAAGGGCGTCAGCAATTTCACGCGCGGAAGGCAGCGGCGCGTCGATATGTTTCTGGAGCCACGAAAGAGAGACTTTCATATCAGTGCGTGACGGGACCTTCCTCTAGGCTCGTCTCTCGGAACGCGGTCACGAACCGTATGTCGCCTGAATGGAAGAGCCGCACGTCAGGGATGCCGTGCTTCACCATGAGTAAGCGCTCGATCCCGCCGCCAAACGCGAAGCCCGCGACTTTCTCGGGATCAAGACCGGCGTTCCGCAGCACGGACGGATGAAGCATTCCCGCACCCGCCATCTCTAGCCAGCGACCCTCCTTTCCTGGCGGCGTAAACCACACATCAATCTCGACCGAGGGCTCGGTGAATGGGAAGAAGCTCGGGCGAAACCGCACCTTCGCGTCGGGGCCTAGGTACTCGCGGTAGAAACGATCGAACGTGCCCTTCAAGTGCGCGAGCGTAACCGTGCCGACGGGTCCGACCGCAAATCCATCGAGTTGGTAGAACTGCGCTTCATGGGTCATATCGGTCGCCTCATTACGGAACACCTTGCCCGGGTTGATAGCGCGCATCTCAGGCTTCCCTGACTTCGCCATCTCCTCGAGCTTACGGATAGTGACGGAAGTCGCATGGGTGCGCGGCACGCGAGGACGCTCCTCTTTGGTCCAAAACGTGTCTTGCATATCGCGCGCCGGATGATCGGCAGGCACGTTGAGCGCCGAGAAGTTGTACCACTCCTCTTCGAGCTCAGGGCCACTCGCAACATCGAATCCCATACGACCGAAGATGGCCGCGAACTCGCGTATTGCGACGGTGATGGGGTGCAACCGGCCCTGTTCCATAACGCTCAGAATAGCAGGAAATACGCCACGCTGCGATTTTCATCGAAGTACAATTATGGTATAATCAGGTTTACATGGGTCCGGAACTGGTGATATATCCGGTGCTTTTCTTAGCGCTCTTCTTCGAGTCGTTCATTCTCGTGACCTTCCTCTCGGGTCCTGCCCGCGAGGCGAGGATGCGCAAAGCATCCGTCTGGGAGCCAAAGGTCGCCATCATCACCCCTTGCTGGAACGAGGGAGATACCATCGTAGCGACCGTCGAATCCCTCCTGGCGCTCGATTATCCGAAAGACAAGCTCGAGATAGTCATCGTCGACAATGCGTCGACCGATAACACCGCGCTCGTTATCGAGCGTTTCCGTACCAATGACCAGGTAAAAATCATCTACGAAGGCAAGCAGGGCAAGCATTTTGCAATGAATGCTGGCATCCGCGCCACGGACGCCGAGATTGTGGGATGTCTCGACGCAGACTCGTTCGTCGATCCCGCAGCGCTCCGAGAGGTACTCGCCGGCTTCACGGGCCCTAAGGTCGCCGCCGCAACGGCCGCGATGTCGATACACCGGCCAGCGAATCTCCTGCAGCATATGCAGAACGCTGAGTATATCTTCGGTATATTCCTGCGCCACGTGCTTTCCCTCGTGAACGCGATACACGTGACACCAGGCCCGTTCTCGCTCTATCGTCGCGACATCATCCTTGAAGTAGGAGGATTCCAGTATGGTCATCAGACCGAGGACATGGAAATGGCCTTGAGGCTTCAGAAGGCAGGCTATTGGATAGAGAGCTCGCCACGCGCACGCGTCTACACGAAGGCTCCGCTTACCGTTCCCTCCCTCATCAAGCAGCGCACGCGCTGGACCACCGGATTCATGAGGAACGTGATGCATGAGTACCGGGACATGGTGGGTAATCGAAAGTACGGAGCACTCGGCCTTGTCACGCTTCCCTTGGGAATACTCTCTATTGCTGCCGGCATGCTTCTTTTCATTATCTCTATCTACTACGCGGTGAAGTACTTCGTCGATATCTACCTCATTCATCGCGGTATCCCCTTTGAAGTACAGATAGGCTGGCCAGATTTCTCTCGTACCTTTGACTGGTTCTACGCGCCCATTTCCCTCATCACTGTGCTTTCGATACTTATGGGCGGTCTCGCTATAGCGATGATCATCGTCGGCAAGCGTGTTTCCGGTACGCCCGGCAAAATCGTGCGCGGTGTTGTGGGCTATACGCTGTTTTATGGACTTATCGCTCCGTTGTGGCTCATCAAAGCAACCATAGATGTCGCGTTTGGTCACAAGCGGGGTTGGAGGTAATCCGTTCGCTAAAATCAGGCTTTTGTATTAAAGTCCGGATATCATGTCGCTTTTCGCACGCAACGCCCTCATCGCCTTTGGAATCTCTGTGCTTACCGTGGGTACGGTCATCTATGCCGTAAACCTCCTCAATCGCGCTCGCGTGTCGGAGCTGAATGCCATTCAGGACCAGCTCTCTATCGACACCCTTTCCCTGGACACCCAGTTCTCCCTCCTTGAGAGCGCACCTTGCTCCGTCATCACTGACGGCTCGGATGTCTCCAAAAAGCTCCAGGACCTTGGGGAGCGACTTGCCTACGCAGAGGGGCAGCTCGGCTCCAAAGATGAGCAGGTCATACGACTTAAGCAGCAATACACCCTGCTGCAGATACGCGATTACCTGGTTGCCAAAGAGCTCGCGAAGACCTGCGAGACGAAGACGGTCTCCGCGCTCTACTTCTACTCGAACGAAGAAGGCACGTGTGCTGACTGCGATCGCGCCGGCTTCGCTCTCTCGCGCCTCCGCGAGGATTATCCAAACCTCCGCGTCTACGCATTTGATTACAACCTCGAACTTGGCGCGCTGCAGACGCTGGTCTCCCTCGAGAAATTGAAGCCTGAGTTCCCTGCGATCATCATCGACGGCGAACCGACCTACGGCTTCACAGACCTTGAGGAACTTGAGGAGCGCTTCCCTGAAGGCTCCCTTATCGCATCAACGACCGCTACGACGACGAAGCGCTAGCGCTCCTTTAATCGCTTCAACCTATTGATTCTCCAAGCTCTATACCCTTGCCCTTATTTAGATTTCTAAACGATGGCGTCAGGGAATGGCAATTCGGACAAATCAGCCTTAGGTTATCTAATTTATTATTCGAAGCGTCACCGTCGATGTGATCAACCTCAAGTGGTACGCGTTTAGTTAACTCGTTTTTCTTTGACCAGCCGCACTCTACACAACGCTCTCCTCCTTTTTGCAGCAGGTAACGCCGTATATGACCTGATATGTTCTTTGTTTCCTCTATCGGAGCCGCCTCCCGGATTTGAACCGGGGACCTACTCATTTTCTCATCTCAGAGCCGGGGGTGAGATTCGAACTCACGACCTGCTGTTTACAAAACAGCTGCTCTAACCAACTGAGCTACCCCGGCTCTGAGATGACAAGTGATTAAAGTAAGTCCCACTTTCTTTAATCTCCACCAACTTTCGCTAAGACGCCGTTTCTGTGGACGAATCCCGCCCGTTCCTCAATTCCTGACCGAAGTCCTTCATGGAATTCGCAAACGGCGACGCAGGCGTTGCTGGCGCGGAGGGCGCATTCTCTGCGCGCCTGGCACGAAGCGTACGCACCGCCTGCGTGAGCGTACGCTCCACAAAACGTACCGCAATAAGGACGAGGTGCGCAATGTCATGTGCAAGGCGTTCAGCGCCAAGGCGCATATTTCGTACAAGCGCGTCTCCTGCCTCTCCGCTCGCGAGCTTCCTACCGATTTCCTCCGTACGCGAGTCTAGCCCTGCACGAGCGCGCGCGAATATCCGAGTACCACGTCTTCCTTCGTACCGGGTCAGAAGCAAGAACCCGACCAGAAGGGTGAGCGAAAGAGTCATTAGAATTAAAGCGCTCATGAGTTGAAATTGTACCTTACCGAGGTAGTTTCAGAATCGAGCCAGCTGCAAGGCGTGGGCGGGCGGTTCCTGAAGACGTATGGTTTATACGGCGGAAGGAACCGACGGGACCCACAACACAGCAGATGACCGATTGTGGAGCTACCGTGCGGACATACGAGAGAAGTTCGAAACTTCAACCCGCTCCCCGAACTTCTGCGTTGCTTCCGCGACCAAATCCTTTATCGTCTTGCTATCGTCCTTGATGAACGGCTGCTCGAGAAGGACCTGATCCTTGAAGTAGCTTGCGAGCTTTCCTTCGAGAATCTTCGCCTTCATGTCCTCTGGCTTCCCTTCAACCTCCTTCTCGAATACCGAGAGCGCCGCCGTCTTCTTATCCTCAGGCACGTCGTTCATGGATAGGTAGGCGGGATTTGCAGCAGCAACATGCATCGCTATTTCCTTAGCGAGCGCGCCAAATTCCGGGTTACGGGATACGAAATCAGTCTCTGAAGACAGGAGGACCATCGCGCCAATAGCGCCGTCATGAACATACGTCCCGATAGCGCCCGCAGCGAGCTCGCGGTCCGCCTTTTTCTCGGCGGCACCTGCTGACTTCTTCGCGAGAATGACTACTGCCTGCTCAATGTCGCCACCTGCCTCCTCAAGCGCCTTACGGCACTGCATGACGGAGATACCCGTGCGATCGCGAAGCTGCTTTACGACTTCCGTAGTAATTTCCATGAAAAGTAGCGTTTAGGTTATAGCGTACAGCGAATAGCGTCTAGTATGAATCCTATCCTTCAGGGCGTCTATACGCTGACCGCTGTACGCTATCAGCCTTCTTAGCCCTTCTTGCCCTCGAGGAACGCGTCGACGAGCTCGCCAAGGACGTACGCTACGGTCTCGCGCGATGCGTCATTAGCAACTATAGGATATGTCGCATCCTTGAGGTTGCAATCAGAGCCCATAAGCGCGATGACTGGAATCTTTGCGTCCTTCGCCTCCTTAACGGCGTGGCTCTCATGCTTGGTGTCAACGATAACCATGACGTCCGGACGCTTCGCGAGTTCCGTAATACCCGAGAGGCGGAGCGTAAGCTTCGCAATCTCGCGGTCGAGCTTTACGCGCTCGAGCTTGGTGTAGAGCTTCGCGAGCTCGCCCGACTCCTTCTTCGCAAAGAGATCCGCAAGGCGGTCGATACGCTTCTTGATTTCCGCGAAGTTCGAGATGGTGCCGCCAAGCCATCGACCATCAACAAACGGCTGCCCTGCGCGCTTTGCGGCATCCCGTACGAAAGCCGAGACTTCTGCCTTGCCGCCGACAAAAAGCGCGGTCTTCCCATCACGCGCGAGCGCCGTAAGGATGCGCTTTGCCTCCTCAAGCTGTACGTCGGTCTTCGCGAGGTCGACAATCTCCATCCGTGCCTTTGCGCCCAGGATGAACGGCTTCATGGACGGATGGCGGCGGGCACGTACCTGCGCAAAATGCGCCCCTTTCTCGAAGAGACGTGCGATAGCACTGCCGGTAGTACCGGTGGTAGTCATGAGGCCAATATACGGGATATACGAGACCTCTGCAAGGCAGTTTCAGACCCTCCCAAAAGAGTCGAGCCAGGCGTTAGCCTGGCTCGATTTTCGTCCGATATACGGGCTTTTCGACCGAGAATCCCTCAAACGCTGCGAGGGTCCACTCGGGGTCGAGGTACCGAATATCCGTACCCTTGGCCCTCAGGAGCGCGTGCTCCCAGCAGGTGCCTCGGGACGACTCCCAGCCAGGCAGGAACCATGCCACTGTGATTGGGTATCCCTCGTACAAAGGCCGGTAGAACTCCTCGAGGATTGGCGTGCAGTACGCATCCTTGCGAGCCGGGTCCGCCTCACGCCAACGCGTGCGCAGGGCGAAGATGGCATGCTCGTACGGGCGCTGGTCGAACACCACGCGACCATGGCCGAGAAGCGCGTCGATGACTGCTCCGAACGCACGCAGATTCCGTTCTATCGAGCCCTGTCCGCCGGTTGATATCGGCCCGCA
The DNA here is from genome assembly GCA_018062765.1 of Minisyncoccota bacterium. Lineage (GTDB taxonomy): Bacteria > Patescibacteriota > Minisyncoccia > Phycocordibacterales > Phycocordibacteraceae > C7867-001. The sequence continues at coordinate 22,582 of JAGORR010000003.1, read as the reverse complement.
GACCACCTCAATCGCGTTCCCGAGCGCCGCAACCCTGGGCCGAGCGATGTCGAGCAATCCCCCGAACGAATCTGCCGTTATAGTGCTCGGCGTATGCATGTAAACCTCCGTCAACTAGTCTTCCGAAACCTTATAGAAAATCTCAGCAACCGTCCAATGTTAGTCCGTGTCCTCAGCAGGACCCACACCGCCTGCTAGAGCTGCGGCTTGGAGCGCCTCCACCATAGGGTCAAGCCCACCAGCGAGAACCTTTGGAAGGTTATGCCAGGACTCCTTGAGTCGGTGATCCGTAACTCGGTCTTGAAGAAAATTATAGGTACGAATCTTCTCGGAGCGGTCGGCAGTACCTATCTGCGCCTTACGCTCAGCTGAGTGCTTCTTCGCTTCCTCCTCCTCATGCAAGGTCTCGAGCTTAGCTGTGAGTATCTGCATCGCCTTCTCGCGGTTCGCCTTCTGACTACGCTCGGAAGAGGAGCGGACGTCGATGTTAGTCGGGATGTGAATCAATCGTACGGCCGTTTCCACCTTATTGACGTTCTGCCCACCCGCGCCTCCTGAGCGCGAGAACTCCATACGTATGTCTGACGGTTTTATCTCAATATAGGATTTCGCTCGTATAGGCAGCGCCGCGACTGACGCGGTGGAAGTGTGTATGCGACCCGATTTCTCCGTAAGCGGCACGCGCTGCACCCGATGCACCCCGGTCTCATACCGCAGCGCCTCGTACGCATCCGCGCCTCCTATTTCTATCGTGAGCTCATCTATGTCGGTGACACGCCAGCGTTTCGCTGTTGCGTACGCGGCGTACATCTCCTTGAGCTCCTTCGCAAATAAGGTCGCCTCGTCCCCGCCCGCTCCCGCGCGGAACTCAAGAATAAGGGCTGTAGGCCGCGTCGCCTCTTCCTTGTCCTTGGCGAGGATGTCCTCGATGGTCGAGAGTATTTCTGCTTGTCTTACGGCATTCGCCTTCGCTTCCTCGGCTGCCATCTCCGTTAGCCCAGGGTCTGCGCTCGCCGCACCATGGGCCTCCTCCGTAGCTTTTTCTAAACGCTCATACTCCTCCGCGAGGTACGCGGTCTTGTGGTTTGTCTTGAAATCGGGGGAATATTCCATACTCGATAAACGGATACGTACACCTTACCACTCCGCTTAAAAGCGAGGTATGAGCGGAATAGGAGGCATCGCAGGCCGATGCAGCACGGTAATCCGCGAGCTTTTAGGCAGTTGCGAGCGGATTTGTGAGGCCGAGAGCGAGCGCGCCAGCCCGCTGGGGCTGGCGACGCGGACTCCTATTCCGCTCGTACCGAGCGACCCCTATTTCTTCTTTGCGAGCCGTGCGCGGAACTTCTCGACGCGACCACCAGTGTCCAAGGCGCGCTCCTCGCCAGTGTAGGCAGGGTGCGACTTTGAGGAGATTTCTATCGTCACCTTCGGGTACTCCTTTCCGTCCACAGTGCCCGTTGCGGTCGTATGGATGGTGGAGCCCATGAGGAACTTCTCGCCAGAAGCGAGGTCCTCGAAAAGCACGGTGCGATAGGTATCCGGATGGATGTCCTTCTTCATGACCCGGAAACTCTATCAGATACAGGGCTCCCGGGCAACCGGGCATCAAATCTCGATGATGTCTGGCAGGACGTCGACCTGCGCCGTAGCTGTCTCGGTGTCGCAGGTAAGGGTGAAGATAGTCTGCGTAGTAATCGAATGCGTCGTAACCGTGCCACTCTCCTCGACGCTGCAGGAGTCGATAGTTATCGTACGCACGAAGCTCGTGTCCTTATTGGAGCGTATCGTGCAGGACGTTATGCCGTCTTCAACGCCCGGTATCTCGTAGGTAAGGATCGCTGTGTCATTGCGCGCAACTCGTGACGGGCTTGCGGTGAGCGAGAGCTCCTGGGCAACGCAATCGCACTCGGCGCCGACACAGCCCGGCGGCACAACGGAAACGCTGCAGACGTCAGAGCCGTGTCCGTCCGCGGAAACCCGCATATTGAACGTGCCGTTCGTGTCGAACTCGTAGTCGAACTCGGAGCCCTCACCAGAAACTGCCGGACCGTCTGATGGATCCCACGTATACGCAGAACTGCCGAGATTCCCGGGTGACGCAGAGAAATGCACGTCCTCACCTATGTCGACACGTCCATCGGCGTCCGTGTCGTCATAGTCATAGTCGCACGTGATATCGCCTGGTGGCTCGCCGACATCGATACGCGTCCAATCGTTGCCGCAGTTATCGCTCTCTACCGTCTCGAGAACGTCGTATGGTGCACTTCCATCCTCCGTTCTATCGGCGCATGCCCGTACATACCACACGCCGTCTGATGGGAAGTAATAGAGGGTGCTCGCGATGTTCGAGGAATTTCCAGCAAGCGCGCCTGAGCCAAACTGAACCGTGTCGTCTATGTCGCTTTCGACAAGCGGTACGAAATCTTTGTTGATTTGAAACTGATCCTCAAATCCGGTTACGGTCGGATTCGACAACACGTTACGTATCGTCGCGCGTAGAGTGACCGCCTGCCCACTCTCGGGCTCTGCAGGCGTATGCGTCACGTTCGAGGCTTGCAGGTTAGGGAGGCTAGCGGCCGTTACGGTAAGGCTGTTGTTGCACGCGACCGTGACAATTTGACCATCTGATGTGACCTCTACCTGCGCGACCTTCTCTCCGGGCATCACATACTGCTTCGCGACCGAAGCGGTGATGCCTGAAAGGCCGTCAGTGCCACTCCACTGATACGCGTAGGTACCGTTGCCGCCCGTGGCCGAGGCGGTCCAGATTGCGGAATCTCCTTGCTCGATAGTCTCGGGCGCGACTGAGCAGGTAGCTGAAAGCTCATTAGTTGCATCTGTCACCGTCACGAGCACTGAGTCGCTTGCGGTATGAATATGTGAGTCAGGAGAAGCCGTCGTTGTGTCGCAGGTGTACAGATCAGTAACGATCCAACAGTTTAGCGGGTCGCCAGGCGCATACCATGTGTTGTATTTGCACTGGCCACCTACATTGCCGCATGCACTGCCAGTAGGATTACTTGATGAACAAGTCGGTATGCCGCTATATACATTGGTATCGTTTGCATTCCCGGACTTGAACGATCCAGATGGGCAGTGAATATCGCTGATGTCGTCTGCGTATTCGAGGCTCCAGGTGCCATCACTTCCTACATTGGTGCCATCTGTACAAGTAACGATGTAATTCGTGGTCTCTGACGGAAACACAGGTACCGAGCCTTCGGTAGCGCCGCCTGTCGAAAATCCCGTACCTACGCACGACGTCGCGTTTGTCGAGCTCCAAGTCAGGACCGACTCATCTCCGTCCTCTATCGTCTCGGGGTTCGCAGTAAGCGTCGCTGTCACGTCGTCGCCCGGTTCAGGGTCAGGCGGATCCTCCGGGTCAGGCGGATTGGTGTCGTCGATATCCACCCAGAACCACTTATCCTGAGAACAGACAGGTAGCAGGTTTCCTGGATATGCGCATTGACTGTTTCCGCCATATTCGGGATTCGTGAACGCCTCATGCGCAGTAGGACAAGGCGGTATCGTGCCGGAGATGATGATGCCGGGGCCGTAGATCCCACCCAGGTATCCGCAGAGCATCTGCCCTTCATTCTGGGCACGAACGGATATAGCTGAAGCGAAAAGGCCGGTGAACGCTGCGAGTGCCAAGGCGCAGAGCGCGAGATAGGGGTATGAGAATCGGAAGGTCATAGCGAGAGGGATGCGAACGAGAATGGTACCCCGCTTGTAGTCGGAGCGGATCTCGGAAGCGTGATCCGGGTGTCAGGTGTCACGACGAAGAACGTCTCCGCGGAAGAAACGCCTGCAGCGATGAGCTCTCCCTTATGGAAGCCGAGCGCAGTCGGAACGTAGTCGACCGGCATCGAGCTTTCGTACCGGAGGTCGCTGAACCCGCCTGAGGAATCGTACGTATCGATGGCGCGCGACAGCGCGTTATACGCGACGAACCGCTTCCCGTCGGTCGCAGAGACCGGCATATCTCCTTCATAGACCGGGCCGCGCGCGACGCCGTCCTTATACGCGAGGACGCCGTCACGCGTCTTTATGCCGAGTTCCCCACCGGAAAATCCCACGAGATCGAGCCCTTGGCTGACGCTCGTCTCTACACCGCCTTCTAACAGCACGATTTCAGCCGCGACGATGTTCGCGAGAGCCGCCTCGCTTTCAAGCACGGTAGACACGTATGCGAGCCGGTCGATTTCCCTATCCGCTTCAAGGCTGTATTTCATCGTCTCGGATGAGGTCACCTGCGTCAGCGAACTTCCCCGCTTCTGGTACACGTTCGCCGTGAGCGATGCTGGCTCGTAGAGGAGCACATAGACGCCCGACGACGTCGTTACAGCGTCTGTAAGGAGTTTCCCTTCAGGTATCCACGCAGCGTCAGGCAAGGTGGCCGAGGACTCGCCGATAAGGACGAGCGGTCCTCCGGGAGTACGCCCGAGTGCGACCATGAGCTCCCCACTATGAGACATTTCTCGCTCCCATACGTATATCGCGGCTCCGGCGATAAGCAGGATAAGCGCACCGCCAGCAAGGTACTGCGCTGCAAGCGATGGCCGAGCACGAGGTGGATGAGCCGGAGGCCCAGCATAGATTGGCGAAGTCAGAGACGCGGGCTCGTAGGAAGCGGTTGGGGGCATGTTTCCTATGATAGCCCGCCTGTGGCGCTTCCTCGGCAGATATTGTGCACAGCGGCTACGTTTCCTTTATTACCGGTATGACATCCACAGTAACCGTCGCGGTCGTTCCTCCACACGTCAGAGTGAAAGTCGTCTGCGTAGTGATAGCGTGAGAGTCTTCTGAGCCATCGTCCCCTGTTGTGCACTGGCCAGGAGGTATCGGAATCGAAACTTGGAAGCTGTCGTCTTTGTCAGACCTGATTGTGCACTGTGTGATTCCATCATCAACCCCCGGAATCTCCCACGAAAGCGTAGTCTGCGACCCGCTCTGCACGCGACTAGGTGCTGCGCTCAGAGTGATGTCCTCAGCATCGCACTGTCCTTGTCCTACAGGCACCGAACATACCCCGTCCTCGTATCCGGATGCTGATACGCGCATCTGGTAGGTACCTGAGGCAGGGAAACTTATGTTGTATGTACTCCCCTTACCCGATTCTGCCGGAGCATTCGACGGATCCCACGTATAGGCAGATGCCCCGAGGCTGGCTGGAGAGGCCGCGAAACGGACACTCTCACCTGGATCGATATCCCCGTTCACGTTGGTATCGGTGAAGGTAGAGACATCGCAAGAAAGCGATGGTTCACTCACGTTGACGGTTGTCCAGGCATTGGTGTCGCTGCAGTTGTCGTTCTCGTTTGACTCATCGACATCTCCGTCAACATCGTTCCGGTTCAGCTTGTCCGCGCAGGCGCGCACGTACCATGTTCCGGCCGTGGTGAAGGTGTAAGAAACCTGAGAGGTGTCGGTGCCGTTAGCAAGCAGCCGAGGCGAGGTATCGTTCCTCGATGCGATAAGGGTAGTATGGTCCGCGTTGTCATCTATCTGGAAGAGGTTCGTGAATCCAACACCTGTCGTGGTTGCGCTCTCATTCCTGATTAGTGCCGAGATAGTGACCGGATCATTGATTTCGGCGTCTGGGACCGTCACGCTCGATGCTGTGAGGTTAGGGAGTACTGCGGAGACCGGCTTGTTCTCGGTACAAGACGCATTGGTGCTTCCTGTGCCAGAGCCCTGGCACGTCCAGGTCCAGGCAGTAGCCCCGTCAACATTGCTCGTACTCGTTCCAGTAGTGCAGGCATAATGCGTCGCCGAGCAGACGCCGTTGGTTACTGGGTCACCAACGGTAACCGTCTCGGTGTCAGATGTTTGCCCGCCAGGACCAACGCACGTAAGGGTATAGGTCTTAGCGGTGGTGAGAGCACCCGTCGAGCGTGTGCCGCCATTTGGCGTTCCCGCCCAACTTCCATCAGACGGGGTGAGAGCACCGATGCTCTGATCTATGGATGCGGAGGTTGCCGTTCCGGAGCATGACCAGGTAAGCGTTGACGAGCCTCCTGATGCCACTGTGCCTGGACTTGCTGTGAGGAGCGCCGTAGGTGCGGGCGTCGCGCATGGAGTAACCGTTACCGATTTTGTGACCCACGCGGAGACACTTCCGTCTGGGTCCTGTACCTGGACTCTGAAAGAGTAGGAATCGAGACTTGCGCGAGTATAGCTTTGGGAAGTTCCGCTCGAGACATAGGTCGTTGCGGACGGCAAAGATACGTCAGGAACGCCGTTGTTATTGGTGTCGATGTTGTAGCGTATCTGATCCCCGTCAGGATCAGTCGCGGAGAGGGTAAACGTCGTTGAAACTGGGGTACCGGGAGTTACGCAGGTAAGTGCGCTAGACCCAGCTATCGTCGGTGCGTTTGGAGATTGATTGTCTGCCTCTACAGCAGTAAACGAGAACGGAATCGATTGCGCTGGCATAACGAAATCGTACGAAGTTGGGACACCAAATCCGCCTGTGATTATCACCTGCCTCATATCAGAAGACGTACCAAAGCATCCCTCAGGCCAGTCACCACCGCCATCGAGAACTTCAATTCGATAATAGAAATCTCCGAGCGTCTCGTCGTAGTTAAATACAGGATTGAGTGCTCCCGCGCCAGTAACGGTACATTCCATCGAAACGGTTCCGTCAGCATTCTCTGAGAGCGCACTGCAGCTGCCGAGATTAGAGCCCGGAGTGATTGTCTTTTCGGGGGGGCTGATGACGAATTCCACGAAGTTATCGTAGAGGAAGCGGTAATCGCTTCCGTTATCGTAGTGAACCGTCCATACCTGAGGTGCTGTGTACGGCGTGTTGTTTATTTTATCTGCGGCGTCACAAGCGCGCGGTGGAGCGGTCGCACCTTCTCGCCAATTACCGTACGGCGAGTCCTGTGCGCCACCGGTGCCGAACCAATAAATGTCAGTGTAGTTATGCTTATCAAACGTAAGACGAAGTCTCGTACCGACCTCTACCTCATCCCCATCGTTCATAAGGGCGTTCGTATCGAGTCGTGTCACGGAGGCGCGATTAAGGACACTCGCAGACACCTCGCTCATAATCATCCAGCCCTGAACCGAGTGCTCACCCTGGCTGATGATTCCCATCTGATACATCGATTGCCCAAGGTCGGGAAAGTCAGTGGTGTAATACTCAATCTGCTTCGCACTCGCTAACGTCGGAGAAAAGAGCACGACGACGAACAGGACGCTGAGGACAAGTGCATAGGTACTCTTCATGGTATTGAACGGATGTTTAACTTGCATACGGCGGCGTTGGCGCGCTTGGAGTGTGTACGGAAACAGCTCTCCTTCTTTTCAGCATAATCGTCACAACGAACAGAGCCAGACCAAGCACGAAGACCGCGGCTACTACGATGAGGTACTGGGTCCATGAGGTGCATGCATCTGCGCAATAGTTCAAGGTAACCGTGTCGATATGCTCGTCTCCCTGCCAGAGGGACGCTGATACTACGTGGGAGTCACTACCAACGGCTGCGGCAAGCGCGTAAATCTCCGTGCCCACTCTTCCCTCGTACGTGGTGCTGGTCAAAGGACCCATGAGGTTCAGAATCTTTCCAATGAAGCCTGCTCGGTATGTGGAAAGCTCAACCCGTGCATTATCGGTAGGCGCGAGTCCAGTCGAATGGAGGCATGCGACAGCAGTGGCTGTTCCGTCCTCATTCGGGTGTATGCCAACGAAGTTGAATCGAGGAGTATTTATCCCTTCCCGGACCACGCGTACACCGATAATCGATTTGGAACCACTACCTGGTGTGTGAAGCGTGCCAACTGCGTAATATACGGAGTGCTCGGTGTCCGTAATCTCATACGTAACCTCGGCCGTTGCATTCGGATGAACTTCGACATCCTGGGTCTTTTCCTCAAGGAAGTGCTCCTCAGTGACCGCATCCCATGAATACAGTTTCCACTCCACCTGACCCCTGAAGGGAGCCGGCGTATCGTTTTGTATCGTTGCGACCACGGGTACGGTTGCGGCTTGTTCGACACGAGGCGGGAATGCAGCGAACGCGAATGGGTAGCCTGCGACACTCACTCCGTCTTTAGCGAAATACGCGCCAGCCTCCGTGCCGTTCACAACCGAGAAAGGGTACGCTACACCGACCACGTCGTCAGTGAACGAGAGTCCCTGGAAATTAAACCGGTCGGAGCTTACGACGAACGTGACTATCTTGTACTCGCCCGTACGAGCATCAGCGGGGACGTTCCATGTCCCGGAGAAAGGGACAGAGCCTTGGGCAGGTAGGTCGACGGAGTCGATGACCTCAAACCAGTCCACGACCTCCGGACCATTCTGCTCCTTCTCGCTTGCTCGACCCTTCATGACCTTCACCCACAGTGCCGCGTCCTTAATTTCATACGTATTCTTGTTCCCGATGGTTCCGTTGAAGGAAACCTCCGTCCCTGCGGAAACTTCCGACAATGGCCCAGTTATAACAACCGGAGTCGATCCGAACTCATAGTAGATATCGCATGAGGACAGGCCTTCTGGTTGCGCCATTAACTCGCTGCCAGAAATACTGGCTGCGGTATTGATATCAAATCGCTCTTCCTGCCCATCTGGCGAACTCGTTTGCGCGTAAAGAATGCCCGGCTGCAAGGCTACTGCAGCAAGAGCAAGTGACGCGAGAAGTCTCATTGACCGTAGTATACCTCTCTATACGTCTGACTGTATTGCTTGTTGGGGATTCACCTAGTTATCCTCAAGGAAGTCGATGTTGGTTTGGATGCGTGCGGCGTGACCCAATACGCTGTTGGCGTAGCCCTGACCCAAGGTTGCCCACCCCCCGCCCGCAAAATACTTAGCGGCAGCCGTGTGCTCTGCGGTATAGGTCTTTGCGCCAGCCCCAAGGTCCATGAGGTAGAGCGACATCGCCGCAATGGCATCTTCCGCAGCCCACGGATTAGGCACGGCCTTCCCGGTTACCTGCGCGATACGACCTTCGTAGGAAGCCCAGGTCGACGGGATGAACTGAGCCGGGCCCATCGCGCCACCGTACCCAACCGACTGCGAACAAGACACGACCTGCGCATATGGGTCGAACCCAAGCCTTTTGGAGAGCGAGATGAATGGCGCCACATCCCGGTCAACCTTCATAAGGTTCGGGAATGGCGTGCCGGTATTCTTTCCCTTGCCGGCCCCAGTCGTCGCGTCCGTGAGGTAGCACTGGCCCACGTTTGCGCCTAAGTTCGACTCCTGCGTGAGTATCGCGAGGATGAATGCGGGTCGAACACCCGTAGAAGCAGACGCGTTCTTAGCGAACGCCAAAGCATCCTCGAATTTGATGGCACCAGCGTCGCGAAGCGGAAAGAGTGCAGCACGTATCGCAGCCGCCTTCGCCTGCCGCTCAGCGAGCACCTTAGCGTACTCGGTCTCCTGATTCTTCGTAATCGCGAGGAGGCGCTGCTTCTCAGCTTCACTTTCAGCGACCTTCTTCTTCTTGGATTCGACTTCGTAACGCGCATCGAGCTCCTGGTTCTGCCGGTCTGCGAGCGCCGCCTTCTCGTCCTCAGTCTCCGCTTTCGCGACGCGTATGTCGTTAAAGAGAACCTCCATTTGATCCTCGACTTGCGTGAATGAATCCGCATCCCGGAACATCGTGGAAAGGCTTTCGGAGGAAAGCGCGATCTCGACCAGGGAGTAATCATCGAGCACGCTCCTCTGGCGCATCATCGCAGCCAGGGACTCACGCCCTCGATCGATGCGACTCGTCAGCGTGCCGATAACCTGATTCTTCTGCTGTATCTCGGAAGTAATTTTCTTTATGGCGAGATTTTTCGCATCGATCTGCGCTTGCGCCTGCTTTATCTGAGCATTCAGCTGCGTAACATCTCCCTGGAGCGAAGCCTTCTGCGCGCGGGTCGCGTCGAGTATCTTCTGTTGCTCCGCAATTTCGCGCTGGAGCTGCTCGTATTCCGACTCGAGGCGCGCACGCTCTTCAGGAGTAAGGGTCTGTGCGTCCGCAAAGACTGGAGCGCCAATATAGGCGACCAAAAGAAGCATCCCGAGCACCATAAACATCCGTCGAACCATTGGAGTCATTATACGACATTGTTTTGTGAGGAGCATGACGAGTTACAAAAGCAAGAAATGCCCTTGCGGTATCGGTTATGACGGACGAAAGACAACCGTATTACGAAAAAAGCGCTCTCGGCGCTTTTTCAGAAGCCAGAAGCTAACAGCTATTAGCTAGCAGCTTCCTCTGCAGCTTCTTCGCCACCCTCTTCCTTGCCCTTCTTCTCTACCTCGATAGCATCCATGTCGATAGCTGCTGGAGCCTCCTCCGCTTCCTCCTTCACTTCCTGTATGAGGGCTACAACTTCCTCAGCATCAACCTTCGCTTCAACGCCCTTAGGAAGCGCGAGGTCTGACACGTGTATCTGATCGCCGATTTCCTTAAGTACAGAAATGTCTACTTCGATGTCGTGCGGAAGGTCTGCAGGAGCAGCCTCAATTTCGAGCTCGTGCATGACCTTGACCAGGTTTGCGCCGGCCTTCACGGCTGCAGATTCGCCGATGAACGTAAGAGGGACTGCGACCTCTACCTTTGCACCCTTCTCGATTGCGTAGAAGTCAGCGTGTCGTGGCACCGAGGTAACCGGGTCGAGGTCTACCTCGTGAATGAGGACCTGGAGCGCGCCGGACGCGACGCCTGAAAGCTCGATGACAGAAGACTCGCCGGCGTCCCGCAGCACCTTGCGGAAATCGGCAAGCGCAACTGATACAGGCGTCGCCTCCTGCTTAGGACCGTAGACAACGGCCGCCATGCGGCCATTATCAACAAGCGCGCGAGCGCGCTTCCCGGTCTCCGACCGCTTCTCGGCTACTAGGCTGAACATTGCGGCGACTATACCGCATCCACTGAGCTGATGCAACGGCCAGCCTAGTTACAGAAGGAGCGTCCGTTGGGTACGCCGTTGGCGGCCATCCAGCAGCTGGTTCCGCTAGGGACAAAAACATTGGATCCAGTGCGAAGGATGCACCAATCCGTATTTTTCTCGAGCTTCACAAGAATGGTGTACTGCTTGTTACCATTTGCGGCACAATATCGGTAGTTGTATGCCTGATTGGCGTACGAGGGATCGGCAGGAATGCTCCCTATATACGGCGCGAGCGCAGTGGATTGGGATGCGAGGCAAAAAGTGTTATTGCCACAAATCGGATTTGCCGTGCCGGAACCCGCCGGATAGACGCCATTGTTTGCGGATGCGTAGAGCTCGAGCGCATTCGTCACCGAGTCCAGATCCGACAAACGCTTCGCGTCACGAGAGGCCGCGCGCGCGTTTTGAAGTGCAGCGAGTACGACAGTAGACAGGAGGGCAATAATCGCGATGACGACGAGAAGTTCTATGAGGGTGAATCCTTTATTTTTCTTCATGATTGATATCCAGTGTTCCTATTACGGCATCTCAAGTGGCGGTGGGGGCGGTGGAGGCGCCGGAAATGCGTAAAAGTAAACGGCAACAGTGGCGGCTAAGACAAGGGCCGCAATCACTATAAGTGCTTTTTGCGCACCCGCGTCATCCTTTGCGAGACCCATTTTAATGGCCATGTTTGCTAAAAAAGATGACCTATTTCCCCTCTGTACACTGCGGTACTGCGGTTCGTTAAATGATACGTTTGCCATATACCCTAACCATACCCCGACAGCACCCTCTAAGCGCTTTTATCCCCACCAAAAGGTGGTTGCTTAAGCATCTAGGCTCGCGGCAACCTTCTGGAGCCGTGCAAGGAATGCTCCTTGCGCAGCGGGAACCTGAGTCTCTTTTCCCGTCCACGTCGTGAGCGCCTCGTCCTGCAAGGCCCTCGCATAGCTGAAGGTCATGGGCCACGGGGCCTTGTGCTTCTTCGCCTCCTTCATAATGGCCGCGAGGTTATCGGTCGCCTGTTCCGTCCCCTGCCCGCCGGAGAGGAATACGATGCCGGGAACCTGGCGCGGAACGGCGGCCATCAATGCCTCGACAGTATCGAGCGCGACCTCTTCAGGTGTGTCAGTCTTGCCGCTTTCCTTACCGGAAAGCGCCATCGCGGTCTTGAGAATAACCCCGGAAATGTCTACCGCCTGGTCCTCGCATGCATGGAACATGGTCTTAAGTATCTGGATGAGTACGGTCTTTGCGCGCACGCGCGAATGCGTTCCCTCAAAAAGGACCTCGGGCTCGAGTATCGGCACGAACCCAGCTTCCTGTGCCATGCGTGCGTAGGTCGCAAGTCGCTTCGCATTCTCTACCAAGGCGTGCGTGGAAGGGAACTTATCTCCCTCGATACGAATCGTTGCGCGCCACTTAGTAAACCGTAGTCCTGCCTTATAGAGTGGCGGCAAGCGGTCCGGCAGTGTCAGGAGCCCGGTCGTTATCGTCTCCTTCGATCCTTCCACCAAGGGTTCAAGTCCTTCGTCCACTTTTATCCCCGGGATGATGCCTTTCTCTGTCAACAAGTCCAAAAAGGGTGTCTTATCATCAGCCTTCTGCTTAATCGTCTCCAGGTGGAGGATGACGCCAGAGAGATACTTCTCCGCGCCAGGCGCGGTGAAAAATAGATTACGGTATTTACGCCGCATCTCTTTAGTGGGCGTGATGCCATACGCAGTGAGCCGCTTGTCAGCAGAAGTTTCGCTCTCATCCGCCGCAAGGATGCCCTTCCCGGGCGCCATAAGCAATTTTGCACAACCGCAAAGATCTATCATAGAAGCAGTATACGACTTTATTTCGTTAGGAGCATAGCGAGTTAGGAAATAAGAAGTGCGCTTGTGGCACGCAGCGGATAATGTATAGCGGCTAGTAAAATCCCCTGCTCTCTCTGTACGCTATCCGCTATACGCTGTACGCTATGCCCATGAAATTTGATTTCCTTGCGGTCGGCGACGTCGTCACAGAGCCCTTCATACGGCTCCTCGAAGCAAAGGTCACGTGCGACGAGCACGAGTCCTGCACGATATCGATGCACTGGGGCGACAAGATTCCCTACGAGAGCGCCGAAGTGATGCGTGCCGTGGGGAACGCATCGAATGCTGCGGTCGCCGCAGCACGCATAGGGCTTACGAGCGCACTCGTAGCCGATATTGGCGACGATGAGGTTGGTAAAGGAAACCTGGAGCAGCTTACGGGTGAGCGTGTTGACACCTCCTTTATCACGACGCACGCGGGAATGAAGAGCAATTACCACTACGTGCTCTGGTTTGAAAGCGAGCGCACGATACTCGTGCGCCATGAGGAGTACCCGTACCGCTTCCCGGAGGTTGGCACGCCCGCGTGGCTTTACCTGAGCTCCCTTTCCGCAAATTCCGAGGCGTACCACGACGAGATTGCCGCATACCTTGCGGCTCATCCGGAGACGCGATTTGCGTTTCAGCCAGGCACCTTCCAGATGAAGCTCGGGAGCGAGCGGCTTAAGTCGCTCTACGAACGAGCAGACCTGTTCTTCTGCAACAAGGAGGAAGCGATGCGCATCCTCGGCTCGTCTTCTACAGACGTGAAGGAGCTTATGAAAGGTCTCAAAACACTTGGTCCGAAGTCAGTCGTGCTAACGGATAACCGGAATGGTGCGTATGCGCTTCACGAAGAGGAGATGCTCTTCATACCCATGTACCCGGACACCCGCGCGCCGTTTGAGCGTACGGGCGCAGGGGATGCGTTCGCGTCAACCGTTACCGCAGCACTTTCACTCGGAAAGACATTTAAGGAAGCCCTTCTTTGGGGACCAATAAATTCGATGGCAGTCGTACAGAAAGTAGGCGCTCAGCAGGGGCTCCTGACGCGCGATGAGATAGAGCGATTTTTAGCTGACGCGCCTAGCGAGTATCAGGTATCTTCGCTCCGCTAGGGTCGTTGATAAGGCTCGAGTAGTCGGTTTCCTTTTCCCAGTCCACGTCCTCAATCGAGGAAAGTATGGCAAACGATGCTGCGGCGCCCACAAGCGCAACCACGAGAAACGCAAAATACATCCCTATTTTTCTGTCGTAGCTGCTTCGGTACTGCGTCATGAGAGATCCTGTACTTACTTTCTCGCAACGAAATCGCGCACGGCATGAGTTACTGAAGCAGCATCAAGTCGGTAATGTGCCAAAAGCTCGTCCGGCTCACCTGACTGCCCGAACTCGTCGCGAAGCCCGAGTCGGAGCACCGGCACGGGCGCACGCTCCGAGAGCGCTTCAAGCACGGCGCTTCCGGCGCCTCCCGCTATCTGATGCTCCTCGATGACAACGATGCGCGACGTTTCGCGCGCAAGCGCAGTAAGGGATTCAGTATCGATTGGCTTTATCGTACCTAGGTTCATAGCAATGGATGGAACGCCCGCAGCCTCGAGCGCGCGTGCTGCGATTAGTGCGACATGTGCCATAGACCCAACACCAACGAGTCCGACTTTTGCGCGTTCGCTCCTCCAGAGTATCTGTGCTTTGCCTACAGTGAACGGCGTCTCTGGGGTCGTAAACACAGGCGTCCCACTCCTCCCGAACCGTATATAGGAAGGACCAGGGAGCAGGGCCGCGGCCTCCACCATCTTCCTTGCCTCCTCGGCATCTGCCGGCACCATCACCGTCATATGGGGGAGCATCCGCATAAGCCCAATGTCCTCCAGCATCTGGTGCGTTGCGCCGTCAGGCCCCACCGAGACTCCCGCATGCATCCCGCAGACGATTACCTTTTGCTGATTCAGGGCTATTGTCGTGCGTATCTGCTCGTAGTTACGCCCCGGACTGAATGCGGCGTAGCTTGCGATAAACGGTACTTTGCCGACAGCCGCAAAGCCAGCCGCAAGTGCAGCAAGGTTCTGCTCTGCAACCCCGACCTCGATAAAGCGGTCTGGGAATTCCTTCTGAAACCATTCAGCACGTGTCGACTCAGAAAGGTCTGCACATAGCACGACAACGTTCGGATCTGCCTTGCCTGCGGCAACGGTGCCGAGCCCGAACCCGTCACGAGTTGGCTTCTTCTCTATCTTTTCGTCGAACGGATTCTCGACGAGCTTTGCGTCTTTGTTAAGCATGATTGATTTCCTTGAGGAACCGCACAGCTTCTTCAGCCGAGGGCGATTTGCCGTGCCAACGATAGTCGCCTTCAATCTCCTTTACTCCCTTGCCGGGAATGGTGTGAGCGATGATGACGGTCGGTTTCTCACGTATCGCGTCCGCCTGTCGTACGCACTCAATGAATGCAGGAATGTTGTGACCGTCCACCTCGATGACGTGCCAATTAAAGGCCCGCCACTTGTCTGCCAGAGGCTCCAGCGGCATCACGTCCTCAGTGTTCCCGTCTATCTGAATGTTGTTCCGATCGATGACGGCCGTCAGGTTTGCGAGCTTATACTTCCCCGCCCACATCGCCGCTTCCCATATGTTCCCGCACTCCTGCTCTCCGTCCGACATAAGTGCGAACACGCGGCTCCGGGAGCCGTCCATCTTTAAGGCATACGTCATCCCAGCAGCTTGCGAGAGCCCTGAGCCCAACGGGCCTGACGTTGTCTCGAGACCGGGAAGCTTCGTACGTTCCGGGTGTCCCTGCAGCCTTGTCCCGAACTTACGGAGCGTGAGCGTCTCCTCGACCGGAAAATACCCGGCGTGCGCCATCGCTGCGTACCGCACAGGAGTTATGTGCCCATTGGAAAGGATAAGTCTATCGCGCTCGGCCCATTCAGGATTCTTGGGGTCGTGCCGGAGGATATGAAAATAAAAGGCAGTAAAAATATCCGCCATACCCAGGGGGCCCGCAGTGTGTCCCGAGCCCGCCTTTGTGAGCATCTCGATGACGGTCACGCGGATAGCGCGAGCTTGCGCTTCGAGATTCTTCATATCGCGATCTGAAAGCATCGCTTCCAGTATAACGTGAGCGCTACGAGCTTTTAGCTATCAGCTACGAGCTGTTAGCTTCCTATGCATTACAGATAGCATCTTTTGAACTTCTGTAAGCAACGCATTAACCGCATCTCCCGATAATGAATGGATTTGTTCGCATAGTAAGAGCTGTGTCTCTAACTCAGCGGCAGAACCGATAGCAATGCGTAAGAATTGGGCAAAATCCTTCCTCGTTCCTCTGTTCCTTCCCTCTGCGATATTAGACGGAATCGAAACCGCGCTACGTCGCATTTGATCTACAAGTCCATATCTTTCGGAAACTGGAAGTGACTCAGTAAAAAAATATACCTGCTTAGCGAGCTCCATAGAACGCTTCCAGACCGTGAGCTCTTTGAATGATAGGATTGGCTCGCTCATAAAGCTCGTAGCTAACAGCTAGCAGCTAAAAGCTATTCATATAGTCCGTACTGTTCCGTAAGCGACATCAAGAAGTCATATTCAGCCTTAAGGTCGGGAGCAAGCCAGAGCGCGGACCCGACGATAAGACGATCGACGCCAGCTTCAAGTAAAGCAGGAGCAGTCGCTCGATTGACGCCGCCATCTACCTGCACCGTAAGTTCCGGATGCTTCTTGCGTAATGCACGTATGCGATCAACTACTGATACATCAAACGGCTCTCCCTGCTTTCCAATACGCCTGATACCCATAAACTGCACATATTCGACGAAGTGGAGATACGGCTCTATGAGCGAAATATCAGTTGTCGTTCCCACCGCAAGTCCGAACGAAAGGAGTTCGGGTGCAAATCCCTGATCGTGACCGTACCGACTCTCTAATTCCTCCATCGTTTTCGCAAGGTAGCGAGTCGACTCAGCGTGTATCGTCACGCGCGACGCACCCTGATCTATCCAGAGACCTGAGACCTGGTCAGGATGCTCGACCATGAGATCAATGTCGAACTTAAACTCGCCCCACTGCGGCAAGTTTTCCATGCTAGAGAGTTCCGACTCGTGCCCGCCATATGGCCATGACGCAGGCCCCGCAAATTTTCCATCGACGACATCTATCTGCACGAAATCAGTAACACCAGACAGGCGACGAAGTTTCTCCTCGAGGTCATGTTTCGAGGTTGGAATGATGGCCGGCACTATGACGCCCATTACGCTTCAGTATATGCCTCTCTACCAACTTTCCGGCAGAGCATGCGGATAACTCTATCTAGAAGCACTTCCCACCCGCCGTATGTACGGCATATGCATTGCTGCGCCCAGGAACATTGGTGCAATTTGGTGGGGTACCTCCGGTACCAGGATCAGCTAAGGAATCGGCACTGTTATATACCTCGATTCCGCTCATGAGTAACTTGTAGTTTGCGCCTGACGCGTCAGTTCTATATATGTATGTATCTGACGTCCCCGCTCTCTGTGGTAAGGCACCGATGTAGGTCGGCGCAAGACCTACGATGTAATTCGTCGGGCAGGTAGGCGAGCCCCAGTTATCACCTCCCCAAGCAGCATGTCCGTTACAGGAAGGCGGGTACGCGCCGTTCGCTGTCCTGTATATCTCAAGTGCGTTTCGAAGCTGTATCAGTCCCTGCTCTCGCTTGGCGTCCCTAGCAGATACTCTTGCCTGACCCAAGGAGGCAAGTACCACCGATGACAAGAGTCCGATTATTGCAATGACAACGAGGAGCTCAATGAGCGTAAAGCCACGAATCTGCTTTTTCATAAGTTAAAGTATACCGTACTCCTTTTAGAACTTTGCAATGCGTCTGCGGTGTCTCTCCGCGCCTGAGAATGCAGTATCTATGAATATGCGCAATGCCTCGCGCGCATCCTCACCCGACACAAAACGCGCACCTAAGGATAAGACATTGGCATCATTATGCCTTCGTGCCAGTCGCACGATATCAAAACCATCAGAGGAAGGCGTTCCTTCCGCTTCTATAGGAGCGAATGCTTTTGTTGTGCCGTAAAAAAGGAGCGCGCGTACGCCGCGGACGCGATTCGCTGCCATTGCTTCCCCCTGTCCGGAACCTCCTACGATAACGCCAAATGACCCAGGAGAAGATGCCACACTATTGGCAAGCGGCGTAACGTAGTCAGGATAATCGTCTTCCGCAACGAGCGTCGTCGCACCCATGTCCTCGACTTCGTGCCCTAAGGTGTGCGCGAAATCCTTTAAGGCCTCTTTGAGAAGAAACCCGGCGTGGTCTGCTGCGAAGAATATTTTCATACCGTGAAGCTAGGCGAAGGGCGCGGAGTTTTAGATGAAGCTCGTAAGCTATGAGCGACCAGCCTTAATGGCGTGCTGCACCAGCGTCTCGGTATACCCCATCTCGTTGTCGTACCACGCGAGCACTTTTACGAGGTTTCCATCGACGACTCGCGTCATCCCGAGGTCTGCGATAGACGCGAACCGCTCCCCAATAATGTCGGAAGAAACCAGTTCCTCGTCTGAGGCCGCGAATATCCCCTGCCAGCGCGTATCCTTTGCGGCCTTGCGGAGCGCTTCGTTCACTTCCTCGACAGTCGTAGCTCGCTTTGCGACAAACGTGATGTCCGCGATAGATCCAGCAGGCACAGGCACACGTAGCGATATACCGTCGAACTTTCCAGAAAGCGCGGGGTAGGCCTTGGTGACCGCGATAGCAGCTCCGGTCGAGGTTGGGACGATATTCTGAGCGGCCGCTCTTCCCTCCTTCATATCCTTTTTCGATGGTCCGTCGACGATAGCTTGCGAAGCGGTATACGCGTGCGTCGTCGAAAGTATGGCTTTCTCTATTCCGATAGCCTGGTCGAGTATCGCAATCACTGGCGACGCCGCATTCGTGGTGCAGGACGCATTTGAAGACACCGCGCAGGTGGGAAGTCGGTCCTCATTAAGACCCATCAGGACTGTTGCTCCAGTGACAGAGCCTCCTTCCGTCTCCTTTGCCGGCGCCGAGATGACAACGCGGCGCGCACCGGCCTCAATATGCGCAGCCGCCTTCTCGAACTCTGTAAAAAAGCCCGTCGACTCAATGACAACATCGACGCCAAGATCCTTCCAGGGAAGCTTAGCGGGTTCCTTCTCAGAAAGTACCCTGACCTCCCTGCCATCAATGAGGAGATTCCCTTCCTTCGCCTGCACCGTAAACGGCGCGCGCTTGTATACGGTGTCGTACTTCAGGAGGTACGCGAGGTTCTCTATGGAGCCGAGGTCGTTGACCGCGACCACTTCTATTTCAGGCCTGCCATGCGCCACCCGCATAAATGCGCGTCCGATACGCCCTAATCCGTTAATCCCTACGCGTACGGTATTCATATATATAAGAGTGTGATGTACGGATTGTAGCACTAGGGATTAAGCCCCGGCGCTGCCGTCTCCTCCGCCCTCACTTCCGCCCGAAGACCCTGTGTCTCCCCCGCTGGATTCTCCTCCTCCGGACTCACTACCTGATGATTCCCCTCCCGGTTCCCCACCGCCCTCGCTACCAGATTCACTGCCCTCCCCTCCTGCTGATTCTCCTCCGGTAGCTTCGCCTCCAGTATCTGAACCAGTATCACTTCCCCCTTCATCCGCACCCGTCTCGGCGCCTTCCTCACCCTCTCCCGCATCGCTCGGAGGGGTTTCGGAAGTCTCGTCCGTAGGCGGAGGCTCCGTAGCAGGCGGCGTCTCCTCCGGCGCGTCGGTGATAACCGGCTCGTCAGTCTCCTCGTCTTCCTCTGGCTCAGAGAGAATCTGCGTACCCTCCTGCTCTTCTATCTGTCCTTCGGTCTCGACGATGAAGTAATCGAAGGTGACGTCATCGTCCTGCTCCTCCTCAAGCGCGACCGTAAAGGAGCCTTCGCCCTTATCCGTAACGTACCAACCACCATAGAGTGGCGACGTCATCGTGATAAAGACGCGCGAAGTCGAGGCGACGCGATTGTTCTCTATTTCTACCGCAAGACTTCCCTCAAGAATGACTGCCGATCCCGCTGCCGCGCTTCCCTCGTCATCTGCGGCGACGACGAACCGGTCCGACACGAGCGTTCCGACCGCGAGTACCCCGTCGCGTATCGAGACACCAAGGCTCTCGAGTGCCGCAACCAGGGTCGAGGTGGAGAATGTCAACGGCGAGCCGGAGGCGACCGTGATGCTGCCGTCCTCAAGACGCTTGATGCGCTCCTCCAGAGAATCGACTCGTGCGTTCGTCATCGCAACCCGGTCAGAGAGTGCCTGGACGCCGGCGAGGCTGTAGGTTGCGAGCTTGTAGATGTCGACGCCCTTACCGTCGACCGAGAGCACCTCGCGCGGTGCTTCCTCCGCGATGAGCCCGAGCCGAAGCGGATTACGTGAGCTCTCCGACTTGTAGCGGTAGGTCGCAATCTTCACACTCTCGATTTCAGAAAGAATCTCGTCGGTCGTAGAAGCGGAAAGGTAGCTGATGTTCGTCTTTGAGGTCTCGGTCGAAAGGTTCACGTAGCCAGTCGCAGCGATATCGCCACCAACCGCAAGCTTATAAAGTGCGTTCGTCGTCGTCCCTATAGAAATGTTCCCAGTCGAAGAAGCCACTGTAAGCGATACGCCGGTGGCGCTCGAGGACGCGAAGCGTGTCCGGAGGTCGAGCTCTTGGATACCCTTCGTGAGGAGCGCAGCCATCTTCTCGTACTTCACGCCACGCAGTTCACCTTCTTCGTTCCAGGTCGCGAGGAGCGGATTGACGGCTGCAACCTCCTCCGCGACGAAGCCGAGGTCGTGCCGCTGGTGGCTGATGTTCCAGTCGAATTCGCGTGGGGTAAGTTGTCGTATCGCTTCAAGACCGAAGGATAGGTTTACTACGTTGTCCTTGTACTCGGCGAGCGACGAACAATCGGTAATGAGGGATGCTCCGGCGCCGTCCCAACAAAGGGTATCGGTGCCGGCGGTCGCGAACGTCGCGTAGATGTTTCCACCTCCTGCACTACCGACAACCAAAGTTCCTTCGGTTGGGGTCGAGTCACCGATTCCCACGTTACCCGTGCTTACGATACGCATCCTTTCAGCCATGGTGCCGGCTGCTTTGGTCGTGAACGCGATATCCGCGTCTTCAGACGATGCGGTGTGGTCAGTAAAGATGGCGGAAAGCTTAGCGCCTGAGAACTGTACATTGCTGGCGTTGATGCTTGAGAAGACATACGACGCATAGTTGTTGTTCGTGGTGTTCGAGTTCGTTACGACGACAGACGGGTTGGCGTCGGTCGTTACCGTCGTACCCGCAGAAGATCCCCACACATCCAAGGCGCGGCTTGGTGCTGTCGTACCGATTCCAAGCAAGCCACCCGAGGTGAGGTACATCTGGTAGGAAGAAATCGCTTGGTCATACGAAGTAATGCTACCCGTAAAGCCAATGCCTGAACGGGCCGTAAGCACCATATCGTTTGCGCCTCCAATAGTACTATTTCGTACCAGCGAACCGATACCGGCTGAGGTACCAGCGTCAAAGAAGATACCCTCACCCGCATCTATACTCATTCTGAGATTGCCCGTCCCTATAACCAATGGTGAGTTTGGAGTCGTTGAGCCGATACCGACATTCCCGCCGGATTTGAAAGTAACAGTCTCTGAGTTACCCGCCCACAACGAGATGTCTGCGTCAGCGAAGAGTTCGAGGTCAAGCTGACGCTCGGTTGTAGCGAACCCAGAGCCGATTGCCTGAATCTGTCCAACAGGGTTTTCATTTTCGTATATAGCGAAGCGTCCAAAACTTCCAGTGTTGCTGAAGGTGAGACGCTGTATCGGCGCAGACGCAGAATGCACATCGAAGAGCGATCCCGGGGTCGTCGTTCCGATACCAACAAGACCAGCCGAGGTCACCGTCACAAACGGACTAATCGTCGTATCAGTCGGCGATGAGTACACCCCGAGTTGGAAGGAGTCTGCGTCGTCCCATCCGATGATGCTCGTGCCGGCAGTTTCGCCCACTCCTGTGCGCAGGAACTCCGTATCGCTTTCTTCGATGGAAGTTTGGGCGTTGGTCCCTAGGAGGCCGAGGAGTTGGTTTGGTGCGGTGTCGCCGATTCCCACAAAGCCTGTCGCGCCCTTAAGAATCATTTGTGCATTTCCGGAGGTTGATCCTCTGAGCGCTATGTCGCCAGCCGCATACGTTGCAATCAGGTTGAAACTACCTGAGTCACCTCCGTATGCGCTGGTAATCTCAAATGAGTACTGATTAATCTGAGATGCGGTTCGCTCAATCCCAAAAATGAGGTTGCCACTAGAGGCAACACTGAGCGCTCGATTGGGAGTGCTAGTACCGATACCAACCAGTCCCGCAGACGTAATGCGCATCTCCTCCGCAAGAGCTCCGTTGAGTGCTGTATCAAACACCAAGGACGCATCCTGGGTCGACGCGGTCGACGTATACGTATTCTCGGCGACCGTATAGATACGCCCGCTTGTAACCGCCGTGCCCTGTATGTTTCCTGTGCCGCCGTACCCGAGATTGAAAACAAGGGACGCACCATGGCCGGCAGTCTCCATCGTGTTCTGGAGCGTCAGTACGGGAGTCAACGTGTTGTCATTCGCAGAAAAGGTATTCCTTCCATTTGCCGCAAACGATGCGTAACGACCGCGAGTCGACCAAACGTCGAGTGTGCCGCTTGGCGAAGAGGTCCCAATACCAACGAGTCCTCCCGAAGTCACCGTCACAAACGGACTAATCGTCGTATCAGTCGGCGATGAGTACACCCCAAGCTGCAGCGAGTCTGCGTCATCCCATCCAATCACCGCGGTCTCTGCGGTCTCCCCAACTCCTGCGCGCA